>NZ_JAYGGY010000114.1:0-36435 GCF_034931625.1 Anabaena cylindrica UHCC 0172 | reverse complement strand
CCTGCCCCCTGCCCCCTGCCCCCTGCCCCCTGCCCCCTGCCCCCTGCCTTCTGCCCCCTGCCTCATGACAACCCACCCCACCTCGCAAATACCATCCTGCACTTGGAATCGTCCTATTGGTTTAGGCTGGGATAATCCCTATACAGTCCGTTACCCTAGTAATATTGATGATGGCCCTTGGCACGGAATGCCTCTTGGTGGTTTTGGTGCAGGTTGTATTGGTCGTTCCTCGCGGGGAGATTTTAACTTTTGGCACATTGATGGTGGCGAACATATATTTAACACCTTCCCCGCTTGTCAATTTAGTGTATTTGAATCAACGGTTACAAGTACTAAAGCTTACGCTTTATCAACCCAACCCCCGGAAGATGGGACTTTACAAACATGGCAATGGTATCCAGCATCTAGCACTACAGAGGAAACTGGAAAATATCATGCTTTGTATCCTCGTAGTTGGTTTGTTTATGAAAATATATTCCAAACACAGCTAACCTGTGAGCAATTTTCCCCAATTTGGGCAAATAATTATCAAGAAACTAGTTACCCTGTAGCAATATTTGTATGGAAAGCGCACAACCCTACAAATGCACCTATTACTCTTAGCATTATGCTGAGTTGGGAAAATATGGTGGGTTGGTTTACTAATGCTTTGAAATCTCCTGAAGTACAGATAAGAGATGATGGTAGTCCTGTTTATGAATATCAACCACGCTTAGGTGCAAGTCAAGGTAATTACAACCGCGTAGTAGAAAATACAAAATATTTTAGTTGTTTTTTAGGTAGGGTAGCTGGTGGTGAATCTGTACAGGAAGGTGATGGTAGCTGGTGTATTGCTACGTCCAAACTTCCCCAGGTGGAAATATTTTATCATACCCGTTGGGATGCAGTAGGTACAGGTGAGGATATATGGCAAAGCTTTGCAGTAGATGGAACTTTACCTAATATTGAAGACGCAACTCCCGCCAATGAAAATACACGCATAGGCGCAGCAATTGCTGTCCGTTTTACTCTCCAACCAGGAGAAAGTTTGGAAATTCCTTTTACTCTGGCTTGGGATTTTCCAATTACAGAATTTGCCACCGGAATTAACTATTACCGCAGATATACAGACTTTTTTGGACGTAATGGGGCAAATGCTGGGAAAATAGCAACTACAGCATTACAAAAATATCAAACTTGGCGATCGCACATCGAAACTTGGCAAAATCCCATTCTTGACCGGGAAGACTTGCCAGAATGGTTCAAAATGGCGCTATTTAACGAACTTTATGACCTCACCAGCGGCGGAACTCTCTGGAGTGCAGCTTCAGAAAACGATCCTATTGGGCAGTTTGCAGTCTTAGAATGTTTAGATTACCGTTGGTATGAAAGTTTAGATGTCAGGTTATATGGTTCTTTTGCTTTACTGATGTTATTTCCAGAATTGGAAAAATCAGTAATTCGCGCCTTTGCACGGGCAATACCCCACAGTGATGAGAATTTGCGAGTTATTGGTTATTACTACACAATTGGTGCAGATACAACCACCGCAGTCCGCAAAGTCGCCGGCGCAACACCCCACGATTTAGGCGCACCCAATGAACACGTTTGGGAAAAAACCAATTACACCTGCTATCAGGATTGTAATTTGTGGAAGGATTTAGGTAGTGATTTTGTCTTGCAAGTATACCGAGATTTTATTTTTACGGGTAGCCAGGATGTGGAGTTTTTGGCAGATTGTTGGGATGCAATTGTGCAGACTCTCGATTACCTGAAAACCTTTGATTTAGATGGTGATGGGATGCCAGAAAATTCGGGCGCACCTGACCAAACCTTTGATGATTGGCGGTTACAGGGTGTGAGTGCCTATTGTGGTGGATTGTGGTTAGCAGCTTTAGAAAGTGCGATCGCAATTTGTGATATTTTAACGAATCACAGAGGTGCTGAAAACGCAGAGGAAATGCGAACTGACAAGTCAGCGCTTGCGCTATCGCAAAAATTAATTTATCAATCTTGGTTAGACCAATCAAAGCCTATTTATCAAGAAAAGCTTTGGAATGGAAACTATTATCGCTTAGATAGTGAAAGTGGTTCTGATGTAGTCATGGCAGATCAGTTATGTGGGCAATTCTACGCCAGACTACTAGGTTTACCGGATATTGTCCCCAATGATAACGCCCTCTCTGCTTTGCAAACAGTTTATGATGCTTGTTTTGTAAAGTTTTGTAATGGTAAATTTGGTGCTGCTAACGGCGTTCGTCCTGATGGTTCACCAGAAAACCCGAATGCTACCCATCCCCTAGAAGTCTGGACAGGTATCAATTTCGGACTAGCAGCTTTTCTCATACAGATGGGCATGAAAAATGAAGCAATGAGCTTAACCCAGGCTGTAGTGCAGCAAATTTATGAAAACGGGCTACAATTCCGTACTCCAGAAGCAATTACGGCTGCTGGTACTTTTCGTGCCAGCACTTATCTTCGGGCAATGGCTATTTGGGCAATTTACTTAGAGCTTGATGTTCGCGGAGCGTGCCGTTAGGCATATAAAGCTGAAATTGTTTATTGATAAGGGTTTCAGGAATTTTTATCACAATAAAGTGCCAGGTTTTGGCTGATGGTGTCTCAAAACAGGTGCATTTTTACTGGTCGAATCTGGGAAACTGAGGATATGCAAATGGCTGAAACTGTTCCCTGCACTCATAGATAACTTTTATGGCTTACGCCACGCTATCAGCAAGCCCCACTTAAATTTTTAACATGAGTGCGGTGACTCTTCTCCATTACCGAATAAATGTAACTTTATTTTCCGGTTATTTCCGGAATCCATCGAAAAATTAAGTAATGGTAAGAGTCGAAAGATTTAAACCTCACTAAAGCTGTTCTAAATTATACACTTCTTACGGTTTTAGTTCAGAAATATCTTGAATAGCAGCTATCCCCTCAAAAAAATCTATGATTATAAAATTTCCGTACAAAAATAGTCAAAATTAAGGTGTAAGATAATACTCTTAATCCGACATACCAACTTCTTACTTCCGATGACAAAGTATCTAAAGGAAATCTATAAAAATGAAAAACTAGATCTATGTAGAACAATTAGAAGCAGTACAGATTATCTTAATTAATTAAGTCAGGTTCACAAGCAGTTGCACTCTTAACCCACAGAAAGGCAGTTCATTAGATGCAGGACTTATATTATAACCCTTTGATTGCTAATTGGCAATCAATTGTCGTTTAAAACTCAAGATTGACATATTACCATCACAGATCCAACCTCACAGTTATCAACATTTTTCGCTAAAACTGAAGTACCAAGTTTTAGCAACTTACCAATTAGGAACTAATTCTAATTAAGAAGTTAAATTCGCATTTATTAAAAATCTAATAGCAACTGTAATTTTACTGAATTTAGTTAAATATATTTCCAGAAATTATAAATTTTATTAAAAAAAATATTTCCCAAGTATTTATTTGCGCTAACTTAAGATTAAGCGTTTCAATTATATTATTGTATGTAACTTTAATAAGCTAACTCTTTTGTTAACACACCCGCTCATGGGTGTTTTCTCATATATTTTTTGTGTGACAATCATCCTTTATATATCATATCATAAAATGGTATCATCAACAACTTAATAACCAGATAAGTTGACTTGTTACCTTGTAATATGTTACTCCTATTTCACCAGACTATATTGAATACAGGTGTGGTTGTAACTATTTTCAGATAAGACTTCAAAGAAAAACATATAACAATATATAATGACTAAACTATTACAGCTAATCTTCATGAAAAAAGCAAATTTCATTTTCACGAAAGCAGCTAGAAGTATCTACTAGTAAGGATTTCAAAAAATAGTTAATCGTAATAATTGCTAAAAAAGTAACCATAATTAAAGTTTTGAAGTATCTAAAATGAGGGGTGTCACCCCTCATTTTTTTGACAAATATGGGACAAAAGTTAAAGTTGCACAACGCATAAATGAACATTCGGAGATATTCAGTAAATTTAACTTATAAGCCTGCTAAATTGGCAGATGACATTAGCGACAAAAAATAGTATAAATACGAATGTAGGTCTTGGGATTCCCATATGAATTATCTTCTCAGTGCAATTGAAAATTATGAGGCTTTACTGAAAAGACTTCCTAATTTTCAGCGGTAAGTTATACAATAATAACCAAGGGTCATCTATTGAATTAAAAGTTGTGAAATTGTTAAAGGACACAACTGCATCTACTAAGCCCGCTAAATTACAGAAAGAAGGTAAAAATCTACCTTTTATTCACTCATCAGCAAAAGCCACAATCGAGACGTAACTAATGGCAGTTGTCTTCATCAACAACTAAAGCCAGTAAGCTACAAAACTGCACAACAGGGTCAATACATCAACGCAGTACACAGACTTGATTAAAAACAGTCAGGTTTTCAATCACAGGTCAGGTCATGAAACAAATCATCAGGTCAAATGCAGTCGAAACACCAAGCCAACGAGGTATTTTAGAGATCAAACTCTCTAATTTGCATTCTCGTCAGGCATCCATTCAAGAAAGTCCTGTACTTTCACCAGCGGTAACTTTATCAGTCTTAACTAAAAGTAGTGACATAGCAATTAAAAATACAGACAACAGGTCAACATCCTTTCAAACAGAAGTTCTCTCAGCCCTTCTGTATTTAGTTTGGTGGAGTAAGTTAGATTTTTTGCCCACAGTTGTGGTTTGGGTGTGTACAGGAAAGATTCTACAAGTCAGTCACACTCAGGTAAAGCAAATCACATCTGGGATATTTCAGACTTCTTCAAAGACTCAAACTCTTGGAGTGATTATAGCTAGAGCAGAACCAGCACCTCCAAGGGCATTAGCTTTGAAAGTTTATTTATTGAAGTTGCTCCCAAACGTCCAGAAAAAAACTCAGTTAGTCGCCAAAATTGCTCAACCTAAAACTTGGCTCAATAGCATCTATACGCAGCAAAAACAACAGAGCCATTTTAGGAATAGCTTTTTATACTGGGAGTTACAGAAACCGCTGTTAAGTTGAGAAATTTCTGGTTGTGCCTGTTGGAAAGTTTATCTATTTTTTCAACATTCGCTACTAATCCATTACCAATATATTCCTGTAATTAATTCAACAACTGTCTCAAGACTAGTAAGCAACCAAACCATTACTGCTGGGTGCAAGTACGCACAGGAAGAATATCAATGATCTTGCTGTTGTGAACCCATCAATGTTGGTGTGGTGGACTAGTATTGCAGTTTGTCAATAGCACTTGAAGAACCTGGACTAGTTTACTTTATTCAAATAAAACTAACACTCACTATGAATCAAGACATTTCTGGCAGTAGTAACAACTTAGATAAGAAAATTAATCCTGAACAGTTTGATCAAGTATTAGAAGCAATTCTGGCTGGTAAGTATTCATGGGCTTGTGTTTTAATGCTACGGTTTGTTGGTTATAATCCTTTGCATTACATTCCTTACCGTACTTATAATCGGCTACTCAAAGAAAACTCCCGCATGAGTAGATCAAACTCTCAAAACAATGAAAATCTAAAAATTGCCAAATCAGCGACAGAGAAAAGGTCTGATGGTCATTTAGCACCTAGCTGTTTGAGCAAAATGAAAGATTTAGCTTATCTGGAAGTAGCTGGTAAACAAAAAGCCGAAATACGTGGTTCTCTCAGGGAAAAGAAATCGGCATAGGTGTCTACAATAATGTCAGTAAGGTTAGGTTGAGTAAAGTATCTTGGAGGGACACTGCGTGTTCGCAAAACTTGCCATTCAGGCATAACCCAAAACCATCATCGCTCAACCTAACCTACAGTTTTTCCAGGGTAAAAATTCAAAACCTCTCCCTTTCTATGGCTACGACGTACACACCAACGCCAAAAACCACCACGACTTACGTCACTATGTCAAGCTATGCTATCAGAATCAATTGTGAAGAATTTGATAGCGAAAGTCGTCTCAAGACAACTGAGAGAATATTTCAGTTCGTTTTGATGAACTTGAGTGAGCTATTAGACTGGGAATTCAGTCCCCCGTGCTTCAGGTAGCTCGCTGAAAATGGTGCAAGATGTTAAGTGTGTCAATTTCTATGTCTTCTAAAAATAGAATAGCTTTATCATGGCTAGTATTATTACTGAGTTTTTCTAGTCTATTTCTCAGTGCTTGGATTGTTATTCCTGCTCCAAATATGTTTTTACTTAATCTAGGAGTGGGAGCGCCAGAAGTTAGTCCATGGCTTTTGATGTTAAATTTACTTTCTGCTTTGCTTTCTTTTTTCTGCATTCATCAGCGTCAAATACAGCGTCTAGCCTCTATTTTTAGCTTGATAGGGTTGTTATTTTGTTCCTTGGTGCTAGTGAATATAACAACGACTCAAATGCAGATGGCACAAGCGATACAACAAGGACTTGGTGCAGATTATCTAGCAAAAATTCCTGTTGAAATTAGCTCTAAAATGCAAACTAGTCCTTTTAGTTTAATTAATACTTTCCGGGGTATTTCTTTAGGTAAAACTATTCATAAAACAGGGATTATTTTTGCTAATCCAGCAGGAGTGCCTTTAAAAATGGAAGTTTACCAACCCTTAAAAGTGGGTAAACATCCCGCGCTGGTAGTAATTTATGGTGGAGCTTGGCAAAGAGGTAATCCTCGTGCAAATTCTGAATTTAATCAATATATTGCCAGTCGTGGATATACGGTATTTGCTATTGACTATCGACACGCTCCAAAATATCAATTTCCGTCTCAGTTAGAAGATGTAAATACAGCACTTAATTTTATTCGTAAACACGCTGCTGAATATGAAGCAGATTTAGAACGTATGGTATTATTAGGACGTTCTGCCGGAGCGCATTTGGCAATGTTGGCAGCTTATCAACCAGATGCACCACCTATCCGGGCTGTGGTAAATTATTATGGGCCTGTTAATTTAACTGAAGGATACAAATCGCCACCACAACCTGATCCTATTGACACTCGTGCTGTTTTAAGAACATTTATTGGTGGTTCTTTGGAAGAATTTCCCAAACAGTATGAAATTGCTTCACCGATAAATTACGTGACTCGTTCTTTACCACCAACTTTATTAATTTATGGCAGTCGAGATCATTTAGTAGAAGCTCGATTTGGTAGGCAAATGTATGAACGTTTACATGACTTCGGTAACACTGCGGTTTTTCTAGAAATTCCTTGGGCTGAACACGCTTTTGATGCCGTTTTTAATGGTGTTAGTAATCAATTAGCGTTATATTATACTGAAAGGTTTTTAGCTTGGGCATTTTTCAGCCAATAATTTAATCATCGAATTTTATAAATAAAATTTATTTTTTATCTAAAAATACATTTTTTTGTGGTTCTGAAAGATTTTCTGCTAGTAAAATTAAATCTTTATAGGGTAAGGATGATGCACTATAAAATGAATGCCTTTGTAGTCGTGGAGTGTAATCAAAAAAGATGCTAAATCTATCTCCACTTATAGGCATCTTACCGCGATGAAACATACTACCAGTAGCAGCAAAAATTACCGTGCCAGCAGAACCAGAACATGATTGATAATTTGTAGTAGATGTAACCTCTTGCATAGCTTTATCGAGAATATAGCCAGATTTATATCTGAGTGATTGAGCTATTTCTGAGGTTAAGGACTTGGGAATATATTGAAATGGACCTTTTTCTTCATCAATATCATTTAAATAAACTATGATTTTTAATACGTTTCTGGCTTCTTTGTCTATATGCCATAGTCTTGAGCCTTTCTCTACTTGATTGGCAATATCTCTACGAAAATATACACCATGATAGGCTACTGGTAAACCAAGAAAATTTTCGACAATATTTAATAACCGTTGTTCTAGTCCCCACAAAAATATTTCTGGATAATCCATAATTTGCTGAGAACTAGCATGAATAGCAAAGTTATTATTATGATCAGAAGTATGTTTTTGTATTTTGGGCATAAGGTTTTGTGCAGCTTGGAAAAATTGAAGCGTAGATGGAATTTCTAAGTCTGCTAATGAAGTAACGAAAACACCTTCTTGTTGGATTTTATCAACCAAATCTAGATCATTTTTTGAAAGAATAGGTAAATTGGAAATATGTTTGTTTACTTCTGCTTGATAAGCAAGTTCAGATCGATGTCGTACAAAGGAAATTGTATCAATCTTTTTTAAGATTTTGTTTCTCGTCTTTTCTAAGATAAAGCTATACATGATATTTGTTATTACTCAAATTTAATTCAGTTTTAATTAGATGGCTTAAAGAGTAATTATTAATTACAGTTGTCTAGGTGTATAACAGCAGACAGTATGATTAGAGTGGTAAAAACTACAGATGCTAATACAATAAATCAAGCCTAGATTTACAACCAAAAAAAGTTGTGTAATTTCATAATATATACTATTCCATTAAATCTGTATCAGGATAACTCTTTATATCCATTTTAATAATCTTTCTATAGTTATAATTTTCTGGTTTATCAGATTTTGTTTAGATATGAACCAAGTTGAATTGGAATTATAAGTAGTGATCAAAGCAGAAAAATACATATTGAGATTTATTCATTAAAAAATAGGTTTAGGTATAAAAATCAGAGTCTGATATATTAATAACTAGCTTCCAAATATTCTCGACTTTGAGCTAGTGACTAGAAAACTGAAAACATATACCACTATACTAACGGTAGAGAGTAGTAATATAAAAAACATGGTGCGGTTTATTTTGATAGGTATTTTGGTGTTTTTAACATCTTGTAGCAGTATTGCGTTGCTACCGACTTATGAATTGGTGCAAAAAGCGATCGCAATTCAGCTAGAACAAACCCAACAGCAGCTTAACCAAAAGCTCGATTTAGACTTCCAAAAATTCAATATTAAGAGACTATCAATTACTCAACAGCAGTCTCTAACCATTGAAAATTTACCCGCTTACCGTGTGCGCGGAACTTATGACTTAACTTTTAAATTACCAAAACGACAACTCACTCAACCGCAAAAACCCTTTGAAGTTTATTTGCAAATGCAGCGAGAAGGTAAAACTTGGCGGTTGCTGCTACCGGAAAAAAGTGGTGAAAATCCCCAACTAGTTTGGCATAGTTACTTAATTCTCTAACTGGTACATTTGTGCTATTATCATGCCTATAAAGCTTCTAAAGCATAATTAACAACTTAGGTCAGTATGGCCTGATAATGAGTTTTTAGAGAACTTTGAAAACGTCTTTAGTATGCAAACTAACCAAACATTATCTCTACCTAATATGGGTTGCGGGACTTGGGCATGGGGAAACCAACTCCTCTGGGGATACAATGAAAGTATGGATGACCAATTGCAACAGGTGTTTGGCCTGTGTGTAAATAATGGTGTCACCCTATTTGATACTGGTGATTCCTACGGAACAGGAAGATTAAACGGACGTAGTGAGTTACTTTTAGGGCGTTTTGCAAAAGAATACGACGGGATAAATAAAGACAATATTTGCATCGCAACTAAGCTGGCTGCGTATCCTTGGAGATGGACAAAAAAGTCGATTATATCTGCTTGTAATGCTTCTGCAAAACGTTTGGGTAAAAATGTCGATTTAGTGCAAATGCATTGGTCTACAGCTAATTATGCACCTTGGCAAGAAGTAGGTTTATTAGATGGTTTGGCAGATTTATATGAACAAGGTTTAGTGAAGGGAGTAGGATTATCTAATTACGGGACAAAACGACTGCAATGGGTGCATAAAAGATTTCAGGAAAGAGGAATACCAATTAAAACCTTGCAGGTACAATACTCGCTTTTATCTACCTATCCAGTGACGGAATTAGGTTTAAAATCAGTTTGTGATGAATTAGGAATTAAATTAATTGCCTATAGTCCTTTAGCTTTGGGTTTATTAACAGGGAAGTTTTCTGAAAATGGTAATTTTCCTAAAGGTGTAAGAGGGATTTTATTTAGGCAGATATTACCAGGTATTCAAGGTATTTTAGGGACTTTGCAGGAAATAGCAAATAGTCGAAATAAAACCATGTCTCAGGTAGCAATTAACTGGTGTATTTGTAAAGGTACAATTCCCATTCCTGGTGCTAAAAATTTGGAACAAGCACAACAGAATATTGGCGCTTTGGGTTGGTTTTTGAATGATGGAGAAGTGGCAGAGTTAGATAATGCTGCTGCGAAGTCTGAGAAAAAGATGGTGCAGAATATTTTTCAGACAAGGTAAAATACACAAAAAATACTCGAAAAAATATAAACACAGAAGATTTTTGTAACCAGTTAAAATAAATATGAATAGAGACGGCTTCATTTTTCAATTACCTAACCTACCTTTAAAAAAAAGAGAAATTCTACCCAAAAAATCAGGAATATACTATGTTATTGATGATCAATCAATTATTTGGTATATAGGACAAGCAAAAAGTTTACGCAGTCGTTGGTCTGGAAACAGTCACCATCGAATTTATCAATTAGAAAAACAAAGAAAAAAGGTTTTTACTATTTATTATGAGTTAGTTAATGAAACTCAACTAGATATAATTGAAAAGCAACGTATTGAGCAATATAATCCACAATTGAATGGAACAATAGTTAAAAACAAAAAATTACGTCCTACTGAAACACTTTTACTAGAAACTTTAACTATTATTGCACCATATAGTTTTATATTGGGTATCGAACCACCACGGAAAGATGATCCTAATTTTGTGGTAAAATGTCAATCTTTTAGTAGTGATAGAAGGATTCAAAAATCAGTCTTACCTCTTAGTGTAATACATATTTGTATAAATTTAGAAGAGTTTAAAATTGAAAAACAAAAAACACTATTTACATTTCTGAGAAATGTCTTTAAAAAGCGTCTTAATTATGCAAATAATTGGTCACTCCATCCAGATACTAAACGGTATGAAAGATACGGTAGATTTTTAACTAGAAGACTTTTAGTTAATGGTTTTGCAATAGAAGTTTCTATGGTTCATCAAGAAGTTATAGAAAAAATTCAAGGTTATGATTTTACACAAATAGCAGGAATAGATATTAGGGTATTTAATGAAAATACTCTTAATATCTTAAAAGATACTTGTAAAATTAATGAGTTAGGAATTTCTGTATATTCTCCTAACAAAAATTCTCCAGCAGTGGATCATTTTGATAAATTTGATAATCAAGCATTAAAAAGATTAACCATCTACAAAGGAGATGTAATTAAATTATTATTTAACGAAGACTTAAATCTAAGTAAATTGCAAACATTACCAACAGAATCAAAACCTCCAGCAGAGGATAATAATAGCTTATCTTCTCGACTTGTTAACCTCGCAGCTAAGAAAATATACCTTCAAAATTTATTAACAGAAAGAGGAATTGATATAAATTGTTATCAGGTTAACAAATATCTGGAAAAAATACCAATTGACAATAACTATGTTGATAATAACTCAGATAGAACCATGACAGTATACGTTAAATCCTTTCTACATCCTTTGTATCTAGAAGCAACCGTAGATAAGGCATTTTGGTTATTACTGGAAGAATATTTGTCAGATTTCACCAAACTTTCACTTAATCAAAATGAAGGATGTTTCAAAGGTAAGTTAGGAAAATCTTTACCATCTGGTAAAATTAGCATAACTTTAAATGGAAAGTGGAAAACAGATATTCCATTTGGAACAAAAGATGATATGTCTTATACTGAAGTAGTAAATCTTATTACACAGAGGTTAAACTCTAGTGGAATATTTAAACTTAAATTCTCATTTAGTATGAGTTGAAATTGTTATCACACTCCCAATAACCTCTCAACAGAAATACTCACATCAGGAAAAGTCAAAGAACGAATTTCACCATCTTTGAAAATTGCTCTACTTTGATAACCAGTATCAGTAGGAACTCGAAAAACAATCAATTCCATAGTCCGCAAATTAATTATCCAATATTCGGGAATACCTGCGGTTGCATAAACTTTAGTTTTAACTTCCAAATCTTTAGTTAAACTAGAATTTGAATATTCAATTACCCAAAATATATTTTCTGGATAAGGATGATGTTCTCGATAATCTTTTCCTAAACGTTGAACAATAGAGATATCTGGTTCTGGTTCTGAATTAGTTTCTGGGATAGTAATTGGTTTAGCTTGACGAACTTTTGCCCTTTGTCCAAGTAAATAAATTAAATATTCTCCTGCTTCATCACTAGAATAAGCATGATATTCTCCTTCGGGAGCCATTTCTACTATTTCCCCATTAATTAACTCAACATTACGCTCTGCTAAAATGCCAGTGGCAATGATTTGATGATAATCTTTAATAGTCCATTTGACAGTAGTTACATTCATAGCAGTTCTCCATCTGCTTTATTATCATCGTATCTTCATTTATGACAAAATTAAATTATTAGTTACATAATTTGCTAAACTCCAAATTCAAGAGTGCAAATCAAAATTTGAGCATCAAGTATTGGGAGAGGTTCACAAAGTGACTCAAGGTGAAGGTACAATCAATGTAGAAAACGTCAACCCCCAGGACTATTTATGGAAATTCTGGCCTGTTGTCCCCCTTTATCCTTACGGTAAACGTCGCACTATCCGCAGGACGGTGATAAAGGATACCATTTGGACTTTTGACCAAATGCAGGGGGTGTTCTATGTGGTTGTGCCAATTCGCATGACGGTAGTAAAGTTAGAAAATGGCGGTTTGCTAGTTTATGCACCTGTCGCACCAACTAAAGAATGTATCCGATTAGTGAATGAGTTGGTAGCAGAACACGGTGAAGTTAAGTATATTATTTTGCCAACTATCTCAGGTATAGAACATAAAGTATTTGTCGGACCATTTGCGAGATGCTTTCCTAATGCACAGGTTTTTGTTGCACCTGAACAGTGGAGTTTTCCGCTAAATTTGCCTTTGAGTTGGTTGGGTTTACCTGGTAAACGCACTCAAATATTGCCGAAAAATAGCCAGGAAGCGCCTTTTGCAGATGATTTTGATTATGCGATATTGGGAGCAATTAACTTGGGACCTGGTAAGTTTGCAGAGGTGGCTTTTTTCCACAAGCGATCGCGCACCTTATTACTTACAGATACCATAGTTTCAGTACCAGCAGAACCACCTGCGATCGTCCAACTCGACCCCTACCCGTTGTTGTATCACGCAAAAGACAAAGCTTATGACATCGTAGCTGATACCCAAGCCAATCGCCGCAAAGGATGGCAACGCATTACTCTATTTGCTTTGTACTTCCAACCCAGCGTCTTAGATGTACCCAAGTTGAAAGATGTATTTCTAGATGCCCAGCAAGCTCCAGAACGCACAAGAAAAGCATATTTCGGGTTTTTCCCCTTCCAATGGCGACAAGACTGGGAAAGGTCTTATGAAGCGTTAAGAGGAGATGGACGGATATTTGTAGCCCCAGTTTTACAGAGTTTAATATTAAATCGCGCACCCCAGGAAACAATAAATTGGGCTAATAAAGTAGCACAATGGGATTTTCAATGGATAATTCCCTGTCATTTTGATGCACCAATTAAAGCCGAACCGCAGCAATTTAGAAAAGCATTTTCTTTTTTGGAAAAATATCCCAGTGGGGGTTTAGTTAATAGTAATAGTTATCCTTTACCGGAGGATGATTTTCAGGTTTTGCGAGATATTGATCAGGGTTTGAATAGGTTTAAAATTGTGCCACCTGCGCGGGAGAGAGTGTAAAATTATGGGGTATTATTCAGTTTTTAAATTTAACAAGTTCCTAAAAAAATTAGTTAAGTTATTAATTGCTGGAATTTTAGCTTCTGTTTCAGCACTAACCCAACCATTATCACTAATACTTGTTTGATTAGTTTTACCAGGCTTCAGAACACTTACGACTGTGGCAATAATAGCCTTTTCTTGATCAAAAGGTTTCCATTGCAAAGGCTTTTTCTTTCTCTCTTCTTCAGAAAATTTAGCTATATATTCTCTTGCTCTTTGCATATATTCAGGATAAACTAAATCTCCACAATCACATATCAGAGTATCTAAAACTCCTGGTTGAAAATTATCTGGTAATACGTAAATTCCTAATCTTGGTAAACCTTCTATGACATTACCAATTGTGGTAACTGTGGTGGGAAAATTAGGAAAATATTCCTTAAAGCCATTATGATATTTTTCTGCAACTTGTTC
The DNA here is from genome assembly GCF_034931625.1 of Anabaena cylindrica UHCC 0172. GTDB lineage: Bacteria > Cyanobacteriota > Cyanobacteriia > Cyanobacteriales > Nostocaceae > Anabaena > Anabaena cylindrica_A. The sequence continues at coordinate 22,321 of NZ_JAYGGY010000114.1, read as the reverse complement.
AGGTCTATTTTTGTCAGCATCAGCTATGATACCAAAAGCTAAAAGAGTAGAATAATCAATATCAGATAATTTATCACTCAAATTAGTAATGAAATTACTTCCTTCACCTGCATATAAAGCGATTGATAAAGTTTTTGTGTCCAAAATTGTAGGCATATCAAGTCTTTTATATAAATTTCCCCCTTTAGGATAAGTAGGGATAAATTTTCGCCAAAAACGATCTAGATTTAATTCATCTCCCTTAAATTCAGAAAAGCCTAATAATTTGCACAAAACCTTAGATATGAAAGCCTGATCATGATTACCTTCAACACCAATTAAAACATATTCCCGATTCACCAACGTACCTCCTGACCTAATTCTTCTCTTAAGCGTCTTAATCTATGTCCGTCATGTCTGATTACTCTTGTTTTATCTTCCTTCGGCTCTAAACGATAAAGCACTAAATCTGAATCAGATTCAGTAGCTTCTAGTAAAGCATCAACAGCTTCAAGACTATGGGTAGTTGCAAATAATTGAACATCCATTTCTGTACACCATTTAACAAGCCATTGAAAAGAACTTTGTAGAGCTTCTGTGTGAATTGTTGACTCTAATTCATCAATTAAAAGAATGCCACCTTTAACACTGGCAAGTTTCAAAGCGATATGTAATAAACGACGTATACCATCCCCAAAAGTGCTAACTGGTGCAAGTCCCAGTTTTTCATGTTGAATATAAATATTAAATCGAGAACTGATAGATTCTGGAGATAATAAAATTTCGATATCATAAATATTGGGATCAATTTGTTTTAATAGTTGAATTACATCTGATTTAAAATTTTGTAATGTTGCCTCTGATAGTAGTCGAAATTGTCCCATTTCTGATCGATGAGATGATGGCGTTACTACAGATGTATTGAGATTAGGTTCTCTCTTTCTAGATAATCTAGATAATGATTCATCTTCCCATAGTTGAAAACTTTCAACAAAATCACCTGTACTAAACAAATTTAACTGATGTTCTCTAAAGAAAACTTCTATTTTTAAATCAATGCCTTTTCTCAGTCCTGGTACATCATCATTATCTATTTCATCATCATTGGTTTCAGCAAGATTATTTTTTTTCTGACTTGAAGATAATAATATTTCTTCTATATTTTCATAACTGGCTTGTAATTTGTTAACTGCATAAGCACCTTGACTAGCAATTAAAATAGTAGGTTTATGAATTTCTTCATTTGTATCATTAGAATTATGCTTGAATAACCATTGTAGCGCGTCTATAGGACGAGTACGTGATATTCTACTTTCTTGTTCTCTTTGAAGTGCGGTACTCAACCATGCTCTAATATCTAATGGATGACAATAAATCTCCAATGCTTCCAAAACACTGGTTTTACCGGAGTTGTTAATACCAACAAGCAAGTTAATACGTCCGAGATCCTTTAGTTCTAAATCTCGAAGTCCTCTAAATTGATGAATTGTAATACTTTCTAAATTACTCATAAAATCATCTTAGCTCAAGCTGTATACCATAGATTATTTTTCTGAAGATTATCAAAAAATAGCATGGCGTATTGACATCGTAAATACAGTATTCTATCATTTATTTTATGGATGTCTAAGTAGGTAAACAAAAAAATTTGAAGGTATGTGACGAAATGTAAACTCCAGTAAATACGTTACAAATAGTTTATTTCACCGTTGTTACAAAACTAAACATATATCGTTTTTATTGTGTCTACCTACTTACTTTGTTTTAAATAGTATTACCTTCGTCTGGAACGATGAAAAAGCTAGAAATAACTCCAGTAAGCACAATGGCATAACATTTCAACAAGCAGCAGAGGCATTTTTCGATCCATTCCTCAAAGTAGTAGATGCTAGTCGCAATGATGAAGCCAGGGATGCCATTATTGGCTTAGATACCCGTTGGAATCTTTTATTTGTAGTTCACATAGAATTTGAGGATGATGTAATCAGAATTATTTCAGCCTGTAAAGCTACGCGTAAGGAGCGAGAATATTATGAAGATTGAAACATTAAAACAACGCTTAGACAAAAATCGTCCCATGACTACCGTAACTCTAAGAATGCCAGAAGATGTGATAGAAGACTTGAAAAAACTTGCACCTATACTTGGTTTTTCTGGTTATCAACCATTAATTCGTGCATACGTTGGACAGGGAATGAGAGCAGATTTAGAACGTCTAGACAGCAGTGGAGTGAGTGATGATATCATTCATGAAGCACTAACTGAAATTGTTAATGGATAACTGAAATCTCAGATGTTTCAACTCCTAACTTTTCATTCCCTTAAACCGTTCTTTAGCACCTTCAAAAGCCTCTTGCATGACTGCTTGAATCTTCTGAGGATCAGGTTTTTTGCCACCCATTAAATCACCAAAATACACACAAGCAGCTTCACCTAAAGACCATGTATAAGCAGCTGCCCAAGATGCAGCAATTACGCTGCCGAAACCAGGGATAAATTTAATTAACTCCCGTGCTATGGCTTGGGCTAAAAAACCACCAGCGAAGGCATCGCACTTCTTAGGATATTCTGAAATAGAATTGCTATACATCTACAGGATGCTGCCCATAATAGGGTAAAGCCTCTGACCAATTAGGACGTTTACCTTGTTGCCAATCTAAATAAGCTAATTCTAAAATACTTGTAACAGTTGCAGCTAAACTAGATGTGGCTTTAATCAGTTGATATTCAGTCTGCCAATTTGCTAAGGTTTCCTGCCATGCTTCAGGTGTGAATACTGTGTCTGGTAATAAAGCAGTGATTCCCAAATCATCAGCAGTAGGTTGATAAATAGCCGCGAAAACTTGCCCTCGTTGTGCTGGCATTTCCACCGCTATAACATTTCTTGATTGTTGATTTTTCTTCAATTCTGTCCAAGCTACAGCGGCTAAAGTGGAAACTGCAAACACGGGAATTTCTAACTGTTGTCCTAAAGTGCGAGCAGTAACAACCCCAATACGACTGCCTGTAAAACCACCAGGCCCTTTAGCAACGCCAATAAAGGCCAAATCTGTCCAGGTTTGGGGGTTAATTAAGTCGATTAAATATTGATGTATGAAACTGGATACATCACGTCCTAAATTCCAAACATTAGCACGGGTATCGTCAGCAAAGTTACTAATTACCAATCCTAATTCAGGCGTAGTTGTATGCAGTGCTAAAGCGTATTTTGTGGTGGGGAGATGTGCTAGTTGAGTTGTCAAAGTAAATATAGATTTTGAGAATATGAAAAAGTTAATTTTGGCGAAATTAACAATTTACAATTCTACCACTTTAAAATACACAAAATACAAAACGAAACTTTAAATATGTTATGGAGACGTTACCATGAGGGAAGTTTCCGCTGCATGAAACGCCTCTGCAAAGTTGAAAGCTGTCCAAATCCAAAATCTAAAATTCACGTTGGTATTAATTCACCGGGACGCAATTTAGCCCATTTACCCATTTCTTGTTTAAAACTGAGACAACCGACAACATCCCATTCCATTTCAATTATTTCGTCTTTTGTGCGAATATTGACATTAATGGAAGGTTCATTAGGATCAAAATCTGGGGTTTCGGTCAAGTGAGGCTGTTGGTGCTGTGCTTCTACGGCATTGTAGGTTAAACAGCGGTCTACATAGTGGCAATTCACGCAAATACACATAATAGAACCAACTCCAGGAAGCTTTATAGTTAATGTAGCTTAGGCAAAAATATTCAGCATTAGTTACTAGGTTGATTTTTATTAAAATGCACGATTTAACAATTTCTATTTTAGCTGCCGAAAATTGGCCTTTTAGTCTGGAATTTTTACCACAAGATGCTTATATGGTTGGTGGTGCGGTGCGGGATGCGATTTTGGGCAGAAGTCGGGAATATTTAGATTTAGATTTTATTATCCCAGATGATGCGGTAAAAGTTGCCAGTGCGATCGCACGTCATTATCAAGCTGGTTTTGTTTTACTCGACGCAGAAAGAAAAATTGCCCGTGTCGTGTTTCCCCATGCTACAGCCGATTTTGCCCAGCAGGAGGGAGATAGTTTAATTACCGATTTGCATAGAAGAGATTTTACAATTAATGCGATCGCCTATCATCCCCATACCCAAGAAATAATTGATCCTCTCCACGGCTGTGCAGACATAACAGCAGGTGTCTTACGCATGATATCACCCCAAAATCTTCAAGACGATCCTTTGCGGTTAATGCGGGCATATCGTCAAGCAGCCCAACTTGGGTTTATCATCGAACCAGCTACCCAAACCACTATTCGCACCTTAGCAGCAGATATCAATAAAGTTGCAGCCGAACGAGTCCGGGTAGAAATAGGTTATTTGTTAGCAAATCCTCAAGGTACACCTTGGCTAACCAGTGCATGGGAGGACGGTTTACTAGCTACATTCTTCAAAAATGCCACCCGTGAAAGCTTATTAAAATTAGCCGCAGTTGATAAAGCAGCAGCTTTAATTTCCCAAAACTGGCAACAATTAGGAGCAGAACTACAAAACTATATTCGTGATACAGTCAAAACTACTTGGTTAGGTATTGCCAAACTGGCTTGTCTTCTCCACCCAAATCCTGAAATCGCAGAAACAGAACTACAGGAACTAACCTATAGCCGTGCAGAAATTCGTGCTATAATAACCGCCCTGAGACTGTTCCCAAAGTTCAAAGTAGTCAATCTGTCCCTACGAGAACAGTATTTTTTGTTTCAGGACGTAGGAGTTGTATTTACTAGTACAACTGCATTAGCCTTAGCAGATGATATTTTAGTATCGGCGATATCCGGCGATAACCCGCTATCGGTCTATACACCCTTAATCAACCATTACCTAAACCCTGATGATTTGGTAGCTCACCCCTCACCGTTAGTGAGTGGCAAAGAAGTGATCATAGCACTAAATATTCCAGCTTCACCACTTATAGGAAAAATCTTGAGTGAAATTGCTATAGCCCAAGCTGAGGGTAAAGTTTCCACCGTAGAAGAAGCGATAAAATTTGCAAAACAGTTGGTTGAGAATTAATTTATTATGGCTCTTGCGTCTGTTTTATGGTGATTGAGGATTAATTATAATAAAACCCTTCGCACTAACAGCATCTGCTGGAGAATTTGACCAATAACAGGCAATTGCCGCAGGTTTTCAAATGCACATATCCAAACCAGTAGAACCAAATGCTTTAGCAACGGCTGTTTCCCAATTGGTGACAATAAATATTTAGTCTAGTACAAGATGGCAAAAGTTTTGAGATATCACTAATTCAAGTATCAAAATATATCTATTCTGTCGTACATTTACTATTGTGCCATTCTTTAATAGCAGCATAATATGTAGCCCAATAACTTTTCATTATCTAATCTATTATGAAATCTATTCTACAAACCTACATAGAGCAAGAAATATGGTTACTAATACGAGATAAGTGGTATTTCACAAAAATTATGAGGGTTTGTGATGACTTGTTGTGGTTTAAACACAGAACTCATAACAAGGAGACAGAAGAAGATACTTTATGGGAAATGGTCGTGAAAATTAGCGAAGTAGTCGCTATTGATAAAGTTGTATCTGTGATTAGCAGAAAACCAGATGTGTTTATGTCACGGTTATTGGAAGTAGACAATAATACCATTAATCATCAACAAGAACATGAAAAATAAACGGCAATATATATCTATACCACCCGATAATTAAACGTAAGGATTCAGGATATTTGATATAGCAGGGAACAGAAGAGAAAAATATTCTTCTTTCTTCTTCTTCTTCTTCCTGACTCCTGACTCCTGAATGCTTCTAATTCTTCATCAGTCATGAACTACCAAAAATCCAAAGTTTGGCAATATAGTGACTGATGTTTTTTTAATTCAGCCTGAGTGCATAAAGTGCATAATTATAGTTATTATTAACTAATTCGATGACCAACCCCCGTCAATTAGCTTTTATCGCCTTAAAAGAGGTTCATAAAGGTGCTTATACTGATGTTGCTTTAGACCGAGCGCTACCAAAGTTTAAATTACCGGATAGCGAAGCGCTCCGTAGGGATCACCGTTTAACGACAGAATTAGTCTATGGCTGTGTCAGAAGACAACGCACCCTAGATACTCTCATTGACCAAATCGCCACAAAAAAAGCCCGGCAACAACCACCAGATATCCGCACAATCTTACATATCGGCTTTTATCAACTGCGTTATCAAGAAAAAATTCCTGCTTCTGCTGCTGTCAATACCACCGTTGAATTAGCAAAAGAAAACGGTCTACCTGGTTTAACTGGTTTTGTAAATGGTCTGTTACGCCAGTATTTGCGGCTTGCAGAAAAAACACCAGAACCGTTAAAATTACCCGAAAATCCAGTGGAACGATTGGGTATTTTATACAGTTTTCCTGATTGGATCATAGAAGTCTGGTTAGCACAATTAGGTTTTGCAGAAACAGAAAAACTCTGTGCATGGATGAATCAAACTCCAAATATTGACTTGCGTGTAAACATCCTTCGCAGTTCCTTAGAAGAGGTAGAATCAGCTTTTAAATCTGCTGGTGTTCTAGTCAAACCTATTCCCCATTTACCCCAAGCTTTACGATTAATTGGTAGTAATGGTCTAATTCAAAATTTACCTGGATTCCGTGAAGGTTGGTGGACTATTCAAGATAGTAGCGCTCAATTAGTTGGTCATTTACTAGATCCTCAACCGGGTGAAGTGGTGATTGATGCTTGTGCTGCACCAGGAGGTAAAACAACCCATAGCGCTGAATTAATGGGAGATAAGGGCAAGATTTGGGCGTGTGACAAGACGGCTTCTCGTCTTCGCAAACTCCAAGACAATGCTCGACGGTTGAATTTACAATCTATTGAAATCTACACTGGTGATAGTTGCAATTCACCCCAATTTTATAATCAAGCTGACCGTCTATTACTAGATGCCCCTTGCTCCGGTTTGGGAACTATGCATCGTCATGCTGATGCGCGTTGGCGACAAACACCAGAATCTATTCAGCAACTTTCCCTGCTGCAAACAAATTTACTATCACACACCTCAAATTTTGTCAAGGATAACGGGGTATTGGTTTATGCAACCTGTACATTACATCCTGCTGAGAATGAAGAAGTAATTTCCCGGTTTTTAGCTGATCATCCTCATTGGCAAATTGAGCCTCCCCGTCAGGATTTAACTGCTACCTATATTACACCGCCAGGCTGGCTCAAAGTTTGGCCTCATCAACAGGAAATGGATGGCTTTTTTATGGTGCGCTTAAGAAAAACCAATAATTCCGAGTGAATACTGCTAACGATTGTACGATTTGGTGGAGGTCCGAATCTACTAGAGGAGGCAGCGATGGTTAATAATTCTCATGTCAAAAACTTAGTTAAAATCCTGATTGGAGCCGCTTGGATTGATGGCAGAATCCAACCGGAAGAACGGCAATATCTGCGCGAAATAGCTCAGGCTAAAGGCTTGGCTAATGATCCAGAGATTAAGCCTTGGCTGTATGAATTAGTTCCCGTACAGCCAAAAGAGTGCTACCAGTGGGTAAGTGAGTATTTAGGCGATCGCCCTAGCTTGGAAGATTGCGAAAATCTGATTGAAGCCATTAGTGGCTTGATTTACAGCGACGGTGAAGTAGCAATTGAAGAAGCCAAGCTGCTAACTACATTGCAGGAACTAAGCAAGTCGCAGGAATCCACGCAACCAGTTTACACCCCACTACTTAAACAAATTCAAAAGCTTTACCGTCGTTGGGTTGATGTTCAAAATTAGGGGACTCTTAAGAGGAAAGGGAGCAGGGCGAAGGGGGAAAACTCTTCTCACCTGCGCCTTGCCTCCTGTTATTCTTTATCAACTTTGGGTACAAAATCAGGACGATCTTTGCTTTCCCAACCGGCGGGACGTTTCGAGTTGTACCAAGCAATTGAACCAATGGTGATAGCAGCAATAAAACCTACTACATACACCAATGTAAAAGCTAATGGAAAATGTGCTTCGGCTGCGGCTGGCGCTGCTGTTTGAAGTAATAAATTCATGAGTAAATTATCCTAATGTAGGTTGCACTTCTTAACAAAGTATAAAACGAGCGTATCACCTACATCCCCCAGTAGGTTGAAACACTTGAGATTTGAGAGATAAAAAACAATATGGTTCGGGAGAAAAATCAATATATTTTTCTCCCGCCTTGCCAATTTTTTTTTGCTAATTATTCAGCAGATGAACTAGGTTTGAGCCTCTCCCGCCAAGAACCTTTAGGGCTTGCGGGTGCGGAGGAACGGGAAGAACCCGACTCAGAGCCGCTATTTCGCCGTCGTGAACGAGATGATCCTGAAGAAGAATTACCACTTGATTCTTGAGAGCGCTGCTTTCTCGATGTGGTATCTTCCTCTTGTTGTTTGTAACGTCTTCTACGTCTTGGGGTATAGTTTGATTGTTGCTCTTCTACTTGGTTATTCCTGCTTCTGCGTCTACTTGATGAATTATTGTTGCCGGTATTATCTGATTTTTCATCACGATCAGAGATGGAGCGATTGATAATTTTTTTCGGTTTTATGGGTTGGGCTTTAATCGTCGCTTTGCGTCCTTCTAATTTAGGTCGTTCAGGGAATTTTTCTACTGGCATTCCTTCTACCGCTTTTTCCATAAATTCATGCCAGGTATAGGCAGCGCTACTACTGCTACCATAGGTAGGGCGGTTATTATCGTTACCAAGCCAAACCCCTGTGACTAATTGGGGAATGTAGCCAATAAACCACAAATCACGAGATTCGTCAGAGGTGCCAGTTTTGCCAGCAACTTGTCTATCATTTAATTGAGCAGCAGCACCAGTACCATTTCTAACTACGTTGCGTAGCATCCAGGTCATAATGGCAGCGCTATCAGTATCTAATGATTGTTTGGGTTGGAAATCAGCAGACCAGATGACTTCACCTTGCCGGTTAAGGATGCGACGAATACCATGCACATCTGTATGTAATCCTTGGGTAGCGAAGGAACCGTAAGCACTTGTTAATTCCAGGAGATTAACTTCATTGGAGCCAAGAGCCAAAGAGTAGGTAGGCTTAAGTTCTGATTTAATGCCCATGTCCTGGGCAAGTTTAATTGTTGGCTCATATCCCACGTCTATTAATACTTTGACTGCAATTGTGTTGATAGAGCGAGTGAGGGCATCTCTGAGGTTCATCCAGCCGTAGAATTTTTCACTGTAGTTTTTCGGTTCATAACCATCTACGACTAAAGGTGCATCTAGGTAACTGTCATAGGGATTTTTGCCTGTAGCGATCGCAGCAGCGTAGACAAATCCCTTAAATGTCGATCCTGGTTGACGCTGTGCCTGAGTTACACGATTAAACTGGTTGTTACCAAAGTCTTTTCCACCCACCATGGACTGGATTTCTCCATTACGGGGATCTATGGCGACTAAAGCTGCTTCTTTAAAGTTTTCCCAGCGACCTTGATTTTTTAAAGTTTTGGCAACTGCCGCTTCTGCTGCTTTTTGCCAGGTTGGGTTTAAGCTAGTTTCTACTACTAATCCTCCTGCTGCTAACAGATCGGCTGAAATATACTTGGGTAATTCTTGCTGAACGTAGGTAGTAAAGTAGGGGAACTCGACTTGAAAGCGCTTGGGTAAATTGCTGTTAACTGTGAGTGGTTCTTGCAGTGCAGTTTGTTGCTGGGCTGGGGTAATTACTTGATCTTCCTGCATCCGTTGCAACACCTGATTTCGCCGTTCTATTGCTGCTTTGGGATTTTTATCTGGGGCGTAAACATTGGGAGCAGGGGCTAGTCCGGCGATGGTTGCCATTTCTGACAAGGTTAGTTGATCTACCGTTTTACTAAAGTACACCCAGGCAGCATCCCCTACACCGTAGGCTCCAGAACCCAAGTAAACTAGATTGAGGTAACGCTCTAAAATCTCATCTTTGGTTAATTCTCGTTCCATTTTTTGAGCTAGACGGACTTCTTTGAGTTTGCGCCAGATTGTCCGTTCTTGGGTGAGGAAGAGAATTCGCGCTACCTGTTGGGTGATGGTACTACCACCTTCTACCACATTTTGCGATCGCACATTATTCACAACTGCTCTGAGGATACCTTGAGCATCTACCCCTTGATGTTGCTCAAATCTTCGGTCTTCTGAAGCGATAAAAGCTTTCTTTAAGTTATCTGGTATTTGTTCTAGCTTTAACTGCTCTCTAGTCGCTTCTCCTTGCTGTTGGAGAACAGTCCCATCTCCAGCTTTAATCGTCAGTGTTTGCTCTCGCAGTACCGCGTTTAGTTTGGCTTTATCTGGCAAAGAACTATCTATTCTTCCCAGCCCATAATTGAAGGCCATAATCCCTCCACCAACACCTAAACCTGCCCAAAACCACAAACGACGATAAAAAGGTTTATCGCTCCTACCAATTCTGGCAACCATCACAGATGATCTATTCGTCATCTGGCTCAGTAACTGCTTCGCCTTCACCAGCATAGTCGTTGGTAAGTTGTCATGTGTGGACTTCTCGTTTTTGTGATGATTTCCAAGCGGCAAGAGCAGTTTCTCCTTATCAGAGCTACTTAGATTTGTTAATTTTCATTTAGTAATTGCCACCTAACTACCATGAAAGGATTTGGGGTTGGCACACTACTTTGTTGTTAGTATAATATCTCATAAATAATTAATTTCATTCAGTGTTAAATATTGTTCTTTCCAAACCTGTTAATACAATTAATTTCTGGAAAACCAAGACAGTATTTTTTAATAATCCAGCAGAACATCAAAACCATTGAAAATCTCCGAGACATATAGGTTCAAATCTAGTCCCAGCTATCTGGAGAGAGTTTTACGGCAAATGAGTATGGGCAAAAAATGGATGCGATCGCCTAGCATCTCTAGCAAAAGTGCGATGCCTGCGGCGAGCGTAGCTATCGCTCTGGGTAGTAACATGGGTGATCCCCAAAAAATTTTAGACGCAACTCTAGAGACTTTAGCTCAAACCCCAGGTATTATCATAGAAGCAAAATCCAGTTGGTATAGAACCAAAGCTATCGGACCGCCTCAACCAGATTATTTGAATGGTTGTGCCATATTACAAGTAGAAATGCTACCTCAAACGCTATTAGCAACTTTGTTAGCAATTGAACAAAAATTTGGGCGTGTGCGTCAGCAACATTGGGGTCCACGAACCTTAGATTTAGATTTGTTGTTGTATGACAATTTGATATTAAACCAGCCAAATCTCCAGATCCCCCATCCTGGGATGCATAAACGAGCTTTTGTATTAGTCCCATTAGCAGAAATTGCCCCCAACTGGATAGAACCAGTCTCTGGGCTTGTCATTCAAGATTTACTTAAAGAAGTGGACACTTATGATGTACATTTATGTAATGAAGGGAAATTAAAATTACCATCGTTCAAGGCGGAAGAACCCTGATTTAACTAAAGCGCCCCGTATATATTCTGTGTATCTACAGACAAAATAATTTAACTATGCCACTAGGTAGAGAATTACCACAGCTACTCAAGCAACGTTTGTTTCACAAAGGCCGCAAGTTTGATTTTGAAGTTAACCGCTTGCGTTTACCCAACAAATCTGAAGGTGAATGGGAATGTATTCGTCATCCAGGTGGCGCTCTAGCTTTACCCGTTACCGCAGATGGTAGACTTATTCTTGTGCGCCAATATCGTTTTGCCGTTCAGGGAAGGTTGTTAGAATTTCCAGCCGGGACTCTCGAACCAAATGAAGATCCCTTAGAGACGATGCAGAGAGAAATTGAGGAAGAAACAGGATACCGCGCTCACAAATGGGATAAACTAGGAGAGTTTTTTCTAGCTCCTGGCTATTCCGATGAAATTATTCATGCTTTCTTGGCTAGAGATTTAGAAAAGCTGGAAACACCTCCCCCTCCAGAAGAAGATGAAGATATCGAAATAGTATTTTTCACTCCTGAAGAACTAGAAATGGCAATTCGTGAGGGACAACCTGTAGACGCTAAATCTATAGCCAGTTTTTTCCTAGCGCGTTCATTTTTATTTTCATAGCAAGATGCTGCTAGAAGCGGCAATTAGCAATAAATACCTCCAGTACAGGCTTTCTAGCTAATCAGATCATCTTAGCCAAATATTTGGAGTCGATACTTCAACATTCCTTTAATCGGCTCCTATATGCAGCTATACATAAGATACAGCAGGAGTCATACGCTACGCTATCAGCAAGCCCTAAATATAGTTCAACGGAAACGAGCAGAAACATAATTACGACTACGGTAATCACTGATATTGGTAACAAGTTTCTTTGTCGGGGCAAATTCTAGTAGTTGTCCAAAATGATTTTCGTTGTAGTGAAATAAAGCTGTGAAATCTGATAAACGAGCAACTTGTTGGATGTTATGAGAGACAAAGACAATTGTTAATTCAGAACGCAAACATTCAATGAGTTCTTCAATTTTCATAGTAGACATAGGATCAAGTCCAGCACACAGTTCATCTATCAGGAGAATTTGCGGCTTGACTGCTAAAGCACGGGCAATACACAACCTTTGTTGTTGGCCAAAAGATAATTCTAAAGCAGATTTATAGAGTTTATTTTTGACTTCTTCCCAGAGATTAGCAGATTTGAGTGCTAACTCGACAATCTCATCTAATTCTACTTTGGGATGCCATCCGATGACTTTCACCCCATAAGCAACATTATCGTAAATGCTCATGGGAAAAAGATTTGCTCTAGCGTAAATAATACTAATTTGACGACGTAACCGAGTTAAGTTGACACGACGACCATAAATATTTTGTCCAAAAAATTCTACTTTTCCTTCAACTCGCACTTCTCCTTCTAATTCACTCATGCGATTGAGAGATTTCAAAAAAGTAGACTTCCCACAACCACTAGGCCCCATAATTGCTATGATTTTATTTTGGGGAATATCCATTGACACGTCTTCAATGATTTTTCGAGTGTCATAATAACAACTAAAGTTCTGAATGCTGAGGGCAGGAATTATTTTACTCATGCTGATAAAATACGTGAAACAACTAATAGATGATATAGATAAACAGCAAATATCTAGTTATTTAAATGTTTATAGAAATCCTGCATTGTAGTTTTAACTGTTAAAAAATGTTAATTATTAATATTCACTATAGTACTTTGTTTGGGGACATAAAAAATAACACTATAAAGAGTTGATAAAGATAACTGAAAATTCTATGAGAAAGTTTAATAGACTTTGAGGATAATTATCAATGTGGAATGCGTCAAATATGTTAGTAATGCGAAATCTCTAAACACTTTCAAGCAGGACAGGTAATTTGCTGATGTTATTGCGTTTAAGTTTTATTGTTACCACTATGATTTTCTGGCATCTGTGCAGTTATGCAACACTAGCAGAAAGTAAGCAGCCAGAACAACTGGATAAGTTTCTCCCTGGGCCATTAGAGATTACCACACCTGATCCACTGATTCGAGGTTCTCTAGAAAAACAGCCATTAACCCTGGAGGAACGGCAAAAATTAGAGACGGCTTTAGATGGATTAAATCAAGAAGCTGCGACGACACTGCAAGGAGGGGATAAGGTAACAGCGTTTGATATTTGGAATCGGGAATTGCGGTTGCGACGCTTTTTAGGTTCATTAGCTGAAGTGGAAGCATTATCACGGGTGGGTGCGATCGCTTGGCAAGAAAATGAGCGTCAACAGATCAAGTATATTACTGAACGGTTACAGGTCATTGAAAAACAGATGCTGACTCAGAAAAGCACTGATTTAGAATTATGGCAATCACTAGGTGAAGCTTACCAAAATATCCGTGTTCCTAAATTGGCTGTAGGAGTTTATCAGCAGATTTTAACATTAGTGCGATCGCAAAATAACACTACTGCTGAACTAGAAACCCTAAATACCATTGGGGAATTGCACCTAAGTTGGTTTAATTATCCCCAAGCTGCAACAACTTACCAAGAACTGTTAAATTTGGCCAATAGACAGGGTGATAGACTCAATGAAGTAGGGTATTTGCAACAACTAGTTTATATTTATAAGCAAAGTAAACAGCCTCAACAAGCTATTACTGCATTAAATCAATTAGCAGAAATTTACACTAGCGAAAATAATCTTACCCAAATTCCTGCCTTAAAAATAGCAATAGCTGAAAATTACCAATCTTTAACACCGGAAAATCCCAATTTACTACAAGAAGCCTTTAACAAATATCAAGAAGCTTATGTTACCGCTTGGGAATTACAACAATACGTTACTGCTAGTGAAGCTTTGCAGAAATTAATCACACTTTACCGTTCTCAAAATCAAATTGATGAAGCTTTACAAACTAGTCAAATTCTTGTAGAAACAGAAACACTAGCTACCAATTTTTATGGTTTGATGCAAGCTTATGATCAAATAGGACAATTGCATTTAGAAAAAAAAGAAGATGCAAAAGCATTAGCAGCTTTTCAAAAAGGATTAGCAATAGCACAACAACTCAAATATCAGGAAACATACTTTACTCAAAAGATTGATACCTTATCAAAAAGCAACTTGTAAGCATTTCTTTGCTTGGGGTTTAGCATTGCTAATTAATTGTCAACCATTGAGATACAGCAGTTTGCGTAGTTAGGAGGTATAACATCTTTCACATCCGCCCCAAAATGAATTTCAGGGCTAATAGCCAAAGTAAACTAAAGTTTACTAAAAGATTAGCGGTTGATTTAGTCATCTTTAGATGACTTTTGTTATGAGACTGGGAATTCATTCCTAGGCGGGTTTGAAAAATATGGTTCTTTACATGAAAATGGCTGTAATAAATAAAGGAATTAAAGATAAAATTAGTCCCCCTTTTTTAATAGTTGGGAGGATCTAATATTTATCTCTATTTCTCTTTCTTGTAACTATCAACGGCAACACGCAAATTACCTTGATGTGCAATTAATAGTTGTTCACCGGCAACTTTATCTAAACCAGTCCACTGCATTAATAAAGCTAGTTTAACTTTTGTGCCACTGCGTTCTAATAAAAAACCTGCTGCTTCTCGACTTAAACCGGTTAGGTCTTGTAAAATTCTTAAAGCGCGATCGCGTAATTTTTGATTTGTAACCGCAACATCCACCATCCGATTGCCATACACTTTACCTAGCTTCACCATCACCCCGGTAGAAAGCATATTTAAAGCCAGTTTGGTTGCAGTACCAGCTTTCAAGCGAGTTGAACCGGCTAAGATTTCTGGGCCTGTTAACAAGCGAATGTCAATATCAGCATCAAAATAAACTTGTTCAGCAGGAACACAGGCAATAAAAACAGTTAAAGCCCCTCGTTGACGAGCAGCTTTTAAAGCACCTTGCACATAGGGAGTCGTTCCCCCAGCGGTGATACCGACAACTACATCGAGTTGAGTAATTTGACGTTGAGCGATCGCACTTTCACCATCTTCAACCAAGTCTTCTAAACCCTCAGAACTACGCAATAGCGCCCCCGCACCACCAGCAATAATGCCCTGTACCAACTCTGGAGGTGTGCAGAAAGTAGGTGGACACTCAGCCGCATCCAACACCCCTAATCGCCCACTAGTACCCGCTCCGATGTAAAATAAACGTCCACCCTGATGCAACCGCTCCGCCGTGCGTTCAATCGCCTCTGCTAACTCAACTTTAGCCGTAGCAACTGCTTCTACAGCTTTTTGGTCTTCGTTATTAAATAATTCCACCAATTCCAGAGAATTGAGTTGGTCTAAATTCAGACTGTTGGGATTTACCTGTTCCGTTAGAAGATGCCCACGTTCCTGCAAGTTTGTCATTTTTTGTATGTCAGTTGTAATTGGTCATTGGGAATAGGCAAAAAAAGATAAATTGTCTTCCCTATTCCCTATTCCCTGTTCTCTATTCCCTGTTTGCAATGATTAATTACAATAACCCTTCGAGTTTGCGACGAATCCTCTCTAGCTCAGAATCAGGTATTTCCTGTTCTGTTTCAGCCACTGCACCCGGACGAAAGGAATCATCAGTATCCTGTGTTTCGTCTTCGAGTTGCCAATCAGTTTCTTCCACATTTAACTCTGGAGGCATGATTAAATCGCCGTTTTCTGGCACAACTTCCCAGTCAAACCCAGCACCTTCACAGAACTCCTTAATATCCTCAGCATCCATAACTTCAATTGTTGGTGTGGGGAAATCTTGAGCTTCTAACATTAAAGCAAAACGTGTGGCATCATCTTCTGACTCGAACATCATAATTTTGTTACGATTACCAACCCGAATCGAGTGAATCCCTTCATTATCAGTGCCAGCGTTAAAAATTAGTACAAAAACACGCATCATCCATCCTTTGAGTTAAGTTCTAATATATTTCTATTAAATCAGTGAACAGGTTATAGGGAATAGGTTACAAGTAACAGAGGACACTGATGACTGATCGCTGTAATATCAAGTTGGGATAATTACTTATAATAAACCTAGTTTATTGGATCAATACCTTTGCCAATTACCCATTACCAGCCTAAACAGATATGATAAGTATTTTAACGAATATGATACGAGTGGCATATTTATTAGGACTAAAGCTACGTGTCACACTCAATGTCTCTTGTAGAGTGTGTCAAGCCTATAAATTGGTTATTGTCAACAGATTTTCGACATCTGAAGCATCCTATTATAAAGCAAGCCAGTTGCATAAGTCCTGATTTAAATATTGTGCTACTTATTAATAAAATTGTGCCAACTACATCCGGCAGTTAAAGACTCAAAACCAATGTCTAACTCTTCTAATCAAGATTTTCATACCCCAAGCAAGAGCCGTAAACGTTTATGGCTGATGATATTGAGTCGTGGTGGCATTGCGGTAGGAGCATTTTTGCTACTCTTAATTGTCGGCGGTGTTTGGCGACTGCGGGATTTTATCCAAAAAGAGTTAGCACCATTGGCCGAAAAGAATCTTACCACTACTCTCAACCGTCCAGTCAAATTGGGACAAGTAAAAGAATTTTCTCTAACAGGAATCAGGTTTGACGCTTCAGCTATCCCTGCAACACCGACAGATTCAGATCAGGCAACTATAGAAGCAGTAGATGTAGGTTTTGATCCTTGGCAGTTGGTTGTTAACCGCAATTTGAAACTGGATGTGACTTTAATTAACCCAGAGGTTTACATTCAACAGGATAGCCAAGAACGCTGGATTAGCACTACTATAGCCCCCGCAGGTAAAGAGGGGTTGATTAAAACAGATTTAGATAAACTACGGTTTCGCAATGCCAAGTTGGTTTTAGTAGGACAGGAAAGAGCAGGAAACAGACGCAGCAGGAGAAATAGGGGGCAGAGAGCAGGGAGCAGGGCGCAGGGGGGAAATATCAATTTACCAATAATCCCCAGTTCTCAATCGCCTCAATCCCCACCCAATCCCCAGTCCCCAATCCGCAAGCGCCGTCCTCCAGTTCCTGTGGTCTTTTCAGGGTTAAATGGAACTGCCCAACTTGTAGAAAATAACAAACTGATTAAGTTTGAGTTGGCAGGAAAGGCAGAGAGTGGGGGAAATATTTACCTTCAGGGGGATCTCCGCGCTCAAGCAACTTTAGAAGGTAAATTAAAGCTCAAAGCGGAAGATTTACTGGCCGCAGATATTACTCGGTTAATTAATTTACCACTGCGTTTACAAGCAGGTCGGGTAAACGGTGATTTACAAATTCAGTTGATACCAGAGCAAGACACTTTGTTATATGGAAGTGCTGTTTTGCAAGGAGTGACGCTGGCAATACCAAGCGTACCGCAACTATTGAGCAATAGTCAGGGAAATCTCAAGTTTGAAGGATTGGCAATAAAGCTAGATAATGTAGTTAGCAACTATGGCAAAATTCCCGTCATGGCTACAGGTGTGATTGATGGGAAAAAAGGCTTTAATTTGGCAGGGCGTGTCAATGCGGTGAGTGTATCCAATGCCTTAGAAACTCTTGATATTCAGTCACCTTTGCCTGTGAGTGGAATATTTAAGGCAGATTTACAGATATTGGGAGATATATCTGAGCCGATGCTTTTGGGTACTGTTACTAATATTAAGACTGCCCAAATTGATAAAGTTGATTTTAAGAAAATTAGTAGTAAATTTGAGCTTTCTACTCGTGATTCGCTCATTACCTTCCAGGATATTCAAGGGGAAACCACATTAGGGGGTGATGTTACGGGTGGGGGAACAATCCAACTGGGTACGGCACCACAACTAAACATTAATTTTACTGCGAAGAATGTGCCTGGGGATGCGATCGCTAAACTTTATGATCTCAAAACAAATTTATCCGTCGGCACTGTCTCAGCTACAGCTAACCTCAGCGGTGCTACAAATAATGTCCAAACTCTAGTTAAATGGCAAGCACCACAAGCTACCTATGCCGCTACTGGTGAAACTATTATCAACTCCGACCGTACTGTTTCTTTCCGTGATGTTGCTGTCAATATTAACGGTAACGTCGTCCGTGGTTATGGTAATTATAATAGTCAAAGTTGGCAAGGTGTTGCTGAAGCTTCTGGTGTGAAGTTAGCACCTTTTCTGAACAAAGAACAATTAGAAAACATCTCTTTGGGAGACGCAAAATTTAATGGTCGTTTAGCAATATCAGGAACTTCAGCACCATTTAAACTTACTAATATTCGTCCAGAGGGAGCAGGTGTTGACATTGCTGGGGGGAGAATTGCTATTTCTCGTCTGCAACTGCAAGACCAAAACTTCATTGCCGAATTAATAGCCCAAAATGTGCGTTTAGGGCAAATATTAAAACAATCTCTTCCAGTTTTAAATAACCCTTTGGCAGGTAAATTTACCATCGCAGGTAATACCGAAAATTTCAATCTCAAAACCATTGGTGGTGTTGGTGAAGGTAGTTTAAAGGTTGGTAATGGCACAATTACCGCTAAGAATATTCAAGTTAGTAATGGTCGCTATAAGGCGCAAGTTCAAGCTCAAAATGTGCCTTTGCAGAAATTAGCCACAATTCCACCAGAATTACAAGGTACTTTAGCCGGTCAGTTGAATGTGGCTGGATCTGTTGAATCTTTCCAACTTCAAACTATTCAAGCTGCTGGTCAAGGACAATTAAATCTAGCAGGTGGGAAAGTTACAGCTAAAAATATCCAGGTAGCTAATGGTAATTATCAAGCTTTAGTTGCTGGTTCAGGTGTGCAATTAAATCGCTTAAATAAACAATTACAAGGTCAATTTGCTGGTGAATTACAAGTTGCTGGCATTTTAGGATCTGCTAAATTAGCTGATCTGCGTGCTGCGGGTTCGATACAGTTTAGTAAAGGTATTGGGGCAATTAATTCACCTCTCAATGCAGCTTTTGCTTGGAATGGTCAACAACTGACTATCCCCCAAGCGAGAACACAAAATTTAAATGCCAGTGGTTATATTTTAGCCAATGGAAAAGAACCGGGCATACCAGAAATTACCCAGTTAAATCTGAATGTGCAAGCTCAGAATTTCGACTTGCAACAGTTACCTTTTAAATTTCCTAATGCTGTAGATGTGGCTGGAAAATTAGATTTTAAGGGACAAATAACTGGGAAACTTAACTCACCAAATGTTGTGGGTGTGCTGGATTTGCGAAATTTAAAAGTTCAAGAATTTGCCTTTGAGCCGCTGTTAACTGGTAACATCAATATGGTGCAGGGAGGCGGTTTGAGTTTAGATGTTGCAGGTAAACGGGACAGACTAGCTGCTAAATTAAATGCCAATAATCAACCTAGTGCCTTTTTGTTGCAATGGCAACAAGCATCAGCCACGGGTCAAGTTAAAGATGATAATTGGCAAGTTAAAGTCAATAATTTCCCCTTAAAAGTCTTAAATTTCACCTTACCTGGGAATAATATTGTGGGTAACGGTGCATTAGCTGGCTTGTTAACAGGAGACTTGCAAGTTAATCAAAAAACATATGCGGCTAGAGGAAATATAGCGATCGCACAACCGCAAATTGGTAGAATCAAGGGCGATGCCTTCAGCACTCAGTTCAGCTACGACAATGGCACAGCCAGCCTCACAAGCAGCAAATTTACCACAGGCCAAAGTAGCTACATCTTAGATGCTACCGTTAAACAAACCACCAAAGGCCCCCAACTACAAGCAAAAATTAACATCAACCAAGGCAATATTCAAGATATCCTCACAGTCGCACAGATATTTGAACTCCAAGACCTCCAACGGGGTTTAGCAGCACCGACCTACGGCACATCTGCGGATTTACAAACCAACCCCCAAGGATTATCCAATCAACCTTTATTCAATCAAATTCAGCGTTTATCTGAAATTAATGCACTCCTAGCAGCACAAGAACAAAAACGCCTGGATTCCAACCCCATACCCGATTTAACAGACTTTAAAGGTATTTTTGACGGAGAAATTGCCATCAATACCGCCACAGCTAACGGACTCGCAGTAGACTTTAACTTACGAGGCGAAAACTTTACTTGGGGTAGAGAAACCGAACCAAATCGTTTTTATCGTGCCGAAAAAGTCATTGCTGAAGGTAGTTTTGAAAAAGGTGTTTTGCGCTTACAACCTTTACGCATCGTCATCTCCCAAAAAAGGCTGATTGCTTTCACAGGCAACATCGGTGGTGAAGAACAATCTGGTCAATTGCGAGTCAGAAATTTTCCAATCCAAGTATTAAATAACTTTGTCAAGCTACCAGTAGGAATAACAGGCAACCTCAATGCAACAGCAGCTTTAGCTGGTAATGTAGCCAATCCTCAAGCTAGAGGAGAATTAAACGTCTCAGAAGGAACTCTGAATCAGAAACAAGTCGAATCAGCTACCGCAAGTTTCAGTTATGCCAATGGTCGCTTAAACTTTGGCAGTCTGGTATCAGCAGCCGGACCAGAACCCGTAAATATTAGTGGTAGTATTCCCTATAAATTACCCTTTGCATCTGTAGAACCAGACAACAATCAAATTAATTTAGATATTAAAGTCAAAGATGAAGGTTTGGCATTGTTAAACTTGTTTACTAACCAAATCGCTTTCGAGAACGGTGAAGGAGAAATAGACCTCTCCATACGTGGAACAAGGCAACAGCCATTAGTTAAAGGCATCGCTGCTCTTAATAATGCCAGTTTTGTAGCTCAAGCATTACCAGGTAAACTGACAAATGTTTCGGGAACAGCAGAATTTGATTTTGATAAAGTATTAGTACAAAACCTCCAAGGTCAGTTTAGCAAAGGTAAAGTAGAAGCCGCCGGACAAATTCCTATTTTCAACAGTCAAGATATAAAAATAGATAATCCCCTCACCGTTAACCTAGAAAAATTAGCCTTAACTCTCAAGGGTTTATATCAAGGTGGTGCTAGTGGCAATTTACAGATTACTGGTTCTGTTTTACAACCAGCTATTGGCGGTAATATAGAATTATTTGATGGCCAAGTTTTATTAGCAGAATCTAAGACCGCTACCACATCCAACAGCGTTGCTAATTCATCAAATCCCACCGTTAACAATCAACTTAAAACACAGGCTGACGGGATCACAAAATTAAATAATTTAGAAATTAAACTTGGTAAAAATATTCAAATCGCTAGTCCACCTCTTTTCAACTTCCAAGCATCTGGTGACTTAAAAGTTGGTGGCTTTTTAAATGACCCCATACCTGAAGGAGCTATTAGATTAACCAAAGGTGGCGTAAATTTGTTTACTACCCAATTTAACTTGGCTCGTGGCTACAAACATACCGCAACTTTTAGGAAATCTCAACCCCGTGACCCTGACTTAGATATTAAACTCTTTGCCAAGATATTAGATGGAATTCAGAGCAATGACCTCAGTAGACAAAATTCTTCAGGTTTAGCAGCTTTAGAAACTGTCCGAGTCGAAGCCACTGTCAAAGGCCCTGCTAGTCAACTGAATGATAGTTTGGAACTGAAAAGCAGTCCCTCACGCTCAGAAACAGAAATTGTCGCTCTCTTAGGAGGTGGGTTTGTGGACACCCAAGGACGCGGTGACAGCACATTGGGTTTAATTAATATCGCGGGTTCCGCTGTTTTTAATAATTTTCAAGGTACATTTAACCAGATTGGTAGTGTTTTTGGTTTAAGTGAACTGCGGTTATTTCCTACAGTTATTTCTGACAGACCCGAAGCAGGTAAAAGCAACTCTTCTTTAGAATTAGCATTAGAAGCCGGAGTTGATATTTCTACCAAAATTTCCGTTTCTAGCATCAAAATTTTAACAGCTAGTGACCCCTTCCAGTGGGGTCTTAATTACCGGATTAATGATGAGTTTCGTGTTCGTGCTTCTACCAATCTCACTGATGATAGTCGTGCAGTTATTGAGTTTGAAAGAAGATTTTAAAATATACTAAAAACGGGTTAAAAGTGTCATTCTGTAGCTTGCTTCCCGCAGGGTAC
>NZ_JAYGGY010000113.1:0-36694 GCF_034931625.1 Anabaena cylindrica UHCC 0172 | reverse complement strand
ACGTTACGGTCAGTATGACATAAGTCCAAGTTTGACCCGTTTGCAGTATAAATCATCTATGGGAATTTCTGTCAAATCTGAGGGCAAGAGCAAGCAACGGCTGTAATTAGTGCTTTTCGTGGTGTAGAGTTACCTGCTCATGCCAAAAGAGCGATCGCATCAGGTAACATTAATAAAAATTGATGCAGTAAATTTTTGGAATTATTTAACTAAACTGTTGAGCATAGTAACGGGCATATCTCCCTTCTAAAGTTAAGAGTTCTTCATGATTTCCCGATTCCACTATTTGTCCTTTTTCTAAAACCAAAATGCGATTCCTACGGAGCGCTTCGCTATCGCACTTCCGCACCGTCGATAACCGGTGAGCTATAATTAGCACTGTGCGGTTTTTCATCAATCTTGCTAAAGCCTCTTGTACTAAGGCTTCTGATTCTGAATCTAACAATCAGTATTTATCAATAAATAGCTATATGTAATACTTTTTTCTCTTTAGGAGTTATCGTTTCATTGAAAAGGTTTCTGGAAAAAGAAAAATCTTTTGTAAACTTTCTAAAAGCGGTATTATAAAAACTACGAAGAATAAAGGATATAAAAGTATTTGGTGCAATTGGAGAACAAACAGGTATTCTACAATTTTCAAATTGTCCTAGAGTTAAATGGCATTTCGGGTGATCTAATTCCTGATGGTTATCTGGATCATAATCAAATCTAATTGGTACTGGTAATATATTTTTTGCTATTATATCTGCATATATTTCTTCTGTTTCATAAATTTCAGGATTATTTTGAAACTCTTCTAAAAATGGTGATGGTAAAAATGCAAGTCTATGTGAAACCAATTCGGAATTTTTATAAGTGTACAAAAGTTGTATTAATGCACCATCAAGCATTTTGAAATTGTAGTTTTTACCCTTATCTAATTCCCGATATATATCTTTGTAATCAATATTTTTCAATGCTATTGAAAGATCCTGCATACCAGAATATGCAATCTCATAACTATCTTTACCAACAGCTACACATGACGGAAAATTTTGTCGCCCAGACAAACTCATTTGTATTAGTTTTGTAGTAATAGTCTGAATTTCTTCAAGAATTTTTTGGTGGCTAGTCATTTTTATGAAATAAGGTCTTTTAATTTTTCTATTAGCTCTGGCTGCAAATCTTCTTTTTGTACCGTACCTGCTTCTAAACCTTGAACTAACTCTTTCATATTCCTCTGTTGCTTTGTGATACCTTCGCGTTCTTTAGGATTTATATCTCTATTGATAACATTCATATTTTTTCGCTCATCTTCTGTGGGATAAGTAAATTCGAGAACAAAGTTTCTTCTCTTAACTTCTTCAAATTCTTCTATTAAACCTTTCATATCTTCACCGTAACCTAATACTCTGATCCAAGCTTTGCTTCGTGTAATAGCAGTAAATAAAATATTTCTCTTTTTGGCAAGTTCTGAACCAGAAAAGCATTCATGAGCATTTATAACATATACCATTGCAGCTTCATTTCCTTTTGCTCTATAGATTCCTGTAAAAGTGATTTCTTTATCACCAAAAAAATCATCTAGTGAACTTGCTACTCCAGTCAGTTTAGAGTTAATTCCTCTGTCCTTTAATAAAGCTCTAGGACTTCCAACAGCACTAAGAGTTGTAACTGGGTTACAGTGAATAATCATCATATCATCATACTTTAATTCATCTTGTCTAATATTTTTTTCTATTTCCTTTACTAACCATTCCATTTGCTCGTGGTTATCGTTAAAGGATTTAAATATAATTAAGTCATCAATGACTGAGTGAGATTCTAGAAATTTCGGACTGGTATTTTCATGTCTAGCAAGCTTTACAGGTTTTCCATCTTCTAAATTTCCCTCTTCTATTTCATAGCCAATATCTGTCCACAATCCTGCATTATCAAACATTTGGATTAATCCCCCCTTTCTATATATTCCAAAACCTAATGCGTGAGCAGAAGTTAGCAGTGGACGAGAATTTCTATAGCATTTCTCTAAAATAATATCTTGTTTTGGTTCTCCTGATTTATTTTGAAGTTTAACGTAGGGATTACCATAACTATCATTCCCAAAAATTTCTGCTGGTGACTCCATTGTTTTATTGCTAAGACTTTGTAGTTCATCATAAGCATAAATTAATCTTTTAGGTTGCTTTAAAATTTTGTAACAAAGTTGTAGAAAATGTTTAGAAAAATCTTGCGCTTCATCAATTAATATTGCATCAAAATACTGTTCAAAGCTACTTATTTTACCAAGTGCTTCCTCGCAAACTGCATCAAATTCTTGACCATAGAAACGAGACATTTGCTTGCCAGCATTAAAGTCTCTAAATTCAATATTATGCTTTTTACACACTTCATAATAAATTCCTTCTATTGAAGGATTTCCCCAAGCATGAATGATTTTAACTTTTTCCCAATCTGGTTCATCACCTGTCTGCTCAATAGAAAAAGTGTTAATAAAGTGCTTAAATTGATTTTTCAATGAACGAGTATTAAAGGTGACAGCAATACTCCAGTCAGGATGTTTGGCGTGCAAATATGCAACTTTAAGAGCTAAGACTATGGTTTTACCTGAGCCAGCAAGACCTCTAATCCTCTGGACACCTTCGACAGTTTCAATCACAGCAGCACTTTGATCATGATCTAAATTAGCAATAGAATCTTCAAGCCTCTTGAGTTTTGCACCTCTTGAATCTTCTCGTTTAACATAATTACGCTGGTTTCTTTTTCTAATAGTCGTTATAGCTTGTATGACTGAGTTAAGACGCTCAAAATATTGACTATTTTCCCAATGTTGGAGATTTAAGTATTCTTCTAATTCAGCCTCTTTAGTTACTACGATATAATCTTCTGAAAGATTATTTGGTTTATTACTCAATGTAGGTGCAAATGTGACTACATTTATAGCCACCATTAGTTTCCTTCCTTTATTAAGATTTGTATTTCCTTTAAGTTTAGATTCAAGTTTGTTGAAACTTTCATCCTGTCCGTCTTGTATTATCTTTATGTCAGTATTAGTTCCTTCAATAATGTTAAAAATAACTACGCCATGCTCTTTTGATACTAAAAGAGCATCAATTGGATAAGCACCTTGAGAAGTTCCTATAATTGGATATCCCAGATATAAGCTGCCAGTAATATTGCGTCTACCTTCAAAGTAACTAGCTAGTCTTCTAGATGAAGCTGGCTTGTTATTTACATCACCTCTGATTACATTAACCATATTTTTACCTCTATTATTTTTCAATTTTGAGTAATCGTTCTGTGAAATTTCAGATTTGTAGGTAATTTTCTAACCTGATTCAATTCTAACTAAACTGTTGAGCATAGTAACGGGCATATCTCCCTTCTAAAGTTAAGAGTTCTTCATGATTTCCCGATTCCACTATTTGTCCTTTTTCTAAAACCAAAATGCGATCGCACTTCCGCACCGTCGATAACCTGTGAGCTATAATTAGGACTGTACGGTTTGTCATCAATCTTTCTAAAGCCTCTTGTACTAAGGCTTCTGATTCTGAATCTAACGCAGATGTCGCTTCATCGAGTATCAAAATCTGCGGATTTAATAGTACAGCACGAGCGATCGCAATTCTCTGTCTTTGTCCACCAGATAAATTCACACCACGCTCACCTACCCATGTATTATAACCCTCTGGTAGCTGCTGAATAAATTGATGGGCATTAGCAATTTTCGCTGCTTCTTCAACTAAACTCAGTTCAAAAATTCTTTGTCCAAAAGCGATATTTTGGGCAATTGTGCCTGAAAACATGATAGTTTCTTGGGGAACTATGCCAATTTGTTTCCTGAGACTATTTAATGTCACATCACGAATATTGACACCGTCTATGAAAATATCGCCAACTTCAGGATCATAGAAACGGGGTAAAAGATTGACAAAAGTAGTTTTCCCAGCACCAGAAGCACCCACAAGTGCGATCGCTTGACCGGGCTTTACCAATAAACTAATATTATTTAATACAGGTTCACCACTTTTATAAGCAAAAGTCACATCACGATATTCGACTTTGCCATTTACATTTGGAAGCTTAATTGCATTTGGCTTTTCTAACACCGTTGGTTGAATTGCTAACAACTCAAAAACTCGGTCAACTGATGCCTCACCTTGTTTAAATTCGTTATAGTTATTAGTGGTATGTCCGATAGGATCAATTAACAATGCCGCTGCTGCTAAATAACTGAAAAAAGCTCCTACTGTTAAATTATTTTGAGAAATTTGCCACGTTCCCACCATCAGCAAAGATAAAGCACTCAAAGCTTCTAAAAATCCCACAATGGGAATTTGAATTGCTTTTAATTTTTCTGCTGAATATTTAGCTTTTAAACTGCGTTCTGCTTCATGGCTAAATCTCGCAATTTCATAGTTTTCCGCTGCAAAAGCTTGAATTAATCGAATACCGCTGAATACTTCTGTGAGAATAGCAGATAAATCAGAAACTCGATTTTGACTTCTGAGAGAATATTTCCGTAAACGTTCCCCAAACCAACCAATTAAAATTCCCATAATTGGAGCAACTATCACTGTAGCCAAAGTGAGTTGCCAATTCAAGTAAATCATGTAGATGGGAATTGCTAACAACTGCAAAACGCAAGGTAAAAAATCATGAAAAAGCTTATTGATGACTTCCCCAACCCTGTCCACATCTTCAGTAAGACGGTAAGATAAATCACCAGCTTTTGCAGTTTCAAAATAGCTAAGATTGAGCTTTTGTAAGTGTGTGTAAACCTGTTGACGGAGGTGAAAAGCAATTCTTAAAGCTGCGCGTGCCATGTATAAATCTTGCATAGACTGAAAAAAGCCACGCACAAGAAATACTAAAGCACAGATTCCTGCTAATTGAGCGATCGCTACTACATTACCCTGTCCAAAGGGAACTGCCAATTTACCCGCTATATTAATCAGCGTTAACGTAGCTAATACATATCCTAGAATACCAACAAATCCCTTAGCGACAGTTTCCCATTGGGTGCGGATATAGGGTAGCAGTAACCAATAATTAGAACGTGTTTTCAAGTCTTAACTTCCAAAAAAATATTTTTCCTTTGTTTGACGCTACCAGTTTTTGGGTTGATTTGGTAATGGTTGCGTTCTCTCTCATTCTTTTCCTTACCTACCTAACCAAGTTTTAATAATATCCAGGATACTAGAACCACCCCAGATGAGAGCAAACAGAATTGAGGTAGTTAAAATTGCTCCCATCACACAGAGGACTAAACCACCTAAACTGATAGCACCATCATCTTCTGATAAACCAAAGGCTGTGACGAAGATGCCCATTGCTGGTAAGGTATTGGTTCCAGGGATAGGAATCATCATGGAAATGGCCATGAGAGCGATCGCTATCCCAATAGTCACCCTTCCTGGTAGAGTAGTACAGACATAGGATAGACGTGGACGTGCGATCGCTTCAATCCTACGTAACCAAGGCAGTCCCGCTTTCAAAAATCCTTGAACTGTAGATAGTTGCAGAGGATGATTCAGCATTTTATGAGGTAGCCAAGGAGTTTTCGCACCTGCAATTAACTGTGTAGCCAGAACAAAAATCAAAATTCCAAAAGGAACCGAATAACCAGGTGCAGGAATTGGTAAAGCTGAAGGTAGAGACAAAATCACCAGTAAAAACCCAAAAATCCTTTCTTTAGCTAGTAACAGAATATCTGCCAAAGTTACTTTTTCATCTCTTTCTTCTTCAAAAAAATAGCGTTGTAATTCATTAGATAGTTTAGCCATATATTGTCAGAAAGTATTACAATTTATTCCATTCATACATCAAAAAACAGCATATCTTAAAAGCATGAACTTTAACTAACCGATTTCATCATGATTTATTAGCTCTATTTTCTTGAATTACATGAATAATCGAGGGTAATAAAGAAACAATAATAATTAAACCAATGATTGGTAAAAGATACTTATCTAATTGTTCTGCTGGTAGTGATTTACCTAAAAAGAAACCTAACAGAGTAATTCCAAATGTCCAACCAAAACCACCAATCACATTGTAAGACATAAATGTGCGATAATGCATAGCACCAATTCCTGCTACAATTGGGGCAAAGGTGCGGACAATTGGCATAAATCTTGCTAGAATAATTGTTTTTTTGCCATGCTTTTCATAAAAATCTTGAGTTTTAGTAACGTGTTGTTTATGAAATAACCAAGAATCTTCTTTATTAAACAACTTCCTACCAAATTTATGACCAGTAAAATAGCCGACATTATCCCCCAATACAGCACAAACAAAAGCACCAAAAATTAGCACCCAAATATTTAGTAACTGCTGAGAAGCGACAAATCCTGCCGTAAACAATAAACTATCACCAGGAAGAAAAAAACCAATCAGTAAGCCAGATTCAGCAAAGATAATTCCCCATACCCCAAAATAACCCAATGATTTAATTAATTCTGGTAAATTAAAATGCATGAAATCTAACCTGCTCAGGAAGTTGCATTCAACATCTTAGCGTTCAAAATTTTCAGAAAATAAAAAATAATATTAAAATTATATAAAGTTATTCAAAATTTTGTAGATATTGGTTTATGGGAGCAAAATGCAAAGATATTTAAAAGTACTAAGGTTATTTTGGAGTACTGCTATTGCCGCAGAGATGGAATATCGCATAAATTTCATCTTAGCCGCCCTCACCAGTATAGGCAATCTAGTGGGTAGTCTCTTTGGACTATACCTATTTTACGGTAAAGGTTACACTTTTACAGGTTGGTCATGGGATGCAGCCTTAATAGTTTTAGGAATTTTCACCTTACTCCAAGGCTTTTCTGCCACTTTCCTAGCTCCCAACTTAAACCGCATAGTCCGCCATGTCCAGGAAGGTACATTAGACTTTGTATTATTAAAACCTATCCGCAGTCAGTTTTGGCTTTCTACTCATACCCTATCACCGTGGGGATTACCCGATTTAATTTTTGGCTGTATCATTATTGGCTACGCAGGTAAAAATCTGGGTTTAGGAATCGACAAATATTTACTCAGTATATTACCTTTATTTTGCAGCTTTGTGATTCTTTACAGCCTGTGGTTTATGTTGGGATCTACCACCATTTGGTTCGTTAAAATATACAACGTCACAGAAGTATTACGAGGTTTATTAGAAGCTGGCAGATATCCAATTATAGCTTATCCGGCTGCTTATCGCGTTTTCTTCACTTTTGTTGTTCCAGTGGCATTTTTAACTACAGTTCCAGCACAAGCAATGTTAGGTGAAAGTCAATTAATTTGGTTAATAGGTGCAGTAATATTAGCCGTAACGTTATTTTCACTTTCTACTTGGTTTTGGCGGTTTGCATTACGGTTTTATACTAGTGCATCGAGTTAGTTATAAATTGCGAAGAACCATAGATGTGTATGGTTTTAGCTCGTGCTTTACCCCTACCTATAAAATCAAATGATTAATTCATTTTTAGTATATATTAAAAACGGGTTAAAAGTGTCATTCTGTAGCTTGCTTCCCGTAGGTTACGAAGTGTCCGCATAGCGTGCCGTAGGCTCTAGAATCTCCGAGATACTTCCCTGCACTACGTTATAGTCAGTATGACATAAGTCCAAATTTGACCCGTTTGCAGTATAGTTAAATGTTGGGTTTCCTAACGTCAACCCAACCTACATTGAATCTACATCACAACATATCTAGATTTTCACCCAGTTCCCTTAATCTAGCAGCCAATTTAGCTGCTTTTAATTTAGCTTTCTCCTCTCGTGCAGCAGCAATTTCTGCTTGTTTAGCAGCAGTTTCCGCCTGTTTAGCAGCGGCTTCTCCCGGTAACAAAACTAGATGCGTAACAAACCTTGAAGGTACAAGATGATGTTGCAAGCTGAGATAACTATTGGTAATAGTAAGAAATTTTTGGGATTTTTAGGCGATCGCTTGGGTAACAAAACTATTGAGTTGGAAGGCGCAGTTTGACCACAACGAGTAGCAATAACAGCAAACGTCATAAACTCCAAAATATTACGCTTTTGGGACTTGAGGGTTGTTACCACAGTCAACATCCGAGCTACAAACGTGCTACCAGCCTGAGTTTGAGAACCGAAACTAGTCCGTCGCCCTTCGGGTGATGCCTCCGGCACGCTGGCGCGAACGCCAGTCGCCTACGGAGGGAAACCCTCCTACAGGCTCACCAGATTACGGCTGGACGAATAGCTCTTTCAGCAGCATTATTAGTGGGTTCGACACCAACAGTTGTCACAAACAACCACATCATTTTCTGGTTTTATCTCTTTTAATTCAAAAGATAATACCACTTCACCCCATTCTATTGATTCTTCTAGAAACAAAATTTACCATCTAATTTTCTTCATATCCGTAATTGTAACATTACAACTTCTGCAACAATTCCTGAGTTAACTGCATAAAAGCCTTAGAACCAGCAGTATTTGGACTCAGCAAAGAAACAGGCATAAAACTATCCACAGCCTTAGCCACATTTACATCAACTGGAATTTGTGCTTTACAGATTTTCTCAACACCAAAATCTTCTACAACTCGGTGCATTACCTGTTTATAATATCTACCATTTAATAAATTAGAACTGTACATACTAAAGACAATTCCCAACATCTTGATATCTATCTTTGCTTCATGTTCATGACTGTCTTTTAATTGAGCAATACGTCTTTCTAAGAGTTGAATTCCCACCACAGATAACGGTTCTGGTTTCGCTGGGAGAATATAAAAATCACTTGTAGCTAAAGCACTACGAGTCATAAGATTATAACCAGGAGCGCAATCTAAGAGAATAAAATCATATTCATCACGCACTGGTTTTAGAATATCTCTAATTAAAACTCTTTCAAAGCGATTCCAAATAGTTTCAAAGTCATTTTCACCCAAAGCTACAGATTGATTATGTAGCATTTCCGAAACAACAAATTCATCATATAAATCAATATCACCAGGTAATATATTCAATCCGGGAAGATTACAAACTTGAGGGTAAATAATATCATGAATCGTCAATTTAGCATCAGGATCAGGGTTAATAATTTCATCTATTAAATACCGAAAAGTTTTTCTTTGTTTGCGACGTTTCGCAAATTCTACAGGGGACATAAGACTGAGTGTGGCACTAATTTGACTATCTAAATCTAAAACAAGTACCTTTTTCCCGTGATTTTTTGCTAAACAAGTAGCGATATTGACCGTGAGCGTAGTTTTACCCACACCACCTTTCATATTTGCAGTTGCAATTACATATCCCATTGGTTAATTCCTCTGCTGACAGATTCCCATTCAGGTAGCGTATATATTATCTGATAGATTGCAACTTTCGCTAATTTAGTCTTTTGGAAGATGTGAAAAAGTTCTTTTAGCGAATTTGGTCGCTTCAGGCAGTCAGATTATAACAGTGATGTACCTCTCACTAGACAGTAGACTTGCGTATTACAACCAATATTACATTTTACTGATAGTAGGGGCAAAAATTTTTACATCAGAGGCATGATCATATATAATTGGAAAATTGGATGCCTCTCGGTATTAGTATGATTACTGATTATGGTTCTAAGCTGCAAAATATTTTTCAAGCGATTACCTCGAATAGTAACGAATCTGATGTAGAGCAAAAGGTTATAGTTCCTCTATTGCGTATCCTTGGTTACAGCAGTGAAGATTGGCAGTCTCAAGTAGTAGTTCTACAATCTAAGCTTGACTTCTTAGTAGGTCAACCAGACTTAGTTTTAATAAAACCAGCTTATTTAGTTATCGAAGTAAAAGCACCTAATAAAAATATTGCCCACAGTGTTTGGCAAATTAATAACTATATACGTCGAACTGGTGCTGTTCTTGGTCTATTAACCAACGGCTATGAATTTCGTATATTTTATAACTATGAAGAAAAGATCACGACAATTTGCGAATATTCACAAATTATGTTGGTTAATGAAAATAGTTTTTTTTACAGAATTTTATCCAAAAACACTTATTTAGCATTCAATGCTAGTTTATACAAAAATCAACAAAAGGTTCGATTGAACTTTTTTAATTTAATCTCAAAAGCAGTGGAGCAAGAAGATATGTTGCGCTTATTTCAGAAAGGTAAGAGTTCTCCCATCCAAATACAAAAACCCAGTGAAAAGAAACCATTAATACCAGAAACTACAGAAGAACGAAAAGCAATGATTATTACTGTATTTAATAACAAAGGTGGAGTAGGTAAAACTACAACAACTATTAACCTTGCCGCTGCTCTTAATAAGTTGGGTAAGCGGGTTTTGCTAATTGATATTGATGCTCAGGCTAACCTAACAATGGGATTAGGAATAGATCCTTTAGATGATGTGGAACAGCAAGGTAAGAAAGATATTACCCATCTCCTGACTGAACCAAGAACTAGTGTAGAAGATACAGTTATTCATAAACAATGGGATGATGTTGAACTAGATATTATTCCATCTCATATTCGTTTGAGTGATATGGAAGCAACACTAGTTAATACACCTGATATTGATCGTGTATTAGAAAAGAAACTTAGGAAATGTCGTAATAAGTACGATTATGTTTTAATTGATCCACCGCCATCATTTGGTAAAGCTAATACTATTTCATTAATGGCTTCATCAGGAGTATTGATACCTACCCAGTTAGCGCCTTACCCAATTAGAGCATTAGAATATGTTATTAAAAGAGCCTTTGCTGTTGAGGAAACTAAGGATGAAACTTTGCCAATTTTAGGTATTGCAGTCAGTATGTATAATAGAGCAGCACCTAAAATAGCTGAAAATATGAAACAACAAATTTCCGAGGTTATAGCTAAGGTGTCTAATGGTAAAAATGTAGAATTATTTCCTCGAGATACATGGATTCCCAACCTGAGTATAGTTGCAAATACACCTAATAAAGGATATCCGCTTTGTTTTGCAGAGTTTGATAATGAATTAAGTTCTAAAGATAAAGAATCTGCACAAGATTCTTTTGTATGCTATACCCAATTAGCCAAACATTTGATTTCTGTTACTAAACATAAATATCAGGAGTAAAACATGGACGCAGCAGAACGCCATGCTCGCATTGTTGATTATTTACGCATTAAGCCAATTTCCCACGGACAAATTTACACTTTCCAGATTGCTGTACCAGCATCTGAAATTGTAGAAGTTTCTTTGGAAAAGCAAAACTATTTAAAGAACAGTCTTACTCAACAAGGTACTAACTTAATTCCTTTAATTGTGCGTCGTACCGAAGCATATACTGAAGAAGAAGAGTATGAAGTTGTCTATGGTGCTGATTGGTGTTTGGTTGCTAAAGAACTTGACATAGAGAAACTTTGGGTTTGGGTATTTGATCTGACTGATGAACAAGCTGTAGTCGCTAAACAAGAAATGCAACAGTTGCTTGGTAATATAAGTCCTGATATAAAAATTGAACCTCAAGAAATAAATATTGGTAGTTTAATTGAGCAAAAACTGAAACCAATTTATGCAATGATAAACCAATTAGTTTCTAATCCTGCTCGTAATGGAGTAAAGTATGATTATGATGATAGTTTGAGAGTAATTGAAAGTAGAATTGAAAATTTATTATCTGCTTTTGAAACAGTTACTACATTTCTTGAAAAAGTTCCATCTAGTTCTCCTATTAATATAGAAAAATCGCATTCCACTGAAAATATAAATGTAATTGAAAGTAGACTAGACCATCTTTTAGCTGCTGTTGAAAAACTTACTAATCTGGTTGAAAAACTTATACCTCCGCCACCTCCACAAAAGTTGAACTTATTAACAGCAACAGATGACGAAATTAAGAGTGCTTTAAAAGAGGCTAAAGTAAATAATGATAATTACATAAAAGGAGTATTAGACGCGATTAAATATTGGCAACAATCAGGTAGAACTTTAACCTGGGACAATCTTCAAAAATCAACTAAATCTGGACAGCATAAGATTAAAAACTTTGCAAATGGGACTTACCAAAAGCTAAAAGATGTCGCAGATATACGCATGGAATAGTTAATCTTCTCGTACTTTGCGCCTTTGCGCGAAACATCACCCCCGCACTTGGCGCAAAATATTAAACCCCCAACCCCTTAACCCAAGAGGTAAAATAGATAAACCTAAACCAGTCCAAGCCTTAGCAGCAGAACAAGACTTACCAGCCAAAACTAACTCTCTTCCCTTTTGAGTCTCACCCTTTTCAATCAAACGCAAACCTAAAAATAACTGCGATTCGGCTAGACGATTTTTCCTAACCTTCTCTAACTTCTCAAACTCAAACTTATAACTTTCTAAATAGCGGATTTTATCATACAAATAAGGAATAGCTCGATTAATACCTTGCTGTTCTGCATGAACTCGATATTCCATCAAAAATTCTGGTAAATAATAACCCTTTTTCCCTGCCAAAGCTAACCGCACAAATAAATCATTATCTTCACAATTTTGCCAATTAGGCATCATAAAACCTAATTCTTGCAAAGTTTGCCGGCGAAACAAAGTCGCCCCAATTTGAAAACTTTGGCGCACAAATACAACTTCTAATAAATTATCTACCATCCCTGCTGGTAAATGCTTCCTACCCCAACGGTGAGAATTTTCTTGAGTTGCTTCCTCATCTCGAATGTTATTAATATCAATGATCCAATGATCTGTACCTACAAAATCAAGACTAGAATCTTTTTCTAAAATCGCCGCAGTCTGTAATAAAAAATCAGGTGTTAAGCGATCATCATCATCAAATTTAATAAAATATTTACCGCTGGCTGCATCAAAGCCAGAACGCATATTATTACTTTTGCCAATATTCTGTAGATGACGAATATATTTAATACGGTTATCTGTATATTTTGACATTAATTCTGGTGTGTCATCACTAGAACCGTCATCACAAATAATTAATTCAAAGTCTTGCTCAGATTGATTGAGAACACTTTCAATTGCGAAAGGTAGGAGTTGAACGCGATTAAAAGTAGGGATACAAACAGTAATTTTAGCCATATATTTAAAAATAGATTTTTTTACTTTAATTAATAGTTTTTTGTAACAATCTATTGGCTTTGGTCAAATTATTAAAAAACTTTGGGTTTTAGAGGATATTTGAAAAGTCGATGAAAGGTATAATTCGTCATTCTGTTCGCGGAGCGTGGCGTTAGCCATGTGGAACAAAGTGGAGTGAAGAATCCTGATTTTGCCTTAAATTATGAGATGCTTCACTACGCTGGCGCTTCGTTCAGCATGACATTTTATACTTTTAAAACACCCTCTTAGAAATGATTAATCATAGACAACATCATTAGCAAGAATGTAAATACCGAAAAATTATATGTCACAAATCTTTTGTCCGATTAAAATGACATCCAGCTTCAACCCAAAGCTATTGTAGTATATTATGTTAGTGTTTTACTGAGTAAAATACCAAACTTCACGTCACGTTTATGAAAATCCTGATGCTATCTTCAACCTTTCCCTATCCACCAACGCGGGGGGGAACGCAGGTAAGAACTTTTAATTTACTGAAGTATCTCAGTCAACGCCATCATATTACTTTAGTAACTCAGCGTGAGTCTGATGTGACAGATGCTGAAATAGCGGGTTTACGAGATTGCGTAGATAACCTAGTTGTTTTTGAACGTCCCCCAGATGGGGGAATAACAGCAGGATTACTAGAAAAAATCAAGAGGTTGGGGACATTTTTGCTAAAAGGAACACCCCCAAGTGTCCTCAACCGCTACTCAGTCGAGATGCAACAATGGGTTGATAACTTTGTTGAAGCTGGTAAATGTGATGTAATTACCTGTGAACATAGCGTCAATGAAATTTATATTCGTCCCCATTTTAAAAATTCCGTTAAAA
Source organism: Anabaena cylindrica UHCC 0172 (assembly GCF_034931625.1). GTDB lineage: Bacteria > Cyanobacteriota > Cyanobacteriia > Cyanobacteriales > Nostocaceae > Anabaena > Anabaena cylindrica_A. Next base: position 22,858 of record NZ_JAYGGY010000113.1, on the reverse strand, counting down.
CCCTTGTTAATGTTCATAGTTCTGTTTATGGTACTTGTTTAAATCAGTTAGTAACTGGTACATCTGAAAATAAATTTAGAGATAAAATTAATCTGCCTTTATTGCGTCGTTATGAGCAAAATTATTGCGCTAAATTCTCGAATATTGTAGTGACAACAGCGGAAGATAAACAACAACTGCAACAGTTTAATTCTAACGCTGGAATTGCTGTTATTCCCAATGGTGTAGACTTGGTCACTTTTCCTAATCGTCTCACAGATCCGGGAGGACATCGAATAATTTTTATCGGGGCAATGGATAATTTAGCAAATATTGATTCTGTCTGTTTTTTTAGCAATGAAGTGTTACCAGAAATTCAAAAAAAATATCCACATACAATATTTGATATTGTCGGTTCTCGTCCTGTTCCAGAAGTTTTAGCACTCAAAGATAAACCAGGTATTAATGTGGTTGGACCTGTACCTTCAATGGCAGAATATTTGCATAAATCGACAATTTGCGTTGTCCCAATGCGGACAGGATTTGGTATAAAAAATAAAACTTTAGAAGCAATGGCTGCCGGTATACCGATTGTTGGGAGCGATCGCGGTTTAGAAGGACTAGCTGTAGATGCTCAAACAACCCCACTACGGGCATTACGCGCCAATCAACCCGCAGAATATATAGCTGCTATTTCTCAACTTTTTGAACAGCCAGAACTCCGATTTCAACTCTCTGTTAACGGTAGACAATTTGTAGAAACCGAATTCACTTGGGAAATTGCCGGTCAACACTATGAGCAAATCTGTCAAGGAAAAGCGTCAGCGTAGTTACGCAGACATAACTGCAATTTCTCAAATAATTAAAGAAATTGGGGCGCTCCTCAACGCCCCATCTATGCAATCAAATCTAGTGTTAGCCAATCATCCGAGGTTTTGGCAATTTGGCAGACAAAATTTTTCCGTTACCGTTTTAATGGAAATATCAACAAAAAGAACGAGACAGTTAAGGATCGTTCCGAGGGAAAGATTGCCGTCTACCCTCAGAACTTACACTTAGTCGCCAGTTGTTGATGAAGCACTGTACAACACCCCTAATGTTGCAGCAGTTCATTGATAACGCTTTGTCGTCGCTTCACCACAACTGGCTAAAAATCCCACAGGCAATATATAAACATTTAAGCAGTTCATCCAATGGATACCTCGATTTTTTGAGTAAAGAACTGAATTGTATTCATGACCATTTTTTTGCTTGGCGTTGTTTGATTTTGCAAAAAAACTGAAAAACACTTGATATTCATCATTTTTTAATCGCGCAGCATTTGGGATATGATTCTGTCTGCTTGCAATCGCTGATAAGTTAAACGGATAATGTTTGCCGCATCAAATAAACCACGGACATAGCAAGCAAAACCCAAGGCATCCAACAACATCAAGGTAGTCACACCTTCTCTTGCTAGGGATGAAATAAATTCTGTAACTCCCGGAGCGCTTGTATCTATTGGCATTGTTGCCAACAAGAAACGTAGACAATCAGCTGATACAATAGTTCCTTCTAATTCTTTGCTATCCGTCGCTAGACGAACAATACCCACCATAATTTGATTTGGTGTCATTCCTTCTTCCATGAGAAGGACAAATAAAGATGCCAGATTGTCTGGAGTGTGTTTGTCGAGTTTGATATTCATCGTGCTTACATATTTACGTGTAACAATAAACGTAAATTTTTTTGCATATCCGGAAAAATTAAGCAAATTTGTTTACTGTATAGAAGTGAAACGGCTTAGTAATCGGTTTGACAACAATTACTGAGTCAAGGAAAAAAGCGGACGTAACTACTAATACTGAAGATATGTTTTTGCTCAAATTAAACTATCAGTGTATTTACTCTGAGGGAGGACAGTTTTTATTGCTCATTGCAAAAGTCCATGTCCAAACCATGTTTAGTATGAGAGAACTTCTTAGCAGTTATGCCAGTCTGTAAATAAGAGCTTTTTAGTGTGCTTATAGGCAATGAGTGAAATTTTTTTCAGGTGGAATGTGCGACAACGGATAAAATCAGGGTTGTTTGCGGCTATGGTTGTGCTGAGTATGGTAGCTGTGGTGATGCTATCTTTACCCTTAAATGCTCAAACTGCTATTCCCCAGCGGGCAACATCAGAATTAAGGGGAGTATGGTTAACCAATATTGACAGTAATGTTTTGTTTGAGCGCGATCGCTTGCAGAAATCACTGCAAACTTTAGATGATCTTAACTTCAATACAGTTTATCCCGCTGTTTGGAATTGGGGTTATACACTTTATCCTAGCAAAGTTGCCGCTAAAGTAATTGGTAAATCCCTTGATCCGACACCGGGATTACAAGGGCGAGATATACTTAAAGAGATGGTCAGCGAGGGACATAAACGAGGCTTAACCGTCATTCCCTGGTTTGAATTTGGCTTTATGGCTCCTGCTGATTCTCTGTTAGCCAAAAATCGTCCCCAATGGCTCACTAGTCGCAGTGATGGGACTAAAATTGTTAAAGAAGGTACACATGAGCGGGTTTGGCTCAGTCCTTTTCGTCCAGATGTCCAAAGTTTTATTCAAGACTTAATTGTAGAAATCGTCAAAAATTATGATATTGACGGTATTCAATTTGATGACCATTTCGGCTTACCATCAGAATTAGGATATGATGCCTACACTGTAGGATTATACAAAAAAGAACATAGTGGGAAAGCCCCTTCTAAAAACCCCAAAGATCCAGAATGGGTAAGCTGGAGAGCTAACAAAATCACCGATTTTATGAAGCGGGTATTTACAGCAATTAAAGCCAATAACAAAGATTGTTTAGTTTCCGTTGCGCCTAATCCTCAACGGTTCTCGTATGAATACTTTTTAGCAGACTGGCAGAAATGGGAAAGAATGGGATTAGTTGAAGACTTAGTTTTGCAGATATACCGTGATGACTTAAATGTGTTTATCAGCGAATTAGAATACCCAGAAGTGAAAGCTGCGAAAAGTCATATTCCTGTAAGTATTGGCATATTGAGTGGGTTGAAAAATAGATCAGTTCCCATGCAACAGATTAAAACACAAGTAGAGAAAGTGCGCGATCGCAATTTTGCCGGAGTTTCCTTCTTCTTCTATGAAACCCTCTGGAACCTCAGCCAAGAAAAAGCCCCAGAACGTCAAGCAGGTTTCCGGCAAATCTTCCCCCAACCAGCAGCTTATCCTAACTTACTAACAGGCTGGAAACCATAGGGATTGAGGACTGGGGACTGGGTAATTGATATTTCTCCCCTTGCTCCCTGCTCCCTGCTCCCTGCCTCCTGCCCCCTGCTCCCTGCTCCCTGCCTCCTGCCTCCTGCCTCCTTACCCTATTCCCAAACGTCCAGCTAAAGAGGGCGTTAACGGTAAAAGAGTGCTAATCATCAAGAATAGAGCTAAAAGACCTAAAGCGGCTCTAGCATCATCTGGTTCAGTGACTTCATTCAAACTTGGGCGTTCTGGTTCCCTTTGTAAAAAGAAAATGACGATCGCCCAATACATAGCCAAAGTATTACCCAGAGACACCAATGCCAGCAAAGCTAAAGTCGCAAACGTAGCCCTTCTTGCAGTTTTACGTCCATAAATTGCCTGCACAATGCGCCCCCCATCTAATTGTCCAGCAGGCATTAAATTTAAAGCCGTAATCACTAACCCCAACCAACCAATAATCACCAGAGGATGGACATTTACCAAAGGCGATTTCACCGCCGCACCCAACACAACCCGTGCCAAGCTACCCACCAAAATCGAGCCTTGAAAAAACTGATTTGGCAACTGAAATAAACTACCAGGGTGGGAAAGCAACAAGCCTGTCACCAACATCAGCAAAGAAACAACACCGCCAAAAGCAGGCCCCGCCAAAGCAATATCAAATAACGCCTTGCGATTAGGTAAAAGAGACTCAAACCGGGTAATAGCCCCAAAAGAGCCAATTTGTACAGCTGGTAGAAAAAACGGTAAACTGAGGCGGACTTGGTGACGCTGTGCCAATAACCAATGACCAATTTCATGGGCTATCAAAATTGTACATAGCCCCAAGCTGATAGGTAAAGCTTCGGGAAACCGCGATGGGTTGGAGAATAAATCAAAATTCAGCAATAAACCCGATGCTTCTAAACTAGTGGCAATAGTTGCTACTAACAGAATCACTGCAAATGCCTTTTGGGGTAATTGCATCGGACGTGGATCATTACGACTAGGTAAAACAATCATCACAGGTTTACCGTCTGTGTTCTCAACTAAAAACAAGCGATATTTATCACCTAAACGTCCCTGCAAACTTTGAGTTAGCCTGTTGTGAACTTCCTCTGCTTCTCCCCGTAAATTACCTTTGAAAATTGCTCCTTCTTGATAAGGGATGGTTTCAGTAGCAAAAAATGTATCAATACCAAAAATACCTTTAATAGTATGCAAATCTTCTTCCGGTATTGTCATTTCCTCCGGTTTTAGTTCTGCAACTACTGCTGAATTGTTACCATTTTTTGTGGAATTTGCTGCTTGTGAAGTTTCAGCATCCAGTCTTTCTGTTGCTCGTTGCTTGAGAATGGCATCTTGACCAGCATCGCGTAACTGTCTACCTAAGAAAATATACACCCCAGTTGAAGCCACAAGCAACAACAATATACCCGCTATATTGATGTAAATGCCAGCGGCAAAGCAGCCAAAGAATAGCAGCCAAGGAGCCATCAATACTACCGACTGTAACCAGGCTAAGATTCCCAGCTTACCAAAGGGTCTGGCACGATAAAAGCCCCAACCCAAAATGCCGAAAGCGACTAGCACAACTGCCGCAATTATAGGAGTTTCTGATGAAGTAAACATCTTTAAACCTTTGTTATTGAGACCGAAGCTCGTACAAGTCCGGTTTTGTAAATACGATTAATCACTAATATCTTACGCAGGTTGTAGTTTACCAAAATAATGCTGTTATTTGCAGCCAATCAGAATAAATTGACAAATTTAGCATTTTATGGTTAATATTTTGCCACATTGGGCATTTGTCACCCAAATAGGTGTAATGTTAATTATATAGGATTAACCTTTTCAAGATGACTAACCAATATACGTTGTTTCATTGATTCAATTTTGAGTCTTTTTATCATAATTTTGGTTTTTATGAAAGTTGGAATAACCAATCTTCGTTCCGAATTTCACCACCTGACTCCTAAATTATTAAGCTATTGAATTAAGTCTAGGACTTACGCACTGTACAAATTGAACGTCATATGTATGAACAAAATTAGGTCGTTTCAGGCTTTGGGGGATGAAATTTATATCAATAGCGATAGCGAAGCGCTGCTGCAAGCAGTTCGCTCAAAAATTGTCAAAAAACCAGGTTTAAATCCCTGAAACCCATACCTCCTATTTATTCGTTCCTGTCAATGCGTAAGTCCTAAATTCATAGGAATTTCAATCACAAATTCTGTTCCTTTTCCCAGGGTAGAATAACAAGATAAATTACCTTTATGTTTATCTACTATAATTTGGTAACTAATAGAAAGTCCCAAACCTGTACCTTTACCTACATCCTTTGTCGTAAAAAATGGGTCAAATAATTTGGGAATAATTTCCGCAGGAATTCCTAGACCATTATCAAATATCCTGATAGCTAATCGGTAATTATTAATTTTTTCAGTGATAATATGAATTTCTCTTTTTTTATTAACTAGATTTGCATTTTCTAAAGCATCAATAGCATTACTCAAAATGTTCATAAAGACTTGATTAAGTTGACCTGGATAACATTGAATTAATGGCAAGTTGCCGTAATTTTTAATTATGTCAATTTCTGAATAATTGGGTTTAGACTTGAGGCGATTTTGCAGAATCATCAAAGTACTATCAATGCCTTCATGAATATTTACTGCCTTAATTTCTGACTCATCTAACCGAGAAAAATTACGCAATGAAAGGACAATTTCTCGAATGCGATCAGTGCCTACACTCATGGAATTGAGAATCTTAATAATGTCTAATTTGATAAATTCTAATTCTATATTTTTGATTTTTTCTTGAATCTCTTCTGGTACTTCAGGGAAGTGTTTTTGATATAATTCCACTAAGTTTAATAAGTCTGTAACATATTCATTAGCTGGGGAAAGATTGCCATGAATAAAATTAACTGGATTGTTGATTTCATGAGCAATCCCCGCAACCATATTTCCAAGTGATGACATTTTTTCACTATGAATGAGTTTGATTTGTGTTTGTTTGAGATCCAGTAGAGTTTTTTCTAAATTTTGGGTTTGCTGTTGTAACATTATTTCGGCTTTTTTTCGTTCTGTAATATTTGTAGCTACTCCTAAAATTTGCTTAACTTGACCATTATTTTGGCGATAGAAAATGGTATCTCGACTATATAACCAGCACCATTCACTATTTACATTTTTCATGCGATATTCAATTTCTAAAATTTCTCCATCTTGAGCATTAATAAAACTTTGCCAATGTTCTATAACTTTTTCTTTATCTTCTGGATGGATAATTGAAGAGATTAAATCTGCATCAATCTGTTCCATTTCTTGATGAGAATAACCGAGGAAATCACTAATTGCTTGATTGGTGTAAACGTTACGTTGTTCTTCTAAGTCGAAAATATAGAGAAGATTGGGAGAAGAATCGGTAATACGTTGAATGAAATGCTGACTTGCTTGGAGTGCTTCTTCAGCTTGCTTGCGTTCTGTAATATTCAGGGTTGTCCCCACTAGTCTATAAATTCTACCATTACTGTCTTTCAAAGGATTGAGTGTAGTTAACCACCATGTTTCTTCATTTTTAATAGTGAGTAATTCTTCATAGCTGATGCTTGTACCAGATGCGATACAATTTTGGTAGCGTTGACGTATTACTGCACCTTCTACTTCTCCATGTAAATATTCTGGCTTTTTGCCAATAATATCTGCTTGACTTATTCCTGATAATTTTTCTCCTGAAGAATTCCAACCTGCAAAGCAAAAATCATTATTATCTAGAACATCAACAACAAATATGACTTGTGAAATGCCTTCATAAATACTGCGGAGAAATTCTTCCTTTTCTTGTAATTGTGCCTCTGCTTGTTTGAGTTCGGTGATGTCAAATAGACAGCCATACCAGAGGATGCCATTATCAGGTTGACGTTCTGGTTTAGCTATTGCCTTTACCCATTTTTGATGCTTGCTAGGGGTTGTGATACGCCACTCAGTCTGATAGTTTTCTAGGGTTTGAGCAGACTGAAACATTATTGCTTTGATGTTATTAACATCATCAGGATGAGCAGAACTAAATATCAGTGATTCATCTTTCTGAATCTGTTCTGGTTCTAATCCTAAAATTTCTCGACATCCTGAAGACACATAGGGAAAAGACATTTCGCCATCTGGTGATAAACGAAATTCATGCATCATTCCTGGGACATTATCTGCCAATCTATGTAACCGAGCTTCACTCTGATGCAAAGCGGCTGTACGTTCTTCTATTTTAGCTTCTAATTCTTCATTTAGTTTTTTTAATGATTCTTCTGCCTCGTGACTAGCGGTAATATCTAGAAGTACACCACAAAAAATAATTTCCCCTTGTTCATTTTTAGTTGGTGTTGAGTCTCCTTGCCACCAACGAATTTCTCCATTAGGTTTTATTAGTCTGCCTTCGTAGTGCCAAGGGGTAAAATTTTCGGTGGATTCAATTACAGAGGCAATATAATTATTAATATCTTCTGGATGAATAAGAGTGATAAAGCTATTTAAATTTTGCATCATTTCATTAGCTTTAATTCCTGCCAGTTTCCAGATAAAATCACTGATATAGTTTACCGTCCAAACCCCATTACGGTTAGTGAATTGAAAAATTGCGCCGGGGAGATTAGTGGCAATATCTCTTAAACGTCTTTCACTATCTGCTAGGGCTATTTCTGCTTGTTTGCGAGTGGTAATTATCTCTGTAAACATGATAATGCCACTGATTTCATTGGCTTTTTGATACCAAGGATGTATTTCCCATTTCACCCATTCAATTGTGCCATCATCACGGGAAAAACTATCCTCTTCACATTTTTCAAATGTACTTGTTAAACAGCGTTGGTGAATTTTTTGCCAATACTGGGGAAGATTGGGTAAAATTTCACAGTGACTGCGGCCGATAATTTCTTTATCCCCCAAACCGTGATCTTCTCGCCAGCGCCGACTTGCTAATACATAACGCATTTGACGGTCAAAGATAGCGATCGCAGCTGGTGTATATTCCATGAATAAGTCCATCTGTTCATGGTTATACTTCACAGGAGTTGAGAACTGAGTCTGAGTCAAATTTGCCACTGTTTTACGTAGTTCTACTAATTCTTGTTGCAGAGATTCGTAAGTACTTTTATTTACAGTGATGAAATCGCTAGTCATAGTCGTTTCGCTTGCCTATCCAGAGTCTGAAATTGACTTTATAGCAGCAGTCAGGAGTCAAACTTCAGGACTAAAACCCTCTTTTAGCAAGATTTTCATCATTTTATTGATGTCCTAACCACCCTGTCCGTTCCTATAATTCTATAGTTCCCAATTACTACCAGTAAAAAACATGGTTGGCATCATCTTTTCTGTTCCCTACCTCTACGAGCAAATATGCCTACACCATGCAAGCTATCAGAAATCAAATCTGAAGATAATTAACTATATTAACTATATAATTAACCTTCCGGTAGATTGTCAAAAATTATAAACCTTGTATATTGAGATGAGCTAACACATAATTTTTGCTAAAACCTCATGCTAAATGAGGAATTTCAAAATCAATATAATACAGTTCCAGATAGAGTTTTAAATATTCATTCCTCAACTTTCTATCAGCCATGACATCTCCTGAGCCTCAAACTGATTTTGAAGATATTCCCCAGCCATCATTTGAGCCACCGCCACAATCAAGACGGTGGCTACGCTTATTGTTAGCTCTAGTGCTATTAATTGGGGGTGGAAGTGCGATCGCTTGGAAGTTGCTAACTCCTGATAACCAAACTCCAGCCGCAGCTAACGTTCAACCCCCAGCAGTAAAAGTCAAACTATCGACAGTGCAAACAGGCAGAGTTGAAGATTCTACAGAATATATTGCCAGTCTAGAATCTAGGCGTTCAGTCAATCTCCAACCCAGAATTCAGGGTCAAGTTGCCCAGATATTTGTCAGATCAGGAGATCCTGTCGTAGCTGGTGCAGCCATTATGCAAATTGATGCCAGACAGCAACAAGCAGCCGTTAACAGTTTATCCGCTGCTGGTCAGGCTTCTCAAGCACAACTAGAAAACGCTCGCGCTACCCTCAAATCCTTGCAAGCAGAACGCCTATCTAATGTTGCTGATGTGCGTTTAAACCAACTAGATTACAATCGCTACTCTGAATTAGCTGCACAAGGAGCGGTATCTCGTCAAACAAAAGACTTATATGCTAATAAGCTGGCTACCGCGAAAGCCCAACTAGGAGCGATGGATTCTCGCATTCAAGCCCAAAAAGCCACCATCTCTCAGGCAGAAAAATCCTTAGCGCAAGCTGATGCCAATGTGAGGCAACAACAGGTAGAACTTCAATATTACAAAATTACTGCCCCCTTTAATGGCACTGTCGGTGATATCCCTGTGAAAGTAGGCGATTTTGCTAGTACTTCTACACAATTAGCTACTATCACTCAAAATCGACCTTTAGAAGTTAAAATCCCTATTCCACTAGAACGAGGTTCCCAGTTACGTCAAGGATTATCAGTAGAATTAATTAGTTCCCAAGGTCAAACCCTGGGTACTACTGAAATATTTTTCATCTCTCCAAGTATCAATAATAATTCCCAATCAATACTAGTTAAAGCACTTTATAGCAATGCCGATGGTCTACTGCGGGCAGATCAATTAATTCGAGCAAAAGTTATTTGGGATCAGAGTGCTGGAGTTTTGATTCCCACAACAGCCGTATCTCGAATAGCTGGTGAAAACTTCGTATTTGTAGCTCAATTAGAAAAATCTCCTGATGGTAATTCCCAATTAGTAGCTAAACAAAAGCAAGTGAAGCTAGGCAATATCAAAGATAATAATTATCAAGTGATTTCGGGACTTAAAGAAGATGAAAAACTGGTTGTTTCAGGAATACAAAACCTCAGAGATGGTGTGCCAATCATTGCTGAATAATTGAGGCAGGGAGCAGGAATGGGGTTGGAGATAGAGGAAAAAGACTTTCTACCTATTCCCCAATTACCAATTACCAATTACCAATTACCAATCACTAATTACCAATTACCAATTAATTATGGTTGATTTTTTTATTAGGCGGCCTGTTTTTACAAGTGTCTGCGCTATTATCATTTTGTTGTTAGGGGCAATCAGTATTCCGACTTTGCCCACAGCACAGTATCCAGAAATTAGTCCCACGCAAATTCTTGTCAGTGCTAATTACGTTGGTGCTAGTGCAGAAGTTGTAGAAAGTACGGTGACAACGGTCTTAGAGCGTCAGATTAATGGTATCGAAGGCATGAAATACATGACTTCGAGCAGTAGTAACGATGGTGGAAGTACAATCACCGTTACATTTGATGCCTCAAGAGATAAAGATATTGCCGCAGTTGAGGTACAAAATCGGGTTTCTTTGGCTGAACCGCAGTTACCAGAAGCGGTGAAACAAACAGGAGTAAGTGTTAGTAAGCAGTCAAACAACATCCTGTTAGCGATGGGTTTGTATAGTGATGATAAAAAATTTAATAACGTCTTTTTAAGTAATTACGCTGATTTATATTTATCAGATGCCCTCAAACGGATCAAAGGTGTCAGTGAGGCGCGGATTTTTGGTGAACGTCGCTATGCAATGCGTTTGTGGCTTGACCCTAATAAACTTGCTAGTCGCAACCTAACTACTCAAGATGTTGTTGATGCTGTCAATGAACAAAACTTGCAAGTAGGTGCGGGGCAAATCGGTCAGCAGCCAGCGCCAGATGGTCAGATGTATCAAATTGACTTGAGGGCAATTAGTCGGCTGATAGAACCTGAAGAATTTGATAATTTAGTCATTAAAACTACTGCTGATGGGAGTTTAATTAAGTTAAAAGATGTGGGTAGGGCTGAACTTGGCGCACAAAATTACAGTTCATTTCTACGTTTTAAGGCTAATGAAGGTGTAGGGATAGGCATATTTCCCACACCAGGCAGTAATGTTTTAGATGTTGCCAGGTTAGTCAAAGCGGAAATGAAGCGATTGTCCCAAAGCTTTCCGCCAGGGATGAAATATCAAGTGGCATTTGATACGACTACGATTGTCGAAGGTTCCTTAGAAGAAGTTGTAAAAACTTTATTACTATCGATCGCTCTGGTAGTTCTAGTAATTTTCGTTTTCTTACAAGATTGGCGGATTACTTTAATTCCTGTCATCACCATTCCCCTGGCTTTAATTGGTACTTTCGCTTTCGTTAAAGCCTTTAACTTTTCCATCAACACCCTGACCATGTTTGGTTTAACCCTAGCAACAGGGATGGTAGTTGATGATGCGATTATCGTAGTTGAAGATATCTCTCGCTTAATTCAAGAAGAGGGAATGTCACCTCGTAAGGCCGCATCCGCAGCTATGCATGAATTGACTGGAGCGGTAATTGCCACCTCTTTGGTACTGATGGCTGTATTTGTGCCGGTAGCCTTTTTCCCTGGTTCAACTGGACAAATTTATAAACAATTTGCTCTGACTATTGCCTTTGCCATCGCTATTTCCACTTTTTTAGCTCTGACCTTGACACCTTCCCTTTCGGCTTTGCTATTGCGACCTAAACCCCAACCTAGAGGCATTTTCGGCTGGGTATTTGGTCGAATCAACTGGTTTTTAGATGCCATGCAGCGGGGATATGAGAGAATTGTCAGATATTTGACCAAAATTAAAGGGATTGTGGCGATCGCATTTATCGGTCTATTGGGTGTGACGGCTTGGCTTTACATGACCGTACCCACATCATTTTTACCCGACGAAGACCAAGGTTATTTCATCACCATTATTCAAGGGCCAGAAGGTTCATCACTCAAATACACCAGCAACGTCATGAGTGAAGTAGAAACCGAAATCCTGAAATTGCCAGAAGTAGTAGGTACTTTCGCCATTGGTGGCTTTAGTTTTAGTGGCAATACTGCTAACAGTGGCGTAATTTTTACCACTCTTAAGCCCTGGAGCGAACGAACAAAACCAAATGAAACAGTACAAGCCCTGATTGGCAAATTAGGAGGAACATTTTCAGGAATTACCGAAGCCAGCGTTTTTCCCGTTAATCCCCCCTCAATTCGTGGTTTAGGTAGTTTTAGTGGTTTCCAATTTCAGTTACAAGACCTATCCGGCACTAACAGCTTAAATACCATGCTGGCAAAAGTCGGTGAGTTTATGATGCGGGGAAATCAGACTCCAGGATTGCAAGCCGTATTTAGCACCTTTAAAGCCAACACACCCCAAATTTTAATTGAAGTAGACCGAAATAAAGCTAAATCTCTGCAAGTTTCCATTGATGATATATTTCAAACCCTACAAAGTTATTTTGGGTCAAGATATGTCAACGACTTTAATTTCCTGTCTCGCACCTATCGGGTATATATCCAAGCAGATGCTCAGTTCCGCTCAAATCCCAAGGATATCAATTCATTATATGTGCGGTCTGATAATGATCAGATGATTCCTCTGAGTAGTCTAGTCAAATTGACTCCAACAACTGGAGCGCAAACCATCAATCACTACAACTTATTACGCTCAATTGAAATTAACGGTTCTCCGGCTCCTGGTTTTAGTTCTGGACAAGCAACTCAGGCGATGGAAAAACTCGCAAAAGAGATTTTACCTACGAGCATGACATATGAATGGTCAGGTATTGTCGCCGAAGAAAAAGAATCCGGTGGACAAGCACCAATCATTTTTGGATTAGGCTTATTTTTCGTCTTTTTAGTATTATCTGCTCAGTATGAAAATTATATAGACCCGTTGATTATTCTGTTGGCAGTTCCCCTGGCTATTATGGGAGCTTTAGCATCGCAATCACTCCGAGGTTTAAGTAATGATGTATTTTGCCAAGTAGGGTTAGTAATGTTAATTGGTTTAGCAAGTAAAAACGCAATTCTAATTGTAGAATTTGCCAATCAATTACAAGAACAAGAAGGTTTATCAATTACTAAAGCCGCAATCACAGCAGCACAAGGGCGTTTGCGTCCAATTTTGATGACTGCATTTTCAACTCTGTTGGGTATTTTTCCCTTGGTAATTGCCACAGGCGCAGGTGCAGGTAGTCGTCAATCTCTGGGTACTGCTGTGTTTGGGGGAATGTTCATTGCGACTTTTTTAAGTTTATTTATTGTGCCAATTTTGTATATCATCATTGGCACAATTCGTCAGCGTTTGCGACCTGTTCATAAATATCCGCATTTAGAATTGCGTGAAGAGGGGAAGGTTTCATCAAGATAGCATTCATTCCCAGTCATAGACTGGGAATTAGAGAACAAAATATTACATCTAATCTAAATCAGGTTCAACACCAAGCGATAGCAGTTGGGCAATTAATCTTTCTGTTTTCTGCCTTTCTTGTTCAGCTTTCTGCCTTTCTTGTTCAGCTTTTTGCCTTTCCTGTTCAGCTTTTTGTCTTTCTCTTTCTGTACTGGTTAAAATCCAATTACCGTCTTGATCATACCAACGTAACCAAGGCATTTCCACATTTTTATAAGTGCCTTGCCACACTCCTAAACCTAATTCTATTTCTGGAATCCAAACCCGATTATCTGATAAATTGACTTCAGCATAACGAGCGCCATTTAACTGAAACATTCTAAATTCAGATTTATAACGGTCAAAGATAGCGTAATAGGGTATTCTTAAAATTTGTTCATAAACTTCCCATTTACCAGGAGGTTTTTCAACATCCCTTAATGCTTGCCCTAAGTCTTCTTTTTCTGTTCCAGGTGAGAGTAATTCAACTATAATATGAGGGCTTACTCCTTCTTGCCACACTACATAACTTAATCTTAAATCTCTATTTTCGTACAGATATGGTACACCTAAAACGCCAAACCAATCTGGGCGTTTATACCATGAAGGATGACGCAAATCATAGTAAAGATTCAGATCACTGCCTGTAAATATCTCTTGAGTAGGATAATTTGGTGGACGGAATGTTTCTGCTAACAATTGTGGTTGCAATAAATGAAATTCATCTGGCAAGCCTGGTTCCTCCGGGTCTTCGCTAGGAAGATCATACATTGTTGGTAATGTTTCTTTAGGGGAAAGTGGCGGATCTGTTTGATACATTCTTGACAATCCTAAAGATAGAATTTCTATCCTCATTATATTATGTAGCAATATGATTCGGTTTAGAAAATGGTAGCGACTGTTTTCGATGTTAGATATTGCTGGGGAGAAAGTCTTGTTTATTGAGAATGTATAAGAATCAAATTTTCTCAATTATGAATTGACCGATTAGTTACAGCAGTTTCCAGTTATATAAGGTACATCGTAGCCCCCTCATCGCTTGCGGTGAACCAGCGCTGTAGGCGGGTTTCCCACCGTAGGCGACTGGTGAATCCAAAGGAGGAGGGGGTTGGGGGTGGGGTTCTTGTACCTCATAGCCGGGAAGTGCTGTATCATAGCTCCTGCAAGGGAAGAATTCATACTTTGCTCTAAAAAATGGGCAAAAATTACCTTATTAACGCAATTTATCGGGCTGATACTGGTATAATTATGAAAAAAATAAAATAATATCTCAGTGATATGTCAGATACATCCAATTTTAAAGTTACCATTGCCTTCACTGATTCAGACTTAGACGACGACGAAAAGAATCAGGAAGTGCAGAAGCTACTGAGTCAAATGCAGAAGCTAGATGAAGTAGAAGACGCTAACCGCGTTCTTGACCCCAACCCACCAGAACTAAATAAAGCTGGAAGAGGTTTTTTACCCGGACTGCTAATGGCACAAGTGAACCCAGCCAATTTTTTGAAATTGTTTGGATTTTTAAAAGAACGCTTGGGTAACAAACCGATTAAACTCAATGTTAAAGCCCCAGATGGTCGGGAAATCAACGTTGAAGCCAGCAGTAAAGAAGAATTTGAATTTGCTTGGCAAAAAGCACAAGATTTTATGAACAATAAATAAAGCTGAACAATGGCGAGAATTGCACTATTGATAGGGGTAAGTGAATATGAACCAGGTTTAAATCAACTGGCTGGGGCTGTAAAAGATATTGAAGCAATGCAGCGAGTTTTACAGCATCCAGAAATGGGCGGTTTTGCTGAAAGTGAAATTATAGTCATGCCAAATCCCCAAAAATGGGATCTGGAAAATACGATTGAAAAACTTTTTGCTAACCGTAAAAAAGATGATTTATTGCTGCTTTATTTCTCAGGTCATGGAATTATAGATGATAGCGGTAATTTATATTTAACTAATAGCCAAACTCACAAATATGACAATGGTAATTTAGTCGAAACTAGTGCTACTGCTGCTAGTTTAATACACAGATTTATGGAAAATAGTCGTTCTCAGCGACAGGTAATTATTCTGGATGCTTGCTTTAGTGGTGCTTTTGCCGAAGGGATGCAAGCAAAAGATGATAGTAATGTAGATATTAATAAGGAATTAGGAGGAAAAGGTAGGGCAGTTTTGACTTCTTCCTCTTCTAGTCAATATTCCTTTGAACAAGCAGAAGAAGAACTATCAGTCTATACCCGTTACATTGTTAATGGTATTGAAACTGGTGCGGCTGACACTGATAATGATGGCATGATTTCTGTTGATGAATTGCATGAATATGCCAGAAAAAAAGTGCAGGAAGCAGCACCAGCAATGAGTCCCAAAATTTATGCTGTGGAAGAAGGATTCAAAATTAAGGTAGCAAAAGCACCTATTGGCAATCCTAAATTAAAATATCGCAAGGAAGTAGAAAAATATTTACGTAATGGTAAAATTTCACCTACTGGTAATCGAATTTTAAAGCGTCATCAAAATGAATTAGGTTTATCAAATGATGAAGTTAAGCAAATACAGGATGAAGTTTTAGAACCTATTCGTAGATATCAAGCTAATCTGAAAGAGTATGAAGAAGCTTTGCAAGAGGCTTTACAGCATGAAACAAATCTCAGCCAAATTACAAGAAATGAGTTAAAAGAATTTCAGCAACTTTTACAACTTAGAGATGAGGATATAGAACCTATTCACGATAGATTAATTTCGTCTGCAAATAATTCCCCAACAAACAACCCAACTATCGCTATTACCTGGACAATTGAACTGTCCTCAGAAAAAGGCATAGATTACACTAGACTACGTGATTTACTCGCAGCACACAAATGGGAGGAAGCAGATAAAGAAACTTATCAAGTAATGATTAAAGCTGTAGGTAAAAAGTCTGGTGAATGGTTTACAAGTGATGAACTATTAAATTTCCCATGCCAAGACCTCCGCACAATTGACCAATTGTGGGTAAAATACAGTGAAGGACGATTTGGTTTCAGCGTCCAAAAGGAGATATACTTGAGCGTGGGTGGTAAGGCTGATGGCAAGTATGATTCAGATGCCTGGGGAAAATTTGTGGAAAAAGTAGGATGGAAAAAAGTAACCTATGATACAAAATCTCCAAGAGGACACTTACCCATAGGGGTTTCCAGCACTTGGGGTTATGCGGAGTCAGTGTGTGTAAGATCTCTTCTCTCGCATCGAGACTTGTAAACTGTAACATTTAAAGCTTTCCGAGATTTGTAAATATTTATTACAGCCCCCTTTCCCACGCTATAATCAACATTTCAGATTTTCGTTACCTGGCACTGCGGCAAAAAAGCCATTTGCGTGGATAAATTTTTCTGCTACCTCCTGCACCTCCGTACTTTCCGTTATCTTTTGCTTATCCCAAGGTAAACTCATCTGTCCTGGTGACTTCTTACCCTTACTGCTTTTCTTCATGGACGGTAAAAACCGACTTCCCCAGTGGTTTCTTTTTTCTGGTTTAGCCTTTGGTTTATAGTTCTTGCAAAACCGCCGATATTTAGCCGCACATTCTTCTAGAGTTCTCCCCAATTGCAAAAATGCCGGATGCCATTGAGTGATACCAATACCATCATTACTCAAGCGGTCATGAGTGCCATAATTACTAAAGTCATAAAAAAACCCTTGCTGTATTCCTGCTGCTTTTGGGTTAGCGTGGATATATCGCAAAGTATTTAAAGCCCGACGATAATCTGTATTTTCAAAACCTGTACTGTGATATCGCTTTTCCCAAAAATGTCCTGTACGGTTCATCATCCGATTAAAACACATAGCAGTGTACCAATTTAACCAGTGCATAACTTTTGGTAATTCTTCTGGCTGTTTTGGTTCTAGGAGATAATGAACATGATTACTCATAATGCACAGTGCATAGAGTTTAAAACCATATTTGTGTTGTGCTTTTTTAATCGCATAAAGAAACACTTCCCGACATTCTAACCGTGTAAGTCTAAATTCGCGGTTATTGCAACGGGTAGTAACGTGATAACAGAAACCTGGTTGAAAATTGCGTTTGGGACGAGACATAGAGAGATTGCTATCGTGATATAATTATTGGGACTTTCAACGTAATTATTTAAGAAAATACATTATGAGTGAAAACAGAATCAAAGAAATTATTGACATTAAATCATCACCTCAGCTTCCGCTACAAAAGCCTCTAAAATTGGTGATTCATCTTCTAAAACTTCTTTACCAAATACTTCTATATGACATTTAATAGCTGATTTCACATCAGCTAAGGCTTCTTCATAACTATTACCTTCACCAACTATAACTCCTTGAATACCAAGGGGATAAGCAATATAACCATCAAAGTGTTTTTCGACAATAATTTTAATTTGTTTCATATAGTTCATTTTGGAGGATCTAATTATTGGTTAGGTTTTTCTGGAAGTTGGTTTAAAGTATATCTAGCTCTGGTTTTCAGAATATTTAATTGGTCAACCTGTGCCAGTAATTTGTCTAAAGTTTCAGATTCCTCATTTGTTAATTGATTTTCAGAATTTTTTATTAATAACTTATCTAACTGAATTTGACTTTTATGAGACAAAGAAGTTTCTGCCAAAGCTTGCAACTCATGGAGACTCAAACCAATCAATAATTCAGTATCTGCTGATAAGTTGGTTAGCAGTTGGTAAGTTTCCAAATTTAACAATACACCAACTCTATCTACCTGGGTATTAGTTATATACTGCACTGATTCAGACATGGTTTTAGATGTAAGTTAAAAAAATACTGTGCATCATAACTTATTCTAGTATATTTTTTTATTTCTCACTAATCAACTCAATAAATTGAGATACAACATCCTAGCAAAATGCTATAATATCAATTAACCAAAAACCATATATTCAATATGAAAATAATTATAGATGACTTAGAACCCAACCTAGTCGAAAAACTCAAATATCAAGCCGAACAAAATGGGCGCACTCTAGAAGCTGAAATGAAACTTATCTTAACACAAGCTGCTGTAAAAAGTCCCCACCAATATTTTCATAACCAACCATTACTTCCTCTAGAAACATTAGCAACACAGGTAAAAGAGTCCTTAGATAATACAGGATATAATTCTTCTGAGAAAATTATTGATTTAATTCAAGATGTGAAAAGAGAAATGGCTGAGGAATATTTATCAAAAGCACAGCATCAAAATGAGTCATGATATCCCTCAACGTTTATTTTTAGACACTAATATTTATATTATTGGCGTTGCTAATCAGAATAGTTATGAAAGAAAAATATTAGAATCAGTTGGTTTTCAGCAAACATCATCTATAGAAATAATAATTTCAGAAGAGCTATTGAATCAGATTTTACGAGTTTATAAACGTTTATATAATAAAGATTGGGGTAGTCAGATTGTTGCTCGAATTTGGCAGCAATTACAAGTTATTTATGTAAATTTTACTGTTGATAAATGGCTAAAGATAGAAGAATTAGGATTAATTCCTCGTGAAGATATTGGAGTTTATTTAACTGCGAGTAAGGGTGAAAGTCAATGTTTTATTTCTGCTAATTATAAACTAATTCGTTGTTTAGTCGAAGAAACAAAAGAGTTTGAATGTCTAACTCCTCAAGAATTTGTGGATAAGTATTTAGAATAAATTTTTATTTTCCATTAATCAACTCAACAAATTGAGATACAGCATCATATTGATCAGGAATTGCTAAAAACTGCAACAATAACTCCTTATCCAAATCTGGGAAAAAGCGACTTCGGTTCACTTCTTCATATTCAAAAACAGCCTTTAAACTAAAAATTTGGATTTTATTATTTCTCCAAAACCAAACTTCTGGAACTCTCTTAGGTTTATACAACTCAGTTCTTTTAATTGTGCCACTACTAACTATAATTTCAATCACAATATCAGGAACTTCTTTATTAGTGCCAATACAATAAGACTCGTCAGGTGTTCTCGAAGCATAACCAGATTCTTCTAAAGTAAAACCACCTCTACCATAAAACCGAATACCTTTATGTCTCATGTACGCTTCTAATAAATAAGACAGCGTTTTTTTTACATATTCATGTTTATCACCAATAGGAGACATAATTTCCAGCACCCCTGCTAAATATGCCAATTTCACAGCATGATTTTCTTGTAACTGCACTTCAATATTTTTAAACTGTTGCCAAGAAACGCCAGGTACAGTTACCAGTTTTTCTTCTTGTTCTAAAAGTGGAACTTTCATAGAAAAAACCGCCATACTTTTTAATTAATTATACTCTATTGTAGTTGGTTAGCTTAAACGAATATACACAAAATTAACTTCCTGATAATGTTAAAATCAAGGAAAACTATCTAAAAATATGAGTAACCAAATCACAATTACTCTACCAGATGACGTTTATCAAAAAGCTGAACACTTCGCACGTTTAGCAAACCGTGATTTAGCAAGCGTCTTAGTTGATACTATTCAATTTTCTATCCCACCTGTTAGCTTGGAAGCAGCAACCTGTGAACCTGTATCATCACTTTCTGATCAGCAAGTTTTAGCTTTGACAAAATTGCAAATTAAATCTGAAGAAGATAGCCTTTTGAGTAAATTTCTAGACAGACAACAAGCTGGTATTCTCACAGAGTCAGAACATTCTGAATTACAAACACTCATGCAAATTTATCAGGAAGGGCTTTTAAGAAAAGCTACTGCATTAAGTGAAGCTGTCAAACGTGGATTAAAAGAAATTAAAACATGATCAAACGAATCCTAATATCAAGCTACAGAAAAATCTGTAAACTGACGATATTCAGGACGAATAAACCCTAAAACAATATCATCCTTTACTACTCCTAATTCAAGTAATTCAGTAGTTATACCTCCTTCTGTACCATCCCATTCAATGTAAAATTTATCGTCAATAATTCGCAGATGAAACACCACTGCATGAACCCTACCTGTTTGATCCCAACCTGTGTCCATCAACAAATAATTATCAGATTTTCTATCACAAATAGATAAACTTTCTATTTTTCCATGACTGGGTTTATATTTAGCGTGCTTATCAACAATACTAGCTACTATATTTCTGTATTTTTCTAATTTATCCATTGGATAATTACCTCCTGATGCGGGTCAAAAATAATGTAATTAATCTGTTGTTGATCACTTAAAATATCTTGAATAACTGGCTTGAGGAAAAAATCTTGATAAGCTGCTTCAGGAATTGCTAAATATAATTTACGTTCTGGATTAATTCTTTTTATTAAACTAACATAAATATTATATTGACCTAAAGTTTTTTCTAATTCTGTAATTAAAGAAGGACTGTTAAAAACCTTTATTTCAATTACAATTTTTTGGTACATCTTCTGGGCAGCTAGTAACTTTTCTGCTCCCAAATCAGCATACAAGCGCAAACCCTTGTATTCTAATATAAAGGGATCATTAGTAATCACCCATCCATCTTTAATTAAAGCATTTTTAACTTCATTGTGATATAAGTCGTATTGTGGCATTTCTAAAACAAAAATATATATTTTTGAATATTGATACACTTAACCTAAGTATAGGTAGTATAAAGCAATTATTCAACGCATCATCTGTACTAAACCTCGTCTAACTTGAGAACTGTAGTTTTTTTACCAAAGCTTTGCGATTACTTCCTTACGTCGCAATGACACAAACCAATCATTCAAAGCTCCAGAGTTTAAAATGGATGAGATTTAAAACCCAAAAATATCGGAAAATCCGCTAAAATTGCACAGTGTGATGAAAAACCGATTATCAAAATATAACTATAATTTTACCCAGTCATCCCCATTCTGAACAATAACGCATCGGCTGAAATGTTGGCACAGAGGGGATATAGAGTTAAAAACCAGTAGGCTAAAAAAACGGGGAGACTAACGTGAGTTCTGAATTTGATTACGATTTAGTGATTATCGGCGCGGGTGTAGGTGGACATGGCGCAGCCCTACACGCTGTTAACTATGGTCTGAAAACGGCGATTATCGAAGCAGCAGACATGGGGGGAACTTGTGTAAATCGGGGCTGTATTCCCTCTAAGGCGCTGCTGGCGGCTTCTGGAAAGGTGCGGGAGTTACGCAATGCCCACCACCTGAAATCGTTGGGGATTCAAATTGGTAATGTAGAATTTGATCGGCAAGCGATCGCAAATCATGCCGATGATCTGGTTTCTAAAATTCAAAAAGACCTAACCAATAGTCTCAAACGGTCGGGAGTCGATATCATTCGCGGTTGGGGAAAAATCACCGGAACGCAAAAGGTGACTGTGACTACAGATAGCGGTGAAAAAACTATCACAGCGCAAGATATAATTCTCTCCCCCGGTTCTGTTCCCTTTGTTCCTCCCGGAATTGAAGTAGATGGTAAAACAGTATTCACCAGTGACCAAGGGGTAAAATTAGAGTCCCTACCTAGCTGGATTGCAATTATTGGTAGCGGTTACATCGGGTTAGAATTTTCTGATATTTACACCGCTTTGGGCTGTGAAGTGACAATGATTGAAGCCCTGGATGTGTTAATGCCAGGATTTGACCGTGATATTGCTAAACTGGCAGAAAGAGTTTTAATTGCTCCCCGTCCTATTGAAACCAGAGTCGGAATATACGCAAAAAGGATTATTCCTGGCGCTCCCGTTGTGATTGAGTTAGCCAATTTCCAAACCAAAGAAGACGCAGGTGTTCTGGAAGTTGATGCTTGCTTAGTAGCTACAGGCAGGATTCCCGCTACTAAAAATCTCGGTTTAGATTCTGTCGGTGTGGAACTAGATAAACGCAACTTTATTCCTGTTGACGACGCTATGGCTGTGCTTTCAGGTGGTGAAGTTGTCCCCCACCTCTGGGCTATTGGCGACGCAAATGGGAAGATGATGCTGGCACACGCCGCTTCTGGTCAAGGTATCATTGCTGTCGAAAATATCTTGGGTAAAAACAAAAAAGTAGACTATCGCAGCGTTCCCGCAGCCGCTTTCACCCATCCTGAAGTTAGTTATGTGGGTTTAACAGAAACAGCTGCTCAAGAATTAGGTTTAGCTGAAGGTTTTGAAATTGCTACTAGTCGGAGTTACTTCAAAGGTAATTCTAAAGCTTTAGCAGAAAACGAAACCGATGGTATTGCTAAGGTAATTTACCGTAAAGACACAGGTGAAGTCTTAGGTGTGCATATTTTCGGACTGCACGCATCAGATTTAGTTCACGAAGCCTCAGCAGCAATTGCTCGCCGTCAATCGGTGAAAGACCTCGCTTACTTAGTCCACGCCCATCCTACACTATCAGAAGTTCTGGATGAAGCTTATAAAAGAGCGATCGCAAGTTAGGTAATGGGGCATGGGTAATTGGTAATGGGATAAATGTAAGAATTCAGGAGTCAGGAGTCAGGAGTCAGGAGTCAGGAGTCAGGAGT
>NZ_JAYGGY010000112.1:0-37704 GCF_034931625.1 Anabaena cylindrica UHCC 0172 | reverse complement strand
AGGGACTTAAACAAATTGGGGCTTATATTGGCGATTTGAGGAGTTAGGCGATAGCTTCGCTCACCGCAGGCATCGCCTAACAACATTTACACATCGCTCAAGACATTCTTCAAGGATTGTCTTGCTAAATTGATAAAAGCATTAACGGCTGGCGATAGGTCTTTATAAAATGGATGAAGCGCGTTAATCTCAACTTTTTTAACATACCAATCTTGTAAAACTGGCTTTAGTTGAAAATTCTTTACTGCATCGATCGTTGCAAATATAGGTAAAACTGCTATCCCTTGATGAGCGATCGCGGCTTCTAATAAAATTGCCATATCATTACAAACTAATCGAGGCAAAACAGGAATTTCAGTCTGTAATGAACCTTGACAGAGTTTCCAGCTTTTTTTAAGAGTTTTAGTATTATCTAGCAGAATGTGATTTTGAAGATCCTCAGGGATTTGAGGATTGCCATGCTTTTCAAGATAAATTGGACTTGCAAATAATGCAGCAGTAGCTTGTCCCAAATGTTGCATCATCAATGAGCTGTCGGGTAACTTCCCTATCCTAATTCCTAAGTCAAATCCCTCTTCTATTAGGTCTATACGACGATTTGATAGCTCAACTTTGCATTGTACATTGGGATAAGAGTTTAAGAACTCGATCACGATTGCCCCTAAAAAAGCTTGTCCCAAAATATAGGAAGCCGTAATCCGTAGTAGTCCTGATGGCTGAGATTGGTAATTTTCCACCATACTATTCGCAACTTCTAATTCCTGAACAATCCGACAGCAATGGTCATAATAGCAGCGACCAATTTCTGTGAGATGGATACGACGAGTGGAACGTTGTAACAGTCGCGTGCCAAGCTGTGCTTCTAAACGAGATAGCGCCCTGCTAATTGAAGATTTCGGGAGTGTCAGGTTCTCCGCAGCCGCCGTGAGACTTCCCTGCTCCACAATCTTTGTAAAAATCATGATGTCATTAAGATTTTCCATAACACTTTTAGCTGGCGATAATAATCACTAGGATTGTTGCTTTTATGGAACAGTCTTTTCCGCAAACCCATCTTAATCTTTTGAGAACAAAAATCTAAAGTAGATGAATAACAAATAAAAATGACTGAGGATTAAGACTATGGCGACATTAACTGGAAAAGTGGCGATCGTCACCGCTTCATCTCGCGGTATTGGACGGGCTGTTGCTAAACGACTCAGTCAAGATGGCGCGGCCGTGGTAGTGAACTATGTTTCCTCCCCAGACAAAGCTGAGGTTGTGGTGCAAGAGATTGTATCGAACGGCGGACGGGCGATCTCAATTCAAGGTAGTGTGGCAAACAAAGCAGACGTTTTGCGTTTATTTGACGAAACTGAGCAGAAATTCGGGGCGATTGATATTGTGGTAAATGCGGCAGGAGTATCCATGTTTAGCCCCATTGCCGAATTAACCGATGAAGATTTTGAGAAAATATTTTCGGTCAATACTAGAGGTGCAATGTATGTCTTGCAAACGGCTGCCAAGCGCGTCAAAGATGGGGGGCGAATCGTTCAATTCTCTACAGCAGGTACGATGATTCCTATGGCTGCTGCGGGGCTTTATGTCGCAAGCAAGGCGGCGGGGGAACGATTTGCTTTTTGCCTTGCCAAGGAAGTAGCCCATCGTCAAGTAACAGTAAATGTGATATCCCCAGGTGCAACTGATACTGATGGACTCACTATGCCGAAGGAAGCTGTAGAACAAATCGTTCAGCAAACACCCTTAGGACGGTTAGGACAACCAGATGATATTGCAAGTGTAGTGGCCTTTTTGATTGGCGATGATGCTCACTGGATGACAGGACAGAATATTCAAGTCAATGGGGGAATTTTCTAGATATTCTTCAATAGACCTGTCCGAAAATTTAAAAAGCTGTCTGTGTCTTGCTTAGAGATAGTTTCAGTGAAAGCCAGAGTCAATGTAATAATGAGGGGTAGATATATTCGTACCACCTATATAAGCTTTATC
This sequence comes from Anabaena cylindrica UHCC 0172, assembly GCF_034931625.1. Lineage (GTDB taxonomy): Bacteria > Cyanobacteriota > Cyanobacteriia > Cyanobacteriales > Nostocaceae > Anabaena > Anabaena cylindrica_A. The sequence continues at coordinate 35,715 of NZ_JAYGGY010000112.1, read as the reverse complement.
CCCTTGAAATGATTGTTCGGCAGCAAACTTCTGTTGCTGATTACGAAACAAAGAAATATCACTTGTTTGACCCTTAACTCCTACTACCATATATACAATTTCTTTGGCTCCACGCATAGATACAACTTGGTTTTTAAAAGTATGTTATTTCTTCTTACCAGAAAAATATTTCTTTTGTTCCTTGTTGTTTCCAGGCATTTCTCTTGGCTGCTTCATGCTATCCACAATCAACTCAAATTCAAAAATTAACTACCAATCCTCACTCCTCACAGCATTTTCAGTTTCAAATTTAGTATACCTTATGGAGTAAGATAAGCTAAAGTTAACTCTATTTATATTTAGTTGTCTTCACAATGATTTCTACAATTCCAAATTCTTCTACTGAAAATCTTGCTAATGTCCGGTTGCAAATTCGCTCATTACAACCGCAATTGATAGAATGGAGACGACGCATACATCAAAAACCAGAATTAGGTTTTCAAGAAAAATTAACGGCTGAATTTATTTCTCAAAAGTTGCAAGAATGGGGAATAGAACATCAAACTGGAATAGCCGAAACTGGTATTGTCGCTATTATCAAAGGTGAAAAATCTCAGCATGGTAAAGTTTTAGCGATTCGTGCTGATATGGATGCTTTACCAATTCAAGAAGAAAATGAAGTTGCCTATTGCTCACAGCATAGTGGAGTGATGCACGCTTGTGGACATGATGGTCATACTGCGATCGCACTGGGAACAGCATACTATCTCCATCACCATCGTCAAGACTTCCCTGGAACGGTGAAAATTATCTTCCAACCCGCAGAAGAAGGGCCAGGAGGTGCAAAACCCATGATAGCCGCAGGAGTCCTCAAAAACCCGGATGTTGATGCCATTATCGGTTTACACCTATGGAATAATTTACCTCTGGGAACTGTGGGAGTTCGCGCTGGTGCATTAATGGCTGCGGTGGAATTATTTCACTGCAATATTTTCGGTAAGGGTGGACATGGTGCAATGCCACATCAAACCGTTGATTCAATTATAGTAGCAGCCCAAATCGTCAACGCCTTGCAAACAATTGTCTCACGCAACGTTAACCCCATTGATTCAGCAGTAGTCACAGTGGGTGAACTTCATGCAGGCACAGCAGTTAACATCATTGCAGACACTGCCAGAATGACTGGAACTGTTAGATATTTTAATCCTGAGTTAGCAGGGTTTTTTAAACAACGAATGGAGCAAATTATCACCGGAATTTGTCAAAGTCACGATGCCAGTTATGAATTGAATTATATTAATCTTTATCCCCCAGTAATTAATGATGCAAAAATAGCAGAATTAGTGCATTCTGTAGCAGAAGCAGTCATAGAAACTCCTGTAGGTATAGTTCCTGAATGTCAGACAATGGGAGGTGAAGATATGTCATTTTTCCTGCAAGAAGTTCCAGGTTGTTATTTCTTTTTAGGTTCAGCTAATGCAGCAAAAAAGTTAGATTATCCCCATCATCATCCCCGATTTGATTTTGATGAAACCGCTTTAGTCATCGGTGTAGAAATGTTTGTCAGGTGTGTAGAAAAATTTTTAATGGAATAATTGATTTTTGAGTTTCTCGTTCCCATAACTCTGTATGGGAATAAATTCTAAAGGCTCTGCCTTCTATGATCGCTATCAGTTACAGTAGAGGCAGAGCCTCTTTGATGGCATTCCTAGTCAGAGACTAGGAACGAGATAAAGCCCATTGAGTTTAATCATAGTCATAATCTGATTCATATATCTCAACTTCTGCTGAAGGTGTAGCATCAGATAAATCGAAAGTATCATCTGTGAAGCGGATGATTTCTCCAGAGAAAAAATTTGCTAGACTTTTAGCCGCATTGGCCACTTCGTCATTATCCCAAGTTGGCACAGGTGCTTGGGTTGGCGGGGGTGATAGGGTTTGGACGGGGGCTGTGTTATTCGCTACAGGTTCAGTTCTTGTAGGTTCTGGTGGTGGTTGATTTGGTTGTGGTATGGGCGCTGGTGCTGGTGTAGGTGGTTGAATTTGCTGGTTATAAGTGGGTGTTGTTGGTGGTTGTTGAACGCGAGTAGAATCTTGTGGGGAAGGATTTTTTCTGGCTGAGGTAGAACTTGATGAAGTTGCTAGTTCTAGCTTTACTTGGATTTCATGCTGAAAAGTCTTCTGAAAAGCTGCCTTCATCATTGGCAGATCAGATTTAAGGGTTTCGTACCATTTTAATCCTTTGACAGCAACACGCGCTTCATTACCATTAAATTCTATTAGCTGGCACATTTGCCCTAATAAAGCTTGTCGTGAAGGCATGGGAAAATTAGCACGCACTTGTTGCCAAACTTGAGTTAAGTCGTACTCTGATCCTGCCGCAACTTCCTGCAAAGGTGCGGTTTGATGTGTCACTATTGGAGGAGTAGCATATACAGGTTCTGGTGGTGGTGTAGCTGCTGCTGAATTGTGATTTACTTGGGTATAAGCTGGTGGTGTAGCTGTTGCTGAATTGTGATTTGCTTGGGTATAAGTTGGTGGTGGTGTAGCTGGTTGGTAAGAAGTTGGAGATACCGCAGGTGTATTTACTTGCTGGGGAATACTGGGCGCTTGTGGCTGAATATTGGCACTGGGTAATAAGCCGAGTAATGTGACTTCTAACCACAAACGGGGCTGGGTGGTGTTTTTCAGTTGGACTTCTGCGGTTCTGAGGTGTTGCTGTCCGCGTAAAATGGTGGTTATGTCTAACCTTTGGGCAAAGTTAATTAGTGTTGTCCAGGTTTGTTGAGTACAAGCAACTAAATCTTGACGATTTGGGGCGGTTTTGGCTATGAGTAAATCTCGATAGAAGGCGGCGAAATTTTGGAGAATTATGATGGGTTCTCTGCCGCGATCTAGGATTTGTCTGGTAGAGTCTAGCACGATTTCGGAATTATCTTGAGCGATCGCATCTAACAAACCCAATAAATCTTTTTCACTGACTGAACCCACTAAATCCCACACTTGATCTGGTGTTACTTCCCCAGCCACCAAAGCTAATTGATCTAATAAACTTTCAGCATCTCGCAAGCCACCCTGAGCAAGTTGTCCTACTAAGGTGATAGCATCAGGTGAAATATGAATATTTTCTTGGGAAGCAATATGGCTTAAATGCTTCACCATTGCATCTAACTGAATCCGTCGAAAATCGAACCTTTGACAGCGAGAAATAATTGTTGGTAATACGCGCTGGGGGTCGGTTGTTGCCAAAACGAAAACAATATGCTTGGGTGGTTCTTCTAGTGTTTTTAATAACGCATTGAATGCTGCGGTACTTAACATATGACATTCATCAATCACATAAACCTTGTACCGACACTGCACAGGGGCAAATTGTGCCTTTTCAATTAATTCTCTGATATTATCGACACCAGTGTTACTAGCAGCGTCGATTTCTATGACATCGAGGGAATAGCTTTTAGCAATGCCTTGACAACTATCACAAACTCCACATGGTTCAGCAGTTGGCTTGTCGCTTTTAAGACAATTTAAAGATTTTGCCAAAATTCGGGCGCTAGAAGTTTTCCCCGTACCTCTAGGGCCAGTGAATAAATAGGCAGGGGCAATTTTAGAAGAGCTAATCGCATTGGTGAGGGTAGTAGCGATCGCTTCCTGTCCCACCAATTCAGCAAAACTTTTCGGGCGATACTTGTGGTGTAGGGGTTCGTAAGACATGGAGAGAAATTTCAATGCCCTTGATAGTTAATTCGTAGCACCGAGTCGAGTTCGGGGTTTAACTATTTTAACAACTCATGGCGATTTCCCCTTGAGAAAAAATATGACTAGTAAATTTACTTAGTTTAAATAAAATAATGTAATTTTTATGATTTATAGTTCCTGGCTTCTAGTCAAGAATGGATAGCGGCTTGTCCCCCAACATCGCTAAAATTTGAGAAGCAACACTCAATGGTGCAGCAGATGCTCAAGCGGCTAATTCAGTGGCTGAAAAAATTTTTTCAGCCGTTCTTTCGTAACAACCAAAATTTCATTCCAGTCACACAAGATGTGCAGAAAGAAGTAGCACCACCGCTAAGTGATACGGATTTAGAATTTCTGTTTACAGAACTTTTGGCAGGAGTTCATCAAGCTAGAGGCCAGGCTTGGGCGCAAAACTGGCTACATAAAATTGAGCATCGCATCACAACTCAACGCTGGCTAGACTGGTTAAAGCAATTTGGTGAAAAATTATTAACATCACGTACACCCAATAATGAATTAGCGGCGCGGTTAGTACAGCTAGGTGAGTTAGACATTGGTGAAATTGGCGACCTTGCCTATGATATTGGTATGCAGTTGTTGACACGCAATCAAGGTGAACCGATTTGGGAATATGACGGGCCAGATACTATCAGTCAAGTTACTTCAGAGTCAATCACCTACGTGGTATCAACAGAAGCAGATGATGGGAATTTTCTAGAGGAAGACTACCAAACTCTGACCTGGGATGAATTGCTTGTGATGTTGCAAGATGATCAAAATCTCCGTCAGCAAATTGCCCAAGATTTGGCAATTGAAACTGATGATCCGGAAATTATTATCCAGACACTCTTGAATCAATCCCAGACATCTGTTGAGTAGTACTGAGTACCGAGTACCGAGTACCGAGTACCGAGTACCGAGTACCGAGTATTGAGTATTGAGTATTGAGTATTGAGTACCGAGTATTGAGTACTGAATAGTAGAAGTAATTTCTGGTTACTGAATAAAGTTTTGTATAGTTTTTATGACTATATCAAGGCAGTATAGGCTACTTATCAGGTCTGTTAGGTGATTCATGATTTTTTTGACACAACGATGGCTACAATCTAGGAGAAAGAAAATCCAAGAATGTGGCAAATGCTCAGGTGGCTATTGCAGTGGCTTAACAGTTTTTTGAAGTACCCTTTTGACAGTCGTCGGACTCATAATGCCGACGCTGATAAGGGATATAGGGTGGTAAACTCTCCACCTGAATTAACCAATGCGGATCTGGAAGTTTTGTTTAACCAGCTGCTGGAAGGTGTGCATCAAGCACGAGGACAACAATGGGCGCTGAAGTATTTGCAGCGGATGGAACCTCGGATTAGTGTTGAGCGCTGGATAGATTGGCTGCTGATATTTGGTGAAAAATTGTTAGCTTCACCAGCACCAAATAGTCAGATAGCAACGCGGATGGTGCAACTAGGTGAACTAAATGTCGGCAGAGTTGGTGAACTTGCGGCTGAAATTGGTATTCAATTATTGAGGCGTGATTTCTTAAATCAAGAGTATGTATCAAATTCTGAGCCAGTCGAGGTGACAGCCGCAGCAGTAAAGCCACTGGAAGAAGAGACTCCAGGGCAAAAATTACTGCGAGATTTGGGTGAAAAGTTATGGGAACATGATCATGAAGAAACTGTCAATACCTCAGCAGCATCCCCAATATTGGAGCAAATATGGGTTAACTCAGAAGAATTGAGTTATGAAGATGCCCAAGCAGATTTATCTGAGGCTGTGGTTTTTGAGTATGTTGGGGAAGAAGCCTCAACTGTTGAGGAATTAGACCAAGTTGCAACTTCTTCTTTAACAGAGAGTTGGAATCGATCGCTTGTGAATTTAGAACCGCAGGTTGCACAGACTCTAGATGAGTTGGTGGTGCGGTTGGAGCAAAGTACTAATTTAGTTCAACAACTGGCTTCGGAACTAGCAATCCGTGAAAGCCAAGCCATGATTGAGCGACCATCATTTCAACTAACTGTGACTAACCAGGCTCAAGCGTGGTTTTACCAAGGTTTGCAGCAAGCTAAATCTGGTGATTTATTGGGAGCATTAGCTTTTTATAACCAAGCTACTAAAATGCAACCAGAAGATCATGAATATTGGTTTAACCAAGGGTTGACGCTATTTCATTTACAACGGCTTGAAGAAGCGATCGCATCCTATGACCAAGCTCTGAGTCTAAAACCTGATTTCCACAAGGCCTGGTACAACAGGGGAGGTATTCTAGGGGAGTTTGGAGACTTTGATAATGCGATCGCTTCTTTTGATCAAGCTATCCAATTTAAACCCAATTACCAAGAAGCTTGGTCTAGTCGCGGTTTAGCACTTCTAAAGTTAGGACTAATTTGGGAAGCTATTTCTAGTTATGATCAAGCCTTGAATTTACAACCCCACGACCAGGAAACTTGGTATTACCGGGGGGTAGCCCTAGCGGTGGGTGAACAATACGAAGATGCGATCGCCTCATACAACCGAGCTATAGACATCCAACCCGACTATCACGAAGTCTGGATTGATCGGGGTGTGGTCTTATTCAATTTAAAACGCTGGTCAGAAGCCATTGAATCCTGGGATCAAGCCCTGGCAATTCAACCAGATGTCTACTTAGCCTGTTACAACCGAGGCATAGCCTTAGAGAACCTAGGAAGACGTGAAGAAGCCATCACTTCCTATCAACAAGCCATAACCATCAAACCTGACTTTCACCCCGCCTGGTACAACCAAGCCGTAGCCCTATTCTACTTAGACAGATTTCCCGAAGCGATCGCTTGCTATGATAGCGCCTTAGAAATCAAACTAGACTACTGGGAAGCGTGGCTAGGTCGTGCTGGAGCCGTTGCTAACTTAGTTAATGACAAATTAACCCTGAATATACCCAGTCGCATCGCTGCATCCAATTCAGCCCTCAATCAGCGTGGCTATGAAGGTAAATTAGCCACATATCAAGAAGGGTTAAAATATCTTCGTCCCGATACCCACCCCGAAGGTTGGGGAAGATTGCATCTAGCAATGGGTAATACACACTATGAACAAGGTAAAAAACAACCCATACCCCGCTATTTTTGGCAAAAAGCAGCATCTGAATACCAACAAGCACTATTAACTCTCACAGCAGAAGATTTTTCAGAATTGCATCTAGATGTTTTGCAATCTCTGACCAAAGTACTCGTAGGTTTAGGACAAACAGCATCAGCCCAAGAAATACAACAACAAGGACTAGATTTATTACAACAATTACTCAATCAAACAACCCGTCCTCAGCAAAGTAAAAAACAACTAGCTCTCAAATTTGCAGGCTTAACGCAATTAGCTGTTGATTTAGCAGTAAATGTTGGTGATTTAGTAGAAGCTTGGGAAATTGCCGAACAAGGTAAAAATACCTGTTTGAAATTATTGCTTTCTGCTGGAAATGAAGAAATTTATTTCCCCAACTATGACGCAATTCAACAACTACTTAATCCCACAACAGCAATAATTTACTGGCATCTCAGCCCAGCAGCTTTACACACATTTATTATTAAAGACCAAGCCCCATCTCCTATTCTCTTATTAACACCAATACAAGATGTAGAAGCCATACCTGAAGCAGTACAACGTTTAATTGAATTTGAAACCTGGTTAGAAGATTGGCAAAAAGAATATCAGGGATATCGCCAAAATCAATATCCAGAAAATGACCACAATCATTCCTGGAATTTTGATATGGAGCAGAGGTTATTAAAACTGCAAAATATTCTGAATATTTCCACAATTATTCAGGAACTTGAAGGTATCACTAACCTAATTTTAATTCCCCATCGTGATTTACACAAATTGCCTGTTCATGCACTGTTTCCTCTTCATCAACCAGATCTACTAAATTACACCATTAATTATTTACCCAGCATTCAAATAGGTCTTGATCTAAAAACAAATTCATTATCAAATTGGCAACAACAAAAATTTCTGAGTGTAGAAAATCCCGCAAGCGCAGATAATAACGAGTTTTCTGAGTTGGCATCGTTAATTGTCAGACAGATGTTTGATTATGCCCAACATATGAAAGGTACACAAGTTACCAGAGATAATTTAGAAAATGCTTTAGTGGCAGATTACAACATCTTTCATTTTACTGGACACGCTATTAACAATTTGAGTGAAGTCCAAAAATCTGCTTTGGTTGTAACAGGGGAAGAAAACCTGACTTTAGAACAAATTTGCCAGCATAGTTTCACCAACTACAATCTTTTTACCTTCACAAATTCTGAAAATATTAGTAATAATATTCAGAATATCAGCAGTGAATATGTAGGTTTAGCAACTGGTTTGTTAAATGGAGGTGTTCCCTATGTGGTGAGTACAATTTGGACTGTAGAATCATCAGTAACGAATTTAGTAATTATAGAGTTTTACCGCAGATTACTTACCCATCATTCACCAGTTATATCCTTAGCTGAAGCAACAACTTGGCTGAGAAACATAACGGTTGCAGAACTAATCGCATGGTATGAAGATTTATTGCATAATTTGCATTCAGAAGAATTCCAAATCAAGAACTATGTAACCACACAAATTTATAACCATAGCAAATTAGCATCTCACACACAGCCTTACAGTAATCCTTATTATTGGGCAGCATTTATCATTACAGGATGTAATTGAACAAGGAAAGATTGAGTTGGTAACAAAGTCACCCTGATTCCATTAACAAAATGAAAAATGAATTGGTATTGCACAATAACCCTTTTGGTGAAATCTTTTTTTCTGGATTACTCACCATAGGACTTACAGTTTCTGGACTGGCTATTACTTATTCAACTTTACCGAGAAATTTTGTATTTTCCTGTAACAGAATTGCTGTAAATAATCCTAGTTGTAATTTTAAAGAAAACGAATTATGGCTAGGACTAAAACAAGAAACTTTTTTAGAGGGAATAAATGCAGCAATTGTAGCTACCCTATCTGGAGAAAGTAATGATGATCAATATTTGGTAAAATTGAAAACTGACTATGATCATTTTACTCTTATTGGCTATGAATCAGAAGATCAAGCCCAGAGTATAGCATCTCAAATTAATGGGTTTATTACCAATAAAACCCAAAATAGTTTTCAACTAGAATTTTCTACACAACTAAAAGTAAGACAACTATTACTGGGATTATTGTTTTTCAGTCTCGGTATGGGATTTTTAATTCTTATAATTGTCATTCCTTATTACAGAAATATAACTTTTGATAAAATTACTAATAAAATCATAATTCGGCAAAGAGGCTTACTCAAAAATAAGGTAATTGAACACCAACTTAGTGAAGTTATGGAGGTGATAAAGGAGGACAAAATTGATAAAAGTGATGATATTACAACTTCCTATATCTTATTGATGTCTGGAGGTGAACGTATATCTTTATCTTTATATTATGGTCAAGATTGGAAAAGTGAATTAGAAATGCTGGAAAATCTAGCTACTTTCCTAAATCTTAAAATTACACATCAGCAAATTAAGGTGTGAGATGTTCAGGAACGCGGCAGATCGGATAATACAAAGAACAAGTTCAAAGCCTCTCCCCGCAAGCGAGGAGGGGAACTGGATTTACAGTTAAATTCGGTTTTTGGGGCTGAAAAATCTCTCTGCTAACTCCTAACTTCTGCTGATTGATATGTTACTCCGCACAGGGCGGCTAAGAATACCCAAAATAGGGTACTTAAGCGGATGTCAAAAGTTGTAACATCGACAGTATTAAATAATATCCAGCCGATAAAGGTGATGATATAACTAAAGAAGATTAATCTGTTTTCTAATGGTATATATTTTGAACTCCACAAAAGTCGAATAGCTGCAATTAAAATCCAAGCGAGTAAACTACAAAATAATAAAGTAGTAATCAAACCTGTTTCCGCAGATAACATTAAAAATAAGTTGTGGGGATGATTTACATCAGTTTGCATTTGTGCTTTGTAGAGTCCGCTAAAACTGCGTAAACCCGAACCAGTCAAAGGATGTTGTTGAGTTAAATTCCAGGCAAATTCCCACTGGGTTTTTCGCATGAGGGCGACTGGTCTGTCGGGATACATATCATCATTGATACGCGCCCAGATAAAATAGGGAACGAAGCGACGGAAAAATTGTGCGATCGCTAAAGGTGCAAAAGCTGCTAAAAGAATACTAGTGGCCATACTCAAAAAACCAGCCACGAGAAGCCGCCAACCTTGATAGAAAGCATAAGCTACACAGGCAAAAACCGCTATTAACCACCCATTCCGCGAGTTAGTTAAAATTAAAGCCATAAAATTGGCAAATACCGCCACCGTTAAGAAGATGATGGGACGATAAGAGACTTTTAAAGACGGATTTTTGACTTTGAGTTTTTGATAATTTTCTAGCCATAACCCTAAACATAAAATGAAGATAGTCGCCAAATAAGCGGCTAAGGTGTTGGCGTGCATTAGCACAGAAGACATCCGGCCTAATGGTACTCCACCAGGGGAAATTGTGATATCTAAGAGAACCCACAAAAACTGTAAATTGAAATTCCAGCCCAGAAATAATTGCCCAAAACCGATCATTACCACAGGTAAAGAACCAAACACCATAATCCAAGCAATTTGCCGTAATTGGGCAGGTGTTTGAATCAAGGCAGTTAATCCTGCAAACACGAAAAAATAAGGTAATAAGTTGAATAACCCCAGGAAAGCTTCCATTTGGTGAGAAGCAAACCCGGTAGTTATCAACAACAATAAACTTAAAACTGCAAATCCTCGGTGTAGGGGACGACGGCTAATCGTGCGGTATTGTTTAGCCCAGGTTATTAATGCGGCTAAAGAGATAGTTACAGCCCCCACAAAGGGATTGAGAGGAAAGACAAGCAACCCAAATTGGAGACAGTTCCAAGCGGGTTGCAAACTAGGATGGGAATGATAAAAAGCCTTGTTCAAGCTGGCTCCCAACATTCTGCACGGGTGAGACGAATTTGCGCTAGGGTGAATATAGTAGGAATAATGCGACCGTAATTAGTAGCGATCGCTCTCCAACCCAAATCCGCTAAAAACCAACCCCACATCATCGGACCGACAAAGGCAAACATACTGCGGACAGCACCATAACGGGCAGCACTCATCGTCATCCCTCGTTGCGCCATTTTCACTGTTACATAGCTTTGAAACTGCTTACTCGCCACTTGTGTGCCTGTAATTGCAGCTTCTTTAGCCACTTGATAAGTAGCAAAGTGGATAGCAAATTGACGGGCAATCTGTTTTAAAACAAATGGTTGCAGAACTGAAGTTACAGCCAAAGCACTACCACCTTTGAAAATTAATCCTAAAGGATCTTTTTGTAAATGTAGGGGTAATGGTTGTTTAATATCGGATTTAAGCAAGTGGTTTTGTAATCTTTGGGTCAATTTTTGCTTCTCTTGTTCCGGCAGCTTTTTCCACACCTTTCCTAAAAGATGCAAAAAGACTTCTGCTTCTAAATCAACAGTTGCTAAATTATGATAATAAGAAATTTTCAAATACTTACATACTTGAATTAACACTTGTCGATATGTGACTTGACAAGTGTGTCCGCGTAATACAGTCATCCCATCAGCCCCTAGAAAGCGAAAACGATCTTCTAGTGCATTTAGCCAAGCTTGACGATCTTGGCTTTGTACTTTGATCGGTTCAGGTGTGTGAACATAATCTAGGGGATTAAACTTGCGACTAAACAGAATAGCTGTTAAGTCCTGTAGTTCTTCTTCGGTGGCTAACTCCAGTACAGCCCTCAGTTCATCCAATTTCCCATTCTCCGATATAAAAATGCTAACAATTGCTAACAATCGACTGCCTTACACTTAAATGCTAACATGGACAGGGTTGAGTCAAATATAGCCATTATATTCAGGACTTACGCAATCCGCATATTAGTAAGGCGCATCAGATGCCGAAAATCTGTTGATTGTTACCGAATTGTAGAGTTTGACGCACCTTAAAATCTTACATTGAGCATGACACGCAGCTTTAGTCCTACTATTGTTAAAGTATTTCATATTTTCCTGCATTTATAATTATGACAAGCACACTAGCTCAAAAAAAAATCAACTTTCCCAATGGAATGGAATGTTACTACATCAGTAGCAGAGAAGAAACTGAATATATATATTCAGAAATATTTGTAGACCAGCAGTATCTTAAAAATGGAATTACTATTCAAGAAGGCGATTGTATATTTGATTTAGGTGCAAATATTGGTCTGTTTGCTTTATTTTTAAATCAATTGCCAACTCGATTAGAAATTTACTCTTTTGAACCAATTCCTGATACCTTTGCTGTTTTATCAGAAAATGTCAAGTTACATTCATTGAATGATATTTCTTTATTTAACTATGGACTAAGTTCAGAAAATAACCCAGAACAAATATTTACTTTTTATCCGAACATGGCTGGTAATTCTACAACTAAGCCTGATGATACCATCGCTGATGAAGATGATATTCTTGATAGAGATAGTAATGCAGAAAAAGTAGAAAACTTATACCAGCATTTATTTGCAGAAAAAACACAAATCAAATGTGCAATTAGAACACTATCTTCTGTCATTGAAGAGTTAAAAATCGAATCAATAGATTTATTAAAAATTGATGTTGAAGGTGAAGAATACGAAGTTTTAAAAGGGATAGAGGAAAAACATTGGTCAAAAATTAAACAAATAATTGGTGAATTTCATGATAAAGCTGGGAGGCTAGAAAAAGTCAAAACACTTTTGAGCAAACATGGTTTCACAATCACATTGGAGAAAAGAGAGGGTTTACCTTCTACATTTGTGAATATTTACAATTTATATGCCATGCGCTAAATATTTTTTGGCAGATCAATACAGGGAATAGTGGAGGTTTCTAACTCCCCATAGACAAAAGAAATTCAGCCCGAAAACGTTGAACGACGAGGGACGAGCTATTCCCTATGCCCTGCTTAATGGATTATTGCCAAATTAAATCTAAACGTCTTTGAGCTTCTTGAAGGGCTTTTTCTGGAGATTCTCCCAGCATAGTTGCTTCTATAGCTCTACCTAAACTATCAGACAGACGACTATAACCAGAAATAATTGGTCTACCAACTGATACAGACAATTGGTCAAGAAAGACTTTCATCACAGGTTTTTGCTGAATAAATTCTTGATAAGCTTGGCTTTGGGCAGATTTGATATTGACTGGTAAAAAACCTGAACCAATACTCCATTCAGTTTGAAATTCTTCACTGACAATGTATTCTAGGAATTTCCAAGCAGCTTGTTCTCGTTCGGCTATAGTTTTCATCACAAACATATTACCGCTAGAAATAACACTGGCTGGTTTTAGGTTAATAGGAATGGGCATAACATCATAATCTACTTGACTTTTCATGATGAATGTCCAAGGGCCTGTTAATTGCATTGCCACACGACCGGATATAAAATCATCTTCTTCAAAACCCCGTTCTGGTTCTGAAAATTTAGTTGAACCGTCTGTAATTAAGTCTTTCCAAAATTGTAAAGCAGCTATTGTCTGTTCATTTACCAAGTGAGGACGGTTATTTTTGACAACTGTGCCACCGCTACTAAATAAAAAAGGATACCACATAGAAACAGTCCATTCGCTTTTACCCAGAGGCATAAGTAGACCATACTGATCTGGATGATGATCTCCATTTTTATCAATAGTCAGTTTTTTGGCAACTTCCCGCAATTGCTCCCAAGTTTTTGGCACTTCCTTTATACCTGCGGCTTGAAACAAATCCCGTCTGTAAAAAATGCCAATATCCCCAGCAAATAAAGGCACTGACCAAGTATGACCATTTAACTGCATTTCATCAAAGCAAGTTGGAATAATTTCTGACTTGACTGGTGATTTGTCTAGCCATTTTTCCAAAGAGCGAATTGCTCCAGCTTCTACCAGTTGTCCTGTAATTTGGGGATTAAAGAATAAAATATCTGGAGGCACATTGCCAACTACTGCTGTTAAGACTTTGGGAATTTGTTGCTCTAGTTGACCAGCATAAATAGATTCAATTTGAATATCAGAATGAGTTTGGTTAAACTTATTTACCAATTTATTAAATATATCTCGATTATTAGGAGGATTAATCCCGTGCCAAAGAGTCAATTGAATGACATGATCATTTTTTTGAACGCTTGATGTTTGACAACCGCTGAGATTGATGAAAAATAGACATAATAAACTAATCAAAAATGCTCGCTTGAACAAAGTGCTGAATTTAGAAGTCCACCTATTATATTTAGATAAAGTCGTCAATAATATATTCATAGGTTAAATTCAAAATTCGCTAGTGCTTAATAGTCATTAAAGTTGGCTTTTCATTAATTATTATGCCAAATATGAATTTATTTACCCCAAAACCCTTATAAATAAAGGGCTTTGTTCGTTTTTGATGCAAATTTATGTTTGATTAACCTACAACCCTTATCTGGCAAGGATTTTAAAATTTATTTTATTGGTTAATTTAGCATAGTAATTACCGAATAGCCTTAAAGTTTAGCCAACAACTGAGTAAAATGTTGAGCAAGAATGGGAGCATCAAACTCTGCAACTTTGGCTCTACCTGCTTTACCTAAAGCGTGGGCTTTTTCAGGAGATAAAAGTACCTCAGCTAATTTTCTGGCTAAATCTTCTGCATCTAAAGGAGTTGCTAATAAGCCTTGTACTCCATCTTCTATCAACTCAGGAGTTGACGAAGCGCGACTAGCAACTATGGGTTTACAGCTGGCCATTGCTTCTGCAAAGACAATCCCAAATCCTTCTTGCAGACTAGGTAAACAAAATACATCACAATGAATATATTCATGTACTAATTCCTGATAAGGCAGGTAGCCCAAAAATGTGACGTTTTCATTTAAATCAAGTTCTTGAGCCAAATTACGCAAATTATTCCATTCTGGACCTTTACTAGCAATTCTGACTTCTACATCTGGTATCTGACGACGGAGAATCTCCGTAGCGCGAATCAGAGTTACAACATTTTTACGTGGATACTGCACTCCTACACATAAGACGGTAGGACGTTGCTTAATTTTATGGTCTTGCTTTTGACTTGCAGATGCTAATGCTTCATCCCATCCTTGAAGATCAAAGGGAGGCATGACTATGTTGATATCTTGACTATACTCATAAAGTTGACTTAATCTGGTGCGGGAATATTCGCTGGTAACAATTACCATTTTGGCACGATTGACACTCACTCGCTCTGCTTTGGCCATCAATTCTAAAGAAGTACGTACCCAACCTCGCTCAAATTTGGCTTCGTCGGCAATAATGCCCAGAATATAGACAATGAAAGGTGGTTTAATGCGATGAGCAATTGTGTAACCGTCCATATCTAGTCCAACTACTACGTCATAGTTGTCGAAGCTACGCGGATCTAGCGTCCAGTTCCACAGAAAACGATGCGTCATATACCCCAATGGTCCCGCTGGTTTAGTTGGAGCAAAGACATCAACGGTATGACCTTGCAATCTGAGATTATTAATTAGATGTGCGCTGCCGACGAAAGTACCGCTTCCCAATTGAGCATTTTGGGGCGTACCTGTGATAAATGCTAGTTTCATTTGGTACAAAAATTAGTTTGGTGTATCTCTCAATTCACGTTGTATTTTATCTTTATCTAGGGTTTGCTGTTCGCGGAGCGTGCCATTAGGCATATAAAGCAAAACCTATATATCAATAGTTTGAAGGTCGAAAATGTAAATAAGGTGCAAGGAATAAGCGTTGAAACTACCAAAAACCTATCACTTGACCAGATTCAAGACTATTCCTACCTCCTTCTTCCTTCTTCCTCCTGACTCCTGACTCCTACCTCCTAGCCCTAACAAAAAGACTTTTTCCGCAAACCCTATGTAGGATATATTTAGAATGTAATCTTCAAGATGCCCTGATTCGCATCCAAAGTTACCTCTACGCCTACTGGTAAAGCTGCGTTAGGACTATCATGACCAAAGGGTAAATCTGAAACAATAGGAATACTCAAATCAGCCAACCGTTCCCTCAAAACTTCTTCTGTGTTCAAACTAGGTATATTGGGCGGTGCTTCGCACTTGGTAAACCCTCCTAAAGCAATACCACGAACTTTAGATAAAGTACCACTTAATCGCCACTGAGTTAGCATTCTATCAATGCGATAGGGTGCTTCTGAGATATCTTCAAAGGCTAAAATCACATCATCAAGTTGAGGTAAAAGCGGTGTGCCTAAAAGATGGGTAGCAACTGTTAAATTACCAGGCAGTAACACACCTGTTACTTTACCACCACCCCAGCCATTACCCTTTAAAGGTGCGATCGCACGACCTTCTAATATGTCAAATAGCCTCTGTATTGACCATTCTGGCTCATTGACGAGGGTAGTCATGACGGGACCATGAACACTGGAAATCCCGGCGTTATAGAGACTCCACAATAGGGCTGTGATATCAGAAAAGCCGATTAACCATTTGGGATCTGCTATATTTTGTTGCCAGTTCCAATCTTCTAAAATGCGGGTACTACCAAAACCACCTCTAGCGCAGATAATACCGCGACATTCCGGGTCATTCCATGCTGCTGCTAATTGTTGACGACGGTGGGTATCTGTACCGGCAAGATAACCATGTCTATCATCTATGTTATCGCTGATTTCGATTCGGTAGCCGTGCGATCGCCAAATTTCTACACTTTTATCAAAGGCCTCAAATTCTCGCAATGCACCACTAGGGGCAATTACGCGCAATAAATCACCAGGTTTGAGGGGTGGAGGTAAGATAGCAGATTTGCACTTTTGGATGTTGGTCATTGAGATGAGGGAGATAGGGAAAAATTTTACTAATTATCAATTTTGTTCTTCTGTATTCATATTTGTGAAAACTTGTGCTTCGGGAATGTTACCCACATGGTTCATTTTTGTGAAAGCATATCGTGCTGTTGCTTGTACTTCTGGATCTGGATCTTCCAATGCGTGACGTAAAATCTGACTCATTTGCCCCATCATGTCATAAATGCGAAGTAAATCACGAATAGCATTTTTCCTGACTTGAGGACTTTCATTTTGCAGAGATATGACTAAAGCACGGTTCAAAGGTTTGAGAGTGCGACTACCAATTTCTGCCAAAGCTGATAAAATTAAACCATGTTGTTGAGAATCAGCATCCATCATCAACTCCACTAGTGGCTTAATAGCCCGCGAATCTCCTTGTTGACCTAAATTCCAAATAGCCTTGCGTCTCAGGGTAGGATCATCAACCCCCAACTCTTTAATCAATTCATCAAAAATATTAATTTTAGCAACCATAGCACTTGCGTTTGGTTGTAATAATTCTATGGAACTTGATACAGCAGGTGTTTGTGCTGGGCTTAAAAAGAATTTAGGATGATCCTGAACAGATGGACTCAGAAGTTTTTGATTTTCTGATATTGCTGAATTTTGGATTTTATTAATCCTTTGAATTAAGTAGACAAAAGCACCAACACTTCCTAAACTTCCTAAACCAAGTAGTGACCACCAGATCCAATTTACCTGGTTGGGTTGGGACTTAGTATTAACTTGAGGAACTTGAGGAATAGGAGCAGAAACAGGAACAGTTGTGCATTTAGTTTGACCTAATAAAGCTTTTTTCAGAATACTTTGAGTGGTTAAATCAGCAATACCATCTTCTCTTTTCAATACTCCTGCTTTCTGAAATTTAGCTACTGCATTTTGCGTACTAAGTCCATACTGTCCGTCAATCCAGTCATTGTAGTATCCTAATGCCTTCAACTGGACTTGCAATACCTGCACCTCCGCACCTGTCATACCTGGATTGAGAATAGTTGGTTGAAACGGTGCTAAGTTAGGTGTAGTTGCTATAGCTCGATTTGGGTATAAACCCAAGCAGAAACAAGAAGTAAAAACCAAGATGAAATGGGGAATGGGGAACAGGAGAAGTTGGTTTTCCTGTATTTTCTGCTTGTTGCTGACCTGATTTTCCTGTTTCTTGATCTCCCGCATATTCCTCATCTCCGAGTAACTTGTTAGGGTGAAGCTTCTGGTTCAGATTGTCTTACAGATGAGGTGATAGTATTCAACCTCTTAGTAGTAGATGCTTCTAAAACTAGTTGCTGGTGTGGTATTGCTTTTTCATTGATAGTGACTTTGTTATTTTGACCTGCAAGGGTTTCGCGTTGGTTAATTAAATAAATACTGATTAAAGTTATGAAGACTCCTAACCATTGAATGGTGGTGAGAACTTCTGAGAGGAAAATATGCCCAAATATCAACGCAAAAACAGGTGTGAGAAAAGTGAGAGAACTTAAACTAGTCAGATTACCACTCTGAGCAAAGTAGAAGAATAAACCATAAGCGATCGCACTCCCAAATATAGTTGCATAACTTAAAGCTAACCAATCAGATGGTACAAGATTTTGCCACTGTTCAACTTCCACGGTTGCAGAAATCCCCCACAACGGCAATCCTGCTAAAATCATATGCCATCCTGTAGCCGTAATCGGGTCAGCATACTTACACACATACCGAATCAGCACGGTTCCCACAGCCATTGACAAAGCTGCCAATAACATCAACCACTCACCACTAGCAAACAATTGTTGCCAGTTGTCGGTGGTAATTTTTACCCCTGAGTCCAGAACCTGAAAAATCCACTCTTCCGGCAAACCAATTAAACTAATACCAGTGACTCCCAATCCTAACCCTAACCATCCCCAAAGGCCAATATGTTCTTTAAATAGCCACAGAGACAGCAAAGCCACTGCTAAAGGTTGAGAGTCAATCATTACAGAACCTAACCCCGCACTGGTTCTGACTAACCCCTCTGCTAAAAAACCCTGAAACAGCGTACCATCAACAAGGGCAAATATAGCAATCCACAGCCATGCTAACCATCCTTGAGGTTGGGGTCTACCCATAAATGCCGCAGCGATAAGAATTAACACCCCCGCAGGTAATAACCGTAGTCCTGCCATAAATAGAGGTGTTGTATGAGGTATCACTCCTTTCATGGCTACCATTGCCGTACCCCAGAGGAAAAAGGGAGCAATTAACAGTAAGGAAGCTACGAGAGATTTAGATTCTCTAAGTTGCAGTTGCATGGGTTAGCTGTGGTGTTTAGTAAATTAGGTGGAAACATTACTTTACCTAATTTTACAGAAACATTGCTTTTTGTGTTCATGTAGCATCTGGGAAAACAGGAATTAATACCCAATGGTAACAAAATTTACAATGACTTATTTTAAAGGCTGAAAGCTGAATTGTGTTTAATCAGCATAAAATAGTATTAAAAAATTTGAGATGAAACTGAATTGTAAACCTTACTATACAACAAAATTAGGTGCTGCTTACTTGGGAAACAGCCTGGAATTAATGGCAAATATTCCTGATGAAAGCATTGATTTAATTTGCACATCTCCACCTTTTGCATTGGTGAGAAAAAAAGAATATGGCAATGTCGATGCAGACAAATATATTGAATGGTTTCAATATTTTGCAGCACACTTTTATCGGATACTTAAACCGACAGGTTCATTAATTATTGATATTGGTGGCAGTTGGATTAAAGGAATGCCAGTTCGTTCTCTTTATCATTTTGAACTGGTTATTTCTCTATGTAAATCAAAAGAAAAAGGTGGATTAGGATTTTATTTAGCACAGGAATTATATTGGTATAATCCAGCCAAACTCCCCACCCCAGCAGAATGGGTAACAATTCGTAGAGAAAGAGTCAAAGATGCAGTAAATACCGTGTGGTGGTTGTCAAAAGACCCGCATCCCAAAGCTAATAATAGAAGGGTTTTAAAACCTTATAGTAAGTCAATGAAAAACCTGCTCAAAAATGGTTATCAACCAAAAATTAGACCATCAGGGCATGATATCTCTAATAAATTTGGTAATGATAGAGGAGGTGCTATTCCTCCCAATATTATTGATGGCAGAGGGAATACAGATAAGGAAGAAATAGGACAACCAACACCTTCACCAGCAATATTTTCAGAAGATTCAATAAATTCAGTAAATGTTATTTCTGCTTCAAATACTGCTTCCAATGATTATTATCAAAGACGCTGTAAAGAAACAAATATTAAACCACACCCAGCCAGATTCCCCCACGCATTACCAGAATTTGTAATTAACCTTTGTACAGAACCAGGAGATATTGTTCTAGATCCTTTTGCTGGTTCTAATATGACAGGTCGAGTTGCAGAAACTTTACAAAGGCGTTGGTTATCTTTTGAGATTGATGAAGACTATATCAAGAGTTCAAAATTGCGATTTGAAGAGCCATGATTTTCCTGGCTACGGAAATCAAAACCCGAAAGGATAATATGTTGCCGATTCCAGTCTGAAGGCTTAATCAGAGATGTAATCGGTATTTATAGCAATTACCATTCAAGTGAGGTACAAGCTGTAATAATTAAACGCAGATGAACGCAGATATAGCTTGCTTCCCGCAGGGTACGCAGATGGTTTTGTACTTCACTAGACTAGGAAACGCTATAATTCAATCTATCTGGGGTAAATTATCCCACAAAGTTGTAGTTTCTCGTAAACTCTGATGAGTGCCATTACCTAAAATCAAATGATCTAATAAGGGAATACTTAAAAGTTCCGCCCCAGCTAATAATTGCCGTGTTAATTCTATATCTGCTTCACTTGGTTCTAGATTACCAGAAGGGTGATTATGGGCAACTATTACCCGCGTGGCACCATGACGAATCACTTCCCGAAAAATATCACGGGGAGAAGCTAAGGTTTCAGTCGCAGTGCCAATAGTAATTACCTTAGTTCCCAAAAACTTATTTTTCACATCTAAAAGTAGTACTGCAAAACGTTCTTGACTCTGCCACATCAAATCTTGACTAAGCGTGGCAGCCGCAGCCAGTGGGCTATCAATGACTGTTCCATCTGAAGGACGGCATAAAAATGCACGTTTGCCTAATTCAATCGCTGCGAGAATAGTTGTTGCTTTGGCAGGGCCAATACCGGGAATTACCATCAATTCAGCCGGGGTAATTTCCCTTAAAGCTGCCAAAGGATCACGCTGATGTTTACTTAATTCATGTAATATATGTTGCCCCAAACCGACTGCGGAGAGCTTACCTGGACCTTGTCCAGTAGCCAGCAGAATGGCAATTAACTCAGCAGTAGCTAAGATTTTCGGGCCATGGGTCATTAATCGCTCACGGGGACGCTCATTTTCTGGTAAGTCGGCAATTCTGAGGCAATATGTCATATAAAAATTCAGGGGAATATGCACCACAGATGGAACTATTTCTATTTATCCCTTTTTTAAGCTACAAATTATCTCTATTGGCAAAAATCTTTATTTATGTGTGGGTACTTACTTGTTTCTAATTTGTAAGGAGTCAGAATAATAAGGCTTTTCGAGTCAAGTTTGATAATTTTGATCTACTCTCTATCATCCTGACTCCTGACTCCTGACTCTAATTTGCTAATGATTGAGATTCTTGATAAATTATTTCTTGGAATTGGATCATATCTTTTTGCGGATCAGCGAGACTAACTTTAACTAATAACTGTTCACCTAAATTAACAGAACGTCTAAAGGCCATTGGTAATTGCAAGCCTAAATCTTCTAACAGAATTAATGCCAAATTGCTATCTTCCCGCAGCCACATCAAAACTGTAATTTGCCATACTTGTTCGGGATGACGGCGTAAATATTCTAGAGCATAATATCTGTTTGTTTGTCGTTCCACCATTGTTACTTCTTGGGTGGTACTGGTGACTGTCATCATTACTTCTTTTAGCTGTTCAGGGGAGAAGGGCAAAACTTCGCCACGCAAATGGGCTTTGAGTTGGAAGTGGGTGAGGAGGTCACTGTAACGACGAATGGGAGAAGTTGCTTGGGTGTATGTATCTAAGCCCAAACCAGCATGGCGTACAGGTGTGATGCTCATTTCACTTTTGGGCATACAACGACGCATGGCGCAGGAACGGACAAAACCAGGGGGAAGTTGCAGTAATTCTTCTTCTGGAGGGAGTTCTGGTTGGGGTTGACCGCGAAAAGGTAGGGGGATGTTATGTGTTTGTCCATAACGTGCGGCTACTTCTCCAGCCAGAATCATCATTTCTGCTACTAATTGCCGAGATGAGGAATCATCTAAAATGTCGATGCTGATGTCATCATCTTTGACTTTGATCATCGCTTCTGGCATATTGATGCTGATGGCTCCTTGGTTATATCGCCAAGTTTTACGCCGTTTTGCTAAATTAGCGATCGCAGCAATTTCTGGTTCTGCTTCTACCCCTAATTCCAACATCTCATCTACATCTTCATAGGTGAGGCGAT
The DNA here is from genome assembly GCF_034931625.1 of Anabaena cylindrica UHCC 0172. Lineage (GTDB taxonomy): Bacteria > Cyanobacteriota > Cyanobacteriia > Cyanobacteriales > Nostocaceae > Anabaena > Anabaena cylindrica_A. The sequence continues at coordinate 13,681 of NZ_JAYGGY010000112.1, read as the reverse complement.
AAGTAGGCTTCATCAAGGTGGGATGAATACTATAATCTTCTACAGATCCCGTTTGATTTAAAACTATCCCAAAACTGAGGGCGCAACAAATTTTCCCCTGTACCAAACTCATCGGTCCGGTTGCTAGTACTTCTGGGAACATGGGAATCATCCCTGTAGGCAAATAAACAGTACTACCCCGCTTTCTGGCTTCTAAATCTAACTCATCTTCTGGTATTAACCACCGGGTTGGGTCAGCAATATGTACCCACAGCCGTTCCTGTCCATCTGGTAGTAATTCCCAACTCAGACCATCGTCTATTTCCGTAGTACTTTCATCGTCAATGGTGTATACCTTCAGATGAGTTAGATCTAGGCGATTGACATCCAAGTCTGTTGGTGGGAAATCTAAGCGTTGTTGCGCCACTTCTAATACCTTATTGGGGAACTGAACGGGAATTGAAGAACGACGCAGGAACAGGTTTTCATGGGGACTCCACCAACCCAAGTCGATCAATAGTTGTAAAGCTGCTTGGGGAGTAGCAGAACGTCCCAGCATATTCATGGTTTCTAAGACTGGGGCTGGAGGCGGATATGCACGAGCTAAGGAATCAAAATTTAGTCCCATCCGCACAATATCGGCCATGAGAGTCGCGTACTTCTCCAGTGTTTCTAGGCGCTGGCGATCTAGTCGTTGCCATTCTATACTTTCACCACTGAGTGCCTGTTCTACACGGGTTAAAAATTCCTGCTGTCCCTTAGCTTTTTGTGCCTCTACTTCAATCTGATGTTTACGTTCTGCAATTTGTGCTGCACTACGGGGTTCATAAGCTTCTCCTTTTTGCTTGAAATAAAGTTTGTCTTCTGATAACAAGCAATGAGCCGCGTAAGCATGAACTGCATCTGATTCGGAAAACAGCAGATTTCCCATTTGTGCTGGATTAACTATTTCCCCATCTTCTATTAATATTTCCCAAGCTACTTCCAAACTAGATGGATCTAGGTAAGGATTAACTTGCTCTAAAAAATTGACGATTTCTGAGGGCTGATAAGTTTGCCCGTTGACTGTGTAAGTAAATTGCCGAGGCGCGAGGCTGTGGGATTGACCTCGTTCATCTATCACGAACCAACGGGTTTTACCGTCTGGACGATCTACTACGCCCAGACGGCGTTCGCCTTGAACCCTAAATTCAACTAGCGTCCCCTTGTCCACAACTCTCGCACTTTATAGTAATTTTAGATTTTAGATTTTAGATTTTGGATTCAATAACTAGTCACCCAAGTTCCTAGTTATCTAGTTTAGGCTGGTGATTTTTTTCAGTCACCTAACTCAAAATCTATTGATTTTAAATTTGGAATGCCATTATTGTACACTCCCTTGGTGTTGATAAAATTTTAGATTTTGGACTGAAAGTGAACGTTTAATGTCTATTACCAACGTTACTTTTTTTTGGATCATTATCTAAAATCCAAAATCCAAAATCCAAAATCTTCTTAGCCTTCTGCGTTGATAAATGGCAACAAAGCCACAATCCGAGAGCGTTTAATCGCTAATGTTAATTCGCGCTGTTGTTTACAAGTTAGCCCGCTAATCCGGCGAGGCAGGATCTTACCACGTTCTGTGATAAATTTCCGCAATAAATCAACATCTTTATAGTCAATGGGTTCTCCTGGCTTGATTGGCGACAGGCGACGACGGTAATAGCTCATCTTTACTTAATTTCCTTATGAACAGTGTGTTTGTTACAGTGGGTACAGAACTTTTTCAGTTCTAAGCGACCAGTGGTGTTCCGACGGTTCTTGGTGCTGGTGTAGCGAGAAACGCCAGCAGAACGCTTGTCTGGGTTGGTACGACACTCGGTGCATTCTAGTGTCACTATTATGCGGGCACCTTTACTCTTAGCCATAATCTTACAAACAGTGAAGCCTGGAGAGATTTAACACAAATGACTATCTTCTCACATTTCGCTGCAATTTTCCAACTAATCTTTTAACTTTTAAATCTAGTGAATAGCCGCGTCGTGATGAAACGATGATAGTTCCAGAATAGCGATCGTGCAGAGCTTGCCGCATCTGAGTATTAGATAAAGCAGTACTACAGTCAATAGCCAGGGGAAGTAATAGCAGTATAGCAGTGGGATTGGCGATTATGTTTGTCAAACCAATTGACACCAGAAGCGCATTAAAGCACATAATCCCTTCTCGCTTAAATAATGCCTGTAATTGAGGGACTCTACTAACTATTTCCTTATTTTTAACTTCTAATACTTTTAAATTAAATGCCCAACGACCTAAACTTTGCCCATGATTGTTGTAAACCACTAGTACTCGCAGAACTAGCCAAGTGAAAATGAAAATGAAAATTTGGGCAAATTGAATACCAATATTACTGCTTCCTAAGAGGGAACTAATTAACCAGACACCAAGAAAATCTATCCCTAGTGCCAGTCCTCGGCGGATAATTTCTGCCTTAGGGTAGTGTTTTTCGGGTACTTTAACAATAGTCATACACAATAAGTGTTTATGTTTAGGTTCAGGGAAATAATTATTGCCCTGTTCTTTAATATTAAGGTGATAATTTCAGTGTTAGAAAGGGATACGTTTCTCAACCCACTCTACAAGATTATCGATCGCACTCAACCTAATCTACAGAATTAGCGATCGCACTACTCAACCTAATCTACAGAATTAACGATCGCACTCAACCTAATCTACAGAATTAGCGATCGCACTCAACCCAATCTACAAGATTAGCGATCGCACTCACCCACACCGACTCCCTCCTCAACCTCCAACAAACCGGCAACGCCTACTTTAAGTAACAACGTCAAAATAGCAGGCGCAAACACCTCCGGCGATAAAATAGCCCTCAACACACCCCGCACCATCGACATCAGCAACATCGCCCCTGGAACCCCAGGGCTGTTTCATTCCCTAAAAGGCTTGCAAATGCAAGAGTCTAGAAGATGAAAAATAAGCTTGGCATTCAATCTTAGGCATCAAAATGGTCACCAATTTATGACTTTTGCTCTGATATTTATTGCCAATCATATTGACAAAATACATACCTTATCGAATGAAACAGCCCTGCCTGGAACCCTAGCCACCCTCTACTTCGACCTCCTCGGCTTCGGAGCCAAAGATGCTAAAATCACCATTGATAACGGTAATTATTAACTATGCTGTCAGTTAGAGATGCAGAAGCTACTATTTTAAATGCTGTACAAGGGTTCGATAACCAGAAGGATATAGAATTTGTCGATTTATTGACTGCAAATGATCGCATTTTGGCAACTTCTATTACCAGCCATCTAGATTTTCCGCATTGGGATAATTCGGCAATGGATGGTTTTGCGGTGCGTTATGCAGATGTGCAGCAAGCTAGGGCTGAAAAACCAACTGTTTTGGAAGTTGTGGCAGAAATTCCGGCTGGATGTCAACCTCAAGTTACTATTAAACCAGGACAAGCTGCACGGATTTTTACAGGTGCGGTGATGCCAGTAGGTGCGGATACTGTAGTCATGCAGGAAAAGACTCACCGACAAGAAAACCGCGTTTCTATCTTTGCTGCACCCCAACCGCAAGAATTTGTCAGAAATAAGGGAGATTTTTACAAAGCTGGCAGCGAACTTTTGCCAGCAGGTATTCGTTTAACTGCATCAGAAATTGCGGTTTTAGCTGCGGCTGGGCGTGATCAAATTAGTATTTTTCGTCGTCCTCGTGTGGCAATTTTTTCTAGTGGCAATGAGTTAGTGATGCCGGGAGAACCGTTACAACCTGGGCAGATAGTAGATTCTAATCAGTTTGCTTTGGCTACTTTGATGAGGGAATTAGGGGCAGAAGTGTTACTGCTAGGAATTGTCAAGGATGATCCTGCGGCTTTAAAAGAAATTATAGAGTATGCGATCGCTAATTCTGATATCGTTATTTCTTCTGGTGGTGTATCTGTAGGCGATTATGACTATATAGAAAAAATTTTACAATCTCTTGGTGCAAAAATCCACTTTCGTGCTGTGCAGATGCGTCCAGGAAAACCTCTGACTTTTGCAACTTTCCCCAATACTCTATACTTTGGTTTACCCGGAAATCCTGTGTCTGCGTTGGTAACTTGTTGGCGCTTTGTGCAACCGACGATTAAAAAACTAGCGGGACTTGCTCAAGGTTGGCAAGGGCAATTTTTGAAAGTGCGATCGCACTCCGAACTACAATCTAATGGCAAGATGGAAACTTATATCTGGGGTAAGTTACATTTAGTCAATGGCGTTTATGAGTTTTATAAAGCCGGGGGTAATAACAGTTCTGGTAATTTGATTAATTTAGCCCAAACTAATGCTTTAGCTGTTTTACCAGTCGGGAAAACCTTAGTTTATCCACGGGAAGAAGTACTAGTTTTGCAGGTGAGATAGTTAGTAATAACTCAAGTTGCTAGTTATCTAGTTGAGGCTGGTAATTGGTCATTGGAAATAAAACTTCTGTTTTTATCCTGTTCATCTTTTAATCCTGGACATCCTGATTCAGACAATGTGTCTAAATAAACCAAGAGTAGTTGATTTAATGCGATCGCCATCAAAAATTCTATCAGAAGTTTTTGCCACCTTACAATTAGCAGTTCCTTTGGGAGGCATTCAGCTTGCAGAGACGGCTGTTGGTTTTGTAAATACCGTCATGATGGGATTTTTGGGCATTCAATCCCTTGCCGCTGGTGCTTTAGGTGTAATTACCTTTTATACCATAACTTTCATGTGTATGGGGGTTTTAGAAGGAGCCAGTCCCCTAGCTGCCGAAGCCTTTGGTGCAGGCAACACAAAGCGCATTCGCCAACTTTTAGCCCAAGGACTTTGGCTGGTACTTGCCCTCTCTTTACCAATGATGTTGCTAACGTGGCATCTGGACTATATTTTAATGCTATCGGGTCAACAAGAAAATACAGTAGCCCTAGCCAGTCATTATTTAAGAGCCATTGTTTGGGGTTTTCCGGCAGTGTTGGGGTTCTTCATCTTCAAGGAAGTAGCCACTGCCCTCAATCGCCCCCAACTAATTAGTGCGATCGCTCTGACTAGCATTCCCCTAAATATTACCATCAACTACCTTTTACTTTTTGGTAAGCTAGGTTTACCATCTCTAGGATTAGCAGGAATTGGTTGGGCTAGTACCTTTGTCTTGTGGGTAAATTGCCTAACAGCAGCAGCCATACTTGGTTTCCATCCTTGGTTTAGAGAATACAAACTGTTTAGCTCTCTCAGGTTCAATAGAGAACTGTTTGCCGAACTCTGGGAAAACGGCTGGCCTATTGGTTTGCAATTCGCAGCCTCCATGTTGTTATTTACCCTGATTGCCTTGTTCAGTGGCTATATGGGAACAACACTACTAGCCGCGAATGAAATTGTCGTGCAAACTATAGAAGTCTCCCTAATTGTACCAATAGCGACTTCTTACGCTGCCATGACGCGAGTTGGACAGATGCTTGGTCAAAATGACTTTACTGGTGCAAAAAGGTCAGGATTTGCAGCTATTACTATTGGTATTGCCACAATGAGCATTATCACCATTGCTTTATGGCTATTTCCAGAGCAAATTGCCGGCATATATTTAGATGCAAGTCATCCAGATAACGCTATAGCAATTAAATCTGCAATCCCCCTACTGAGAATTGCCGCACTTTTTTTAATAGCTTATGGACTTAATTTCATTGCTATGGGATTGTTGCAGGGAATTCAAGATATCCGCTTCCCTTTATTAATTAACATACTATTTCAGTGGTGTGTTGGCATAACAAGCGGCTACTTACTGTGCTTCTATCTCAATTGGGGAGGTATCGGCTTATGGTCAGGATTAACAATAGGAACTACACTAGCCACAGTGTTTTTAATCTATCGCTTTTACCTTTTGACTTCTGAGATTATCCAATCTAAAGAAGATGAGGAAGGGTGTAAATCCGCAGATGATGATCAAACTCCTGTATTGCAATCAGTTTCTTAATCGTTTTTAGCAGAGGCAGTAACTGAATCTTGAATTTCTTGAGCAAAGTTGCGTCCAACAATCTCTCCCAAAAACTTCAGTTCTTCTTGTAACAAAATATAGCCTAGCTGTCCGCAATCAGCAGGTTTGCCACAAAACGCTTTTGTGAAGTAACCATCAAAATCTGGCAAATACCACGGTTCAGTTTTAGGACTGGGTAAAAGTATTTCTGGTTTATTATCTCCTGGTGCAATCAGAATTGGAAAAATCCAACAAGTGAAGGGTTTATAATACCAGCGATGTAACCCTTTTGCTTCTGCTAACAATTGCAATCCACAGCGTCCGTCATCAACAGCAAAAACACAGACTGTATTTTTGAAATGCTGGGGATAATCTTTAATAAGATTTGAAAAAGGTTTCTCTTTTACTGCTGTTTTCTTAATCGAACAGATACCTTCCCATTCCTTATTCTCAACTGTAAATTTTTCATACTCTTCATCATCAATAATTACTTCTGCTGGTAAATCAAGACCGATAGCTTTAAAAAAATCGGCTTCTTCTTCAACAACTCTTTGAATAACTTCAGCAGTTTCTTGATTGACATTAACTCCATTATAACAACACATACCATGACAGCTAGACAAGGAACAATGCTGACGATGTTGCTGAAATGAATCAATGTCAAGAGTGGACTGACTAAGTTCATCTTGGCAAGTTTTCTCTGTTTGGGGGTAAGCCGTAAAATTCAGAAATTTTTCTGTCATATAGAGATCCTATTTGAGTTGAATAGGGAATAGGGAATAGGGAATAGGGAAAAAAAAGCATTCATAAATCATTTAGGATTGCTATATTATTATTTGACATTTGGGAGCAAAATCTAAGCTAAATAATCCTTTTACTGCATTGGGAATATTAGATTTTTTAACTTCTGTTTTAATGCATAACACAGCCTATTCTCCTTGATTAACTTATCTAAATCATTACTTCAACTAAAGTATCTGGTTTTAGCATTTTCAGATGCCAGTCAGATATTTCTTCACCGGGTATTAAGACAGGAACGCATGGAGGAATTATTTTGATGCTGTTGCAGCTAACCATTCCCTTTGCTTCATCTAGATAAAGTGTCTTTCGTTGCTGTGCCAAAAAAGCCTCTCTTGGTAAACAACCCATAACCGGAGTGCGAACCAAAAGACGATCATCAAAAAACTGTCCTTGTTCTTTAGCAGCAAGAGTTTTGTAAATGTCTGCAAGGACTTGGGCTACATAGACAAAATCATCATCAGTATTTTGAAATGAGAAAATTAGTAATACCCCTTTTTGATTTAAGTATTCATAGTCAACGCTACGTTCAAACAAAAGTTTACCAACTTCTTCACCCGTAGTGCGATCGCTATAAAGAAATATTTTGAGAGGATCACTAACCTGGGAATCATAGGTTAAGGCATTTCCCCAACTATCCAGCAGACATCGTAAGTTATCACAATTGCGGGCAGCCTTTTGGAAAATAGATTTTCTTTCATCTCCAAAAGCGAGCCGAATAGATTCTTCTATGCTCAATAGCAACAAGTTACTCCGAGATGTTGTTTCCAACAGCGACAGGGCTGTAAGTACTTCTGCTTCCGTGATTGTTGAAGTTTCAGGTAAATGAAGTAAGGCTGTTTGCACAAGACTACCCACAAACTTGTGAAGGCTATGCACAACCAAATCAGATTCTTGAGACAGCGCTGATAACTTCTCCTCCTCTAAAAAAGGAAAATGAGTACCATGTGCTTCGTCGATGATGAACTCAATATTTTGACTACGACAGTATTTTGCGATTTTCCCCAAGTCAGTCGTGATGCCATCATAGCTGGGATGTGTTAAAAAAAGTGCAGTAACTTCTCCTGCCCTTGTTTCTAATGCTTGAATAACTTCTGCATCTGTTGGCATTAACGAACGTGATGGAATAAAGAATGGTTCTATTCCAGAAAGAACAAATCCATTAATAATTGATAGATGACTATTGAGACCAATAGCAATTTTTTGGTGTCTTCTTGCTAGTATTGCACAAGCAATTAAAATCCCTTGGGTGGCTCCTCCAGTCAGAAAAAAGGTACGCTTAGTTTTATATAATCCAGAAATATACTTTTCTACATTGTCAAACTTGTCACGGTTAAAGAAAGGCAAATCATAAGCGTAGATGCGATCGTCAAAATATTCAGATACTCCTCTAACCCCTTGATGTGCAGGAGTATGGAGTATAACTTTTATATCTGGGTAATGAGATGTAATCATCTGATAAGTAGACAATTTGCCATCTATATCGCTTGCTTTAGGTTCCATAAGCCTGCTGTTTGACCTTTAATTTACTCAGTTTAAGAGCATCCCAAAATCAAAATTATAAAAATCCTGTTTAGTTAAGCCAGTCTAATTTTGCTATTCTCTACAGGAATAAATTTACCCAAATGGAATGCTCTTTTTCCTTCGTTTTGAGTTTTGCTGACAAGTGTGAGCAGTAACTGAACAAATTCGATATTAAAGAAAAATTGGCTCTATTGGGGGCATAGGACGTGTTGTGGCCTCAGGGGCAATTCCATGCCGTAAAGCCAGGAGTAACCCAGAAGCTTCCATGTAACTATTCACGTAGTAAATTTTTCTATGTTCATGGTCAATTCCCAGAATAGAAGGAGTTACTTCATACTGAGTGTAATTATCCCGAACCAGAATAACTGGAATATTCTGCTCAAGAGAGGCAAAGAAGGGAATATTGCCCACCGAACTCTCTGGCATCACCACTGCTGAGACATTTTCTACAGAAATTCCCTGACATCCTGATGGCAATGGAGTATCAAATTTTGCTAGACGTGGGGAGCGGGTTAGTCCTTTTAAAGTCGAACAGAGAAATGAACTAGAAATTAACTCTGCACCATCTCGTGGGTCTCCAAGAGTCCCAAACATAGTATGAGCTTCATCTAAAAGTAATGGTGAATGGGCAGCAGTAAAAGGATAAAAATTCGTCGTCATGTGGGTAAGAATTGCCTCTGCTCCTCCCCAGGGATTTGGTATGGATTCTTTGTTGTAATACTGCTGTCGAACTTCATCCTCAACTAAGAGAGTTGTGGAAAAAGCAACAGCATTGGTGTCTGTCTGAGCAACAATATCTAAGGCTTTCATCAACTCGTCAATGCCCTCAAATTCTCCAGAGGCATGACCATAGGGGGAATAAGTACATTTGGTGCTTACTTGTCCACCTGTTACTACTACAGGATCAATATTGATTCCTCCAACAGTTCTCAAAGCATTGAGAGCATTAAGGATATTGTTCAAAAATTTCTCTTGGGTTTTCTCAATAATCACACCAATTTTGGTGCGAGTTTCTGGAATTAGAGTGGTATGTCCCAACAAAAGATGGCAAATTAAATTTCCTTCTAGGTAAAGAACATTGTCACTAGCGTAATAGAGGTCAGAAGCTGTCACCGAATTGGGATTAACAACTAAATAATCACAAGCTTTGGCTAAAAGATTCACACTTGGGGTAGCATCACCAGCAAAACCTCCTATTTCTGCCCGGACTCCTGTGGGGATAATGCTGACAGCGACAAAAGGTTTAGCTGAAGATATTTGACGAGGACGAATATTTAATAAGGAAGGCCAGACAGGTTTTCTATCTGTTTCCAAAAAACTGCTTTCAAATACTAACTTATTTTCTCGGACTGCCGTTAATATCAACCTGATTGGTGTTCCTGGTAGTCCTAGCTCTCCAATTCGATGAGCAATTTCACTCCAAGTTAGTTGCTTAGGAGAACATTCGATTTCAAAATCTTTGGTAATAACTTGGGACACAGTTTCAACCACATTACTAGCTCCAGACTCCACTTATACACGAAATTGAACATTGATAACAAAGATTAAAAAAATTTTAAGTATTTATATGGCTGTAAGTTTATATAATTACAGCAGAATTCAGGAGTCAGGAGTCAGGAGTAAAACTGGCTTTATGTATAGGTTTCAATTTAGATTTTGTACCTCCTAACTATGCAAACTGCTGTATTTAATTGATACTATTTCTCAACAAGTTTCCATAAAAAAATCCCCTGTCTAGTTGATACTTTGACAGGGGGGTTTCAATTAGCTAACTACTGCTTCTGCTTTTGCCTTCACAGGTACATAGGGTTTTTCTGCACCTTGAGCTAAATATGCAGCTAATTGGCTTTCAATTTCATCACGCACAATCTGCCGATATTCCATAAAATGCTCAATGTGAGCGCAGGTAGAAACGTACTGTTCGATAACTTTGGGGTTATGCTTGAGAATGCTAAAGAAGTGATGCCAGAATTTCCAGCGGGTTTCTCTTTTAAAACCTTGTCGCCAAATCACAATTAGCAATGCTCTAATAACTACCCATTCTGGAGTTTTGGCTGGTGCTGTCCATTTGGGAGAACCCAACATCAGGAAACAGCGATAGGTGCGATCTAAATATGCGACAGGATCATATAAGGCACAGAAAGCTTCGACATATTCCCTCGCAAGTTCTTCTAGGGGACGGGTGGGAATGAAGTTCATCAATGTGGTTTGGTTGATGTTCCCGTCTTTATTTTCCCGCAGTCTGCCTTCTTTTGTGAGACGATGCCACAGCGCCGTATTTGGTAGTGCTTGCAGCATAGCAAAGGTTGTAGAGGGTATGGCTGCTAGTTCTGCGAATCTGACAATGCGATCGCCTGCACCGGCCTTTTCACCATCAAAACCAATAATAAACCCAGCCATTGGCCGCAGTCCAGTTCTAATGATTGTTTCTACTGACTCAGTTAAAGAACTGCGAGTATTTTGAAATTTCTTAGTTAGTTGTAAGCTATCTTCATCAGGGGTTTCAATACCCAAAAATACCGCTTTAAATCCGCAATCAACCATCAACTCCATCATTTCTTGGTCTTGTGCCAAATCAATAGAAGCTTCTGTGTCAAAATTGAAGGGATATTGATGTTCTTCCATCCAGACTTTTAACTCTTTTAGCAACAATTTCACATTGCGTTTGTTGCCAATAAAGTTATCATCTACCATAAACACGCCACGTCGCCAACCCAACTCATAGAGATAATCTAATTCTGCTAAAAGTTGTGCAGGTGTTTTGGTTCTGGGTTTGCGTCCATAAAGTACAATGATGTCGCAGAATTCGCACTGGAAGGGACAACCCCGCGAAAACTGCACAGACATCATGTCATAGGCATTAAATTCTAATAAATCAAACCTGGGAATGGGTGTACCAGTGACATCAGGTTTTTCAGTAGCGCGGAAAACGCCAGATTTTTCACCTTTCTGCACTGCTTCCACAAACATGGGTAAAGTCAATTCCCCTTCATCGAGAATCAGGAAATCTGCACCTGCTGCTTCAACTTCATGGGGTGTCGATGTAGGGTAGGGGCCACCTAGCGCCACCAGCTTACCACGCTGTTTTGCTTCTCGAATTTGATCCAGTAAATCTTGTTTTTGGACAATCATGGCAGAGAAAATTACAATATCTGCCCATGCCCATTCTTCCTCAGTTGCAGCGCGAATGTTACGATCTACAAGTTTAAATTCCCACTCTTGGGGCAAAATCGCCGCTACCGTCACCAAACCCAAAGGTGGTAACAGTACCTTGCGATCAACTAACGCTAGAATTTTCTCATAAGACCAAAAGGTGCTTGGAAATATTGGATAAACTAGCAAAACACGCATAGTATCACCCCTCACGATTTATTTGTGATCTCACTGTAACCAAAATTAAGACTAATTGACTTTTTTCTCAATTTACCTGCTGTGTGTGAGAATAGAGAAACAATTTTGATCGCTTAGTTGATTATGAAAGTAGACTTTGCACCGATTTTTGAACTAGGGTTGTCAGAAAAGCTACAACTTCTGGAAGATTTATGGGATGATATTGCTACAAAATCAGCTAGTCTTCCTGTATTAGATTGGCAAAAAGAAGAACTTGCTCAAAGAAAAGCTCTCCATTTACAAGATCCTAGTTTAGCTAGTTCTTGGGAATCAGTAAAAGCAAGAATCCGTAGTCGCAGTAATGGTTAAGAGTCTTATTACTTTACCGCAAGCAGAACAAGACATTGCTGATGCTTATGACTGGTATGAGGAACAAGAACTGGGATTAGGTGATGAGTTTCTGCGGTGTGTTGATGCTTGCACACAATACATTGCGAGAAATCCTGAAATATATGAATTTGCTCATGAGACTTACAGACGTGCTTTAGTCCGTAGGTTTCCTTATGCTATTTTTTACGAGTATTTTGAGAATGTAATAACTATATATGCGGTGTTTCACTGTTCTCAAGATCCTAAAAAATGGCGTAATCGCTTAAAATGATATAATTCTTATTATGAATAGTACAACTTGGGAGCAAATTAAATCTAAGTATAAGCTAGGTCAATTTGTTCTGGGAAAAGTAGAATTTCACAAATCTTTTGGTGTTTTTGTCAATATTGATGAGTCTTTAGTTAAGGGGTTGATCAAAATCCCTGACTTTTTGGATGAGGGAGAGATGAGCGAAGAAATGTATCCAGAAATTGGCACAACTATAGGCGCGGTTGTGGTTGGATACAATGATAGTAATTGTCGGGAAGTATATTTAAGTGCAAAACCCAGTGTACTGCATAAAGCCCTTGTACCCCTGAAGATTCCTGCTTTAGCTGGTTAAAACTAATTGACTTTTTTCTCAATTTGTCTGCTGTATGTGAGAATAGGTAAAAAATTTTTATAATTCAGGAGTCTCACAGTGCTGGCTCAATTAGATCGCATTACTGTTAATCCTAACGTTTGCCTTGGACAACCAACAATTCGAGAAATGCGGATCACTGTGGGCTTTGTCCTGAAATTGCTCGCTAGTAACCTTTCGGTTCAGGAAGTTTTAGCAGCTTATCCAGAATTAGAAGATGAAGATATTCGGCAGGCGGTTAAATACGCGGCTTGGACTGTTTCAGAGGAAATTGCGAGTATTCCTCTGCAAGTTTATTTATCAGGTGCAAGCATCAATTAGTTTATGTCAGGTTCGCTAAAATAAGTCAAGGTGCAACTTGAAACTTAAGCTATTAAAAAAAGGAGTAAGTGCTTGGAACCTATTTGCAAACACTGTGGATATCCGATTGAGGATAATCAAGGAACTTATTGGGTTAAAGGAACAGGTGGTATTTATTCTAGAGGTATATATCCTAATACAGTAGTCTTTGCACATTGGGGAGAATGTGCAGATATTGTAGGTCAATACTTCGCCCAATTTCCTCCAGATGAAAATGGAGAGTCCTGGTTTTGGAATCATTTACCCTTCCATATTCAATCTGATGAGGATACAACTAATTCAAATAGATTTATTTATGTACTAAAGAATCGAGAATATTACAAAATAGGGATTGCGAAGGATGTTGCAAAAAGGATGCGGAAACTGCAAACAGGTAATCCGATTAAACATTTGTTTGTTTCCTCTTCTTTTTTTGAAGATGCACCTACATTTGAACGGCTTTTACATGAAGCTTTTGCCGAGTATAGGGGAGAAGGAGAGTGGTTTAAGTTACCACCTGAAAAGCTAGAAGAGCTAATTAAAATTTTAGAGAACAAGGATTTTATCGAGCAGATTCCACCGCTAGATAATATAGTTTACTATCGTCCTGGAACGAGGGTTTTATGGCGTAATCAACCTGGCTTTGTACATAGCTTAGTGATCAAAACCTGACGGGATGACAAAAATGGTTAAAATGCAGACAGAATAAGCCTCATAGCTCT
>NZ_JAYGGY010000111.1:0-38464 GCF_034931625.1 Anabaena cylindrica UHCC 0172 | reverse complement strand
TTGGGTTTCGCTGTCGCTCAACCCAACCTACATTTCCTTAACCGAGCAGTATTGAAATCCGAGTCAAGTACTCGGTACTCAATACTCAATACTCAATACTTGATACTTGATACTCAAGACTCAGCACTCACTACTTATTTTTCGTGATTAATTGCCAACCTTCAGCTTGATCAACTACTTTGATAGATTGGAGTTTGAGGGTTTCTAAAGCGGAGGCATTTAAGAGGAAATAGGGTTGGCTATTGTATTGCCAATAATATAGCAGTTCACCAGTAGAAGCGGGAGTAATGGTGCGATCGCTATAAAAATTCAACGATGAACGAGAATAGGCAAAAGATGTGTAGATTTCCCTGGTTTGGGGATTGGCATTGGCTATCATTGTAGCAACTGGTTTGACTGGATAAGCCTCTCCCAATTCCCACACCCAGTAATTAGATTTCATTAACAACAGCAGGGAAATATAACTTCCCCAAACCAAAATTCTCAAAAATTGCCTATCACCCCGCTCTGCTAAAATAGCAGCTAAAGTCATAGTCATAGCTACTGCGGCCAAAATTATCTGTAAGTCTGTTTTGCCACTGACCCAACTAAAATAAATACTACCAGCGGAAGCCACCACAGCCAAGACTGCAAAACTACTCACCCAAGCGCGGGGATAGGATGAAAATAAACGTAATTTCTCTATCTCTGCTAACTGGAAACCAACAGCTAATGCCAAGCTAGGATAAATGGGGAATACATACCAAGGTAGTTTGATGCTAATGAGGGAAATGAGCAGTAGGTAAACACCAGTCCAGACAATAATGAGTTTTGCCCAGCTAAGATTCCGATTTTCCCAAGTTAAGCGTACAGTTTGCGGTAAAAATACGAGCCAAGGCCATGTCCACTTGATAATTTCTAATAGATAATACCAAAATGGTTCATGGCGACCACTTGCAACAGCAGTAGTTTGATGAAACGGTTGATTCACCGCATCAATTTGCGAAAAAGGATAACCATAGTGTATTAGTTGGGCAGCGTACCAACCCATCACAGGTAGAATGCCAATAAAGATTGCTATCCACAGATAGTAACTAGTGAGTAGTCTGGGTGTATCCCAAAAGAGAAAGACCACAGCAATAGAACCTAATAAGATACCCACCATGCCTTTAGTTAGGCAAATTAACCCAAAACTGATACCGATACCAAGACAGTAGCGTAAGTCTCGGCGCGATCGCAACACACACAACATCATCACCATCAACAAGCTTACCACCACCCCATCCAACATTGCTAACCTGCCATGACGCACTACCGGTAGCATAGTCAGATAAATCAAGGCACTATAAATCGCTACCCAACGTTGGCGAAATATCTCTCTACCCATACAATACAGCAAAGGTACAGACATCGCTGTCAAAATTGCACCAGGTAAGCGAGTTGTCCATTCATTCACACCACCTAGAGAATAAACCCCAGCAATCAGCCAATGCATGAGGGGTGGCTTGCTATGATATGGTTCACCTCCCAAGGTAGGGTAAAGCCAGCGCATGGAACCTGGTGGAGAACGCCAAATTTCTCTAGCAACTTGTGCCACAGTCCCTTCATCCCAATCTCGTAGCGGCAGTCCTCCCAGATTGATGCTAAACAGTAACACCGCTGCTAACAGCAATACCATCAGCCATATCCAATCAATCCATTTGTCAACTGCGCGATGTTGTTTTTCGAGATGAGTCCAAATATAGCTTCCTTCAGGCATATTCTATGCTAATCATTTTACTCGCTGGTTTGATTACATAGAGACCAGAGTGAATCTCCAATGTTGCCACACAGTCACAAACCATTTTCACTAGCAATGGCTAGATCCCAAATTAACTCAGTTTTCTCTGAATAATGATAATTTTTTGAACAAAATTTTTCTTATTTATTTTTTAAAGAAGTTAACAAGCATTTTTCCCATTAAATGATATAAAGAATACAAACCTCAACTGGTCAATTACCCTGAAGGAGTCTGTAAATGCGCCTACCATTTATTTTAGATGTCGCCCTAGGTTTAATTTTTATTTACTTAATTTTAAGTTTATTAGCATCAGAGATTCAAGAATTAATTTCTACATTATTACAGTGGCGTGCTACACACTTAAAAAAATCAATCGAAATTCTCTTGGCTGGAGATGTTGACGACTCAGAAACCCAGGAAGTGATTGATTTAGTTAATAAAAT
The DNA here is from genome assembly GCF_034931625.1 of Anabaena cylindrica UHCC 0172. Classification (GTDB taxonomy): domain Bacteria; phylum Cyanobacteriota; class Cyanobacteriia; order Cyanobacteriales; family Nostocaceae; genus Anabaena; species Anabaena cylindrica_A. The sequence continues at coordinate 36,262 of NZ_JAYGGY010000111.1, read as the reverse complement.
TTATAGAAATCCTTTAATTAAAAGTATTAATCAAGAAGCAAAAGGTTTTTTCTCTATTTTACCAAGAAGGATAACTTGGTTTGTGGCTGATAAAACTCGGTCAATACGAAAATCAATAGCTAAATCTCCAAAAAATGAGAAAACTTTTGATCAAGAACATAGTGCGCCTTCCTATATTCCTGCTGCTACTTTTGCTGCCACTCTAATAGAAGAATTAAAACTACCAACAATCATCCATAATTTAACGGAAGTAAGATTAGAAAAATTTAAAAACCAACATTTGCAAGAAGTTGAAAGAATTTTAACCAGATCCCTAAGACAAATAGAAATTGCGGAATTATCAACCCATGTTACCCAAGATATAAAAGATGATTTTGGAGACCTCAAAACAGAATATACAAATATTGTCGCTGATTTCAAAAATAACAAATTTGATATAGATACCAGCGTTAATCAAATGAAGGATAGTTTAGAAAACTATATAGATAATTTTCAAGCAAACATAGATGAAGAAAATCAAGTCTTAATAGAAACATCGCAACGATTGCGAGCTTTCTGTAAACATACTTTTTCTAATATTGAAGAGGCAATAATTATCGGGGGACTAAAGCCTAATATTAACGAAGTTGTACAATTAATGAATACAAGTAACGTTGTGTATAAAGAAATGAAGACAGCTATAAAAGATGAAGATAATCAAACATATCAAACGATTCACCAATTGATGGATAATTTGCCCCCTGTAATCAGAGAAAATATTGAAACCATAGCCAAGCGAGCGAAATACAGCGCTAAAACCACAGAAGAAGGTATTAATATATTACGTCTAGAAATTGAAAATAGTTTTGATAGTTCCATGCAGCGAGCCGGCGGTGTTTACAAGCGAAATGCTAAAGGAGTAGCAATTTTAATTGGTATTCTTCTAGCTTTCGGTGCTAATGCAGATACATTTCATATCATTGATCGGTTATCAAAAGATACAGTACTGAGAGAAGTAATTGTTTATAAAGCTACACAAACACTAGAGCAACAATCTAATTCTTCCAACTTAAGTAATATAGATACTAAGCAAATTTTAGAAGAAGTTAATTTCCCAATTGGTTGGACAAGTGATAACTTAAAAGAGCAATTGGGCTGGAAAGCAATAAAGATTAATGGCTGGCCTGTAATCAACGTATTAAGAATGATTTTTGGGTGGCTAGTGAGTGGTATTGCTATTGCTATGGGAGCGCCATTTTGGTTTGATTTGCTTAGTAAAGTTATGAATGTAAGAAATTCAGGTAAATCACCTAAATCAGCTAGACAAAATGAAGATTAATTGGTAATTGGTAATTGGTAATTGGTAATTGGTAATGGGTAATTGGTAATGGGTAATTGGAGAAAATCTTCTTTCTCTGCTTTCCCTCTCTGTTCCCTTTTCTTAACAGATTAAAAAATGAAAATTACCTGTAAATCCCATTCTTTATCTTGGCGAATTACTTTTATTTGTCGGATAAATTCTCGTAAATAAAATCGTCGTTCTACTTCTGATAAGTCTAACCAAAATTGGGGAATAGAAACAGCTTGAGCAACAGAACGTAAGTTTACAGGTGGGAGAGTTGCTAACTTGGCTTTAAGTTGAGAAATTTCTGTGCGGAGTTTGTAAGCCCTGATTTTGGCTGTTTCTATATCCAAAATGCCAGTTTCTATGAAGGTGGGTAACTGTTCGAGAATTTCTTGTTGACGTGCAATATTATTACTTAAATTATTTTTAATAGTATCCAATTGAGGAAAGTTCATCCCTGCTACTGCTAAAGGTAAATCTCGACAAACAATTTCAATCGTCTTTTCTAAAACATCTTGGTAAGAAATAGCACTACATTTAGGAATTTGGGGACATTTGGTATTGCGTAAATACAAATACTCTTTATTTTGATACCGCTGAGTAACACGAGTAACTGTCATCTGAGATTGACATTGGTTACAAACTACTAAACCAGCTAAAGAACGGGGCGCACTAGCAGTACGAGATGGTAAACGACTATTCCGGCGTAAAAGTCTGTCAACTTGCGCCGCTTCTTCCCTAGAAATAATTCCTATATGGGTATCAGAAATAATTTCACTATTTTGATAAGCTGTGTCGCCTCGATAAACTGGATTTATTAACCAACGCTTTCCTGTGGTGACAGAGATTTTTTTACCGTATTTTTTCGCTAAATGACGAACTGAACCACGTAGAGAACCATAGAGTAAAAAGTTATCAAAAAATTCTTTGACTACAGGTGAAGTACTACGGTCAATTATATATTTACCTTGGCCTCTGCGGTAGCCGTAGGGGACTTTACCTGGAGGTGGTGAGGCTTCGAGGCGATTGCGGGCGTGTCCTTGGCGGATAGTTCGGCTGCGTTGTTGACGTTGAATTTCTTGGAGTAAACTTAGCAATTCGGCACGGAATTTAGCGGACTCGGAAGTGTATGCTTGTTCCGTCGCAATTACTATTACCCCCATAGCTTCTAGTTGGTTGAGGTAATTGCTCACTTGTGCGATTGTATCACCTAATTCTTCTAACCTCCGAATTAGTAGATAGTTTGCTGGTTCTGCTTTACAGTCATTTAGTAATTGTTGTAATTGCGATTGTCCCTCTCCCAAATCTTGATAAACTCGATCTACCTCCCAACCCCAACTAGCTTCATCGGGAGCAGTTTCTAAAAGCGGATTACTGTAAATATAAGCAATAATTTTCATTTAGTCATAGCTTTAATCCATTTAACCGGGATATTTAATTATGTTAAACTAATAGGTAATTTATTGTTGACTTAATTCAATAATATTCCCATCTGGGTCTTTGGTGAAAATAGCAGGACGACCAGAAGCACTAGCTTGAATAGCATAATCTTGATTAAGTAATTCCTTTTTTGCTGTTTCTAAGTCAATAACTGAGAAAGCAACATGGGGATTACGTCCCCATTTTTCGTTTTGGTTTTTGGTGGGGACAGATGATGAAACTATTAAATGTATTTGATAATTACCGATGTGATACCATGCACCAGGATATTTGAGGATGCGGTCTATTTTCGCTAATCCTAATACTTGTCCATAAAAGTGTTCTGAACGTTCTAAGTCGGTGACGAGTATAGCAGTGTGAAGACTTTGGGTAATTTGCATTTTGGGTAATATGGGAGTGAGTATATTTAGATTTTAACCTAACCGCAGATAAGGACATTTTTGCATTTTTTAATTTATTTTACCCTTACGTCCTATAGGTACACATATTGGTGTTCCTACAACTGGGTCAGCAACAACACGACACTCTAACCCAAAAACCTCTTTTACCATTTCCTCTGTCATCACCTGTTGTGGCTCTCCAGCAGTAAAAATTCTACCATCTTTGACTGCAACTAGATAATCGGCATAACGACAAGCTTGATTTAAATCATGCAGCACCATGACAATAGTTCTGCCCTGAAATTGGTTTAATTCATACAACAAATCTAAAACTTCTATTTGATGTGCCAAATCTAAAAAGGTAGTCGGTTCATCTAACAGTAGAATATCTGTATCTTGAGCTAGTGCCATTGCAATCCAAGCTCGTTGTTTTTGTCCACCAGATAAAGTGTCTAATGCACGTTCAGCTAATTTGAGTAAATCGGTAATTTCTAACGCCTGTTGCACAATTTTTTCATCTTTTTGTGACCATTGCTGCAACCAATTTTGATATGGATAACGACCTTGTACTACTAAATCTCTGACTGTTAAACCTTCTGGTGCCACTGGACTTTGAGGCAAAATTCCTAATTGCTGGGCTACTTCTTTTGTGGAAAGTTGAAAAATAGATTCTCCATTCAGATATACAGCCCCACTGCGAGGTTTAAGCAATCTAGCCAAGCCTCTTAATAATGTTGATTTTCCGCAACCGTTAGCACCAACTAAAGCACTAATTTTTCCAGGAGGAATCGCTAAATTTAGATCCCAGATAATAGTTGTACCGTCATAAGCTAAAGATAAATTTTTTGTGGATAAGCCTTGCATAAAAATTTTAGATTGGTAATTGATAATTGGTAATAATGTATTCGCTATTTTTACTGTCACCTATTTTTCTGATTACGAATTAATAAATACATAAAATAAGGAGCGCCTACAGCGGCTGTAATGACTCCACAAGGAATTTCAATAGGTGCAAATAGGATTCTTCCTAGTAAATCTGCAACAACAACAATCATTCCTCCTAACAGTGCTGCGGTGGGAATCAAACCTTGATGATTTGTACCTACTAACTGTCTTCCTAAATGGGGTGCTATTAAACCTACAAAGCCAATCATTCCCGCAGTGGCTACTCCTGCACCTGCTAAGGCTACTGCTACCAGTAATAGTAAACTACGCTGCCATTCCACACGACTACCTAAACTTCTAGCAACATCATCTCCTAAATTTAAAGCGTTTAAATGTCTGGCTAATGTCAATGCCATTGGGATAAAAATAATTAACCAAGGTAAAAATGAAAATACTTGTTCCCAGGTGCGACCGTACACGCTACCAGCTAACCACACCAAAGCATCGCTAACACTGTTAATTTCGCCAAAGGTGATCATTAAACTGGTGAAGGCACTAGCGATCGCAGATAAACCCACTCCCATTAAAATTAATAAAATCGGTGAACTGCCATTATTCCAAGCTAACCAGTAAATTAAAGTAGCCATTAACAAAGCACCAACAAAGGCTGATAAAGGCAAGATATAAACTGGTGCGGAGGGAAATAAGACAATCACTGTAACTGCGGCTAGACTTGCGCCAGAATTGATGCCAATGATACCTGGGTCAGCTAAGGGATTGCGTGTTAAACCTTGAAAGATAGTTCCAGAAATAGCCAGCGCCACTCCCACCATAAAAGCGACAAGGGTACGAGGTAGACGCAGGGAATTAATGACAAACAGATGATCAGGATTTCCCGTATCGACACCCAATAGAGTTTTCATAATATCCAGGGGAGAGATAGGATATTCACCCCTACCCACATTTAATACCATTGCGAACCCAATTACTGTTAGTATAAATAACAGCATTACTGGTACACGCCGATCTATGCGAAAAGATATTGCTGAGGAACGGAACACCAACCAATCAACCTTCATTTCTTCACCTTTGATTTAGCCAGGTAGACAAAAAAAGGAGCGCCTAGCAGTGCAGTCATCACACCTACGGGTAATTCCAGGGGTTTGAGGACGACACGGGCGGTAATATCTGCTACTAACAGCAGAGTTGCCCCTACAACAGCGGAATAAGGCAAAATCCAGCGATAATTGGTTTTAATGAAAAATCGGACTATGTGGGGAACAACTAAACCAATAAAACCGATGGGACCGGCTAGGGCTACTGAACTTCCTGCTAGTAAAACTACGCTAATAGCAGTCAGAATTTTTATCCAGGCTGTTTTTTGACCTAAACCTTGGGCTACATCGTCACCTAAACTCATGGTGGTAATTTGTCTACCCAAAGCAAAGGCAATTACTAAGCCGATCATGATAAACGGTAGTGCGGAAACGAGTATAGTGGTATCTCTACCGGCTAATGAACCAGCTAACCAAAATCTAATTTCTTCTAATGTGCGTTGACTGATGATTAAAATCGCAGTGGTGAGGGAAGAAATTAAAGCTGTCAATGCTGCACCTGCTACTGTGAGATTGAGTGGGGTAGCGCCTCCCTTTCCCAGTGAACCCAGGAAGTAGACTGAAGTTGCTGTGATTCCCGCACCCAAAAAAGCCGCAATTGTCAAGGTAGCAACAGATGAAGTACCAAACACAAAAGTTGTGATAACTACGGTGAGTGCTGCACCGGCTTCAATGCCCAAAATGCCTGGATCTGCTAAGGGATTGCGTGTTAACCCTTGCATTAATGCTCCAGACACTGCCAGGGCTGCACCGACTAGAATGGCAATGAGCGATCGCGGTAATCTGACAGTTTGAATCACTAAATGTTGATATGAACCATCAAAGCTAACAAAGGATGTCAAAATCTTATTTATTGGTATTTCTACTGCTCCCAATGTGACACTAGAGACTAAACAAATTAGCAGCAGCATCAAACACCCAACCAAGCTGAATACAGGTTTAGCCGACGAATTCATCAAATTATTAAAGATCATGAAAATATGAGTAACCTTGAGAGTGCCAATTTTAGTTTTTAGACTGGTGATTTGAGATTGTTTTGGTTGATAATGAACTGGTGAAACAAATCCAAAATCTAAAATTGATTGACTATTTGCGAGTAGCTATAGCTAATTTCACTCCTTGTATCCGTCGCACTTTATCCATCACCGCTACTACTTGGCCATGATTAACAGCTTTATCTGCATTGACTATCACCATCAATGGCTGTGAAGGTTCTACTTTTTCTCTCACCTCAGATTCTAATTGCTCTAAACTAACTATTTCTTTATTCAAAAATATTTTGCCAGTATTATTAATTGTCACCGTCACCTGTGCAGGACGATCTGTTTTTCCCGTAGCAGCTTGAGGTAAATTAACTGGTAAACCCTCAGAACGAGTTAAATACAAAGTTGACATAATAAAAAACGTCAAAATTGCAAAAATAACATCAATCATCGGCACAATATTAATCTGTGCTGGCAATTCTGGCTCATCTTGTAGACGCATATGCTTTTTCTCCTCGTTCGTAGCGACGACGGTATAGTAGTTCTAACTGTCCACCATATTCTTGAATCAAAGCCATTTGTCTTTGATAAAATCCTCGGAAGGTATTAGCAAAAACAAGAGTAAAAATTGCCACAATTAATCCAGTGGCGGTAGAAACTAAGGCTTCACTAATACCACTAGTTACCCCAGCCGCTTTTGTTCCCCCAACATCACCAATATTGAGTGAAGCAAAAGAACCAATTAAACCCAATACAGTTCCCAGTAATCCTAATAGTGGTGCAAGAGCAATAATAGTATCAAAAATTGTATTGAACCTTTTGAATAAAGGTATTTCTGCCTGGGCTTCACTCTCCAAAGCCAAACGAAATTCTTCTGGATTTGGTTCTTCCAGTTCCAAAGCTGTTAAAAATATCCGCGCTATGGGTAAATCTGCATTCTTCCGTAATTTATCAATTGTACTGACTACATTATTCTGACGATAAAGAGTCAATACCTCTCGTACTACTATCTGCTGACGAGTGCTGATTTTTATCCAAAATTTGATCCGTTCCACAATTAGCCCTACCGCCAAAACAGAAGACAGTAGCAGCGGCCACATCACCACACCACCTGCTGTAAACAGATTTTTGATATCCATGTCCGATTTTCAAGCCTTTTGAGTAAATTTACTGGCTACTTCAGCAAGCATAGCTGATATAAGTTCTCAACTTAAATTAGAGCAAATGAGAATATCTGTCAATCTTTTGCTACATCTGAGGCTCAGAATTAATTCTATGCTGGGTTCAAAATCGCTTTAATCATCTACTGGCAGGAGGTTTTAGCTAAAATTCGCAAATACAAAAACTCAAATTTATTGATTGACATTTATAGCTAATTTCTGTTAATCTGCCAAAGTTACTGAAAATTAATAGCAATAAAATCTCAATGACTTAGGGATAAAGCCACTGAGCTTGTAAAAAATAACTCTTACGTGTTTGACTTTTGATCGACTTCGTGAATTACTAACTCCTTAACAGGCATTAAAATCCCTTAAGTCATTTTCCCTCTCAGTATGCTTTGTTACTGAGTTGCCCACTTACCACATATTCTTATGAGTTTTTCCAGCACAGCCATAGAGCAGCGAGAAAAAGAATTAAAGACACTGTCAACCTTTTTGACCTATAGTCTGCTTGGCTCTTTGGCTATACATATTGGATTGCTGGCTTCTGGTATTGGCAATCTACTCACAAAAGTCCCGGAAGAGGAGCCAGTGGAAATCACTTTTGTGGAGACTCCACCCGCAGAAATAAAACCAATAGAAGCACCAGAAGAAGAAATAAAACCTAAAGTTGTTGATAATTCGCAGATTTTCACTAGTTCAAATAATTCTAATTCCTCTCCCAGCATATTTATACCGCAACTACAAAAAAGCACGGTAGTTTCGGCTAAACCTGCTGTGGTTCCTGCTCCGAAAATAGAACCTCTCAAACCTTTACCTTCCATCACAAAGGAAACTGTAGCACCAAAAAAAGTAGATACTCCGCAGCAGGAAGTTTCTCGGTCAAAAGATACTGCTGTTAAACCTTTATCTACTGAGAAAACTGCCATTCAGCCATCTTCAAAATCCAGTTCTAATCTCAGTAAGTTGTTAGCAGGAATCAGAGATGGGAGGGCAAATCAAGAAGTTTCACAACCCTCTCAAGGTACTGTGGGTGGGAATGGTGCAGTAACATCAAACTCAATAGGAATTCCTGGAAGTGGTAGTGGCAGCAGTAGCGGAAACAACAGCAGTAGTGTTAACAACAACGGTAGTGGTAGTGGTAACAACAGCGGTAGTAGTAGCGAAAACAACAACGGTATTTCAAAAGTTGCAACTGCACCGACACCTCCCAAAGCAAGTACTAACTCTGGTAGCGGTAATGGCCGTGCTGCTTGTCGGGAGTGTAATACAAATTATCCAGATTGGGCAAGGAGAAGAGGAGTAGAGGGCAGGGTTGAAGTAGCTGTTGATACGGATAGTCAGGGTAATGTGACTAAAGTACGGTTGTTGAGATCCAGTGGTAATGAGAAACTAGATGCAGAACATTTAGAGCGAGCGCAAAAGTGGAAACTCAAACCCAGTTCAGAAGGTAGACAAGGTGTTAGTATTGGGACTGAATATGCGATCGCAGGTTCCCAACGATATCGCCAACTGCAAGAACGCAAGAAACAAAGAGAATCCGAACGAAGAAACGCTGCATCTACAAACAACGCAAGTAATTCTGCAACTGACAAACCAAGACGCAGCCGACGATTGGTAACATCTGTTAATGACAATATTCCTAAAGAATCAAACCCAATCACCACAAAAATTCGTCGCAGCAGAAATACAGCAGCATCAACAGAATCTACTTCCACTCCATCAACAACTAAAGGTCAGCGTTTGGGAGAAGCTCTCAGAAGAAGAAGAAAAAATCAAGCAACCACTAATACTTCTTCATCTTCACAACAAACAACCAAAAGAAGACGAAGACGGGAAATAACTCCAGCTTCTTCAGTTACTAACAATAGTCAAAGTAGTCCTAAATCTAGCAGCTGGCGGCAACGCTTGCAACAACCAGCATCGTCAGAGCCAAATCAATAACCTTAACATATAGAGTAGAGACGTTCCCTGGAACGTCCCTACTACAAGAGTTCCAGATGAGGATATTTAACCTACCGCCAATCTTCCCAATTTTGGTTAAAAATGGAAGTATCAGGAAAAGCTGTAGGATTACCATTTTGTTCCAACAGCCGTTTTAAAACTTGTAACTGCGGTTCTTGTTTAGGTAAATCATCAACTAATTGATAGGGTGCAATATTTTGTTTGATTGCAAAACTAGCTACAGTTCCCGCAGCTGCACCAGAAGACCATTCAAAGGAATGAACTCGATAAGCAGCAGCCGCTATATGGCTGGTAGCAATACTTTTACCCCCTACCAATAAATTATCAATTTTTTGGGGAATCATGGCTCTGAGGGCAATTTGGAAAGGATATGCTTGGCCAGCACCCCGTCTTTCTCCCGCACGTTCAGTATTACCAGGTGCTTCAGCGGGGCTTTTTGTCATACAAGGATGAAAATCTATGGCATAATGTCCAATACCCACAGCATCAGGGAAAATCGTCGAACGAGTTCTTCTCATGACCTGATCTGGAGAGATTTGACCACTAATTACTGATGGTGCTTCCAAACCTGCCAGTGCTGCTGTTAACCGACGATACATATCCGCTGGCAAGTTTTTACGGTAATACTCATCATTATAATTACGCCGAGAAATATCAATTTCCCCAATTCCAAAACCTTCCGGTTGTCCCCAACTAGGACGGCCGATAATGCGTCTTCCTTCCCGCATATAGGGATATTTAGATAACCCGTGTGCGGTTCCCATTGGGGAATTTAACCCTGTTAACAAACGGTTATTAGGTTGAGGCTGCTTTACACCTGCACCGAGTTGAGAGTCAGTATTTCCCGCAACTAACCAGTAATAATAAGCAAGGGCATTTTCTTCACCTTTGCGGAGTGTTTCGGTTCGCAGTCCCCCCATCCAACCTTCAGGGTTTAACTGTCCAGAAGTTTGTAATTGTTGACGAGTATAAATGAGATTATCATTAGCAGTCCCTGGACGGTAGTCATTCCCCCAAGTCCAGTTTTGCATGGAGATGTCTCCTGGTGTGGGTGCGGTAAACTTAACCCCATTGAATGTAGTTGGTTGTCCTTTTTGCGGACTCCAAATCCGTCTGTAGGTAAAGACTAAATCAAAATTTGCCAATCGCGCTAATTCATAACTAAAATATGGCGCATATTGGGGATAGAATGGAGGCATTACTTGATTTTGCGGGTCTTTGGTAGACTCCATTGCAAAGGTATAAGTAAAACCTTGGGTACAATAGGGGTCGTTGCTGGTGCTAGAAGATGAAGGTTCTAGATAGGAACGCGCATCAATTCCGAGTTTGTAAGGAACATCTGCTAAAGCGATAATTTCCCCGGTTTCGCTGGTATCGACAACGTACCATTTGGAAGTATTGTTTTTAGTTTGTTTGGGGAGAAAGCGAATTAAAGTTTTGCTTAATTGAGGTGAGTTGAGGTAACTATAAGCATCTTCAATGGTTTGAGATAATGTAGCGGTGTTTAGAGGTGGTGCGCCTGCTGTTGGTCGATGTTGAATTGCGATCGCACTATTAATGATTTTACCATCTTCACTAATTGCTAAATCTTTAATTACTGTATTGGGAAACCATTGCAACTTTCCTTTACCCCGTTTTTCAGCCTCTTTGAGCATTTGTGTCATGATGTTGTGAGCATCACGGGGAAGAAAGCAGGAGTCGCTTACCCAACAGTCTCCAGGATTTAGCTTGCCATATTTACGTTGAATGCGGTTTCTTAATTCCAAATATCCGCGAGAATAGAATTGTTTAGCTCGTTGGGTTGGTCTTTCATCTAATGCAGATGTACCTTGAGAAGAAATTTGTCCACCTAACCAGTCGGTAATTTCCGTTAAACAAACCGTGCGTCCTGCGAGTAAGCTTTCATAAGCCGTCGCAACTCCAGAGAGTCCACCACCAACAACAAGAATTTCACAATTGACCGTTTTATCTGGGGTGCGTGGAGTGGTAGCAGCAACGGAATAGGGTGCAAGGAAGGTGGTAATTAAGCTGAGACTGATGAGAGATTTTTGGTGACAAGCCATTTTGTGTCTGTTTTTCATGGTTTATGCATTCTGTACACTACGTCAAATTGTAGACGGTAGCTTTGGGGAAATGTTCATACTTGATTCTACATAATTATGGTACTTAAAGTCCGTGGACTTAAAATCATCAATAGCTTTTAATTGTCTTTATGACAACACCTGATAATCAAAATATTCAAAAAAAATTCGGTAATCGTCTACGTCAAATCAGACAAGATATAGGACTATCTCAAGAAGAATTAGCACATTTATGTAACTTAGACCGCAGTTATGTTGGAGGAGTAGAACGGGGAGAAAGAAATATTAGTCTTCTCAATATTCATAAAATTGCAGATGCGTTAAATATTTCACCCAAAGAGTTTTTTAATGACTAATATTTCCGACAATATACGAATCAAAGAATTAGCAATAATTGCCAACTCAAATAAACCTTTTTTTGATGATTTAATTGAATTTTTACAATCAGAAAGTTATATTGGACTATATGAATTTGTTATTGAAAAAGACTCATCCAAAGCGCAAATAGTTCTGCAAAAATATTTACAGCGTAAACTAGCTAAAAATTTAAATTTGTATGATGGTATTGCTCGTCCATATCCTCAAAGTAAAGCTAAATGGCTTTTGTTAGGTTGGATTTTTAGAGATGCTCCCATACAAAGATTACAAGGGATACTTAAAAATATTGATGGGACAGCTAATGAGCGTAAAGCCATACTTCTAAATCATGTGCGTGAATATGTATCTACAATTTTACCTGAGCCAGAAAGATGGGAATGGTTTCCTATTTGTGAAGTTATGATGGAACGCTTAGAAGGAAGTCGTCGAGCCATAAAAGGAAATCTATTTGAAGCAATTATTCGGACAAATTTAAAAGAAATATTTAAAACTAACAACCTAAAACTGACAATTGGGGAAATTCAAATAAAACTTGGTGGTGAGACTTATGATGTTACAATTAAAGGAAATAAAGGAACAATATTAATTCCAGTTAAAACAAGAGAAACAACTGGTGGTGGCCATGCTCTACTTTTTACCAGAGACATTAATCAAGCAATTGAAAAAGCGAAGAATGATGGATATAAATGTATTCCAATTATCATTGCCGAAGCATGGAAAATAGATTTTGATTCACTGAAATCTCAAGCATTTATTCACATTGACAAAAATCCTAATCAAATAATTGAATTAGAACCTTTACTTAATAAAAAACTCAAAGAGATTTTACATATTTTTAAATCAATTGAATAATCATGTTGAAAAAATACGCCTACTAGCAATTTTACAGTAATCTTCATTAAGTTCAATACCCATAAACCTACGTCCTTTTTTCATAGATACTAATCCCACTGTACCAGCACCAAAAAAGGGATCAAGAACTATTCCCCCTTCAGATGAACCTGCTAGAATACATGGTTCTATTAATTGTTCTGGAAAAACTGCAAAATGTGCATCTCTAAACTTAGATAAAGGAACTTCCCAAACTGTTCTTTTATTTCTACCTTTGGGATGAAAAGCTTGATCCCATCTACCATTATGCAAATTAGAATTACCTGAATTTTTTCCCTGTTCTGGAGTTCCTCCTTTTTTACCTAAATGATTTCGTCCTCCTCGCATTTTACTATTTTCAGAAAAAGTCACATGAGGTTCACGAATAGAATCTGCATCATAGTAATACTTTGAATTTTTCGCAAATAAAAACATATATTCATGATCAGTTGTCGGACGGTTTTTAACCGAAGATGGCATTGCATTGGGTTTATACCAGATAATATCTGACCTCAAAATCCATCCTCTTTCTTTAAGAGCTAATGCTAATTTCCAAGGAAGTCCTGCCAAATTTCCATCTATATATTTATCACCTAGATTTATCCAAAGTGTACCATCTTCTTTTAAGACTCTTTTTATTTCATCAAATATTGCTAAAAGTCTGTTTATATATTCATCTGGACTTTCTTCAGTTCCAATTTGTTTTTCTGCACAATAATCACGCTGTCCATAATAAGGAGGACTGGTAATTACTGTTTGTACTAATGAATCTGGGAGTTTTTTCAGAGATTCTAAAGCTTCTCCATTGATAATAAAATTTGCTTGCTCGAAATCAACTTCACCAATATCTTTTATTTTTACTATCAACTTTCGATCCAGATCCGCAAATAATGGAAGATTTGCAGTGATGTAATCCAGCACAGAATTTATTTTAGCTCTTAGATGGTAATTATAGATATCTTAAACTATTGCCGACTCAACAGCAATAAGAGATTAAGATTTTTCCTTTGTCTTACTGTCGCTACTAAGTGCTAATTTAATTTCTACTAAAACTGCTTCTTCTAGAGTTAGTTCCAGAAATTCTGCAACTGTTCCAACTTTCCAACCTTTAGCTTCTAGATATTCTTTCTTTGATTGTTTCATAGTTACATCCTCAAATAGCGCATATCTCTCCACTAATCTGCTAAAATCAAACAACTGCTCTGAAATCTAGCAACCCCACACCCATCATCTATCATAGATGGCATATAGGCAGACCGCTGCAAAAACTAATCCAACGGATAGGGAAGGTTGTCATGAAGAGCAAAAACCCCATAATCTCAACTCTGGCTTTAAAAAGTGCAATTTTATTATCACCCTTGCTGATATCTACTGGTTTTGTCAGTGGACAACTCCAACTATCCGCTAATGCTCAGGTATTATCAAATCAGGAACGGGAAGAATTAACCAGACTGCGAACAGAAACCAAACTTCAAAAGCAAGTACAGTCAGACTTTGAGCGTGCTTTCACTCGCACAAATACCCTGCTCAATATCTGGTTAACTATCTTAAGTTTGTTTCCAGTAGTTTTGATTGCTACATTGTGGTTGTTGCGTAAAGCTATAATTCGGGAAATTGTTGAGCGAGCAATGCAACAAGTAAAAGGAATCGAAAAGTTGCAAACTCGATTAATTACAGTTAATCAAGATGCGGAAAACCTGGTTAAAATCTCTCAAAATCTTACCCATGAATTAGGACAAGAAGTTAACAATCTTCAACAAAAAGTTCAAGGTGAAGAGAATAAATTATCTATCTTATTATCTGATTTACCAAAATCAAAACAAGAATTTTTAACAGCATTAGAACGTGAAGTTGAATCTGCTCAAGAAAATATCAGCAATTTAGAATTCAAATTAAACACTCAATTAGAACAATTAAATTTATCTAGTCAACAACAAAGAATTGCAATTGAAAATGCTAAAAAATTAGAAGCTGATTTAGTTGCTCAATTTATTAGACTGAAGTTAGAACTTGAAAACCAAAAAGATATTGCTGTTGGTGATATTAAACAATCTCGTTCTCAGTTGATATCTCAAATTCATGGGTTAGAGTCAGAAGCTTTACAGCACAAAGATTATACTTTTGAAAGTATATCAAAATCGCAGTCAGAATTTACTGCTGAATTATCTCAATTTCAGCTAGATGCTCAAACTCAAAAAAATATAACTATAGAGCATTTGGAAAAATTAAATAATTTGTTTAAATCACAGATTACTGAATTACAAACTGATGCTCAAACCCAAAAAGATAATGTCTGTGATGGTTTGGTTAATTTACAATTAGAATTCTCTCACCAACTGGCAGAATTAAAGAATGCGGCTCAAGTTCGTCAACAGCAAATTATTAATAATTTAGAAGCATCTGGTGGGGAATTTATTTCTCAATTTTCAGACATTCAAACTGATATTCAAAAACAACAAGTTCTGATTCGAGAAAATTTACAAAAATTAGATTCTGAACTTGTAAATCAACTGGCAGAATTACAGAATATGGCTCAAGTTCGTCAACAACAAATTATTGATAATTTAGAAATATCTGGTGGAGAATTTACTTCTCAATTCTCAGATATTCAGGCTGATGTTCAACAACGCAAATTGATAATTTTAGAAAATTTACAAAAGTTAGAATCCGAATTTGTGACTCAACTTTTGGAATTACAGAATGCGGCTCAATTTCATCAACAGCAAATTATTGATAATTTAGAAATATCTGGTGGAGAATTTACTTCTCAATTTTCAGACATTCAAACTGATGCTCAAAAACAACGAAATCTCACTTTGGAGAAGTTAGAAAAATTAGAAGCTGAATTTATTAACCAACTTTCAGAATTAAAACTAGATGCTCAACAGCGTAAAGATGCTATTCTAGAAGAGTTAAAAGAAGTTAATCCTATACCAACTATACCAAAACCGGAAATAATATCAGAACCACTGCAACCAGAAGTTTCTGCTGATGATTATGTCAAAGAAGCAGATATGCTGTTTTTAGAAAAACGTTATGAAGATGCTTTTGATATTTATGAGCAAGCGATAAATATCAAATCTGATGATGCAGAAATTTGGCTCAAACGTGGTATAATTTTGAATAGACTAAAACGCTATAAAGAAGCTATTGCTTCCTATAACCAAGCTATCAAAATTAAACCTGATTATCATCAAGCTTGGTGTGATATTGGTGTTGCTTGCGGTAATTTAGGAAAACATAAAGAAGCCTTTAACTGTTTTGATAAAGCTACCCAAATTCAGCCAGATGATGGTGTAGCTTGGTTAAATCGGGGTTTGTCTTTGATAGAATTAGAACGTTATGAGGATGCACTTGCATCTTTTGATCAAGCGCTGCAATTTCAACCCAATTCACCGAAGATTTTAGATAAACGTGGTTACACCTTGGTAAGATTAGGGAGAGATGACGAAGCGATCGCTGATTTTGACAAAACCCTAGAAATAAAATCAGACTATTCTAGTGCTTATTACAATAAATCAGCTTGTTATGCGCTACAGAGAGAAGTAGAATTAGCTATAGAAAATCTACAAATAGCAATTCAACTTAAACCTAGTTACAAGGAAGATGCTGCAATTGATATAGATTTTGATGATATTAAGCATGAGCAAAGCTTCCAAAAATTAATTCAGAGCTAATGTGGTAAAAAAAAATCCATCCATAGTTTCTATAAACAATTAGAACCTATGGATGGATAATTTTGAAGTCATTAATGCCTCTTTTGAAGGGAGGGTTATATGGCAGAGAAATTGGTTTATAGGTTAGCTGTAATTATGCAAGGAAAGCTTGAACAACTATGTAGTTTCCACCCAAGGAAATCCTATCAATGTCTCACCATTGAAGATATAACTTATTTCTCTTATACCTCATCTACCTGGAGGAATAGGCGTAAATCTGTCTAAAGACGGATTGACCAATAATTATTTGTATGATATAGAGAGTCATTCCAAAATTTAAGTAAACTTACTGGAGACTTCCACTAACAATAGTTTCAGGTGATGTTCCCTGCTATAAGCCGATCGCTTTCGATAGAATGGTAAATAGACTTAAAATACATGATATTGATTAAGCGTAATTCCCCATGACCACTTCACCCCGCCGCTACCACATTACTACCTTCGGTTGCCAAATGAATAAAGCCGACTCAGAGCGTATGGCTGGCATACTAGAAGAGATGGGCTTTGAATGGTCAGAAGATCCCAATAATGCAAATGTAATTCTCTACAATACTTGTACGATTCGGGATAATGCCGAGCAGAAAGTATATTCTTATCTGGGGAGACAAGCAAAACGCAAGCACGAAGAGCCTGATTTAACTTTAATTGTTGCTGGTTGTGTTGCCCAACAAGAAGGTGAGGCATTATTGCGACGTGTGCCAGAATTGGATTTGGTGATGGGACCTCAACACGCTAATCGGCTCAAAGATTTGCTAGAGTCTGTTTTTGAGGGCAATCAAGTTGTTGCTACAGAAGCAGTGCATATTATTGAAGATATCACCCAGCCACGCCGAGATAGTCAGGTAACGGCTTGGGTAAATATAATTTATGGTTGTAATGAGCGTTGTACTTATTGTGTAGTTCCCAACGTGCGCGGTGTCGAACAATCTCGGACACCAGTAGCTATTCGCGCGGAAATGGAAGAACTGGGGAAACAAGGCTATAAAGAAATTACGCTTTTAGGTCAAAATATTGATGCTTACGGGAGAGATTTACCAGGTGCAACTCCTGAAGGTCGTCACCTGCATACCTTGACAGATTTACTCTATTATGTACATGATGTGCCAGGGGTGGAAAGATTGCGTTTTGCTACCAGTCATCCTCGTTATTTTACAGAACGACTAATTAAGGCTTGTGCGGAATTGCCGAAGGTGTGCGAACATTTCCATATTCCTTTTCAATCTGGGGATAATGAGCTTTTGAAGGCGATGTCACGGGGTTATACTCACGAAAAATATCGCCGGATTATTGATACTATTCGCCGTTATATGCCAGATGCGTCAATTAGTGGCGATGCGATTGTGGGTTTTCCGGGGGAAACGGAAGCGCAGTTTGAAAATACGATGCAATTGGTGGATGATATTGGTTTTGATTTGTTGAATACTGCGGCTTATTCACCCCGTCCCGGTACACCTGCGGCTTTGTGGGATAATCAACTGAGTGAAGAAGTCAAGAGCGATCGCTTGCAAAGACTCAATCATTTAGTTAATGTCAAAGCAGCAGAGCGATCGCAGCGTTACTTTGGCAGAATTGAAGAAATCCTAGTCGAAACCCAAAATACCAAGGATAAAACCCAAGTAATGGGACGCACAAGAGGTAATCGTTTAACCTTCTTCAACGGTGATATCAACGAACTGCAAGGAAAATTAGTCCAAGTAAAAATTACCGAAGTTCGTCCTTTTAGCCTAACTGGTGAACCAGTCGCAGTGCGGGAAGCAGTTACGGTTTGAGGTAACAGTTAACAGGTAACAGGTGACAGTGAAGAAGAAAATGAGTAGCGAGCAGGAAGCAGGGAGAAAAATTCATTCTTCCTCCTGAACTCCTGACTCCTGACTCCTGACTCCTAAAAAGAAGATTTTTCTTCCCCCAAAATGACTATAATTTAGTGTTGATGCTAGATAATGGGAAAGCTTTGACATTTATTCACCCATCTAGCCCGGAAAAAAAGAACTAATTATTATGCGAACTCACTATTGCGGCGAACTCCGAAAAGAGGATATTGGAGAAACTGTTACTTTTTACGGATGGGTAGACCGTCGCCGCGATCACGGTGGTGTGATATTCTTAGACTTGCGCGATCGCACGGGAATTGTCCAAATCGTTAGCGATCCTCAACGCACCCCAGACTCATACGAACAGGCTAACGCACTGCGGAATGAATATGTTGTCGCCATTACTGGTAGAGTAACACAACGTCCCGACGAATCACTCAACCCCCGCATCCCCACCGGCGAAGTAGAAATCTATGCTGATAAAATAGAACTACTCAACGCTGTCCGCAAACAATTACCTTTCCAAGTTTCCATCGCTGATACCGAAAATGTGCGGGAAGAATTGCGATTAAAATATCGTTATTTAGACTTACGACGGGAACGCATGGCGCAAAATATGCAACTGCGTCATCAAGTCGTTAAATCTATGCGTCGCTACTTGGAAGATTTAGAAGGTTTTATCGAAGTCGAAACCCCCATTCTCACCCGTTCCACTCCTGAAGGTGCGAGAGATTATATCTTACCCAGTCGAGTTAATGAAGGTGAATGGTTTGCTTTACCCCAATCACCGCAACTATTCAAACAATTATTGATGGTATCGGGAATGGACAGATACTATCAAATTGCGCGATGTTTCCGAGATGAAGATTTACGCGCAGACAGACAACCAGAATTTACACAATTGGACATGGAAATGAGTTTCATGTGCGAAAATGAAATTCTTGAACTTAACGAAAAATTAGTTTGTCATATTTTCAAAACCGTTAAAGGAATTGATTTACCTCGTCCCTTTCCTCGTCTTCCCTACGCCGAAGCAATGGCGAAATATGGAAGTGATAAACCAGATACCCGCTACGGTTTGGAATTAGTTGATGTTTCCGATATTTTAAAAGATTCTGGTTTTAAAGTTTTTAGAGAAGCTATTGCTAACGGTGGTATCGTCAAAATTCTCCCCATTCCTAACGGTAACGATGCAATTTCTAATGTTCGTATTAAACCAGGTGGAGACATCTTCAAAGAAGCAGCAGAAGCTGGTGCTAAAGGATTAGCATATATCCGCGTTCGGGAAAATGGCGAAATTGACACGATTGGCGCAATTAAAGACAATTTAACACCAGAACAAAAGCAGGAAATTCTCACACGTACAGGTGCAAAAGCCGGACATTTGTTATTATTTGCAGCGGCTGATACTGTCACTGTCAATAAAACTTTAGACAGAATTCGCCAATTTATCGCTAAAGAATTTAAATTAATTCCAGCAGATAAACTTAACTTACTCTGGATTACAGAATTTCCCATGTTTGAATGGAATGCAGGTGAAAAACGTCTGGAAGCATTACACCACCCATTTACCGCACCTCATCCTGATGATATCAACGACTTGAAAACCGCCCGCGCTCAAGCTTATGATTTGGTATTTAATGGTTTTGAAATTGGTGGTGGTAGTCTGCGGATTTATCAGCGCGAAATTCAAGAACAGGTGTTTGCAGCTATTGGTTTATCACCTGAAGAAGCGCAAAGCAAATTCGGCTTTTTGCTAGAAGCTTTTGAATATGGTACACCTCCTCATGGTGGTATTGCTTACGGTGTAGATCGCTTAGTAATGTTGTTATCTGGAGAAGAATCAATTCGTGATGTGATTGCTTTTCCTAAGACTCAACAAGCACGTTGTTTATTAACAGATGCTCCTTCAAGTGTAGACGCAAAACAGTTGAAAGAACTGCACGTTGCTTCAACTTTTAAACCGAAAGCGTAAGGTTTAATTATTCCCTCTGTTTTTTGCAGGGGGTTTGATAAAAATAATTTGTTTCGCGCAAAGGTACAAAGGAGCAAAGACGCAAAGGAAGAAGTTAGAAAGTTACATTTATTAATTTTGAGTTAAAATCCCTACTAAAATTTACATCAATATTTCTAAATCTGTAGGAACTCGATACAATACTTGTCGGTTAAGGAAATGTAGGTTGGGTTGAGCGACAGCGAAACCCAACAAAATCCTTGATAATGTTGGGTTTCGTGCCTCAACCCAACCTACCATATAATAACTTTTGAGCCTTAACCGAGCAGTATTGGAACTCGATATAACATTAAATCCATTTTTTCAAATTACTGATAGAGGTAAGAATATATTAATTCGAAATCCATCAGAAATTAATCTCAAGTTTCTTAATCAATTTCCTGAGTTTATAGAATTTAAAACTACAAAAAAAGATAATGATAAATCAGAACCGGAAATTATAGAAATCTCGGAAACCACACCCCAAGAATCTATAGAATTTGGATATCAGAAAATTAGAAAAGAATTAGAGTTAGAATTACTAAACCGTGTAAAAAGTTGTTCACCTGATTTTTTTGAACGATTGGTAGTCGATTTATTAGTAAAAATGGGTTATGGTGGTTCAAGGCGTGATGCTGGTAGAGCAATTGGTAAAAGTGGAGATGGGGGAATTGATGGTATCATTAAAGAAGATAAATTAGGTTTAGATATTGTTTATATTCAAGCTAAAAGATGGGATAATACTGTTGTTGGTAGACCAGAAATTCAAAAGTTTGTCGGGGCTTTACATGGACAAAGGGCTAGAAAAGGTGTTTTTATAACTACTTCTAGATTTTCCCAAGAAGCCAGAGAATATGTATCTATAATAGATAGTAAAATTGTGTTAATAGATGGACAGGAATTAGCCCAATTGATGATTGATAATCATGTGGGGGTTTCTACAGTATCTATTTACGAGATTAAAAAAATAGATTCTGATTACTTTACAGATGAGTAGTTATTCAATAAGTAATTACGCTAAAATATTTCACTTTTTCAGATTTTCTTGTTCCCATACAGAGTAGGGGAATGAATTCTAGAAGTCTATGCCTATGGCTAACGCTGTGCTATCAATGAGAATAGAGGCAGAGCCTCTGTGATAGTATTCCCAGTCAGAGACTGGGAACAAGATATGTAAGGATTTGAGCTTAAGTTGATACTCATAAGCATTACGCTTTAACCCTACTGACTCCTACTCTTTAGCCAAAAACTTTTATGGTTTACGCTAGGCTATCAGCAAGCGCTACTAATTTTTGATTTTTGGTTATGCCAAATTTCGTACTCTACCCAATTAATAAGGATCTGAGTCAAATCTTCCTCTTTTCACACTTCTGAGATAATAACCTTTAGTTGGCATTTTGTTTAAATCAAAAGTATCACCTCTGGGGACTCTCCAAATTTTGTAGTCAGAAAAAGTGAGAGGACTTCCAGGTTGACAGACTTCTGGTAGATGATCTCCCAAAACAAAATATGCTGCACCCTTACCCATAACTTTTGCAATTCCGTATTTATCAACAAGCAAAGATGTTTCTTCACTAATTGCTATCCCTAAAGCAGTTGCAGAGACACCATCTTGAATTTGACGCGCAATGAATACCATAATTCTACCCATTCTTTTGCGTTCATCAAAGTGGGTATCAATGATGGTTCTTCGTAAATACTTCCACTGGAAAAAGTTATAGCTAAAGGTGACATTTCGATAAGGATCATTAAGCATCTCTGTACTTTCAATGCTGTCTTCACAAGCGCAAGAATCATAAATATATTCACTTTGAATCATTGCACCTGCACTTGTCCCACCAATAGCACCACCTTTATCGTAAACTGATTTGACGGCAACTTCTAATTTTGTGTTTTTCCAGTTGCGAATATATTCACATTGATCACCACCAGCAAAGAAAATTACACCAGCATTTCTAACTTTATCAAAAATATCAGTTCTGTTTGCCTCTTGTCTGTTACTAATGATTAAAGTTTCTACATAATTTACCCCTCTCATGCGATAAATTAGTTGATTGTAATTATCGTCACCAGCAGCGCGAATCACTAAAACATTTACTTTGGTGTCGGAGTTAGAACCGCCCCTGACACTGTTAATCATCCACTGGATAGCGTCATCGACATCATTACCTCCCCCACCCAAATTATGCACAGGGCCGGCTAAAAGGGGCAATTTATAACCTGTTTTCGCTGAGGGAGGACGGACATCGGTAGTGATGTCTCGAAAATAGCGCTTCAAGTTTGCTGTGAGACGGTTTATGATGCGGTTTACCATCCTCAACAACATAGTTCTTGCATTCTTCAAACGCTTTGTTATGGGGAATGCTCTTGTCATACTAATTTTTTGGCGCAAACAGCAATTATTGCTAACTCTCTCACCAGAAAGGGTAAAATTCCCAGCGTACAGGACTTGTAATGTTTTTTTACGCCAAAAATCCAGAGTAATTTTTAATTCTCGCTACTACTCTGCAAAAACCTCAGTTTTGCTTTGTGTTAAATAACCTATCAATTACCAATCAATTTGCGATCGCTCTCTTAATACTCTTTCATATACAGCCTCTGTCCGTTTGGCTAATTTCGGCCATCGAAAACGTCGTTCTAAATCTTGATAAGCGTTATCTACTAACCATTGTTGATAACCTGGATTTTTTAAAACTTCCAAAATTCCCCAAGCTAAAGAGTCAGAATTGTTTGCCCAAGTCACGATTCCTGTTTTGGTATGTTGCACTACTTCCGGAAAACCCCCCGTATCTGAAACTACTACAGGTACACGAGAAGCAAAACTTTCTAAAGCAACAATACCAAAGGGTTCGTAAAGACTCGGAAAAACTGCACAGTCTGCAATTGTTTGGAATTTATCCAAGTATTCGTCAGATAGGAAACCAGTAAAATAACATTTATCCCAAATTCCTAAATCCCCAGCTTGACGCTTAAGATGGTCGGTATTACCACCACCAACTATTACAAATTTAACATATCCTCCCATTTGCCAAAGCACTTTAGGAGCCGCATTAAGTAATACAGGTACACCTTTTTCATGGGTCATCCGGCCAAGGTAATAAACTATTTTTTCATGATCAGCGGCAAATTGGCGACGAAAATCTTGAGCATGAAAATCTTTGTGATGTTGTTTTTTTTCGGGGCGGATACCATTATAAATAACATCTATTTTGTTTCCAGGACTCTGTAGTGTTCTCACTACTTCTCCACGCATATATTCAGTACACACAATAATCCGCCAGGCGTTGTAAGTTAATAACTTTTCCTTACCGCTAATATACATTTGTGTGTCATTATAAATACCATTGTAGCGGCCGTATTCTGTCGCATGGATAGTAGCAATTAGTGGGATTTTAAAAGTATGTTTGAGTGCGATCGCTGCATCTCCAACTAACCAATCATGGGCATGAATAATATCAAATCCGCCCTCCTCTAGGATCAATTTACCACCGTGATCTCCCATACTGTCGTTTAAATTTGCTACCCAGTGAAAAAAGTCGTTACCTTGTTCTACTGGTACGCGATGAACATGAATACCCTCAATTACTTCGTACAGCGATGCTTGATTAAATTCAGGTGTAATCAGGTGAATGTCATGTCCTAGCTGCACCAGTTCTGGGTATAATTCTGCTACATGACGGGCAATTCCTCCCACTATCCTTGGTGGAAATTCCCAACTCAGTACTAGTATTTTCATTTACGCAACTCCCCGATGATTTACAAAACTTAAAAAAACTTTTAAAAACTATATTTGTCTCAAAATACAAGTCTGATGATGACGATAAGGGTTGTTACTAAAATTTTTTAATTTTTTAATTTTTGAGATTTTGATAAAGCTTATCAGAGTTATCAAACTTAGGGAACTGTGGGATTGTAAAATACCCAAAGAGTGCGATTGTGCAGAATTAGGTTTAACTTTGTGGGCAGGAGTATTTGAGGGGAAACAAGATATTTGGTTGCGTTGGTGCGAGAAAGCCGGAAACATTTTACCCACAGGTACAGAAAGCGTATAACAAGCCCAGTAGGAAGCCTAAACCGCCAAACAACGCACTGCCACAATTAGAAGCGCAGTTAAGAGCTTTGGGAATAGAACCGCAAGGTAATTCGTAATGAGAGGAAAATCTCAGTTAGTCAGTTGGTTTGGGGATAGGTTAGAGGTTGTTCTTCCCTTTTCCCCTTCAACCAAAGACGTGATCCTAATTTTGATCTAAACGCAGTACAGCCATAAATGCTTCCTGTGGTACATCCACTGTACCTACTGCTTTCATCCGCTTTTTACCCTTAGCTTGTTTCTGTAAGAGTTTCTTTTTGCGGCTAATATCACCACCGTAGCATTTAGCTAAAACGTCTTTCCGCATAGCTGGGATATGTTCACTAGCAATGACTTTACTGCCAATAGATGCCTGAATGGGGACTTTGAATTGATGACGGGGAATCAGTTCTTTCAGCTTTTCAGCCATTGCTCTGCCGACATTGTAGGCTTTATCTCTATGAACAATCATTGCTAAAGAATCTACAGGCTCACCATTAATCATGATATCCAGCTTCACCAAATGATTCTCACGGTAGCCAATGATATGATATTCCATACTGGCATAACCGCGCGATCGCGATTTCATTTGGTCAAAAAAGTCTGTGACTACTTCTGCCAAAGGTAACTCATAGGTGAGTGTGGTTCGTCCTTGGGTGAGATATTTCATATCTTTGAAGATACCCCGGCGATTTTGCGACAACTCCATTAAAGCGCCAACGTAGGTTTCAGGAGTAATCATCTCTATTTTCACATAGGGTTCTTCGATTCTTTGGCGTTCATTAGGTTCAGGTAAACGACTAGGATTATCAATGTATACCTCCTCACCTTTAATGGTGATTACCTTATAAACCACTGAAGGGGCTGTGATAATTAAATCTAGGTTATACTCACGCTCTAGGCGTTCCTGGACAATTTCCATGTGCAGCAAACCTAAGAACCCACAACGGAAGCCAAACCCCATTGCACTAGAAGTTTCTGGTTCATAATGCAGGGCTGCATCGTTGAGTTCGAGTTTTTCTAAAGCTTCTCGCAAATCTTTAAATTGATCAGCATCAATGGGGAACATCCCACAAAAAACCATGGGGTTGGCTTCGGTGTAACCAGGTAAAGCTTCTGTGGCTTTGGCTTTAGCTAGGGTAATGGTGTCTCCTACCCGTGCGTCAGCTACAGCCCTAATTGATGCGGCTAAATAGCCCACTTCTCCAGCGTGTAGTTCTTCAACTTGTTTTTGGGTGGGAGAAAGAACGCCTATCTCGTCAATATCATATTCTTTCTCAGATGCCATCAAGTGAATGCGATCGCCTTTTTTTACACTACCATCCATCACCCGGAAGTAAACAATTACGCCCCGGTAACTATCATAGTAACTATCAAAAATCAACGCCCGTAACCGTTCATTCATGATATCTGGTGCTGGTGGTATGCGATCGACAATAGCTTCTAAAATTTCCGGAATACCAATTCCTTCTTTAGCAGAAGCCAGAATTGCACCACTGCAATCTAAACCAATAATTTCTTCAATTTCACCAATTACTCTGTCAGGTTCTGCTCCTGGCAAGTCTATTTTATTCAAAACTGGGATAATTTCTAGATTATGCTCCAGTGCCAAATAGACATTGGCCAAAGTTTGTGCTTCTACACCTTGGGAAGCATCCACTACTAATAAAGCACCCTCACAAGCAGCCAGAGAACGGGATACTTCATAAGAAAAGTCTACGTGTCCAGGAGTATCAATTAAATTCAAAACATACTGCTGGCCATCTTTAGCAGTATAGTTCATCCGGGCAGCTTGCAGCTTAATCGTAATGCCACGCTCCCGTTCCAGATCCATGTTATCGAGAAACTGTTCCTTCATCTGTCGATTTTCTACAGTCCCAGTGGCTTGTAGCAGGCGATCAGCGAGAGTAGATTTCCCGTGGTCAATGTGAGCAATAATACAAAAGTTACGAATGCGAACTGCGGGAACGTCAGTCATATACCATCTTTGCTTCAGCAGCAAACAAAAGTTAAAGCTATTTACTTAATGTATTTTAATGCTTTCTTAGGCAATGAGTAATTGATAATTGGTGATTGGTGGGAGAGTACTTCCTCAATCCCCACTCTCTAGATAGGTGAATTTTTAAGAATATTATGAAAGTCTAAATTATAGCTGCTAGTATTCTTCAACCAAGAGCATACAATAAATAAGCATTAATTACACCAAATCAAGCAACTGCCATGTAATCGTAACAGCGCTTAAATCCGCCCATGTTATGACTAGTAAGCCACGTCGAAGCATATTAAAAAAAAGCTAAAGTCCCTGATTCTCCCACTTACTGAGCATTTTTATGAAAATTGCCACTTAGAATCTAATCCTGTTATTTTGCTACTATTTCCGTGAGCTATGAAACTGTACTTTTAATATTTGCCAGTGAAATAGCCTAAATCATCAATATCATTGCTTGACATAGCTTTAAACAAAAACATTTCAGAGCATTTAAACCCATGAATATGCAAGAAAAACCTACCGATGTGGAAAAAAAACACCCCGATAAGGTAGAAATAGCCGTTTGCCTAGACTCTGAGTTAATAGCGCAAATTCAGCATCTTACCAATGATCCCAGTAAAGTGATTGAGGTTGCTATCCGTCAGTGGTTGCGGGGAGATGTACCTAGAGATGATGAGTTAACACGCACTCCTAGGCGGACACCAGTTCCTCCTCGTGGTGAATGGAACGATTGAAATTAGCTATCAATTTCCGCCCCTTGTAGCCCTTGATGATAAGAAATGTAAATTTTAAGGCTCCGGATTCCAAAAAAGTCAAAAATACACAATCGAAAATGTAAAAGCGGTAAAACTTTATGCCAGAATTTAAATAGCTTTAGTACAACTACGGTGGAAAGCAATTTGTCTATCCAACTCGATTAATGACTATTACTGCGAACACCCAATTGGCGAACTTATTTTCTCAGAACCTGGAATCTATCAACCGCAGCACGGATAGCTTATTAGCAACTCTCGGATCTGAGTTGGTATATACGCAAGATAGGACTGGGCGTTATCTGACATTTGATTGGCAGCATAGCGAATTCCTAGATTTCAAGACTGAGAAAATACTTGATGTGCTTAATAAGCATAAAAACTTTAGTCCAGTAGATGACGTTGCCTATCTAGAAAGATTGCACCGGATTTTAACAAATCTAGTTCCAGAAAGGGTTCAGTGCTGGTTTAAATGCAGTCAGGATTTATTAGAGTTGGAGTTGACAATTACTCCGATTATGCCGCGATTGGGTCAAGTCGCGACGACAGTTTTGGTGATGGGGCGGTTGTTGCAAGCTAGAGTCAACACTCAAGAAGTGAATCAGGAATCTAGAAAGCCTTCACAGCCAGAACTGACTTTACCTTCGCCGAGAATGCAGCAGGTATCGCAGCAACACCAAAAATTATTAAATAAAATCACCAGAAATATTCGGCGGACACTGAATTTAGATGTTATTTGGCAGCAAACGGTTGATAGTTTAGGAAAGGTACTCAAAGTAGAACGCTGTGTTATCTGTCCTTATCAGCCCAATATAACGAAAGTTCAGGTAATCGCAGAGTATCACCAACCAGGCTTAGATCCCATGATTGGCTCAGAAATAGACATATCTTCTGAGCCTGCTTTTGCTCAAGTTTTGGCAACTTTAGAACCGATGGTGATAGAGTTTCCAGTTCCGAATAATTCTCAGAAACAAAAATTTTTGCTGGTGGCTACTTGCTATCAAGACCAAGCGAATGCTTTATTTGCCTTAAGCTTAAGCAATGAATGCCATGTATTAACAGAAACCGAACTGGAATTAAGTAGAGAACTAGCAGACCAACTAGGAACTGCGATCGCTCATGCTACTTTATATAAAGAACTAGAAGAGGCTCGGCAACAAGCAGAAGATGCTTCACGCCTAAAAAGCGAATTTCTGGCCAACGTATCCCATGAAATTCGTACCCCTCTCAACGGCATGATTGGGTTATTAAAGCTGATTTTGGAAGGGATGGCAGATGGGCCAGAAGAGCATGAGTTTGTACAAGATGCCCATGACTTATCCATCCATCTCCTCAGTATTCTCAATGATATTTTAGACTTTGCCAAAATAGAAGCTGGCAAAATGGACATCCGTTGTGGTCCTGTCAGACTCAATGAGTTATTCACTGATGTAGACAACTTTGTGCGTCCCCAAGCGGAGATGAAAAACCTCAGCTTTCAGATACAAATGCCTTCTACATCCGATGAAATCATCGTCCAAGGTAACTACCGGAGATTATTACAAGTGTTGCTGAATTTGGTAGGCAATGCCCTGAAATTTACTAACGAAGGTGGTGTCACCATTAGTGCTGATTTAGTCCTCAAAAAAGGCAAAGGCAAATTACAATCACCGACCTTACCCGGCATGGTAAAGGTAAGAGTGGCAGATACGGGTATTGGTGTTTCTTTAGATAAACAAGATAAATTATTTCAATTATTTTCTCAGGTGGATGGTTCCCGCACTCGCCATTACGGTGGCACAGGTTTGGGACTAACCATATCCCAAAAGCTGATAGAGGCCATGGGAGGTGAAGTACATTTCTATAGTTTAGGCGAAGGACTTGGCTCAACAGTTACGTTCACAGTGCCACTTTATCAACAACCTGTGTTGTTTTCCCCTATTGAGTGCGAGATAGAAACTCAATTCTAAAATAGATTTACAGTATAAAATCTGCGATCGCCAAATTTATCAATAAAATCGAGTCATGGGTCCTATAGCTTTGCTCATATAGGTGCTGGTTATACTAAAAACGGGTTAAAAGTGTCATTCTGAACGAAGTGAAGAATCTCCGAGATACTTCCCTGCACTACGTTACGGTCAGTATGACATAAGTCCAAGTTTGACCCGTTTGCAGTATATATTGCCAATCGCTATGATGTGGTGTTTTGCGACTCTCAAACCAATGAAGTTAGCAGCGTGCTGAAATTTACAGACACCTATGAAGAATTTGATGATCATTACATCATGACGAAGAAAGTAGGAGAAGAGTATGAAAATGGTATTAGTGATGTTTCCTTGAATGCGGCTGATGCCATCACTAATTTTACCTACTCTAATATCAAGCTGCTTTAGTGATCAAAAACAGATAACTGACAATATAGCGACAATTGGATCTAGGATCGATTTAAATCAGCAAAAGCATCAATTTTGGATATTTTGGGACAAGGATAAAATTCCTCAACTCCAAATTTCACCCCAATCATTAATTTAACAGGTCTAAAACTATGGCAACTCTGGAACTGACAACTGAAAACGTAGAAACCGTATTAGATGAATTGCGCCCTTACCTGATGTCTGATGGAGGTAATGTGGAACTAGTAGAACTGGATGGCCCGATTGTAAAACTGCGGTTACAAGGTGCTTGCGGTTCTTGTCCCAGTTCAGCCATGACTCTGAGAATGGGTATTGAACGCCGTCTTAAAGAAATGATTCCCGAAATTTCCGAAATCGAACAGGTTATCTAGGGATTGGGGATTGGGGACTGGGTAATGGTTACTGGGTATTGGGTAGTGGGGAGGATGGGAAAGTCATTTTTCCAATTACCTATTACCTATTACCCATTACCAATTACCATCATTGATAATTCAAAATTATTACCCAATTCCCCCCATTACTTGATCACTCCCTATGTCTCACCCTCTCTATGTCGCTTTTATTTGGCATCAACATCAGCCACTGTACAAGTCTCCTAGCAGCAGTGGTACGGGTTCTCTTAGCCAGCACTACCGTTTACCTTGGGTAAGGTTACATGGAACTAAAGATTATCTGGATTTGATATTGCTGTTAGAAAAGTATCCTAAGTTACACCAAACGGTGAATTTAGTCCCGTCTTTGATATTACAACTAGAAGATTATATTGCTGGTACTGCCTTTGATCCTTACCTGACAGCCAGCTTGACACCTGTGGAAAAGTTAACCACAGAACAGCGGGAATTTATTGTTGAGCATTTTTTTGATGCGAATCACCATACATTAATTGATCCTCATCCTCGCTATGCCGAATTGTACTGCCAAAGGCAAGAACAGGGACAACGTTGGTGTTTAGCAAATTGGCAAGCTTCAGATTACGGCGATTTACTAGCTTGGCATAATTTAGCTTGGATTGATCCGCTGTTTTGGGATGATCCGGAGATTGCAGCTTGGTTAGAACAGGGACGAAATTTCACTTTAAGCGATCGCCAACGCATTTATTCTAAACAACGCCAAATCCTCAGTCGCATTATTCCCCAACACCGGAAAATGCAGGAAACAGGGCAATTAGAAGTGACTACAACCCCCTACACGCACCCGATTTTACCTTTGTTGGCGGATACCAATGCCGGTCGGGTAGCAGTGCCTAACATGACCTTACCGAACTATCGTTTTCAATGGGCAGAAGATATTCCCCGTCATTTACAGAAAGCCTGGGATTTATATCAAGACCGTTTTGGGCAAAATCCCCGTGGTTTGTGGCCTTCTGAACAGTCAGTGAGTCCAGAAACTTTACCGTATATTATTCAACAAGGTTTTAAATGGATTTGTTCAGATGAAGCCGTTTTGGGGTGGACGCTGAAGCACTTTTTCCATCGAGATGGGGCGGGAAATGTGATGGAACCAGAATTGCTTTATCGTCCCTATCGGTTGCAAACTCCTAGCGGTGATGTCTCCATCGTTTTCCGTGACCATAGATTATCAGATTTGATTGGTTTTACATACAGTTCGATGTCACCAAAACAGGCGACAGCTGACTTAGTAGGACATTTGCAAGCGATCGCTAAAATGCAAAGAGAAAACCCCAGTGAACAGCCCTGGTTAGTTACCATCGCCTTAGATGGCGAAAATTGCTGGGAATTTTATCCCCAAGACGGTAAACCCTTCCTAGAAACCCTATATCAAAGCTTAAGTGACGAACCCCACATCAAACTCGTCACCGTCTCCGAATTCCTAGAAAAATTTCCCCCCACAGCCACTATTCCCGGAGAACAACTCCATAGCGGTTCTTGGGTAGATGGTAGCTTCACCACCTGGATAGGTGATCCCGCCAAAAATCGCGCCTGGGACTACCTCACCCACGCCAGACAAGTTCTAGCCAATCACCACGAAGCCACAGAAGAGAACAACCCCGCAGCGTGGGAATCCTTATACGCCGCCGAAGGTTCCGACTGGTTTTGGTGGTTTGGTGAAGGACATTCCTCAAATCAAGATGCCATCTTTGACAAGTTATTTCGTGAACATCTCTATGGCATTTATAAAGCCTTAAATGAACCCATACCCGCCTATCTGCAAAACCCTTTAGAAGTCCATACCGCACGGGCAGACCATCTACCAGAAGGCTTTATTCATCCAGTTATTGATGGCAAAGGTGATGAACAAGACTGGGATAAAGCCGGACGCTTAGAAATTGGCGGCGCACGGGGAACAATGCACAACAGCAGCCTCATTCAGAGACTTTGGTATGGAGTAGATCACCTGAATTTTTATTTGCGGGTAGACTTTAAAAGTGGCATTGCACCAGGAAAAGAACTACCACCAGAATTAAATTTGCTTTGGTTTTATCCAGATAGAACAATGGTTAACAGCCCCGTACCTTTGGCAGAAGCACCAGATATATCGCCAGTTAATTATCTATTTCACCATCATCTAGAAATTAACTTACTTACACAATCAATTCAATTTCGAGAAGCAGGAGACAACTATCAATGGTATCCTCGTGTTAGTCGCGCCCAAGCTGCTTTAGATACTTGTTTAGAAATAGCAATACCTTGGGCAGATTTGCAAGTTCCTCCAGATTATCCCCTGCGTCTGCTGTTAGTTCTAGCAGATGAAGGTTGTTTTCACAGCTACTTACCGGAAAATACTTTAATTCCCATTGAAGTACCTTAACAGCATCTCAAAAGATGTTTTAAAAACTAAAGAGGACTTTGGGAAGCCTATTCCCCTTAAAAAGACCACAAACTTTTCAAATATTCTCTAAGGTATGAAAATAAGACAAAATTAAATTCACTCGTTGAGAGAGGGAACAGAACAATCAGTTGTGTAATTAATTCTGTCCCCTTACTTACAAAACAAAACACCCCTTTACCAATTCTCTAAAGAGGTGAAAAAAAAGGGGCTATTGAGTTTTTAAACAGTCATGATTTAACTGATAATTGCCAGCCCCAAAAAATACTTCTGTTTATTTTTGCTCCAATTACAGCTTAAAGTTTACTGTGAGAGCCATCACAAAAAGGAGCATTAGCTGTATGTTTACATTGGCATAATGCCACCGTTTTCTTCTCAGTTAATTCAAAAACCTGGGGTGTAAATTCGCTACCTTTATGACCACCATCACAAAAAGGCTGATTTTGAGATTGTCCACAGCTACACCAGTAATAAGTACCTGCTTCTAGTTCTAAAACCGCAGGTTTTTTATCGGCAATTACAGGTTGGTTCATAGTGTTCTCCTTATTCCTCTAATTTACTATTGACTTTAACCTATGTACAACTACTATGAATAGTAGGCACTTAAAAGTACTATACTTACTAAAAAGTAACTATGAAAGCAGAAGCAGAAAACTATAGTGTAAATAGGCTGACTTGTGAAGTGGAAAACACTATCAAGGTAATCGGTGGACGTTGGAAGGTATTAATAATTAGAGAATTAATTACAGGCGCGAAAAGATTTGGCGAGTTGCAACGCTCTTTACACGGGATTACTCAAAAGATGCTCACTCAGCAACTGAGAGAATTGGAAGAGGATGGGATTGTACACCGAGAAATCTACGCGCAAATCCCCCCTAAGGTAGAATATTCACTCACACCTTTAGGAGAAAGTCTCAAACCAATTCTCTATGCAATGCACGAATGGGCTATTCAGAATTTATCTCCGATTAATGATCATCAAAATAGCAATTTGTAATTTGTAAAAGTAGAACACAGCAATAATTACCCATTAACTATGACCAAATAATAATTTTATTCATTGGTTTGTAGATACTCAATTGCTGCTTCTAATTTTGACGGGTATGCTTCAGCGAACCTTTCAAACCAAAGCCCTTCGGGTGAGAATGGATCTAATTTAGATAACCAATCTTTTGCTCGCTTCCTCAAAGTCTCTAATTGTTTGGCTTTTAATTGTGCTTGACGACTTTTTTCTTGTTCTAATTCTTGTTTTTGTTTCAATTCTTCCGCAGCATCTTTTTCCAGAAAGTCAGTTTTGACTTCTGATAACAAGTTATCTATCAAAGAATTTGATTTGGCTGAAGAAGAAATAAAGGGTTTAACTGGAATTATTTGTTGCTGCGGTTGTGGTTTTGCTTCTAAATATTCAGCCTGAAGTTCAGCTAATAACTTATCAATGGAATCCATTGCTTTCAGTCCTAATTATGTCTATAACTAGTCATTAATTGCATTTAGTAGTACTTCAGATAAACTCATATCTTCCATATCTTCCATTGTAATTGTGTCACAAATATCAAATTTTGCACCTGCACTTTGTAATTCATCATCTAAGATTTTGAGAAAGCGAGTAGCATTAGGATCTGCACCAACTTGAATAAAAGAAATAGCTAATTCCTCATCTCGATCTATCTTACGAGAAACTTCTATAATTACTTTCATTACAGCTTTACGATCATCTGGTTCTCCATCAGTAACAACTAAAATTGTTTCCCCATTTGATTTAGTTTGATTGCTAGATTTGCGTTGCAAATAATCATCAGTCGCGTGTTTTAAAACACCTGCTAAATCAGTAGTACCGGAAGGGTCATTTTCTTGGAAGATTTGCACAACTTTACTAGCTGTGACATTTTCATAACGTTTAAATCGTCCAGAAAATAAGTAAACAGTGATTCCATCTGGATCAAATTGCTCACACTTACTAGCTAGAGCTAAAGTAGATTCTTGGGCTGTCACCCATCTAGTTCTCCCACCCTTTTGATCTGGGGTAGCCATGCTACCGCTTTTGTCAATAATTAAAGTGTAATCCCGATTGTCTAGCATTTCTAAATCCTCCCATTATGACGCAAAATCTATAAAATCAAATTAGTCGTTTATCGCATTTATCAAGACATCGGTGAGACTCATTTCTTCTAATTGTTCTAAAGTAATGGTATCGCAAATATCAAATTTAGCACCAACGGTTTGCAACTTATCATCTAAAGCTTTAAGAAATTTTGTGGCTTGAGGATCTGAGCCTACTTGAATAATTGAAATTCCTAATTCTTTTTCGTGTTCCATTTGGTGTGTGGCATTGATTATGACTTCACAGACTGCTTGCTTATCATCTTGTTTGCCATCAGTGATGATTAAAATTATTTCCCCATTGGGCTTGCTTAGACCAGCAGCTTTACGGGTAAAGTAGTTATTAATAGCATCTTGAAGTACACCGACTAAATTTGTAGTGTCAGCGGGAATATTTTCTTCAAAAATCTGTGAAACTTTAGCAGAAGTTACATGATCAAAACGTTCAAATTTTCGTGAAAATAGATAAACTGTGATACCATCAGGATCAAATTGTTCACATTTACAAGCTAAGGCAAATGTAGATTCCTGTAAGGCTAACCATCTGCTTTGATCACCTTTATCTGATGGTTTTGCCATACTAGCACTATGGTCGATAATTAGTGTATAATCCCGATTTTCTAACATTTATAATTCTCCTGTTTTCAGTAGTTATTTTTGCTATTTTGGATAAGTTGTATCCAAAATAATTTTTAGGGTTTATGGTCACAAATAATGACTAATTCCTAGTCATTGATGGCATTCATCAAGACATCTGCAAGACTCATATCTTCTAAATCATCTAAGGTTACGGTGTCACAAATATCAAATTTAGCGCCAACACTTTGCAATTGATCATCTAAAGCTTTGAGAAATTTTGTAGCTTGAGAATCTGATCCTACTTGAATCAGAGAAATTCCTAATTCTTCGTCCCGTTCCATTTGTCGAGTTGCGTTAATGATGACTTCAAATACCGCTTTGCGATCATCTGGTTCACCATCGGTAATGACTAAAATTGTTTCCCCATTTGGTTTAGTTTGTCCAGCGGTTTTGCGCTGAAAGTAATTATCGAGTGCATTCATTAGCACAGCGGCTAAGTTGGTTGTACCAGCAGGGTCATTTTCCTGAAATATCTGTGCTACTTTGGCTGAGGTAACGTTTTCATAACGTTTAAATCTGCCGGAAAAGACGTAAACTGTGAGTCCATCAGGGTCGAATTGTTCGGCCTTTCTAGCCAAAGCGAGGGTAGATTCTTGTGCTATTTCCCATCTGCTTCTACCACCTGCTTGGTCAGGGGTGGACATACTACCACTTTTATCAATAATTAATGTATAGTCGCGATCGCTCATCATAAATGCCTCTCATGATTTTTCTGCTCTTATTTTAACCTTTAGGTAATAACACCGTATCTGTGTAAAGACGCATTGTAATAATGATTTAAGTAATTGAAACCTCGATAAAATCGGTTTATGCGGTAAAATCGCTAGATAACTGAATATTTAAGTTGTTGATTATCGCTAATCCTAGCCCACAATCTGCGTTCCGATTCATGCCTGGGGATCACCTCCCGTGTGCATGAAAAAAATATCCAGCTTTCAAGTTTATTCGATCTGATCGAATGACTGAATCAAATCAGGAGAACAACTATGACTGTTACCAATGTCACAGAAGCCACATTCAAGCAAGAGGTGTTGGAGAGTGAGACTCCAGTTTTAGTTGACTTTTGGGCCCCTTGGTGTGGCCCTTGTCGAATGTTGGCAAACGTTGTTGATGAAGTTGCTGCTGAATATGAAGGACAGGTAAAAGTGGTGAAACTGAACACAGACCAAAACCCCACAGTTGCCAGTCATTATGGTATTCGTAGCATTCCTACCTTAATGGTATTTAAGGGGGGTCGGCAAGTTGATACTGTTGTTGGTGCAGTACCAAAAACTACCTTAGCTAAGACTCTATCACAGTATATTTCCTCTTAGTCATACTTGAATAGTAATCAGGGTAAATATTACTAGATAGGGTTTGCTGATAGCGTGGCGTAAGCCATAAAAGTCTTTTCGTTAGGGCTAGGAGTCAGGAGGAAGAAGGAAGTAAGAA
>NZ_JAYGGY010000110.1:0-39261 GCF_034931625.1 Anabaena cylindrica UHCC 0172 | reverse complement strand
TATCCCCATCAAGTCATTGATTTGTCTCGGTTCTATGTTTATTCAGCAACCCCTATGGTATTTTCAACTCCCTTTCTCAAACTCTATTAAAAATAGCCGCCCCTGGCGTACCCGACTTTTACCAAGGAACTGAACTTTGGGAACTCAGCCTAGTTGATCCAGATAACCGCCGCCCCGTAGATTTTGAACAGCGACGCGCTTATTTCAGTGCAATTCAACAGCAGATGAAGAGTGACATTCTGGGCTTAATTCAGGAATTACTCACCGAGAAAACCGATGGTAGAATCAAACTATTTTTAACAGTGCAAGCCTTGAAAGCCAGAATCGATTATCTGCAATTATTCCAAGATGGTGAATATCTACCATTAGAAATTCAGGGAACCCACGCCAATCACATCATCGCCTTTGCCAGACAGCAAGACAATCAAACAGCGATCGCGATCGCGCCGCGTTTTCTCACCAGCCTCATTCAACCTGGGGAATATCCCTTAGGTGATTCAGTATGGCAAGATACACATCTGCAATTACCCAAAGGAACTTCCGCAACCTGGAAAAACCTGCTAACTCAGCAATCCTTACAGGTTACAGAAACATTATCCATTGGCGCAGCCCTGGCGCATTTTCCCGTAGCTTTATTAGTGAGTAATTAACCAACCACAGAGGCGCAGACAATACAGAGAAAGAATCCTCCTCTATTC
Source organism: Anabaena cylindrica UHCC 0172 (assembly GCF_034931625.1). Lineage (GTDB taxonomy): Bacteria > Cyanobacteriota > Cyanobacteriia > Cyanobacteriales > Nostocaceae > Anabaena > Anabaena cylindrica_A. Next base: position 38,563 of record NZ_JAYGGY010000110.1, on the reverse strand, counting down.
TCCTCCGCGCCTCTGCGCGACGGCAGTCGCTACAACAGGAGGAACCCCCGCAACACGCTGCCTCCTCTGCGTGAGAAAAAAATTCTTAATTTTGAATTCCTTATGACTACACAATTGCCATTTACCAGCAAACAAATTGACGCTGTACGAACATATATCAAAAAAACCTGGAAAACCTTAACGCGATCGCACGAACACTTACTGCAATCTATCAAAGATGCCAAACTAGAACACAAACCAGGTACTCCCTGGATTATTTACATTTCCCCTAGAGAAGATTGTCCCAATGTTCAGTCTGTCTTAGAGCGATCGCTTTCAAAAGAAGATATCCGCCAAATTGAAATTCGTACCCTACCCCCCGAAGCCGAAGCCATCGGAGAACATGGTTTACTATATCTACCAGGCCCTTACGTTGTCCCTGGTGGACGCTTTAATGAAATGTATGGCTGGGACAGCTACTTTATTTTACTGGGGCTGTTACGTGATGGCGAATGGGATTTAGCCCAAAGTCAAGTTGATCAGCTACTTTACCAAGTACAGCATTACGGCACAATCCTCAATTCCAACCGTACTTATATGCTGTCGCGATCGCAACCCCCAGTCCTCAGCCTGATGGTTTTGGCAATGTTCCAGCACAGTCAAGATGAAGAGTGGCTGAGGTCAACAATACCGCTTTTAGAACAATTTTACTATTACTGGGTAGTACCGCCCCACCTCAACCCCACCACAGGTTTATCACGATATTATGCTTTAGGCGAAGGCCCAGCGCCAGAGGTTTTATTTTCCGAACGAGATGAAGAAGGTAAAAGCCACTATGAACGAGTTAAGGAGTACTACCAAAGATTTGAAATTGAAGATTATGATGTCAGCCTCTACTATGACCGAGAGACAGACGAATTAAGCAATTTGTTTTACAAAGGCGATCGCACTATGCGCGAATCTGGCTTTGATATCAGCAATCGCTTTGGGCCTTTTAGTATCGATATTATCCACTATGCGCCTGTGTGTCTCAACAGCTTGCTTTACCAAATGGAACAAGACTTGGCGCAAATCAACGATATTCTAGGTAATGAGCAACTAGCGCAACAATGGCGAGATCGCGCAGATGTGCGACGCGATCACATCGATCAATTTCTCTGGGATGAAGCACAGGGACTATATTTCGACTATAACTTTCAAACCGAAAAACGCCGCCACTACGAATTTGCAACTACCTTCTATCCTTTGTGGATGGGAATCGCGTCGGAAGTGCAAGCCAAACGTATAGTAGAAAATCTCTCGCTATTTGAAGCACCAGGGGGAATATTTACTAGTACCCGCGTCACGGGTAACCAATGGGATGCACCTTTTGGCTGGGCACCCTTAACATTAATTGCAGTCCTTGGATTGCATCGTTACGGGTATCATCAAGAAGGCGATCGCATTGCTCATAAATTCCTGGCTATGGTAATTAAAGAATTTGAGCGTCGCGGTATCTTAGTAGAAAAATACGATGTAGAACGCTGTTCCGCCAACGTTTCCGACGAAATCTGCTTTGGCTACAGTTCTAACGAAGTCGGCTTCGGTTGGACTAATGGTGTTGTGCTGGAACTCTTAGCAACCTTGAGGTAAGTTTTTGTAGGGTGGACACTAGGCTAGGCTGCTTAACGGGTGACAAGGTGGTTGAAGTCTATCAAATATCCATTAATTTCAAAGCACTACTATCATTTGGTCTAGCCTTAAGATACCTGTCAGTGATAGCTAAATTGCTATGACCTAAAGTATCCTTAATCAGCACCGGGTTTACCCCCCTTTCTTGGTTGTAATCGTAAATTAATTAATGGCACTCCTGTTAAACTTTTACATCGTCGAGGAAGACAAGTTCAACTCGTTGGATTATATTTTCCTGTTACCCTTTCTTGGTATTATTTCAAACGCGAGAATGGTCAGTTTGTGAAAAGATAGCTCCCTTGCCTCTTTTTGAATCTATCCCATATCATTTCGGCACACCTCACAAAGTCCGTTTTCAAGGTCTTTGCTATCTGCAAGACAGCCATAACATAACTCAAAGCGATCTGTAAAATTCTCTAAAATTTCTCCACTATTACAGTCATATTTTCGACACGCAGTGTTAGTAATATTTCTAACAAGAGATTGGGTTTTTTCTTTGCCTAACCAACCAAAAATCTGTTCAAAGTTCCATTAACTCCAAGATTTCGTTAAGCATATAACTACCAGAATGATTAGACATTTTTTCTCCTATAAATCCATTAATTGAGATTGAGATATTTTAAAAGCTTGACATAATTCAGCTAGTTCATTTCTTCTTTTCTTTTAGCTATTTGATTAGCAATTGATTGGCAAGCTTTGCTGTTCTGTCTAAGGGGTAAATTTTTAGTAAGTTTACTAAACTTTTGATGTACTGTCATATCCAACTTCCCAATTTACGCTATCTATAATCTTAACTGAAAACAGTTGATTTGATTTATACTATGATTTACTAATTAGTTTTGTCGGTTATTGAGGCGCGACAATACTACTTTAAACTAAAATTTAGTTAGATCACCCGGATTTCTCAGCAAAATTCTCAAACCCTTAAAAAATCTGGATTCTGGAGTTTCACACTACATCAAAAGTCAACCCCGTAAAAAATGCCTGAAACCGATTCTCTATCCGGGTTATACAAATTGCGATTACATTGTTTGTGAGAAATAAGGGAGTAAAGGTTTCAGGGTTAATAGCTTTTTTTGTACACTTGAGCCTAAAATTTCGTCAGGAGAAATATCAAGATGGTTCAATCTATTGCGGCCAAGGATGTGACGCTACGGGAATTAAAGCAAAATTTTGGCATTCAAATCGTTCAAGATGCTACTTTTTTTCCTGAGTGGTTGGATGGGCTTGAGGCTTTGAACGGGGAAGAGCAACATTTATTAGATCGGGTGAAGGCTAATTTTTTAGAATTGATGGATGATCCGCCAATGCTAGAAAATACGGTGAAGATGGTGGTACTTGCGCCCTTGTTAGATTTAGCTGGTTTTTATCATAAACCGTTTAGGATTGAAACAGAAACGGGTGTGGCTTTAGAAATGGAGGATGAAGGAACGATTATTCGGGGGCGGATTGATGTTTTGGTGTTAAAAAATCGGCTTTGGTTGTTGGTAATTGAATCAAAACGGAGTGATTTTGCAGTGACACGCGCAATTCCTCAAGCTTTGGCTTATATGTTGGGTAATGAGGAAACTGTGCTACCAACCTTTGGCATGATTACCAATGGTAATGAGTTTTTATTTTTAAAGGTATTGGAACATAAATATGCTAATTCGCGGCTGTTTTCTTTGGTAAATCCTGATAATGAGCTTTATAGTGTATTACAGGTATTGAAGCGTTTGGGGATGGAGGCGATAGCGTTCAGCGCGACATAGGAATCGTCTATGTTTGATAATGTCTGTCGCTAGGCATACCACAGACATGATTAAATTAAAACCCTTTTAGTAAACGTTGAATAGAAACTTTAATTTCTGGAAATGCTAACGGAGATATTTCACCTAAAGTCAAGGTTAATTCTTGGGAATAATCAGCATTTATTGGCTCTCTAAACACTTTTACTTGTTGATTCTTTAAATCTACTACCCAATATTCAGGAATTGATGCAGCAGCATAGGTTTTGCGTTTTACATCTAAATCTTTATTCAGGGTAGTTTTAGAATATTCGATTAACCAAAATATATTTTCAGGATAAGGATGGCGACTTCGATAAATAGCACGCTGTGGTTCAACTATTGCTAAATCTGCTTCTGGTTCTGAATTACTTTCACCAATAGTAATAGGTTTTGCATCTCTTACCAACGCTTTTGAACCGAGTAATTCCCGCAGATATTCAGCAGAATCAGTATTAATTTGTGCGTGTTCTGGTCCTTCCGGTGCCATGTTGATAATTTCTCCATTTAGTAGTTCAACCTGACGACTAGCTAAAAGGCCAATTTCAATCATGCGATGATAGTCGTCTAAACTCCATTTAGCAGTAGTAACTGTCATGGTGAGTTTTCCTTGCATCCAGGGTGTGACTTTCATTTTAAGCTCAAAATTCAATACAAAGATGAGACATTAGGTACTGTGAAGGGGTATCACTGCCGAACTGGATAATACAACCCATCTTCAACCTGAAATTTCCACCCCAACCCACTAGTGCAGGTTGGCGGAAGGCAAAAATTAAAAGTCAAAAGTAATATGGAGTAAGTTTTTTAGCGATTGAGAATGGTTGGTTTACTTACGCCGCAGTGTACTAGGATCTGCGTTATTTAGAAGAATGTGATCCATGGATCACATTTTTGAGTTGCTTTGGGAGCAAGGCTTGTGTGTACACCGTAGCTGCCGATAGCAGAGCGCGTGGCGTAAGCCGGGAGTTGCTCCCGTTGGGAATTTAAGGCTAAGATAGTAGTTACACTCGTAATTACATAGGCGAAAGTTTAATGATCCAAACCTTAAAGTTACGCAAAATTGGTAATTCAGTAGGGGTGACTTTTTCTAAGGAGTTGTTAGAAAAACTCAATCTTTCCGAAGGAGATACCATATTTGTGACGGAAACTGAACATGGACTCCAGCTTAGTCCTTATGATCCTGAGTTTGAGAAAGCAATGGCCATCTATCGGCAAGGTAGCCAGAAGTTTCGTCAGGCATTGAAGGAACTCGCTAAGTGAATGAACCAACCTGGCTAACTGAACAGATGGTGCTTGCTATCCATGAGGATTTGATTTCTCAGTATGGTGGGTTATCTGGGGTGAGAGATAGCCCTAATTTAGCAGCAAGTTTAGCCCGTCCCCGGCATCGGTTTTCCTATCAGCCGGAAGTTTCGCTCCTGGAATTAGCAGCGGCTTATGGTTTTGCTTTGTGTAAAAATCATCTGTTTGCGGATGGCAATAAGCGTACAGCTTTTATGGCGATGTATGTTTTTTTGGGTGTGAATGCTTATGGTTTCAATGCACCAGAGCAAGAGATAGTATTAGTGATGGAGAGTTTAGCATCTGGGGAAATTGACGAAAATGCTTTGCAGGTTTGGTTAGGAAAATATGCTGGTGAATTGCTATGAATAACTTGATGCGATAAGTAATGCGACAGAATTAATTACAACAAGCGATTTTTCTGTTCCCTGTTAAGTAGGTGGACGTGAGATAACCAAAATGTGTGAAGAAAAGTAAATAAACCCTTTTTCCCCCTGCTCCCTGCCCCAACGACTATTTTTAACGCCAACCTACTTAAGTGTTCCCTCTTTCAACGAGTCAATTTAATTGTGTCCGACTATTTCCGATTTATTAGAGTGAAAAATGTTTGAGGATTAAAAAAATGAAACGAGAAACTTTAATCGCTTTTTTAAAAGCTCATGGGGCAGAAATTCGTGGTTATGGTGTAAAGTCTCTGGCTTTATTTGGTTCGGTAGCAAGGGATAAAGCCACGGCTAAAAGTGATATTGATTTATTAGTAGAGTTTGAGGGCAAGGTGACGTTTGACTGTTACATGGACTTAAAGTTTTTTCTGGAGGATAGTTTGGGATGTCCCGTAGATGTAGTTAGCAAGAAGATGTTAAAGCCTCAAATTAGAGATGCTGTTGAAACAGAGGCAATCTATGTCTCGTAGTCTCAGACTATATTTTGAGGATATTTTGAACAGTTGTCACAAGGTTTTGCGTTATACAGAAGGTATCAGCTATGACCAGTTTTTTGAAGATGAGTTAAGGTTTGATGCTGTGCTGCGAAATCTGCAAATTATTGGCGAGGCAATTAAGCAAGTACCAACAGAAATTAGAAATCGTTATCCTACGGTAGAGTGGCGAAAAATAGCAGGTTTAAGAGATATTTAAGCTCATGCTTATTTTAGTCTCGAAAATGAAACGATTTGGGACATTGTGCAAAATAAAGTTCCACTTCTGCAAGAACAAATTGAGGTTATTTTTCAACAAGAATTTGGCGATGGTTAAATTTTTGAGGAGTTGGGAATTTAAAATTAGAACTAAAGTTTTAGGGAATAGGAAACTTTATGTTCCCTTTTTTTTGTGATCTTGAAAAAACCAAGTTCAAGAAAATTAACCTTTCTTCGATCTATTTTTTCGACGAGATTCTTTCTGCATTTTTTTCTTTTTATCAACTTGACTTTTATTTTTATTTAATGTTAGAGTAAACCCCTTCACACTAATCGGAGAATTATCTTTTTTATTCGGCTTATCTGCTAGAAAGCAATTCCAAGACTCCATTTCTAATATTGTATCATTAATCAAAGTATAATGCTGTTTGTTATGCAGTTTCTGTAAGGCTGCTTCCACACCCATTTCTAGAGAATTATTGACATTATTTTCATTTACAAAAAACCTTTCCATTAAATCTTCTTCAAAAGCTCTATCTATATGCTCTTTAAGTTCAATAGCACAGATATCACAACTATTAATCACTAATTTATTCCACATATGGGAATTATCTTTTTCCAGCTTGCTTAAAAAAAGTTCCTCAAAATATTGGACGACCTGTTCTCTAGAAATAATTTTTTGAACAAGCAATATTACTAAGGATTTTAGAGCAGCACCTCTAACAAATTTATTAACCGCTGGATTTTCTACCAGTTGCTTAATAGGGTCAAGATTTCCGTGACTGATAGAAGCAAGAATTCTACCTAAATCTTCAGTTACCACATCTCCGGTTACATCTAGGGAAATATCCCCCGGAGTCGAAAAAAAATCGACGATGATAGGATAAGATTTAGATTCTCTAAATTGTGCTAGTAAAAACAGGGAATAAATATGTAAGAAATAATCTGGTTCTTCTAATAAATCTTCTAGATTATTTTTGCTTTCTTCTAAAGTTGCTAATAACAAAGGAGTAATGGCTTCCTGTTCTTGAATGGCTCTCTCTAAAGCCAAACGGGGGAATTTACCAGTGTTATTTTCTAGTTCTGATAAAATTTCTTCTAGTTGCATTTTCAAGCTAAATTGTTGGCTGACATTAAAATCATATACTAATGATTAGGCAAAAATTAAGTAGAATGGCGTAAAAAAAACCGTAGACGCGGAGCGGCTTCTCGGAGAGTAGTATGTAACCGAAAGTAAAGTTGCCCAAAAAGATCTTCCCTTCTGCCTTGTTATCACGACAATTTTCAACACTGGCCTACTTATTGGTAGCTAATGACTCATCCTCAAATCACCAAATAGGCACAAGTGTCCTGGAACAAAAATTTTCATCAATTTACGTGGTTTGAGGACGTTGAAATTGGTTACAAATTATCAAAACCAACATCTCGTAATTGAATTTAGTGTAAAAACTCCCTAAACTGACAAAAGGTATTAGTCAGGTCAAAAGGGCTCGCTCTGAGTGCATTATGAATCAAAATTATACATTTAAATTTAACTCCTCCACAGCCTTAGAAGCACTCAAAGCAGGTAAATACGATCGCCTGGACTTTTACGAAGCACGTCTAGACCTATTTAAACTCTCGGTCATGGCAGACTATGACCAGTTAGTGTGCCTTCCCACCCTCACTGCTATTGACAAATATTGGTATCAAATTGAAACAGCCCGCAAGGTGCTGAGACAACTTGGTGGACGGGCATTATTAGCAGATGAAGTGGGTTTGGGCAAAACCGTTGAAGCCGGAATTATCTGTGCTGAGTATTTAGCTAGAGGCATGGTACAGTCCCTACTCGTACTCACTCCTGCATCCCTCGTTTCTCAGTGGCAATTAGAATTAAGTGAAAAATTTAACATTGCCACTATTACCACAGATAACCGTGACCCCCAACAACCCCTAGAAGATTTTTGGACACAGAATCCCCGCATTATCGCTTCACTCAACACGGCTAAATCTGCCAAGCATTTTTCTCATGTCACCGGTCGCACCTGGGACTTGGTAGTTGTTGATGAAGCACACCACCTCAAAAATCGCACGACTCTTAACTGGAAGTTGGTAAACGCCCTGAACAAGCGGTTTATCCTCATGCTGACTGCAACCCCAGTCCAGAATTCGCTGATTGAACTATTCAATCTCCTGACTCTACTGAAACCAGGTTTATTGCAAACAGAAGCTGCGTTTAAAAAAGAATACGTTGATTCCAGAAATGGACGTATTCCCAAAAATCCGGAAAAACTGCGTTCCTTGATGCGGGAAGTGATGGTACGCAATACCCGCGCTTTGGTAGATGTGAAGTTACCAAAACGATTTGCTACTACAATTACGGTTGCACCTGCTGCTGGTGAACAGAAACTTTACCAAGATTTGAGTGATTATCTGCGTTCTTCTGAAGATAAGTTAGACAGACTTTCCCGAACTAATTTGTTAATGCGGGCTGGTTCTTCTCCTGGTGCTTTGGCTGATTCTCTCAAACAATTGACTAAACGCATACCTGATGATGAAGAATTGAAGTCTTTAGCTAAACGTGCTGCACAGGTAAAGCAGGTGGAGAAAGCGCGAGTATTGGTAGAAATGCTGTCCAAATCTCGTCAAAAAACATTGGTTTTCACTACTCACAAAGCCACCAGTGAATATTTGGCTAAAACTCTGTCAGCAGCAAATATTCCCTTTGCAGAATTTCAAGGGGGGATGTCCTTAAAAGCCAAAGATGAAGCGATCGCTGCTTTTCGGGATACTGTTTCTGTACTGTTAGCATCGGAAACAGGTGGAGAAGGGCGGAATATTCAGTTTGCAAATGCGATCGTAAATTATGATCTGCCTTGGAATCCTATGAAAATAGAACAACGCATTGGTCGTATTCACCGCATTGGCCAAACTCAGGATGTATTTATTTTTAACTTTTGTTTAAAAGGCAGCATTGAAGAATATATTCTGCGAATATTACATGACAAAATCAATATGTTTGAATTGGTGGTAGGTGAGATTGAGACAATTCTAGGGAATGTAGATGATGAATTTGATTTTAGTGAAATTGTCATGGAGATTTGGCTGAAAAATCAGAAAAAACCTGAATTAGATACAGCTTTTGACCAATTGGCAGATAATTTGTTGAAAGCGAAAGACCAGTATCAACAAGTTCAGGAATTAGATGAACAGATTTTTGGTGAAGATTTTGAGGCTTAGGGATTGGGGATTGGGGATTGGGGATTGGGGATTGGGGATTGGGGACTGGGGACTGGGGATTGGGGACTGGGGATTGGGGACTGGGGATTGGGGATTGGGGACTGGGGACTGGGGATTGGGGACTTGGGGATTGGGGACTGGGGACTTGGGACTTGGGGATTTTAAGTAATAGGACAGAATTAATTACACAACTGATTTTTCTGTTCCCTGTTCCCTGTTCCCTCTTTTAACAAGTGAATTTAATTTTGTCAGACTTTTTATACAGATGGAAAATCCAGGGGAAACGCATCTAAATTATCTTGACAAAATACAATTTTGATGTATCAACGAAGAAATCTTAATTTATCGTTTGATTGATTTTTTTGGAGTCATGGTGATTGATTAAAGTATTGTCAATAAGGAGGCATTAATGCGAATTTATAGGTCGTTATTGAGATTCAATTGTCCTTATTGATAAGATGCGTTTCCCCTGATGGAAAATCGAGGTTTTGAATCTTTGGATTTTTATCAGGATAGTTTAAAACTACTCAAAGCGGCTTATAGACTAGCAGATGTTTTGCCAGACTATGAACGTTATAATCTCAGTGATCAATTGCGCCGAGCATCCTGTAGTGTATTACTGAATATAGCTGAAGGCTATGGGCGTTATCACTATCTAGACCGCTTACGTTTTATGTATATTGCTCGTGGATCTTTAGCAGAAACTAAAAGTGCTTTCATCATCGCTGAAAAGATTGGATTCTGCACAACAGAACAATTAGCTTGGGTAAATCAAATTGAAGCACAGATTGAAAAAGGTCTTAATGGGTACTGTCGCTTTATTCGTTCTCAAAAACAAGGTGGAGAAGAGTATGGAAAACAATATATTCGAGAACCAGTAACTAAAGATTAGAAATTAGTATTTTACCACCACTTTTATACTAAGTTATTCTCAAATCCCCAGTCCCCAATCCCCAATCCCCAGTCCCCAGTCCCCAGTCCCCAGATGTTATCAGATCCAATTATTTCCACGTTAGAAAAAATTATTGCGTTACATGATGGTATCGCAGAACCAGCTAGTGAACATACTTTGAATGTTTTACTAACTGAAAATTTAGCGTCACTGCTATCCCTACCAGAAGATGTTACATTTACAACAAAAGCTGATGTATCTCAAAGTGTTTTTGTTACTTATCATTCCGAAGTATTAAATAAATTATCTGATTTATTATCTACTACAGGACAAGTTAGTGCATTAGGTATTAAATATGATGGATTCCTCAAAAATACGAATTTTGATAAGCTGCTTACGGAAAGATTTGTGGCTCAAAATGGCTTAATTAAATTTGTTGATGCTAAACCAGAAATCACCCGTTATATTTTATGTAATGTAGCTTACACAGCGAATGCTGAAGAGAAAAGAATTGGTTTAGTTTCCTTTATTATCAATGAATTAACGGGAGTAACACCAGTAGAAATTGGTGATGCTTTATTTTGGGAAGCGGATAGAATTGCAGTAGATGAACAAGATTTAGGATTATCACTACCAATTGCTGATTTGTTAAAGTTAATTGAAAACCGCAGCGAAATATTAGTTAGTCAAACCTTAGAAAATTGGCAGGCTAAATTAATTAGAGCAAGAACTAGGGATGAAGAGCGACTCAAGGATTATTACAACACAATCAGTGCCGAAATTCTTAGGAAGATAGAATCTAAAGGTTTGATAGATGCCGATAAAGATAAGGAATTAGCAAGAATTGAAGCAACAAATAAAGAGTTAGAGAGAAAGTTATTGGATGTAAAGGAGCGTTATAAAATGAGTGTGGAGGCTTGGTTACACAGTTCCATGATTATCCATTTACCTACGGTACATATTCAATTCTCTTTACAAAGAAAGAAAGCGAAACGGATTGTCACAGCAGTTTGGAATCCTTTTACTAAAATTATTGAACCATTGCGTTGTGAAGTTTCTGGTGAACCTGTTTATAATTTTTATTTAGATGATGCAGATGCTAAAATTATCTCTTCGACTGTTTGGAATAAATGATTTATATGTCAAATCCCAAGGGACAATTTTTTCTAAAATCAAAGTTAATATACAACGAACGTTCTGATTTGATTTATAAAGTAACTCATGAAGGCTAAATATGGAGTTTATGGAATGATTTGGGTTCACATTTTTTGGGGATTGCTATATAGCGATTCGATTTAATTTTTGGATTTTGGATTTATTTATGAATAGATTATTTGTTAATATCGGGAATAGGACATGAACAATTAAGATATACCCAATACCCAATGCCCACTTAATAAAAGAGGATAATTATGAGTGAATACCAGTATTATGAATTTCAAGCTTTAGATAGAATACTAACAAAAGTTGAACAAACTTACATTGAAAGTCTTTCTAGTCGAGTGGAATTATCACCAACAAAAGCAGCTTTCACTTATAGTTACGGTGACTTTCGGGGCAATCCCCAAGATTTGTTAGAAAAGTGTTTTGATGTCATGTTGTACATGGCTAACTGGGGAACAAGACAGCTTTTATTTCGGTTGCCGAAAAAACTGGTAGATGCTACTTTGATTAAGCAATATTGTGTAGATGATTGTATTTCTGTTTCTAATACTTCAAATTATCTAATTCTTGATATCAATATTAATGATGAAGAATATCGAGATTGGATAGAAGGTGAAGGGTGGCTGTCTAATTTAGCATCACTGAGAGATGAATTACTACAAAATGATTTCCGGGTTTTATATTTGGCTTGGTTAAAAGCGAAAACTAGAGTATGCGATGATTATGAGCTATCTGAAGATGAGTCAGATGTGCTAGAACCACCTGTACCTGCCAATCTGAAAAAGTTGTCGGACTCGCTACAAAGTTTTGTTGAGTTTTTTAAGGTTGATAATGATTTGATTACAGTAGCAGCAAAAGCTAGTAATTCTACACAGGCAGAATTTACATCTTTAGAAGCATTAATTCCCACTTTACCAGAAGCAGAACGCAACGAATTTTTGGTTAAAGTCCTCAAGAATGAGCCATTAATTGGAGTTCAATTAGCAAAAAGATTGAAAGAATTATCTAATAGTCAACTTACTTTAGTTCAAGGTAATAGTAATAGACGATTGCTCTTTCAACTAATAGCTAGTGCGGAGGATTGTAGCAAACTTCGCCAAGAACAAGAGCTTAAAGCGGCAAAGGAAGCAAGAATTCGTCAATTGTTAGCACTAGTTCCCAAGGAAGCCAAATTATGGGAGGAGGTTATGAGATTAATTGCTCTCAAACAATCTAAACCCTATGATGATGCGATTGTACATTTGAGAAATCTACGCGATTTAGCTGAACATCAAGGACAGTTAGAGCAGTTTAAGTTACGCGTTCAGGAAATGCAAACAGATTACAGCAATCGTCCTGGTTTACTTTCACGTTTACAAAAGGCAGGGTTGTTAAGGCTTTAATTAACCGCCGTCATGAAGCTTATCGTTTATTGATAGGAAAAGGCTGTCTCTCTCTAACTGATAGATATTATGTAAGTTTTGTGACAATATAATAAGTACCAAGACAGAATTAATGACATATTGATTATTGACCGGAAGAGGCAGGGGGAACAAGCCCCGTTGTTATAGGACACGCTTATACGGAGCAGAGTCCAATCTCCGTCCCGGTCTTCCCCCTTGTTCCCTGCCCCCTGCTCCTTTTCCTCTTCGTGACCAATTCTTTACCAGTCAAGGATTTCAGCCCCAATTTTTGTGTAATTACTTTTTTCCAATTACTTAAAAAGCGTCATACCAACAGAGTTGGGGGGTAGAAAAAATTGGCGCACAAAATTTATCTTTGGGAAATTTGTGCGCCATGGCGCACAAATCAATCCGCAAAGAAAATTCACTCAATGACAAATTTTCGGAAACTGACGCAATAATCAGGGGTTTAGCCATCATGAGTTAGCTGAAAAGCCGACTGTATCAACTTCTTGATTTTATGGCGGTAAATAAGTATACACAAGAAAAGCAAAATGTATTGCGTTTTGTAAAATGCCCCAAACTCAAAAAGATTATCGGGTAAGCTTTTCGCACTAAAACCAATGGGGTATTTTTTTATTTGGAAGTTCCTTATTCACGGGTCAGCAGTTCCAAGTTATGACCATTGGGGTCATAGAAGTAAAAACCTCGACCACCTTTTCTGTGATTAATTTCACCTTGATGTTGGTGCATAGGGTCGCTACTGTATTCCAAACCCATTTCCTTTACCCGTGCAAAGATAGCATCAAATTCTTGATCTGTAACATGAAAAGCATAGTGGTGTGACTCAAAATTTTCTCTATTATCAAAATCAAAGGTCAATTGATTATTTACACGCACAACAGCAAAGTGAGCGAGGGGAGGTTCTACCTTTAAACCAAAAATTTGGGCAAAGAACTGTGCAGATGCTTCCTTATCGTGTGCCAGTACTATGGTGTGATTAAGGGTAATTGTCATTTTACACCTCTGGTTTTAGAAAGTAATTAATGTCAGCTATGTATAAAAGTTAATAGTGACGATGTTTTGTACTAGTCAATTTTTGAAATTTCTTCTATCTTACAGTATGCCAAAATTATTTGTTAGTTGACATAAAATCAACCAAGTTATATAGCGAATAATTTATAAATGTCAAGACTGTAATCAACAAATTGCTATTGATACAAATTCACCAATTTAACCAAGCTGCATAACAGCTTAATGTCCCTGATAAATCCACTCGCGACCGACTTTTTCAGCAGCTTCTGGAGTGTAATAAAGTTTGCGTTCCCCAAACACTTCACCACCAGCACTAATTAACCGGAACTGCCAACAATCCGAGTCTGTGTAGAATACCAACAAGGTAACATTTTCAATAATAGTAACTAAATGAACTTTAGTTGACATGATATATAGTTTTAGTTTTCTGCCGTAATCAAAACATATTTACTCAAAAACTATTGTTTCCTCCCATTTTTCAGGAAAAATAAGAAAATGCCCGAAATTACAGAATGCGTTAGTACAATCTACCATCAGAACGACAATTAGCAACTTCAATATTATCCACCAGATAGATGAAAATTATGAATAATTTTGTCAAGTTAGAGTCAAAGCAGGTTATCTTCTGGAATTAGAAAAATGACTAAATTCATAGATTTTGATTTTTATCAAATTGATATCAGATTATTTTTAGAAGATATGACCCCAGCGCAAGCAGAGACTTTATTAGGGGGTTATTGCGAATCTTTACAGGATTATCCCTATATTTATTTAGGCGATAATAAGCCAAAAAAACAAACTATAGGTAGAGATAATAAATACAGCAATCAGAAAATTAACACTATAGATAATTCCAAAAAAACTTATTTCAACGGAGTCCTTATACCCACAAAAGAAAACACTGTAGTTATATATGGATAACATCGAAAAATGGAGCTTATATTAGCATATTGCAATTATCTCAATTCAGAAGATATACTGCAAATGGCTAATAGCTATACTTGATGTCATCAAGCTTTTAGCAATGATTTTAAAATTAAGCTCTCAGCCATTTTTAGGATAAATTAGGCAAATCATTGACTTTATTGAGAATAAATAAACTTTCATCTCCCCCACGTCCAATTCTTAAAGTTTCATCTAAATAAGTGATATCAAGAGTGGCAATTCTCCCTTGAGGATTATTAGCCGCTACAACTTTAAAAGGATTTAGTTTGGGCGTATCAATACCTACAATTTTCTCAATCGCCAAATAACGTTTATCAAAATCAACATTGATGCGTTTGTCTGCTAAACCCGATGTATCTAGAGCAGGTTCAAAACTAGCTGTTACTTTCACATATCCTGATATAATTTTCAGAGGATGTTGCACTTGAGCCAAATTAAAAAATAGTTTATTGGCAATATTAATTACTTGATAAACTTTACCTATTTGTAAACCCAATGGTAGAGAATCTAAAGAACGGATTTCTCTAGCTATAAAATCGTGACGATATCAATAGGGTTTCAAGATTTTGGCGAAGGTATTGTCAAAATAGACAGGCTTTACTGCCACAAAATTAAGCAGCACCGCAACAAGCTTTACAAATCTTGAGTCTATTTTAGCGGGTTACTAACAGAATTAAACATAATATGGAATGTCCTTACGGATATTCACCAAAAAAGGGATAAATTTTGGACTTCTATGTTTGGGTTACTTTCAGCTTCTAAAGCTTGTTGGCACGCTGGTGTTATTCCAAGATGGTCTTAAACATATAGTTTTTTGTATCGGTGCGTTTCCAGATTCAAGGAAGAAAAACCACGACTCTGAGGTTATAATTGATGATATCAATCCTAGCTATCATGACTGCCAACAAGACCCCACCCAGCGAGATGATTCGCGTGCCTACTGTACTAATTTCTGTAGTACGCCACTTAGCAAAAATACACCGTGACGGTCATACAACAGCGTTACTGCAAGACTTACAGAAAGTGATATCGCGTTTTGATAGCAGCGTAAAACTGGAAGCAACCAGCGAATTACATCAGGTGGAGGAAAAACTAGGAGAACTAGAAACGCACCTTTGCCAGCAAGATCAACTAGTGTCCACTAAACTGGAAGTCCTTGGTAAACAGTTGGAAAAAATAGAGCGGGCGCTTGCTTCTGGCAAATACGGTAATCAAACGCGTAGTAGCAGGTCAGGATATCCATATCAACAACAACCAGTCGAAATAAAATCTTTTGCTCCTGAGAACTTAGCGCAACGATTGGGTGTCACTGCTAAAAGTTTGATTACAGAGCGCGAAAGCAAAAGTGAGAAGGAATTTATCAGTTGGTCAAGGAATCGTGACCCGATGAGCTTGGGATGGAAATTTCAGGAGCAAGATGGATTATATTATCCGGTTAGGCAGTAGAGGTCTCTACTTCTGTTTTAGAATCTCCCCTAACTCACTACGCTGCTTAATAAAAGTTGATTAACAGTTAATTGAGTTGAGCTATATTGGAGTATAAAAAATGCCCAAGTGTCTATGCCTAGCAATCCCTCACCTCAATTATCCTCAGAGCCAGAAAACAGTCTTCAGGAGAAATTAATCCGCTCAATCTGGCTGCATCGAGACAAATACTGTTATTTATTTGAACTAGATGGCTCTTATAGATTGTTAAGCACTGACCGCCGAGGTAGATACTCCATCCCAGCTGATGGTCGCTCTGTTTTACTAGATTGGATAACAGATCCATTCACTGAAGAATTGTCTGTGCTGGAAGATGGGAGTTTATTCATGAGTGGGAGTAAATTTGTGGAAATTGGTACGCGATCGCCTACGGCACCATTGCTCGACCCCTACTATTCGCCTCCTGCCAGCACCCAAACCGTTTATCTGGAACTCTCCGACGACCATTCCCACAAGTTCTATGAAGTCGCTATTAACGGATTAAGTGTCACAATTCGCTATGGACGCATTGGCACTTCTGGACAAACCGACAGCAAAACCTACAGCAGTCCTCAAAAAGCTCAAGCTGCTGCCCAGAAGAAAATAAATGAGAAGTTGAAAAAAGGTTATGTGCAGTTGCCGACGGCAGAGGAAAGTCCATCACTAGCTTCTGGATCATCTCTAATTACCCAAAGAGCAGAAGAAAGTCCTATATCTAATTTTACTCCCTACTGGCTACATGAGGATTTTCGCGTCTTTACCAATGACAGAGGTATAGTTAGCACTCATTCCGGTGGGGCAGAGGGATTTGAGGCGAGAATTTTACCTACCGTGAATCAGTACACTGAGGCAGATGGCGGATATGTCGCGTTTTACTCACGAGACCCAGCAAAGGCTGTGTATTCAGTGGGTGGAGGGATCTATGTGGTGGGGCAGATTCGCCTCAAGGGCAGATATATAGGACGAATTTTTCATCCAGCAGGTTACGAAAATCAAGATATCAGTGCTGCTCCAGAATTCAAAGCGTTATGCCGTCAAACCTTTGCTGTGGAAGGATGGGCAGGAGGGGACACAGGAGGCTGGTTTGCTGGGGTTAATTACCGCCCCGAAATGATGGAAAGCACTGTCTCTGTTGAGGAAGCTGGTCTGACAACCCAGGGCATTCTTGTTACCGTTAAAGCAGGAGAAGATGTTTGGTGGAGCATTGTAAATTTTCGACCTGGCTCTACTGTAGAAATTGTTGCTATCTCCCCTAATTCCTGGTTCTCCTTCAATCTGATGGCAGGGGAAAATTTTGCCTATCACTTCAATCCGCGTTCCAATGAAGGACAAATCGTCCAAAATACTAAGGTCGGGAATTGGGGGCTGGAAGAAAGACTTCCCTTCCCCCAGGAGATGGCCTTTGGTAAAAAGTTTACTGTGAAGATTGCGGTACAAGAAACCCAATTAGCTGTTTATTTGAATGACACTTTTCTCTCTCATTACCGACATCGTGTCCAACCGGCGGAAATTGATAGTCTGCGATTAATCTGTACTCAAGGTAATCTGCAAGTTTTGTCGGTCAACATATCTGAGCCAGTAGTTAAAAATGATGATCCTCACTCTGATCTCGATATTGACCAATGATGCTGATGGATATGTTATTCGCGATGCTCAACGACGGTTGTTGTACTGAGTTATGGTTGAAATACTGATATAAATGCTTATTTCAAACTGTAAATTGGAGCTTTTTTACCCAACGCTACCGTTGCAACAACTACCAAGGCTGTGATGATAGTTGGTGTTGTCATCTGCTCTTGCAGAAATAATACTGAAGCAAAAATAGTCAGAAAGGGTTGCAAAAGTTGCATTTGACTGACTCGCACCACCCCACCAATCGCCAGCCCCTGATACCAGGCAAAAAAGCCAAGAAACATACTAAACACACTGACATAGCCAAAGCCTAACCATGCTTGTAATGAGGCGTGAAGTCCATGTTGAGCGATCGCAATAGCAACGGGAACTGTCAAAGGAATAGCAGTCAAGACCAATGCCCAGCAAATCACCTGCCATCCGCCCAATTCACGCGATAAACGTCCACCTTCGGCATAACCCACAGCCGCAGCGATAACTGCACCAAGTAAAGCCAAATCAGTAATCTGTAATCTTCCACCTCCAGTTATGACTGCAAAGCCGACAACTACTGTACTGCCAATACCACTACATAACCAGAATTTGGTCGAAGGACGCTCACCTGTTCTGAATGCACCAACAATGGCAGTAGCCAATGGTAAAATGCCTACTATAATTGCCCCATGAGATGCAGGTAAAGAGCGCATTGCCCAAGCTGATAGCAAAGGAAACCCTACAATCACACCTAAAGCCACAACCACCAAACTGGATAAATGCCGCCGGGATGGTATGGGTTGCCGAGTCACCTTTAATAATAAAGCTGCCAAAATAGATGCTACTACCGCACGTCCTAACCCCACAAAGGTAGAGTCCAATTCAGCCACTGCAAGGCGTGTTGCTGGAAGTGTTAAACTAAATATTAACACACCCAGAAAACCATAAGCTAAACCCAATGTTTCTGCATCTATGCTTTCATTGGTTCTATGGTTACGGACAAATTGATTACCAGATTTGATTTTCATTTTTGTCTTGATAGCGACCGCCCCTATTAGGACAAGATTAAATTTTTAGACTCTGATTAAGAGAAGAGTTTTAAACAGATTCAAACCGTGAAAACCATCTAAAATTAGAATTTCTGAATTACAAATTACAAATTACAAATTACAAGTTAGTCAATAGAGGAACTTAATGATTTGTAGGATGGATAAAATGATAGTGAAGACCATTTAACTATTGATCAAATTGTGTTTTCTACGTCAATCCAACCGACAAATAAACATCATTGGATTAGATTCAACTACTTATTAATTTGCGCTTTGCCTTACACAGCCTTTGCCGAATTTCTAGTATAATTCTGCACGTTAGCAGGTAATTCAATCTCCGGTGATAAACGAGGATCTGGTATTGGCGTTGTCGTTGTTAATCGTAATGGCAATTCTCCAGCCCACACGCTTAAAGCGTAATCTTCCTCATCGTCGATTGGCGGTCCTGTTCTCACTTTGGCAGAGGCTTCTGTTATGGGTAGTGATAATACCAGTGTTCCGGCAAGTTCCTGACTGGTGGGAGGACGCACCTCGTCCCAGCGACCAGAAACAACGTGTTCAGTGAATGCTTTCAATGCTGCTAATTTTTCGGCTTCATCTTCCACAACGGTTGCAGTTCCAAAGATGACAACAGAGCGAAAATTCATTGAATGATGAAAAGCTGAACGCGCTAACACTAACCCATCTAACAAGGTGACGGTGATACAAACTTCAATACCCTGTTTCAGGTTTCGCAACATTCGACTAGCTGGGGAACCGTGGATGTACAAACACTCATCTATTCTGCCATAGGCAGTAGGAATTACAAATGGTTGAGAATCAACTACAAATCCAACATGACAGACCAATCCTTCATCTAAGATTTGGTAAATCTCTTGGCGCTCATACTTTGCTTTGTGAGGTAATCTTTTGATTTGATTGCGTTGGGTAATTGTTAATAAATCAGACTGGGTTTCAGTTGGTAATGAATTCATATAGCAATCCGGTTTGATTGGTAAAATTACTGGTTAGGGCAAGGAATAGGGATTAGGCAAGAATGGAACTTCTTGTGTAGGGAATTTTTAAGTGTTTGTGCCTGTTCACTTAAAGAAATCAACCAAGAGAATGCAAATCTAGCCGCATTAGATTGCTGTTCATAAATCCCAATTGTGAATAAACAGGTTCACCAGATGGGGAGGCATTGAGAACGGCATGGGTACAACCAATTGTTTTGAGATAGTCCATCGCTTTTTTTGTCAATTGGGTGGCAATTCCCTGGCGACGGTAAGCTGGTTGCACATAAACCCCCCAGATATATCCATCACAGCGTTCTCTGGCTTTCATGATATTTGGATACAATCCAGCAAATCGTTGACAACCAACAGAACCGACAATGAAACCGTCTATCTCTGCCACAAATGCCTGATATTCTAGTTCTCGACGGGCATGATCAATAAAGTGCAACACTGTGTCCAACCAATCGGCTGTAATTGCTTGGGGGGAAATGTTGTTATCTAGCCACATCTGATAAAAGTGTTCTGCAATTAGGGCATCTTCCTGGGGAGTTTCTGCCCTAATCTGAATCTTCTGTTGGGTTAGCATCATTGAGTTGTTGAAATCCTGTTATGACTAAGTTAGTCAGTTAAGTGGACTTTCACAAGAGCCAATTTTATACTTTTATATAAGTCCACTTGGAAATTCATATCGTTTCCCCTTAAACACTTATCATTAAGACAGCAGGGGAGCAGGGGCTTTTTCGCAGGGCGCAGGGTGACAAGATTCTCTGCACAGATGCGTGAGTTATAGTAACAGACTGGGCGGTTAGGACACCAACTGATTATAAAACCTAGACACCAAAAGACTCTTCAGACTGTCACCTGTCCCCTGTCCCCTGCTATACAACTAATCAGTCAGACTTGATTTCAGTATGGATTTAGCGATCGCTCTAGATAGTCGTCTACCACAGCCACTTCATCAACAAATCTACGAAGAATTACGACGGGCAATTTTGACTGGGCGGTTACTACCACGCCAAAAAATTCCCTCCACGCGATCGCTGGCCAAATCTCTAGGCATTTCTCGGACAACGGTAACACAGAGTTACGAACAACTTTTAAGTGAAGGCTATTTGCAAACAATTGTTGGTTCTGGTACTTATGTCTGCGCTCAACTGCCCGATGACCTGCTGCATTCTGTGCCTGTGATTACGGATGAAAAACAGAATGCTTCCCCTATTCAGCTTTCACAGCAAGGAACTCGCTTAACCAAGACCCTATTCTCATTACAGACAGAAGTGAACACTGCCATCAGTTTTCGCTATGGAAGACCGGCGCTGAAGGATTTTCCCAGAAAACTTTGGTGTAAGTTGTTGTCACGGCACTGCAAGGCTGATTTAGACTGGTTGGACTATGCTACAGATTTTCAAGGATATCTGCCCTTAAGAGTGGCGATCGCTCATTACTTAGCACGAGCTAGGGCTATAAAATGCGATCGCGAACAAATCATCATCACCAATGGGACTCAACAAGCTTTGGATTTAGTGATGCGGTTGTTGGTTGATCCAGGTGATAGTATAGCGATGGAAGACCCTGGATATTTGAGCGCCCGTCGGGTGTTTCTCAGTCATGGTGTAAATTTGTTACCTGTGCCTGTAGATGACTCTGGTTTGATGGTAGAAAAATTGGCAAACAGCTATGAAGAAAGAATTCGCATGGTTTATGTCACTCCTTCCCATCAGTTTCCTACTGGCTCTACTCTATCTCTACCCCGGCGTTTGGAGTTGCTCTTATGGGCGCAACAGCATAATGCGTTGATTTTGGAAGATGACTATGATAGTGAGTATCGTTATGGTGATCGTCCAATTCCTGCGCTCCAAGGATTAGACCAGAGCAATTGTGTGATTTATATTGGTACTTTTTCTAAGGTTTTGTTCCCTTCACTGCGAATAGGTTATTTAGTTGTACCACCACATTTAGTATCGCTGTTTGCTCAGGTGAAGTGGTTAAGTGACAGACAGCTACCAACTCTAGAACAAAAGGTATTAACAGAATTTATTGCTGATGGATATTTGGAAAGTCATATTCGGAAAATGCGCTCTCTATATGACCAACGCCGTCAAGTTTTGGTGCAAGCATTAAATACACACTTTGGCGAACAAGTTACTATTTTTGGTGAGAATGCAGGTATTCATATTATGGTGAAATTTGACACTCTTTTGAGTGATGAAACCATAATTGAGCGTGCGGAAATGCTGGGAGTGGGATTAATGTCTGCTCGTTCTTCTTATCTTAATTCATGGAGTCAGGGTGAATTTATTTTCGGCTATGCTGAACTGGATGAAATGCAGATTCAAGAAGGTATTGGTCGATTGGTTGAGGTTTTTAAGTAGTTACGCCAAATCAGTAATCAGTGGTCAAGTCCGTAGTAGCAATGAGAGCATATCTATACGAAGGTCAAAGTAATTCGTAATTGCAATCAGTGGAGGCTTGTACCCTCTTTAATTACGAATTACGAATTAGTAATTATTTGGTCAATTTATAGCTCAAAATGGTTATCATGACAACAGAATGGAACATCAACTGCTGGGGATAAAACTCAAGAATGCGAGCTAAAATACGGGATACAGAAATCTATTTTGATGTTGACGGCTGTGGTTTGGTGGTTGAAGAACAAGGAATACGTCAGAAACCTGTTGCTTTCATAATTCATGGTGGACCTGGAGTGGATCATACAAGTTATAAACCGTGCTTTTCTCCTCTTAGCTATCACCTCCAGCTAGTCTATTTTGACCATCGGGGCCAGGGAAGGTCAGCCCGTGGACGGAAAGAAACCTATACCCTGGATAATAATGTTGACGATATGGAAGCCCTACGCCAATATCTAGGACTGGAGAAAATCGTTTTAATCGGTTCTTCCTATGGAGGTATGGTTGCTCTTTCTTATGCTGTGAAGTATCCCCAAAATGTTTCACACTTGATTGTCATTGCCACAGCAGCTAATTCCCGGTTTCTAGAACGCGCTCAGGAGATTCTAGCAGAACGGGGAAACGAAGAACAAAAAGCAATTGCTCTTCAACTTTGGTCAGGTAATTTTGAGAATGAAGAACAGCTACGCCAATTTTTTCTGGTGATGGGTTCAATGTATTCCCAAAGCAATGAAGGGAAATTAAATTCCCCAGACTCAGACCAAACTATCCTCTCAGTTGATGCCATTAATGTTGCCTTTAGGGGCTTCTTAAATGACTATAATATCCTCAATGAATTACATAAGATTACCTCACCAACTTTCGTGATTGCAGGGCGGCATGATTGGATCTGCGCTCCAGAATTTTCTGAAGAAATTGCTCAAGCTATTCCTAATGCTCAGTTGAAAATATTTGAGAACAGCGGACATTTGATTCGTGTTGATGAACCACAATCAATGTTGAATGAAATTGCTAGATTTTTAAGTCTTGGTAATTTGGGGAACACAAAAAAATAAATTACGCAATTTCACTCCAATCAAAACGACTTTTCTGCCCCCTGCCCTAAAAGCGATTGGGTATTTTTTTATTTGGAAGTCCTTTGATGTTCTATCTCATCGGGCATTTATGCAACACCAAAATTATCTGTTTATTTTCAACATTTGGTTGCCACCTTTTTGAAATTCATAAGCAACTGGCTGCACTTCTACATCAAACTGTTGACTAGAGAGGAGATTGACTACTAACTCAAGATAAGGTGATGGTTCACAATCAAGTTTCAATAAGGGGAAAATCCTCACCTCTTTTGAGATTCTCAAAAGTTCATGAATAGATGCAATGTGAAAATCAAGAGATAGGTTATCTGAATATAGAAATAGTAGATGAGAACAAACACATAGTTCAAATTGATTATCAGCCAGTTCTAATTTTGGTAGAGATTGCCACAAATAATGCCCTTTTATTCTACCATTTTCATAATCTAGTAAAAACTTCTCCATTGCTGCCAGACGAGCGTAACCAAGTTGTTCTGCATCATGAAAATTATTCCAAACATAGTGGTCTGCATTTTGTTTTACCTGCGAGATTATTGGTTCATAAGTTTCTTGAACTCGTTGTCTGATTTGCTCTCTAGAGAACTCATAAATGGGGTCAATGGAAACAACTGAATATCCCAGTTCTGTCATTTCAGCATTGAAACTTGCTGGACCATCACCACAGCCAAGAATTTTCTTGTTTAGGTCTGTTTCAGATAGATTAAACATGAGCTTATACTCTTGTAGTGTTCTACCCCAAGGCACAACTTCATTTAATTTCATGCTTTTTCTGATTTAGTGATTGATAAGCTAGACCACAGATACCAACAAGCGATTGTGCGGTAGGGTTTCCAGTTTTGTCCTAATTGTTCTACAGTTGGTTTGTTAGGAAGTTCTGGTAGACTATAAAGGCGATGGATAGAATTACGAATACCCAAGTCATCTACAGGTAAAACATCCCAACGATGTAATCTAAACATCAGCAACATCTGCGCTGTCCAACGTCCAATCCCTTTAACTTCTGTTAAGGTTTTGATGATACTTTCATCATCCATTAACAGCAAATCATCTATGGTGGGTAATTTATCAAATCGTTGTGCTAAGTCTTTCAGATATGAAATCTTAGGACGAGAAATACCAACTTCTCGCAAAACAACGTCTGGGGTGTTGAGAATATCGCTGGGGGTTAAAACAGTGTAAAGTTGTAAAAATCTCTGGTGAATAGTTGTTGCTGCTTTACGTGATAATTGTTGGTAAATAATAGACCGACAAAGTGAAGATAATAAATCCCCTGTTTGCTGGACTTGATTGAGTCTACACTCCCCGACCTGTTCTATGACCTCGGCTAAAATTGGATCTGCTTGTTTTAATGTGTCAATAGCAACTGCGTAATTCATGAAAATTTGAAGTCATCCACTCTGATTGGTTAATTGGTTATAATTCCTACATCTGTGCAAAAATTTAACAACTGTTCCCCTTCGTTTTTAACGTCTTATGCTCTCCAAAGGAAAGCATATACAGCAAAATTCAGGAGTTAGTCCTATGGCTATCTATAGCTTGCATGACGACGTAGGAGTCATACGCTACGCTATCGGCTTGTCTTCGACACACTATGGCTAACACCTCCCGTCAGGGATACGTGAACGCTCAGGGCAAGGAGTCAAAAGTAAAAGCCTCTTGGCAGGGTGGCGTATGCCTACGGCAGCTACGCTAGAGCCATGTTTTGATTCTAGTACCGCAAGGCAGAAGTCAAAAGTCAAAAGTCAAAAGTAAGATGGAGTAAGATTTTTGGCGATTGAGAATGGTTGTTTCATTTACGCCGTGTTGTACTAGTAGTCTGTTAAATTTATTTTTACGGATTTTGAAAATCAAGAAACTTTGTATTTTATAGTTTTTGACAAATTTCTATCCGTCAATTACTTCTTGACAGACTACTAGCTTTGTACTTCATTTACTTGCGATATGCTGTAAGTTTTTTTGTGTTGCTCCCCGTTATTCTGATAATTACTGAAAAAAAATCAACCATGCCAAAAAACTGGATTATTAAAGTAGACAATTATTTCCATGCTAACCCCGATTGCATTATCGCTACTGCCCATGTTG
Organism: Anabaena cylindrica UHCC 0172; assembly: GCF_034931625.1. Taxonomy (GTDB): domain Bacteria; phylum Cyanobacteriota; class Cyanobacteriia; order Cyanobacteriales; family Nostocaceae; genus Anabaena; species Anabaena cylindrica_A. Next base: position 13,400 of record NZ_JAYGGY010000110.1, on the reverse strand, counting down.
ATACATTCCCTACAGACTTACCTCTAGAACCAAACATCAGAGAACCAAACCGCAAAAGTTCAACATACAGGCAAATCTTTGACTCTCTCACTACCGAACCACAGAAATTCTTCGAGCGTCACAGTGGCATAGTTCTGTGTGCCAATAAAGTTAAACCCAGTAAGGATAAAAAACAACTGGAACTAGAGGTTTTAGAAGCTGCTGAGGGTGGAAGCGATGGTATTATTAATGGTGGACACACTGTTTTAGCGTTTGATAGTGCTAAAAATTATAAGTATGACCTTAGCGTAGCGCGGGTCAAAATTACTATCCATATTGGATTAGAAGAAACTGAAGCCAAAGATATAGCTTTAGCCTCTAATACGACATCACCTGTTGATTCTCGCTCTAAGGTCAATGCTAGGGGAGATTATGACTTTATCAAAAGTTATTTAGCCCAGTTAGAACTTAAAGAAAGTAGAAAATTTAGAGTAGCTTATTACCAGAACCAAAGTGGTGTTCCTAAAAATACCCATTGTAATGTTACCCATTTGTTCAAGTTACTAAACTGCTTGGATAGAAATAGATACAATCCCGAAGGTAATACGAGAAGTAAACACCCGGCTGTTAGCAGCACTCCTAGTCAACTTTCTGATGCTGAGAGGGAAAGATTAACCAAACTACTTCCTCTGCTTACCAAAGCTATGTGGATAGAACAAAGGCTGTATGAAATTATTCAAGAATATATTAGCAAACCTAAAAGAAAAGGTATCAATGATTTAGCATCAATTGATATGCGAAAAAATACTCTACTGGCTGACAGTAAATATTCTTTTGGGTTTGGTGCGCCTGGAGATTTAGCGTTACCAATAGTTGCATCTTACAGGGTGTTTTTAGATAAAGATTATAACTGGATTGTGCCTTTTGAGGATTTCTCTGAAGATTTTCTTCAACAGTTGTGGGACAGTTATTTTCGGAAGTATTTAATTTCCGAGAAAATTGCTGGTAATACGGTGGGTGCAAAAATCTGTCGTAATCAAGAAATTTGGGATAGTCTGTATATTTTTGCCCAAAGTTATCTAAATCAGCTTTTGGTGAAGATGGTTAATTCTGCTAAACGTGAGGAGTTGACGTTAAAATAGTTAGGAGAAAAACTCAGCATTTATTGTCATTATCTCCTTGGGAGTAATTTAGATTTTAACAAATCAATAAAAGTTTCAACAATGTGGGTAATTTTGCTGCCATGGCAGTAGGTTTTTAATAAGTAGTCGGACAAAATTAAATTCACTCGTTGAGAGAGGGAAGGGGGAACAGGCAACAGAGAACAGAAAAATCAGTTGTGTAATTAATTCTGTCCCATTACTTAAGGAGAATTTTGAATTTTCTCGTTATTAACAGACCAAAACCCTAGTAGAGTTAGATAAAATTCTGCCCAAAACCAATTTCACTATCAAATTTATGCAACAAGTAATTAAGCAAATTAAAGAGCGATACAAAATTGACTTACAATCTCAGGATATCAACTACCAACTGTGGAGATTGGATGATACAGAGTACATAAAACTACAAAAAAATAGTTTGCAAATCGCAGATAATTCTAAGATTTATAGGGAGCTTTACTTATATAGAGACGAGCCAGAGAGAAATAAGCTTAACTTAGCACAACTGTTGACAAGCTTAGAATGGTTGTTCGGCGAAACTAGCGATTTACACGATAATTGGAAAGGAGCATTTTTTTTTCCAATCTTACTCATTGTTATCAAAAAGAGCGGAAATTTCTATTATTTAATGGATATTTATGATCATCGCGGTTGGCTATATTTTAGGTTGTATAGAATTGTTGAACATGGTATGGATGGACAAGATAACAAAATATTACAAGAGGCTTTTAATTTGGACTTTTCTCAACAAGAAATTAACTATTTTTTCTCTTATTTTTACGGTTGTTTAATTGGATGCTTTCGGATTTTAAAAGAATTCAATCCCGTGCAACCATTTTTAAAGACAATTGATTCTAATTTGATATTATACGGTTATAAAGACGAAGAATATTTTGAAAAGCACTGCGATTCTCAAGAAATCTATCAAGCTGAGATTAAATCTTTTGAGGAAGTTTATGGAAAGTTTTTTAATAAAACTGATGTGAGTGCTATTTTACAAACAATAACCAGTGAAAACAGCGAAATTTAGTTATAAAAAAACAGAATCAAAATACGCTGGTTTGTGCTGTAATAAAACTTGTAATGAAATACACGATAATCAAGAGAATCTGTTTACACTCTAATTCAAAGGGTATCACTTCTGAGCCAAAGTAACAGCACTGGTCAAAAGCTAATAAGCTGACGCGCACCTAAGTTGAATATTTTGTAGCCTAAAGTCCTTGTAGTAAGGTTTTTGGGTAAAAAATAAAATGCGTAACAGCTTAATAAACCATCAATATATTTATTTCTAAGTAGCCATCATGAACTGCGTACACCAGGAGGGATGAAAATCTATTTTCAAGTCAGGTGGACGGAGAAAAACCAAAATATGTAACGAAAAGTAAACAAGGCTAAAACCCTCTTTCCCCCTGCTCCCTGCCCCCTGCCTTATCCCAACGACAATTTTTAACGCCAACCTACTTATGCTGCCTTCCATCTTCAAAACCTGCATTCCCAGAGACGAAATTTTAGCTGGGGAACTCTCCCCCGAATTATTTGCTGCCAAATTGAGGTTAGTAGTGGAAGGCACAGCACCTTATGTCTACCAAGATCCGACAACCTTTTTCGCTAACACCTTTCCTACAGATGGGTTAAAAACCCTGATTTCCGAAGTATTTGGGCGATTAGGAGGTGCTGCTATAGGTTCTCCTATCATTCGCTTAGAAACCAGCTTCGGGGGTGGGAAAACCCATGATGAAATTGCTTTGTGGCATATCGCCAAAAATGGCAGACAAATTCCTGGACTAGAACGCTTTATTAACGATATCAACTTAATTCCAGATTATCCGATTCAAGCTTCTGCGATCGCTTGCCAAGATTTAGATCCAGTGAACGGTGTTTTTCATGAAGACACAGGCATCACCACCTACACCCTCTGGGGAGAAATTGCTTACCAAATCGGTGGTATAGCAGGTTATAGCTTACTCAAAGGTTCCGATGAACAAAGAGTTAGTCCTGGTACAGTGGTTCTAGAACGCATCATCCAAGGACATCCCACAGTAATTATCCTCGATGAAATTGCCACCTACCTGAGAAAAGCCAAAGCAGTTATCGTAGGCAACAGTGACTTAGCAGGACAGGTAGTTGCCTTTTTATTTGCCCTCATGGACTTAGCAGCATCGTGTAATAACCTAGTCTTTATCTACACCCTCGCTTCCTCTAGCGATAGTTTTGGTGAAGAAACCACCGAAATCAGAGAAGCAATTTCTGTTTCTGCTAGACAGGAACGAATCCTCAAACCCAGCACCGACATTGAAATTTACAACATAGTCAAACAACGGATGTTCAGCAGTATTGAAGCTAATGCTGCTAATGATGCTGCCAGAGAGTATCTGCAAACTTATAAAGCAAGTCGAATTGACTTACCCAATGGGTGTAAAGATGCTGGTTATGCCGAAAGCATCGAACAGAGTTATCCCTTTCACCCCGAACTATTTAGCCTACTAACAAAAAAAATTGCCTCAATCCCCAACTTCCAACGCACCAGGGGGGCATTACGTTTATTTGCTGGAGTCATACGTTATCTCTGGCAAAACAATCATAGTTCACAGTTCACAGTTCACAGTTCACAGTCAACAGTCAACAGTCAACAGCCAACAGTCAACAGTCAACAGCCAACAGCCAACAGCCAACAATCCCCAATTTGGATACCCCTAATTCATACCCACCATATTCCTGTAGGCATCGAAGAAGAAATCACCAGTGATCTAACTTCCCGTTTAGATAGACAATTAATGCGAATCCCTATCCAAGCAGATATTTATAACCCAGATGGCAGAGAAGGCCATGCCCAATTACAAGACGCAGAATGGCAAGCTGCGGGGAAACCTGCCTTTTCTACCTGGGTAGCTAGAACCATCTTCTTGCATTCCATTAACCAAGGAATTGCCGCAGGTATTCGTCGTACAGAATTAAACTTATCCCTACTCACACCAGGATTAGAAATTGGCTTTGTAGATACCGTCTTAGACAGACTTACAGCAGTAGCGTGGTATCTGGAAAATGATCCAATTACCTCCATTGCCAGATTTAAAGAAGAACCATCTCTTAACAAAGTCATTGCTGAAGAAAAAGAGCAAATTGGCATCACCGAAGCCAAAGATGACTTAAGGAAACGACGTGACACAATTTTTGCGGATAAATTTCTAAAATTAGTGTCTGCACCAGATACTCCCGCAGATGTAGATGATGTGGCAGATAGCGTTGCCTTATGTGTAATTGATTTTGATGAAGAAACAATTTCCTTTACTACAGATGGCGCACCTGCCATAGTAGAACGCATTTTCAACAATACCGGGGAAGCAGGGAAATTCCGCACTTATAGAAATAGATTGTTGTTTCTCATTGCCAACAAGCAAGAATTACAACGTACCATTGAGAATGTGCGGGAATATCGTGCCATGCAAAATATTCTCAATTCTCCTAATCGTTTACAAGATTTATCAGAAAACCAACAGAAACAACTCAAAGAACGCAGAGGTAAATTTGAATTAACTGTCAGGGTATCCATTACTAATACCTATCGGCATTTATTTTATCCTGCCAATGATCCAGTGAAAGCACCAAAAGGCTTAATGCACTATACCCTACCTGCCCAAGATGCTAGTGAGGTGAAAAGTAATCAGCAGGAAGTGATCTTAAAAGCTTTAAAAGATTGTCAAAAAATCCGTGCAGATGATGCACCATCTTATGCACCAGCATACATATTGCAGAAAGTTTGGCCAGCAGGAATAAATCATTGGACAACTAAATCACTCAAAGAAACCTTTGCTAAAGACTTGAGTTTAAACATTTTCTCAGATGCTGAAACTTCCAAACTACGAGAAACCATTCGCAACGGGGTGTTAAATGGTGTGTGGGATATGAAAGTAGGGGAGAAAGTATTCATCAAAACTGACGATGTGAAAATAGTTTTACCTGACTCCCTGGAATTTTCTGAGAGAATAGAACTGTACCGTCGGGGCATCCTTCAACCACCCAAACCACGGGAAATTGAACTAAATGCTCAAGTTATGTCCAGTACAGATCAGCTAAAACCTGTGCGGGTAAGGTGGAAAGCATCTGGGGCATTAACAATTAAACTTTATCAAGATGGGGAATTGCTACAAAATCCTTTTGGGGCTAAAGAATTTCGTCCCAGTGATGAATATGAAACCACTATTGCCCAAACTACAATTTTCAAAATAGTTGCTGACTATGGGAATGAGGAAGTAATTGAGAAGGAAACTAAAGCTTCCATACTTACCTATGGTACTGGTGCAACTTCTACTCCTAGTGTGGCAGAACCAGGAAGTTTATTTGCAGTCAAACCAGAAACATTTAATGTAGAAGGCACACTTAACAGCACTTTTACACAATTAGCTGATTTTATCAAAGATAATCAAGGACAGGGTATTAAATTGTTAGAAATTTCTGTGGCAGAAGTAATGGACTACCGCAAGTTATTAACTGCCTTTCCTTTGTTGATGAAATTACCCCTGCAAATTGACCAAACAGCAACTATAACCTTGGAAGAGCAATTTATTCGTTTAGAGTACCAAGGACTATATAAAGGGTTTAATAGTTTTCAGAATACTCTTAATACCTTGCTAGGTAGTAAAGATGTCAAAGCAGATGTATTCTTGAAGTTAGAATTTAAATTTTTGTCACCAATTCTGCCAGAGGGAACAGAAATAAGTAATATCAAAAGTGCCTTAAACCGAAATCCGGTGGACAGGTTAAATTTAATGGCAAAATTGACGTATTAGTTGACTGCTGACGGTTGACGGTTGACAGTTGACGGTTGACGGTTAACGGTTAACAGTGAACAGTGAACAGTGAACAGTGAACAAATATGGAAAGCTTCCAAAATTTACGCGTTTACCAACTATCGGAACAACTTGCCAATGAAATTTGGTTTATTGTTATAGAATGGGATTATTTTGCTAAAGATACTATTGGTAAACAATTGGTGAAATCTACAGATAGTATTGGTGCTAATATTGCTGAGGGTAATGGACGTTACAACATACAAGATAATCAACGTTTTGTCAAGATAGCTAGAGGTTCTTTAAACGAAACAAGACACTGGTTAAGACTAGTAGTCTGTCAAGAACTAATTGACGGGTAAATAGATTTTTCTTCTTCCTTCGTGGTTCATTCCTTTATCCGTCAAAATTTATTTGACAGACTACTAGCTTATCAGCGCAAGTTGTTAACTCAAGCCCAAACAGACAAAATTAAACCAATTATTGATGAACTATCACCTAAATTAAATGCTTATCTTAACTCTTTTAAAAATAAATCAGGAAAGAGTTGACGCTTCACAGTCAACAGTCAACGGTTAACAGTCAACAAATATGCAAGAATTTCAGTTGCGTATAGTTCCCACAGATAATAATAATTTTGCTGTTGAATTATACCAGTGTGCTTATAAAAAGGCAGGAGAAAAGAAACGTCCTTCTGCAAAACGCATTGGTAGATTAAAGGGTAATGCTTTAATTCAGGTAAAACAGGCAATTTATGATTGTTTAAAGGCAAATAATTATGACCCTAAAACTTTAAGTCATAATCGCCAAAGTCCTTATGTTTTAAGTGAGGAAACAGGGATAAATTTAGCTTTGTTGTTTCAGACGGTGCAACCACTTTCTAAACCAGAACGTATTGCTAATATTGCCCAAGGTATCAAAGCAATGAGTTATGAAGAATCCCATTATTGGTTTGCTAAGATTAGTAATGGAAAGCGGAGTCAGGCTCTAAAAGCGATTAGAGTATTATTAGGGGATTGATTTTGTTCAAATGTTGACGGATGACTGTTTTTTGATTTGATTTTTAATTTCTAATTCAATGGATTAGTTTTGGATATTTGCCATGAAAGTTATCATCAAAGATAGTCAAACACTCAAAACAGTTCAACCTGATATTATTCAGGCACACCTCCAAGCTACAGGGTGGCAGGAAACAGGACGAATTTATCATGATGCTGGGGCAATTTGGCGATTAAAAAAAGACACCACAGATGAATATGAAATTTTGCTACCTCTTCAACATAATTTAGGAGATTATGCTGAAAGAATTAGCGATATTTTAAAAACATTAGAGATAGTAGAAAATCGTCATCAAGTTGATATTTTAGGCGAATTTATTACCAGTGATTCTCAAAAGATACCTGAGAAGTAATCAATTGTAAAAATAAACTTCCTCTCCCAACTAATTATTAAAGGTAACAAAAATGGCTTATAGTGATTTTAAATTAAGTGAAATTATTCAAAAATTTGAATTGACACTAAATGAAGTATCAGGATTATTTGGAGATGTACCAGAGGAAGAATATAGTGATTTACTAGCAACAATTCTCAAGGAGAATGTTGACTTAGCCGTTTCAATTAATACCGAAAAAGCCCGTTCTGAAATGATAATTAGCCCGATTTTACTGGAAGTAAGAAGAAAGTTAAATAATGAAATCAGTTTATTTTCGGGGGTAGATTTTAATGTTGATAATCAACAAGGGTTAAATGGTTTTTGCGATTTTCTGATTAGTCTTTCTAAAGAGCAGCTTTTTGTCCGCGCACCTGTAATTACATTGGTAGAAAGTAAAAATGAAAATTTGAAATCAGGTTTGGCTCAATGTATAGCTGAAATGTTGGCTGCTCAATTGTTTAATGAACAGAAACAAAATGCAATTAAAATTATTTATGGTGCTGTAACTATCGGTACTATTTGGCAGTTTTTGAAGCTAGAAGATAAAGTAGTTTCTATTGATTTAACTGAATATTATATCAAGGATGTGAAAAAGATTTTAGGAATTTTAATCAGTGCAATTAAGCAGGAATAATTTGTAATGTAGTGCGGGCAAGATGCTCGCTATTGGTGTACCTCGTGCAGATGGAATGTGCTGTATATAGAATGTGCTGTATCTTAACCTATTAGACATCTCCAAAAAAGAATGTAGAGACGTTTCATGGAACGTCTTTACAGGGGTTTCAGGTCACGCATATTTAATTTCTGGAGATGTCTATTATGTATTTAATGTATATATAGAAAGTATATAGAAAGCGAGCAGGATGCTCGCACTACATGAGGGTAAAATACCCGTGATTATGTTATTTTATGCGATAAAAAAGCGAGATTTATAAAATGGAATTTAAAAAACAACTACCCCATTTAGAAAAACCTCACGCTAAATATTTTATCACTTTTGTAACTTGGGAAAGATTAGAACTAACTCCAGCAGCGCGACAAGTTGTATTAGAATGTTGTAAATATTTTGATAATCAAAGATATAAATTATATGCTGTAGTAATTATGCCAGATCATGTACATTTATTAATTGAACCTTTGTTCAAAGATGAAACTGAATTTTGGTCAGTTGGTAGTATTTTACATAGCATTAAAAGCTATAGTGCGAAACAAATACCTAATGTTATGCTGCATATTGGCAAGGTTTGGCAGGATGGTAGGTATGATGAAAAGATGAGAAATGAACAAGAATTTATAAATAAATGGGAATATATTTTGCAAAATCCTGTTAAAGCTGGATTATCAAATACACCTGATGAATATCATTTTTTATGGGATAGATTTTAATTTTTAAATTGCAGCAATTTTGTATGTAGTGGGGGCAAAATGCCCCCTATATCTATAAACCCAAAAATAATCTACTTACCTATATTCATTTATATTATTTAACAATAGCGAGCAAGATGCTCGCACTACATTCATTTATTTATTTATTTATTTATTATTAATATGGTAGTGCCAGCGTCTCGCTGACTATATTTTAATTGGCAAACCGCTATATTTTAATTGACAAACCACCCATTTCTATTACAATATATCAATTAATACCAGGATATCTACACTTCCATGTCTAACCCTACCCCCAAACGTCCCCATTTATTCATAGAAGAAAGAATGCCTGTACAACTCCTCAATGAACAGGTTTACTATGAACATGGGGGAAATCCTTTTAAGGGGTTACATCGTTGGTATTCTCGCAAACCATTGTCTTTTAGTCGTGCTAGTGTGTTGGCTTCTTTGTTACCCGCAGATGTGTCAATGGAGGAGTTTGAATATTTGTTGGGGTTAGAACAAGGGAAGGAAGTTAAGCTCTACAAAACTCCTCCTACTGCTGTGCGAATTAAGAAGGTACATGATTATTGTGAGCAAATTTGGGGAACTCGTACACCTACAGTTTTAGATGCTTTTGCAGGTGGTGGAAGTATCCCTTTTGAAGCTGCGAGATATGGGTTAAATGTGCTGGCTTCTGATTTGAATCCTGTGGCTGTGGTGACGATGAAAGCAGCTATGGAATATCCTTTAAAATTTGGACCAGATTTACAGCAGGATATTGATAAATGGGTGAAGTGGGTAGGTGATGAAGCTGAAAAAAGGTTGGCTGAATTTTTCCCTTCTTTACCTGGGGAAACGGTACAAAATTATTTATGGGCGCATACTGTTGTTTGTCCAAGTTGTGAGTCTGTTGTTCCTTTAAGTCCTAATTGGTGGTTAAGTAACACTAGTAATTATGCAGGAAAAGGACAGGAGAGAAAAGTTACAAGTGATTGGTACGCAGTAAAGCCAATTCCTAATCCTGAGAATAAGCGGGTTGATTTTGAATTAATTAAGGGAAGAAAAGGAAAGGGAACAACTATTCAAACGGATTATGGTGAATATGATCCAGATAATTACAAAACTATATCAAGAAGTGTAACAAAGTGTCCTAACTGCTCCAACACTATTGAGCAAGAATATTTAATTGATTATGCCCAAAAAATCGGTTTAAATCACCAATTATATGCTGTTCTTTATCGAATAGGTTCTGAAATTCTGCAATTCAGAATTCCAACTGAAAGTGATGTACTTGGTTATAATTTAGCTGAAAAAAGATATAAAGAGCTATATATAAGTTCAGATAATAATTATTTAGTTCCTGATGAATCTTGTAGTGATAACCCTCAGTACATGATGGCATATAGATATGGATTAACTACTTGGGACAAATATTTTAATCCACGTCAATTAGTAACGCTTGTGGCTTACGCAAAGATTATCAATGAAGCAAAAAGTCTGATTCAGAAAGAATATGAAAAAGAAAAAAAAGAGAAAATTATATCAATTACAACAGAATTCAAATCTGAAAATAACTCGAAACACGAGAAATTAATAGCGGAGTTAGAGAAAGATTATCAAGCACGACTTGAGGCTATTTCAACTTATTTAGCTTTAGTATTAGATAGATGTATTGATAAAAATGCCAGATTGTGTATATGGCAATCTAGCAGATGTCATTCTCAAAGAGTTTCTACGCAACACGCACTAAATTTAATTTGGAATTATCCAGAATTTAATGGTGTTGGTGAATTATGGAATTCATGTGCGGATGCTGTAACTTCAGATTTTGTAGCTCTTTGTTCACTTTTAGGAACTAAGCTTAGTTCAAAAGATATCCCAGGATTTGAAATTCATGATCAAAAAACAATTCAAATAGATTCAGCATCAGCAGATAACTTAACACATATTCCTGATAATTCTGTAGATGCAGTTATCACAGATCCACCTTATTACGACACAATTCCTTATGCTGAAATTTCAGATTTTTTCTACGTTTGGCTAAAACGCACCCTTGGCGATATCTTTCCCGAATTATTTTACTTAGAACTCACCGACAAAGAACGAGAAGCTGTTGCCAATTTAGGACGCTTCCGTAACATGGGTATTTCACCCAAAGAACTTGCTTATCAAGACTACGAAGCCAAAATGGCCATGGCCTTCGCCGAATACCACCGCGTATTACGGGACGACGGCGTAATGACAGTCCAATTTAACCATAAAGACTCCGGTGCATGGGATGTCCTAGCCAAATCCCTGATAGACGCAGGCTTTGAAATCACCGCTTCATGGGCTGTCAGCACCGAAAACCCCCAAAACCTCCACCAAGCACAGAAAAACGCCGTATCCAGCACCGTGCTTTTAGTCTGTCGCAAACGTCAACCCAACGCCGAACAAGCATGGTGGGATGATGTCCGCATAGAAGTGCGTAATATCGTGTTTGAGAAAGCCCCAGAAATCGAAAAATCCTTAACAGCAGATAGCCGTCCCGCTGCTGACAGAGTAGCAGACCCGCGCCGTCGCCTCAAACCCCCAGGTATTGACCTATGCTTAACAGCCTTTGGTAGTGCATTAAGCGTATTTACCCGCTACAGTTCCATCCTCGACAGTGCTGGCAACCCAGTAGAACCCAAAGCCGCCTTTGAAGAAGTGCGTCAAGCGATCGTTGCATACCGACTAGAAAAGCTATTAGCAGGTAAAGATTTTAACGGCATAGACCCCCTCACCCAATGGTATATCCTCGCTTGGGATACCTTTGAAGCGCGGGAATTTCCCTTTGATGAAGCCCGACAATTAGCTTTAGCTGTCGGTGGTTTTGATGTTTCCGATTTAGTTAAAACCCATAAATTACTAGATTCTGGTAGTGGCTTTTGTAAGTTACTCACCCCAGAACAACGCTTAAAAAAACGCGCCTTTTCTACCATTGATACAGAATTTTCTGGCAGATATTTAGTAGATGGACTTCATGCCATTATTGCCATTTACCAAGCAGAAGAAAATACAGAACCAGTGCGGAGATTTCTCAAAAATACAGGATTAGTTAGCAATGATTCCTTTATGCGAACATTTGAAGTAGCTTTAAAAGTAATTCCCCACATCAAAGATGAAAAGAAACGCATCTTGGAAGAAAAAGCCCTATCAGACTTGTGGTTAGCAATGGATGAAATTAAAGCCAAAGTCTCCTACCAACAAACTGAGATACCATTAGATAATCAGGGGGGACAATTGAGTTTATTTTGATAAATTTTTTAATTGTAATTGTAGTGCGGGCATCTTGCCCGCGTTTGTATTATTTTATGATTAAGCCTGGTTAGTATTATTTTATGATTAAGCCTGGTTAGGGTTGTTCATCAACCAGGGAGCAAGATGCTCCCACTACCGAACATTTTTTAAAATAGCAATTTTTCCAAAATTTATATTTGACTACAATCGTAACGACTCGATTAGAGTTTTTCTAATGAAACTAAACCATTATCTTGAAAATCAATTTCTAGATGATATCCTGCCATCAGAGAAGTTCCTACTAAAGGTTTATAGCCAGCAGCTAAAACTGGAACTAATCTTTCTACACCGTCCCATACAATTGTTGCCAAATGTATAGATAATAAAGCTTGAGTACCGTCTGCTAATCTGGCTTCGGTACTAGAATATAAGGGAAGATTCATCGCACTAACTGCCTGTGGTGGTAAAGTAAGATGGTCATTAAATCCAGTATCAATAACAAAATTTAAATTAAAATCTGGCTGCGAAGGTAAACGAAAAACCACTGGAATTATTGCCCTACCATCGCTAATTTTTCCATAAATCATTCAGATGTATGCTCCATTATTGCACCACCAAAACTTACAGCAACATCGTAACCAATCCGTATAGTAAACAATCTAGCATTAGGGTTTTTCTGTTTTAACTTTAACGCTGTCTCTACACCAGTTGGATCAATTCCATATTCACCAGTTTCTGCATCAATCACAATCATCTTACCAATATTGTCACCATACTCGACATTTTGACGAATACCGTTTTCATAAAACTGTTTAGCTCGAATAGCTACTTCTTCTATACTCCAGAAAATTGATTGCATCACGATTACACCAAAAGATTGCTTCTTCAATCATTGTAGTATTTATTTGCTAAAATTTGATGTGAGCGTTAGCTTGTAGTAACAGTTTTTTATCTTCACTTAAAAGTTATGTATAAATAACTACAACTCCTTGGAATGCCTACCTTCATCGACAGAATTACCCGATTCTGATGATACCCCTGTGGATAACGAACTACAAATACCAAATATATATTAATCCTAATGTTTATTAATAAAAACATAATCATAAAAACAATATTAACAGTCAACATTAACAGGTTAGAAAATTGAAAACTCTACGCGATACCTCTTGGAAAATTAGCTACTCCAGCAACACCCACAATACTATTGCTGACTTCTATATTCCTGCTCTAGAATCTGCCATCCAATATGACAGAAAATCAGGCTTTTTTAGCAGTGCCATATTAAGTAAAGTAGCGCGGGGTTTAGGGGCAATGCTACACAACCAAGGCAAAATCCGGTTAATGATGGGATGCTTAACGGGTGACAAGGTGGTTAAACAGCTTGTTTCATAAGGGATAGAGCCTGAA
>NZ_JAYGGY010000109.1:26057-40497 GCF_034931625.1 Anabaena cylindrica UHCC 0172 | reverse complement strand
AAATCATCTTTTTATTATTACTAACTGTACCTCATAACAGCGGGAAGTGCTGTATGAACTTACCAGAAACTAAATTACAAATTTATCACCTACAACAACAAATGACTTTAACCTTGGATAATCCTAAATCAGTTAGGTTACAGGTTAAAAATATTAATTTAATTCAAAAGCAATTAAGGGCTATTAAAAAAGAGGTTAATTTAGCCATTAAAGAAATTAATCAACAGGCTATACAGACTACTCCTGATAGTATCATTTCAGTAGGACTAGATTTGTTTGGTAAACGTAAATGGGCTGGTCAACTAAGACAAAGCACAAGGAGAGCAATTCAATCAGAGAAAATTAATTTTAGACAACCTTACATGGAGGTTAAAGATTATATTGATCAAGTGATATTACAAGGGGATAAGCTTAAATTAAAAGCGGAACAATATTTAGCTTAATAGCTCATTTGTTCTACCTTAAATTCTAGTAACATGACTGTGTTTTACAGTTTCTATAAATTCATTATCTTGAAGAATTTCATACAAATTGACATTTTCCTCTAACAAACAGGCGTGTCCACTATCAGGGAGCATCACTTTCTTGGGATTTGGTAAAATATTATCTAATCGTTCTACCTCACTCACGGAAGGTAACAAGCGATCGCTCCCTCCAGCAATCAGCAATACTTGTTGTGTCAGTTGCTGCAATCTTTCCTCTTCCACTTGAAACTCTCGCAATAACGACAAACGCCAATTTACCGTTTCTGCGGGGAGAGAACGCATAGTTTTGAGTAGTTCATGGCGATCGCTACTAGACATACGGGATAACGATGCTAAAAATGGTAATAATCCCAATGCACCAACATCATAAAACCATGATGGCACGAAGTCAGTTAGTTGCGATAACGAGTTCAGCCAAGGACGCAATTGAAACGCTGAAGCTGGATTAATTAAAATAATGCGTTTAAATAAATGTGGTGATTGGGTAGCGACTTTCATAGCCAAACAACCGCCAAAAGACTCTCCACATAAGTAAACTGGACGGTGACAGCTTTTTTCTAATTCTGCGTGAATCAAGTCTAAAACGTTCTTCGTTAGCACCTCCCAGGTAGTGAGGTCTTGTTTAGGGATCGCCAAACAACGGACATCAAAGGCAATTTCTAAACCAGCCGTTTGCGATCGCAACAGTTGACCACTTCCATCCATTCCTGGTAAATAGACAAACAGCGGATATTCTGGTTGTATGCGTTTGGGAGTCAGGAAACAAGGTTTAAGTTTAACGTCTGCCATTTTACCAAGGTGTATATCTTTATTTATTAACCTTGTTTAACTTTACACTTTCACTTGCACTGATGGGGAGATAGGGAAATGGGAAGAAACAAAGTTTAGATTGGACATGAACAAATATAATACAAAATCCTTTCATTCAATAATTTTTGCCTTTTACCTCCAGCATAGCCACCTCAAATCACAAAAATCAACTTTTCTAGACAAAAAATAGCCAACTCTGAAACCCTGATTACAGAATTAAGTAAAGTTTCAATGAATTATATAGAAATGAATGAAAGCACTTCATCGACCCTTCATAAATTCACTCACGATGGGTAATTGATAATTGGAAATAGCTGACCGTAGCTTTAGCCATTTATCCTGAAAACATGAAGAGTATAATACACTTAATCTCCTGATGAGGAAAGCACCAATGTTTATCTCTTTCAGGGAAGCGATTACTACTAAAAAACAGCTAAATCATGATAAATTTGCCCACAATACCAAATGAGAAAATTCCTGCTGAAATATACTGTAATAGCGAAACATCTACATGAAAAATAATGCTAAACAGTAACAATCAATGGAAGCAACAGCTTTTACCATGATTATTAGCAACTACTATCCTAAAATTTGCGATAAATTAGCCGATTTTCTAGATCCTACAAAAAAAATCTGGAGTCGAGAAATTTGCTAATATTAAATTGCTGCTGGCAAAAATAGTAGCAATGTTATATAATTGCTTGGTTTTGCAGGATTAACTAAGAAAATTGTATGAAGAAGTAATTCAGAATGCAAAAGTTGCCATTCCTGTAACTCATGAATTTTTTCTTGTTAATAATTTGATTTGTTTTTTTAATTTACATGAATCTAGTGAATAAAACAAAAAATACCTTTGTACTGACAACACCTTTATACTATGTAAACGATGTTCCTCATATTGGTAGTGCTTATACAACAATAGCTGCGGATGTAGTAGCCCGGTTTCAACGCTTATTGGGACATCAAGTACTGCTAATTACGGGTACAGATGAACATGGGCAAAAAATTCAGCGTTCAGCAGAAAATTTAGGAAAAGCACCACAAGAATTTTGTGATCAAATAGTACCCAGTTTCCTTAACTTGTGGCAAGTTCTGAATATTCAATACGATCGCTTTAGTCGCACCACCGCTGCGAATCATCATGCAATTGTTAAAGAATTCTTTCAGCGAGTTTGGGAAAATGGCGATATTTACCAAGGACAACAAAAAGGTTGGTACTGCGTATCCTGTGAAGAATTTAAAGAAGAACGAGAACTGCTAGATGGCAAACGTTGCCCTATACATACTAGCAAGGAAGTAGAGTGGCGAGACGAGCAGAACTACTTTTTCCGTTTATCCAAGTATCAAACCAAGCTGGAGGAATTCTATCAGTCTAAACCAGATTTTATCCAGCCAGCAAGTCGCCGCAATGAAGTCCTGAGCTTTGTTAGTCAAGGTTTGCAAGACTTTTCGATTTCGCGGGTAAATTTAGATTGGGGTTTTCCCGTACCCGTAGATCCCAAACATACACTTTATGTCTGGTTTGATGCGCTACTTGGTTATGTCACCGCATTATTAGAACCAGGTGCAGAACCGACTTTAGACAACGCTTTAAAAACATGGTGGCCAATTAATCTCCACCTGATAGGTAAAGATATATTGCGCTTTCATGCAGTTTACTGGCCAGCAATGCTGATGTCAGCTAATTTACCCTTACCAGAGCGAGTATTCGGCCATGGATTTTTGACTAAAGATGGTCAAAAAATGGGGAAAACTCTGGGTAATACCCTTGATCCTATCGCATTAGTCCAAAGCTATGGTAGTGATGCCGTTCGTTATTACTTCCTTAAGGAAATCGAATTTGGCAAGGATGGAGATTTTAATGAAATTAGGTTCATTAATGTTTTAAATGCAGATTTGGCAAATGATTTAGGTAATTTGTTAAATCGCACCTTGAACATGGTGAAAAAATACTGCGCTGGTAAAGTGCCTGCAATCGCTCCAGAAGTTATTCCGGCTGAGAATCCTTTAAAAGCGATTGGCTTACGTCTAGGGGATCAGGTGAAACAAGCTTATGAGACACCAGCTTTCAGTGAAGCTTGTCTAGCTGTTCTTTCGCTGGTACAAGCCAGCAACAAGTTTATTGATGAACAAGCTCCTTGGTCATTATATAAGCAAGGAAAACAGGAAGAAGTGGAAGCAGTGCTGTACACAGTTCTCGAATCTGTAAGACTAGCAGCTTATCTCCTATCTCCAATTATCCCTAATATCAGCAGTGATATTTATCAGCAACTAGGATGGGGCATAAATTTTAACGATCAACCAGAAAGTTCAATTGCTGCTCCTTTTTCTACCCATGCCAAATGGGGCTTACTTTCAGATAAACAACAGTTGGGTACACCCCAACCAATTTTTAAACGTATAGAACCACTAAAAAACGATTAGTACTTGCAATTTTTGATTGACTTTAAAGACTAAATCGGGGCTTAACTTATTTAGCCCCGGAAAATTATCATAAGCCAATCTAAGAAGTATGTAAAAGTTATACCAAGAAAGAAAAATGATGGCGACAGATGGGATGTACATAACTTAAATGCACAAAGCGATTCCCAATCCATTCGGGTGATCAGCCTAACGGTGTTAGCGTCGCTCAATGAAGTGGCACAGCAACCCCTAAGGGGAAGCAAGCTACATGGGAGTTTCTCCCAAGATCGTGCTGCTTCACCAAAATCCAAAATGGTATTAGTGATTTCTATCAAAAATAACAGGGATAAAAACTGAGGTATGAGAACAATGTTGAATAATTTGGAAAACGACTCAATATTTACACCAGAACAAGTTTTAGAAAATCGTGGTCGTGTCGCCATATTTATAGATGGCTCAAATTTATTTTATGCGGCTTTACAATTAGGAATTGAAATTGATTACACTAAGCTTTTATGTCGGTTAACTGGGGGATCAAGGCTGTTGCGGGCTTTTTTCTATACTGGTGTAGACCGAACCAATGAGAAACAACAGGGGTTTTTGCTCTGGATGCGTCGTAATGGTTACCGAGTCATTGCTAAGGATTTGGTGCAACTGCCAGATGGCTCAAAAAAAGCTAACCTGGATGTAGAAATAGCTGTTGATATGATGGCGCTTGTTGATTCCTATGATACCGCAGTTTTAGTTAGCGGTGACGGCGATTTGGCTTATGCTGTTAATTCGGTCAGCTACCGGGGTGTACGGGTAGAAGTGGTGAGTTTGCGGTCGATGACTAGTGATAGCTTAATTAATGTGAGCGATCGCTATATTGATTTAGAAGCCATCAAAGAAGATATCCAAAAAACACCCCGTCAAAGTTATCCATATCGACCTTTATCTAGTATGGGTTTTTTGGATGAGCATCGAGATAGTGAAGGACATCTAGAAATTCCTGAATAATGCAACATCAAAAAGGCAGGACGAATGGAAGCAGAAATTCAAAACTTCCGGGGGGAAGTAAAACCAACTCCCCTCACTTCTATTCATGGTTATGGGAAAATTTAAACTTGCCACGAAATTGGTCTTACCTGCCTTTGACCTTATTTTTGGTCATCGGTTTATTTTCCTGTGGAACTCCATCTCCTACTAAACCAGATACAGAGGATGCATCTAACCAAAATAGAGATAGTAAGTTGACTTTCTTTGGTGTAGCTTTAGAACAATTTGATGAAGTAGGCAGACCGATTTGGAAAGTTAAAGCTATTAGAGCAAAATATACCAAAGAAAAGGAAATTGGTGAGGCTGAAAATCCTGATGGTGAACTTTATCAAGATGGCAAAGTAGTTTACACGATTAAAGCAGACAAAGCCGACATTCAGCAAGATGGTAAACAACTATTGCTCAAAGGTAAAATTCTGGCTACAGATCCTATCAATGGTGTAGTTTTGCAAGGTAATGAATTAGAATGGCGACCCCAAGAAGATTTATTAATTGTTCGTAATCAATTAAATGGTAGTCATAAACAATTAAAAGCTACAGCCCAGGAAGCAAGAGTAAAAACCCGTGAACAACGAGTAGAATTTACAGGAAAAGTAATTGCAATTTCTAATGATCCACAATTGCAAATGCGAACTGAGCATTTGATTTGGCAAGTCAAAGCAGAGAAATTAATTAGTGATCGCCCTATTCAAATTGACCGCTATAAAGATAATAAAATAACTGATCGTGGTCGAGGAAATGCAGCAGAAATTAATTTAAAAACCAAAATTGCTACTATTCAACCAAAAGCCCAATTAGAGTTACTAGACCCACCTATGCAGATAACTAGTAACTCTATGACCTGGAATATGAACCAAGAGATTGTGAAAACAAATTCCCCTGTACGTGTTTTTCACAAGACTGAAAATGTAATTGTAACTGGAAATCAAGGGGAGATGAGAATACCACAAAAAACAGTTTATTTAACAGGAAATGTCAATGCAGTAGGGCAACGTCGTCAGTCTTTAAAATCAAATAAACTCACTTGGTATTTAGACAAAAAACTATTGGAAGCCCGGGGAAATATAGTTTACCGTCAAATTGACCCTCAATTAAATTTCACAGGTGAAACAGCCATCGGGAATTTGCAAACAGAAAATATTGTTGTCAAAGGTGGCGGTTCTAAAGGGCGAGTGCTAACAGAAATTATTCCCCAGGATGGTAGTCAGTAGAGTGAAATGGAGAGTTGGGAAGTCGAATAACCCAATGACCAATGACCAATGACCAATGACCAATGACCAATGACCAATGACCAATGACTAATGACTAATGACTAACTTCTATATAAAATTTCATTTCTCTGAACTGCACCTAATTTTGGTAATGACTGTGTAGCTGAGTGAGGAGTAAGGACAGCAGGAACACCAACGGAAACTTGCAATTGTTTTACCAGATGTTGCAAAAGTTTATCTTGTTCAGCACGGAAACTTGACACATTGTTACCGCGATTGATGATCGCAAACCAGACCAAACCGCGATCGCGTGTAGGCACAACTCCGGCTAAAGCACTGACATCGCTGAGAGTTCCAGTTTTCATGATAGTCGCAGCGGGTATATGTCTAGAGTGCATTGTTCCCCGATGATCTAACCCAGACATAGGAAACAAATCACCTAAAGTCAGATTATGAGCAGAAGCTTCGTTTTGTAGTGCCATGAACATGGCGCATACTGCTCTAGGGGAAATACGATTTTCTCGTCCCAGTCCAGAACCATTAATTAACTGAATTTCCGACTGGGGAACCCTAGCTAGGTTAGCAGCAGTAGCTTTGACTACATTTGCACCTCCCACTGACTCGGCTAACATTTCTGCCATGTCGTTATTACTGTAAATATTCATCTCCTTAATTAGTTCCTTTAAGGGTAAAGAAATATGACGTACCAGTAAGGTTTGTTTAGGATTGGGCTGTGGTGAGACTTTAACCGTACCAGCAATGACAATTTGGGGTTTAGGAGTTCCCTTCGGCATGATTGAATATTGGTAAATCACAGAACGATTCCACGTTTTATGATCTAGTGCTTGTTTGAGTAATTGACCAGCTAAGAGGGGATTGCGTTGAAAATTCATGGCGAAATTGCCAGTAATCACCAAATTTCCCTTTACCTGCTTGATGCCGATTTTGTTGAGAGCATTACCAAGAGCGATCGCTTCCTCACCCACAAACATCGGATCACCACTACCAGTAATCACCAAATCGCCCTGAACAACCCCATTGACCATTGAGCCTGTAGTGCTAACCAAAGTCTCAAATTGATGGTCTGGCCCCCAAGTTTTAAAAGCCGCTAATGAAGTTGCTACCTTAGTTAAAGATGCGGCGGGTAGAGGGATTGTACCTTGATGATTAGCCATGAGCATTGGCCCAGACTGCAACCAAATTCCCTGGTGCTTGATGAGATTCTGGGTTACTACCTTGGAGGTAATCAGGTCTTTGAGATATTCTTGTACAGTCATAGCTCCCGCTGGGTTGGGATCAGGGGCAATGACAAAGCCCGGACTACTTTGCCAAGCCAATGCATCTAAAGCATCTAAAGGCTTGATCTTGACCCCAGCCATATCGAGCCAAAGTGAAACCAAACCTGAACCTAATAATTCCAGCATATTTAATTCCTCTATCTTTGTTCAGATGTCTGATATTGTTTTGTGCAGAGAGATTCCTCGGTCGCGCTGTAGCTTGTTTCCCTTAGGTTATGCGATCGCGCCTTAAAACCACATTTTTTATCTTGCTATCAGGAAAACTCAATTATCGACAGCTTCACTATACAAGCTTCATTTGCCCTAATCAGCATTGAGTCATCATAACTAGTGTCCTGATATATTTGGAAGTAGGATGTATCACATTGTTTAGATAATTACTCCACTTAAAATTAGAGTTAAATTCACAAAAAGTTTCTAGGATTATTTTTTTTAAATCCTTTGAATGCAGTGATAAATCAAATCTAAAATTATTGCTCTTTATCTATTGGAGAATAATTTTTTTGTAGTCGATGACAATGATTTTTAGATATTGTGAACAAGTCCTAAATTTGGCAATCAAAAGGTATTGAAAAGTGTTAAATTGGCTAACAGAATAAATTGATAGCTGGCAAATTAAAAATCTTACCCTAGTGCAGCACAGCAAAAATCAATATCTAGTGTAACAAGTTTCACTTATTCTAGATAAAACTTGCTTTCTTCCCTTCTAACTCCTCGTAATAGAGCCTATTTCCTTTCTGGATGTGCAGTTTCTTCAGGAGAAGGAATACACATTTCATTAATTACCCCAATCATTTGATATAAACGTCCCAAATCCCACTGATTGAAGTATAAAACTAAACGGGGTAATTCAGCGGTTTCATCTTGCCCCTCTTGAGGCAATATCTGGCTTTTCTCAATTTTGCCTTTGACAAGAATATCACTGAAATTATCATTCAGTTGTTCTACCTCAGTAGCTGATAAATCTTGTTTGAGACGAATTACCAACCGCTCACCTACATAACGGCTAGAGTGATAAACCTGGTAAAAACGAGTAATAGCATTGCAAGCAACTTCCAAATTATCTGTAATCGTGTACAGACTAGGATCATCTGGACTAACAAGACCTTTGTCCACCAATTGCTTATTAATATATTCACTCCAAGAGCGCCAATAATCACCACCAGGAGGATCAATTAAAACGACAGGAACTGGCCCAAATTTACCAGTTTGGCTTAATGTTATACATTCAAAAGCTTCATCTTGAGTGCCAAACCCACCTGGGAACAAGGCTATAGCATCACTTTCTTTGAGCAGAAACAGCTTGCGAGTAAAGAAATACTTGAAGTGAATTAGTTTAGGATCACCCTCAATAACAGGATTTGCTTGTTGTTCAAAAGGTAATTGAATATTTAAGCCAAAAGAATTGTCTCTTCCTGCACCTTCCTGACCAGCTTGCATAATACCACTACCACCACCTGTCATCACCATAAAGCCCAATTGAGAAACAGCACGAGCAAATTCCACTGCCATTTGGTATTCAGGTGTTTCTGGCGCTAAACGAGCAGAACCAAAGATAGTAACTTTACGAACGTGTCGATAACCATAAAAGAGTTGAAAACCTCCTTCCATATCTGCTAAAGCAGCAGATAATATTTTCCAATCAAGACGGTCAATTTCATCATCAGCCAAACGCACTATAGTCGCCAGTGCTTGCTGGATAAATTGCCGATTTTTTAAAGTTGGTAAACGATCTATTAACTCAACAATATCGGCTTGGAGAGATTCTAATATTTCAAACGATGCAGATGAATTCATGAGAATCGCCATCACAATGGCATTATATTTTATCTAAATTTTGTATGTCATTTATCAATACATTGGCACTCTTTTGTGTAAATTATTGAATAGGCAAAGACAAAATAGGGATGTATCCTCTGACAAAGATACATCCTTGGTAGTTGTCGAACATCCCACTTTTGTGGAAAAAGTTTTTACAAGACGCGATTTTTGCGTCTTTTAACTTCAATAGTTGACAAATATTCACTCAAAAATTGATCAGTACTCCTGAACTAACTAAAACTAGTCTTAAGGTTCAAGATATTTTTCCAAGGTGTTAGCTAATGTAGTTTTAGGCACAGCACCAACAACCATATCTACTTTTTGTCCATCTTTAAAAATCATTAATGTGGGAATACTGCGAATACCATACTTACCGGCAACTTGAGGATTTTCATCCGTGTTGATCTTCACCACTTTTAGTTTACCTTCGTACTGAATGGCAATTTCCTCGACAACAGGAGCCACCATGCGGCAGGGACCGCACCAAGGAGCCCAAAAGTCTACTAAGACTGGTACATCACTTTGGAGTACGTCTTGATCAAAATTATCATCTGTAACACTTGCGGCTGCTGACATTCCTAAAAACCTTTAACTATTATATTTCTGCGTTTTGTGAAAATTCTACCATAGCAAAAACATTAGCTTGGGAGTAAAGAATGTACATTTGCAAAAAAGCTAGATAAGGAACCGCCCGAACAGTAGTCCGGGCGGAGTGTGGTGTGAGGAGTGAACGGAAACATGCGTCTCCGCTATCTCTATTGTAGGCGACAGATGAGATTTTTCCCGTGATTGTTTAAGGTACTGGAAAAATTTCTTGGAGATACTAAGAAGCAGGAGGCAGGAGGAGAACCCACAACTCAGTACTCCCCAGTAACTTTATTTACCCATACCCAATTGTTGAGCTTTTTGGTAAACTTTCCCTTCAGTTAACAGAGAAGGAGCAATGACAACTTCAACTTGCTGCATTTCTTTGATATTTTTGGCTCCTAATGTCCCCATACTAGTTTTTAAAGCTCCTAGAAGATTATGAGTGCCATCATCTAGTCCGGCTGGTCCTCTGAGTATTTGCTCTAGAGTCCCAGTAGTACCAACGCGAATGCGAGTCCCACGAGGCAGTACTGGGCTAGGAGTTGCCATACCCCAGTGATAACCCCGTCCAGGAGCTTCAGCAGCTCTGGCAAAGGGAGAACCAATCATGACACCATCAGCACCGCAAGCGATACATTTACAAATGTCGCCACCTGTAATTAAACCGCCGTCGGCAATAACCGGGATATAGTTACCAGTTTCCCGATAATAATCATCTCGTGCTGCGGCACAATCTGCGATCGCTGTCGCTTGAGGTACACCCACACCCAACACCCCACGAGAAGTACAAGCAGCACCAGGGCCAATTCCTACCAATACAGCAGCGGCTCCAGCTTTCATCAAATCCAAAGTCACTTCATAGGTGACACAATTGCCTAGCGCCACAGGAATGGGCATAGAACGGCAAAATTTTGCTAAATCAAGCGGAATAATGGACTCCGGTGACAAATGGTCTGTAGAAACAACCGTCGCTTGGATAAAAAATAAATCAGCCCCAGCTTTGGCCACCACTTCACCAAATTTACTAGCACCTGCTGGAGTAGCACTCACTGCCGCAATGCCACCTTGTTGTTTAATTTCCTGAATACGTTTTTCAATTAATTCCGGCTTTATTGGTTCGGCATAAAGTTCTTGCATGAGGGCAACAAATTCATCTTTCCCCACAGACGCAATCCGATCTAGAATCGGTTCTGGGTCTGCATAACGAGTTTGGACACCCTCTAAATTAATCACTCCCAAAGCCCCTAGCTGGGACAAACGCACAGCCATTTCTACATCGACAACACCATCCATTGCACTGGCAATAATCGGGATTTCTCGCTCAATATTGCCAATACGCCAGCTAGTATCTGCCAAACTCGGATCGAGTGTTCTATTACCAGGGACTAGAGCAATTTCATCAATTCCGTATGCTCTACGAGCTATTTTTCCCCGCCCAAGTTGAATTTCCACGCTTTCACTTTTCTCAAATCTGTTTAAGCTAGGGTATCAAATTGTGGGGATGTTGGCAGGGATTTTTTCTAGGCGACTAGGAATTTAACCTTGGGCATAGGGTATTGGTCAACAAATTCCTCCCCTACCCCCTGAAGAATTATCTTCTATTTTTTACTTTGTTCAGCACCTGTGTAGCCAGTTGCTACCCACAAGATGGCTCTAGCTCCATCACGAATAGCTTTTTCAATAGGTTCCGGTGATGTTTCAGAGGGAACTGATATAGATTTGAACTCAATACCCCGACTCCCCAAAACAATCTCACCGATGACACAAGCACGACGCATATGAAAATCGGAAGTAATTAAATAAACGCTTTTAATGCCACGAGCTTGCAATTCATCTACCAACGTAGTAAAATTAGTAACTGTATCTACAGCTTCATAATCCAAGTGTAAACGCCGGGGATCAACTCCAGCTTTAGTAAATACTAGTTTTGTATATCTAGGTGGACTACCTCCAGTAATCCATATTGGTATATCTGGGTGAGCCTTGGCAAAATCTGCTGCGAATTTCTCCCTTTCTAAACGTCTAGTAGAACCGCCTAAAACTAACATGGCTTGTGGATGTACAATCCGGTTTTGTACTTCCTTGTATCCCCACCACACCAAAATTGGCAAGATAAAAGGTATAAGCCGTAAAGATAGACCCGTAAATAGTAGCTTATTCAAGACTTTCTCAGGTGTCTGCAAAGACCAGAATTTTCTCTAAAAATTATGTAGGATAAAAAATCTAGGTAAAATTTACCTAAATCAGGTTTTGAAGTATTTGTATGTTGAAAAGGATTGAATCACGATATATTCCTGATTACTCTCTTCGATGAATTATCCTAACCTAGATCGGACAACTCATCATAGGGGTTAAAACCCATTTATTTATTAAATTATTTTTTAGACAATGGCATCCAACAGGATCATTTTCGTCATATTCTGTAAGGTAACTTCTATTGACACTCTCTGCCTAAGGGCAAGGAGATTCTGAAGACTTCGCAGCCTTAATATCCTGGATCTAACTACTATATATACGGGACTGGTGCGACTTGAACGCACGACCTGACGCTTAGGAGGCGTCCGCTCTATCCAACTGAGCTACAACCCCAACTGTGAAGCATTTACAATTATAGCAGTAGTTTTACAAAGATTGCCAAATATTCTCCCAACCATCTCCACCTATTTCTAAACCACAAAGATGACTTTGTGCTTTCAGAATAATTTTAGATTTGCTGCTAGTGAATTCACGCAATTCTAAATTTAATTTTCCTTGCATGGTATCTCGACAACAAAATTCTAACCCATTTGTTGTGGGTGCGCGTAGGAGTGTACCTGGTAAATCAGTAATTCCTGTTAATTCAATCTCATAGTTAGAGTTTTTGGCTCGCATTTGCCATTTTCCCCAAGGCTGAATTTCCCAGTGTACTTGTGAGTTCCAGGGAGCGAATTCATAAAACTTACCTTGGTAGTGTATACCAATCATGGCGACAGATTCCATCCACCACAAGACACCACGTTTTCCACCACCCGCTGTGAGTGCTAAATCAGGTTCGTTGTCAAAATAATTACAATTGAGCCAAAACCATTTTTGCGGAAAAGCACCACCCCAATTTTTCTCACCGTAGGCCGGGACCTTGGTAAATTCGTAAATTTTGCCATTCCAGTCTATTGAACCAGTGGCTAAACCGTGAGCCATTAAAATTTGCCATCCTGGTTCAAATATCTGCGAAAATGATAGCCAACCGGCGGTTGATTGCTGAATGCTATTTTGATTACCCCAACCATAAACGGGTTGAATTTCATATTGCCATCGGCAATAATTACCTGTGGCAGGGTCAGTAATTATACCTTGGTTTAAGGTAGCTGTGGCTTGATAGCCTTCTTGAACATGATGCTCAAATTCTGTGGGGAGGAGATATAAGGGAGAAACCTGAACATTTGTTTTTCCCCAATGTCCTAAAGCTAAGACATCCCGACTAGCCCAAAATTTGTTAACATCAGGAAAGGTACGACAGAGGTATTCATCATTTATGCCCAGGATTTGGGCTGCACCGCCACTGTAAGGCTTCCCACCAGTTGGATCTTCGATGGAGTACATGAAGGCGAATGTTTGCCGAATTTCGGGCAATGTGACGCGATAATACCAACCTTCAAAGAAGCGGCGGTTTGTACCATCCCAATGGTAGCCACTGTGGGGTGTTTGATTTGAGTTGAGGAAGTTTTTGGGAATACTCAGCATAGATGCTTTGATTGTGCCTATTTTTCAGGATGTGCGATCGCGCGAGCGCTGACTTGTCAGTTCGCTATAAGCTGGCTATAGAAAATTATTAATAATCTTCAGTAAACTTTATTGATGGTGCCTTAAGCGATAGTTTATCGTCTAGGTAAAGCGATCGCATTCTTAAGGTAGCACCCACGATTGCAGATTTGCCAGGGGATGATAATATCAAACTGCAACACATAGCATAAGCTATTCAATATTAGATTATTGATAGAATAAAGTAATAGCGAGACTTCGTTTAGTTAAGGTTTTGTGATACATAAAAAAAATAAGCAAGGTTAGAATGTGGAAAATACATACAAGCTCTATCTTAATGAATCCTTTACTAAACTCTACTCTGACGCTAACATACAATCAACTGAGCGTATTTTCTAGTTTAGACAGCTTTTGGCAGGTTTTTGATACCGCTTTTGGTATGCAATACAACCGTAGAATAGCGGAAATTCTTCGTTTACAGTGGCAAACTGGTGATTTTAGTCAAATTCCGCAAATTGAAATTCTTGATAGCAGCATTTTTGGTAATGCTAATGGAGCTTATACCAGTAGCACAAATAAGATTTATCTATCAGATACCTTTGTTGCTACAGCCACACCAGCAGCTATTAGTGCGCTTTTATTAGAAGAAATTGGGCATTTTGTAGATGTTCAAATTAATCTGACGGATAGTGCAGGAGACGAAGGAGCGATTTTTGCTGAGTTAGTACAGGGTTATAATCTAGATGATGCCACCTTACAAGCTTTGCAAGCAGAAGATGATTCAGCAACCATTACTGTAAATGGGCAAACTATTCAGGTAGAACAGCAGAATTTCACCGGAACATCAGGTAGTGACAATATTACAGGAACTTCTGGAGATGATGTCATTCAAGCTTTAGGCGGTAATGATACACTTTCTGGACAAGGTGGAAATGATCAATTATTCGGGGGAACAGGTTCTGATACCCTCACAGGTGGAACAGGACAAGATCAATTTGTCTTTGAATATTTCAATGGTTCTACTATTTCCCAAGACTTAGATGTAGTC
>NZ_JAYGGY010000109.1:0-25957 GCF_034931625.1 Anabaena cylindrica UHCC 0172 | reverse complement strand
TACAAGGTAGTGGAGGAAATGACCGTTTATTTGGTGAACAGGGAGATGATAGATTCCTTGGCGGAACAGGTTCTGATACCTTCTATGGTGGCACAGGACTAGATACATTTGTCTTTGAATATTTCAATGGTTCTACTATTTCCCAAGACTTAGATGTAGTCACTGATTTTGTCCAAGGAGAAGATAAAATTGACCTCAGATCTGTTGGTATTGCTGACTATCAGACACTCTCGTATCTCATCAGTGATGATTCTCTAAGTAATGCCGTCATTGTAGCCCGCTATAACAACTCTTCTAGTTCCATTTATGGTTATGGATTGAGAATCAATAGCTTGAGTAGCAGTCAACTAGCAGCCAGTGACTTTATTTTCAGCACATCTGTGGTTAATGATACCATAACGGGTACTGGCAACAGTGATGATTTGTTCGGCGGTTTGGGCAACGATATTCTACAAGGTAGTGGAGGAAATGACCGTTTATTTGGTGAACAGGGAGATGATAGATTAGTCGGTGGTGTTGGTAATGACATCTTGTATGGAGGTGAAGGAAGTGATACAGCTGTTTATTCAGGTACTCTTTCCCAATATCAAATTACCAATAACGCAGGAGTATTCACAATTACCGATTCAGTAGCTAATCGTGATGGTATAGATACATTATATGGTGTCGAAAAAGTACAATTTTCTGATCAAATCATCACTATTGGTGATGTAGCTTTACCCAATATTACCCTAGCCGTATCTCCTGCCAGCGTCACGGAAGATGGAACAGTAAACCTAATTTACACCTTCACCCGCAGCGGAGGTACTACCAACCCCCTCACCATCAAGTACAGCATCGGTGGAACAGCAAGCAACAACGACTACACAGGTGCAACACGCGGAACAGGAAAAACCATCACCTTTGCAGCTGGTTCCAGTACCGCAACTCTAATAATAGACCCCACCGCAGATATCACTGTTGAAGCTAATGAAACCGTGGCTTTAACTCTAGCTACAGGTACAGGTTACACCATTGGTACAACTGCTGCGGTAAGCGGAACTATTACTAACGATGATGTAGCATTACCCAGCGTTACCCTAGCTGTATCTCCTGCCAGCGTTACGGAAGATGGAACCGGCAATCTAGTTTACACCTTCACCCGCACGGGAAGTACCACCAATGCCCTCACCGTTAACTATGGCATCACTGGTACAGCAGCTAGTACAGACTACACAGGTGCAACACCAGGAACAGGAAAAACCATCACCTTTGCAGCTGGTTCCAGCACAGCAACTCTAATAATAGACCCCACCGCAGATACCACAGTTGAAGCTAACGAAACCGTAGCTTTAACTTTAGCTTCAGGTACAGGTTACACCGTTGGTACAACTGCTGCGGTAAGCGGAACTATTACTAATGATGATGAAACATCATCTATAACTATTAACCTCAGTGCTGACCAAACTATAGTCGAAGGTCAAACCAACCCCCAAAACGTCACTTATACCGTTACTCTTTCCAACACCAGCACCCAAACTATTACGGTGAACTATGCAACTGTTAACGGTACAGCCATAGCAGGTTCAGACTATACCAGCAAAACAGGAACTTTGACCTTTAACCCAGGGGTAACAACTCAATCCATCATCATTCCCATTATCAATGATGCCATTAATGAACCGAATGAAACCTTTACTGTGACGCTGAGTTCTCCCACTAATGCCAGTTTGGGGACTAAAGCCAGCGCCATTACAACCATTACTGATACTCTGAATGCCTCCACTACCACTACTTTAGCCGCAGGTGTAGAAAACCTGACTTTAATAGGAACAACGGCTATTAATGGTAAAGGTAACGTCAACGATAACGTCCTCAGAGGTAATAGTGCTAATAACATTCTGACAGGTTTAAATGGTAACGATACTTATGCTTTTGTTGCCAATTCCGCTTTAGGGACAGATAGGGTTGTAGAAACAGCAACAGGTGGTATTGATACTCTTGACTTGACTGATACTACTGCTGCCATCAAAGTAAATCTTGGTACAACTACTACACAAACTGTCAATAGTAATCTTAAACTCGTTCTTTCTGCTAATAATGTCATCGAAAACGCCACAGGTGGTAACGGTAATGATCGTCTGACAGGTAATTCGTTAAATAACCTGCTTGTTGGTGGTGATGGAAATGACCAACTGCAAGGTTTAGCAGGAAACGATACTCTTTGGGGAGGTAATGGTGATGATGTTCTCACAGGAGGAGTTGGTGTTGATGAATATCGTTTCCAAGGAAATGGAGTTTTTAACACTAATTTAGGTGTTGATTTGATTACCGATTTTGCTGTTGGACAAGATAAGATTGCTTTGAGTAAAGCTACATTCACTGCCATTACTAATGCGGTGGGACAGGCGTTAACCAATTTTGCAGTGGTTGCAAATGATGGGTTGGTAGATCCTAGTACTGCCCGCATTGTTTATAGTCAAGAAACTGGCAGTATTTTCTATAATCAAAATGGTAATGTTTTGAATGCGGCGGCAGTGTTTGAGTTTGCTTATTTAGGTAATCCTGATATCACTCTCAGTATCAGTGATTTTATTTTGGTTGCTTAGTTTGCTGCTATCGGATTCTTATTAGACATAGGAGTGAAAATGATTGTAGAGACGTTCCGGTGGAACGTCTGCTATGAGTAGGTGGGCAGAATAAAACCCTTTTTCCCCTTGCACCCTACCTCCTGGCTTATCCCAACGACAATTTTTAACGCCAACCTACTCACAAGCTGGCTATAGAAATTATCAAAAATCTTCAGGAAGATTCCATAATTGTTGCGATAGATTAATGAATTTCAAGTTTAGTAAATATACTCCACAGATAAAAAAACTCATGATAGATTAAGAGCAGGGTACAGAAAGATTAAAAGTTTAAACCAACCCGGCTGACTTAGAGCCTGTGCCTTCTGCTCTAATGTCCTCGCAATCTCTTTTAGGTTGTTGCTTCCTGTGAATGTGTTTTCGCCTTAATCTCATCAAGTTGTTATTGGAGGTCTTTGAACGCACAACCAGAAATGCCTGCCTAGTTGGAATAAAGGATGCACAATTCTGATTAGTAGATTGCGAATAGTATGCACCTTAGTTGATGTAGTTAATTCGGATTTTCCCATTTTATTGAATTATCTTCCTACAAAGAAACCGCTGTAAGTTGCTGACTTCTATCTGTCGTGACTTTCAGTGGTTTCTGTTTTGAGTGGGTAAGAGTAATCCAACCCACATTCCGCAGGTGTTTTTTGAATTTTTGGAATTATCCATAACCCAATGAGAATAAGGCTTTCAGACGATTACACGCAATTCTATATTAGGGCGATGCCTTCGGCGCGGCGTAGCCATCGCAGCTCTACCTAAAGTTAGAATCAAGCTTATTGAGAATAATGTCAATAAATTAGTTGGTTTGAGATTAAATTCATTGAATACCGACCTAGATAGCAAAAAGCATGAAGTGGTTATTATGATTGGGTTTTAGCTGTTTTATGAAATTCTTTTTTTGACAAAATAACCTGCTGGGGAAAATATTTTGAGTATATTTACTCATGCTGAATGTGGGATAAATCCAACCTACCGGTGATCGCACCTTATAAATCCAACCTAAGAGCGATCGCACTTTATAAATCCAACCTAAGAGCGATCGCACTTTATCAATCTAACCTACAATCGATCGCACTTTATTAATCCAACCTAAGAGCGATCGCACCTTATCAATCCAACCTACAAGCGATCGCACTTTGATCAATCTAACCTACGAGCGATCGCACTTTATCAATTTAACCTAAGAGCGATCGCACTTTATCAATTTAACCTAAGAGCGATCTCACTTGATCAATCTAACCTACAAGCGATCGCAATTCATCAATCTAATATACGAGCGATCGCATTGATATGATTTTGACTTTCTCTTGAGAAGTTACTCCGAAAAAATCGCTTTTGTTCAATTAAAAATAAGGTGCGTTAATGAAATGTAACGCACCCTACAAGATCGGCGATCGCACTACGGAGCGCTTCGCTATCGCACTTTGGCAACTCACTAGTGGCTTTCGTCCGTTCCCTGCCATGAAGTTTTAGCTGGCAACACATCATAAGACCTCTCAAACCTCCTTTGGATTACTCAATTCTTGAGTCGTTACTTGATAGTAGATTCTACGCTGAAACGAACGTCTTGCTTACCTTTTTTATACGCCCAAGAGGGAACAACAGGCGAAGATTCCATAACTTTGTTGTACTCACCATTCAAAATAGCCAACTCATCTAATAGGTTTTGCTCCAGGATGTTTTCAGATTTAAGGGCAAGTATCAAATACTTATCAGCAACAGCTTGATACCTCTGAGCAGCAGAATGATAGGAACTGTACTTTGCAGTGGGATTCAAGAAGGTAACAAGGGCTGTTAAAACAGCAACAGTGATTGAGAGTAGAGCTGTCAGAGTTTTAGGGACACCAAGATCAGAAAGTGCTGAAACCCCGGCTAATGTTGCTAATGCTGTGTTTGGAAGACCTATATAAAGGTGTGTAGACGACCAAAGATTTGCCAACAGTAAATTAGCTCTTGTAAGTGCTTGACAGTTCCGAGTGCGTCTCCTTAGCTCTAAAACTGCTTCTTCGTTAACCATACGGCTCTCTAAATCCTAATCTCAATAATCGTCCCAAAAACGACCTCGAAGCAAAGCCTTACAGTAACTTCAAGGTGATAATAGCACTGAATTTTGACAGATGGTCTGGCTGGACTGTCTCAACCTAGATTGGAAGCCAGCTAACTAGTTATTAGACGGAAAGTTTCCGTCTAAATATACCCAGATATTACACTGGTTATGTTGAGCTTAACTGAGGTAATGAAATAATCACGAGCCGCCACACGGTACCATAACATTATAGATAATAGCAATAAAAACTCTGGATATTGTCGATATCCAGAGTTTGAGCTTATTTCTCGCTTATATCCAGAATTTTTCTGTAAAATGCCAAAGTTGAGACATTAAACGAAAATCTTATGCGTATTATTTTATGGAACAACACTCAAAGAAGTTAATTCAATGGTAGATAAATCGTTATGCTAATAATTTGATCGCTATAAACTACTCTTAACTAGTTCAATGATCGGATGATTGTAATTTAATACCTAAAACTTGAGTATAAGCACCTCTAGCTTGAGTTACGCCAATTGTGCATTGTGCTGACTCTATCATCGGACGACGCAAACTCACTACTATAAACTGTGCCTGTTATCTCATGATTTTAGTGCAAGATGTGAGCTTTGGTCACGTCTATGTTAAGCTAGGTGCTTATAATAAGTTTAAATGCACAAATTGTGGACATTTTATTCTTAGAGATAGAAGCGGCACACTACATCTGAGCATATCCACATATATTCAAGTTTCACGTATCTGAAGATAATTCTTAAATTACAATATCTTCAATCAGCGACGCTAAGGCAAGGAGCTAATCAATCATGTATCAAATAGATCCACCATTATCTCCTCAAGAAGTATTGCCAACTATGTATGATTTACCTAGTGAAAATCAGGAGGAACCAGGATTGCCAGATGAATTTCACCTATTACAACCAGAATTACTACGCAGTACATTTCGTCCGCCCAACTATACTGAAGATAATGTATTTACAGGTAGTGATTTAAACTTATATTATGATTCCCGCCATACCCAATGGTATAAACGCCCAGATTGGTTTGCAGTATTGGGGGTATCTCGATTTTATCAAGAAACAGAACTCCGATTAAGTTACGTTACTTGGCAGGAGGGAGTAAATCCTTTTGTCGCTATAGAATTGGTATCACCAGGTACAGAAGCGGAAGATTTAGGGAGAAGTTTAAGGGAAGTTAATCAACCTCCTAATAAATGGTCTGTTTATGAACAAATCCTGAGAATCCCTTATTATTTTGTTTATAACCGTTATAGAGATGAGTTTAATTGTTTCGGGTTGGTAATGAGTCGTTATCAACCTTTGCCCATCAATGGACTAGGAGTATGGTTAGAAGAAGCAGAATTGGGTTTAGGATTATGGCATGGAGAATATCAAGGATTAACCAGATTGTGGCTACGTTGGTATGATCGAGATAATAACTGGTTGCCTACACCAGTAGAACAAGAAAAACAACTTGCAGAACAAGAAAAACACCGCGCAGAACAGGAAAAACACCGCGCAGAACAGGAAAAACACCGCGCAGAACAGGAAAAACACCGGGCAGATTTAGCCGAAGCAGAATTAGCTAAATTAAGACAGTTACTAGCAGAAAAAGGGGTTAATTTATAGCATTTTTAGCCATATCATCTGTCACTTAACTTAATCCCCAAAACTTGAGTATATGCGCCTCTAGCTTGAGTTACACCGATTGTGCGTTGCGCTGATTCTATCATCGGACGGCGCAAACTCACAACAATGAATTGGGCTTGTTCTGCTTGTTGTTTAATCATTTTGGCTAATCGTTCGACGTTTGCACCATCTAAAAACATATCTACTTCGTCAAAGGCGTAAAATGGAGATGGACGATAGCGTTGTAGGGAAAAGATAAAACTTAATGCTGTTAAAGATTTCTCTCCTCCAGACATAGAAGCCAATCTTTGTACAGGTTTACCTTTGGGGTGTGCGACTAGGTTTAAACCACTGTTAAAGGGATCTTCTGTATTATCAAGTTGTAGGTAGCCGTCACCGTCGGAAAGGGTGGCAAAAATAGTTTGGAAGTTTTCGTTTACTGCGTCGAAAGCTTCTTTGAAGGCAATTTGGCGTAAGGTGGTAAAGTTTTCAATTCGTAAAAGTAATTCTGTGCGTTCTGCTTCTAATGTTTGCAGTTTATCTGTGAGTTCTTGGAGACGGCTTTGGACTTTTTCATGGTCTTCTAACGCTAACATATTTACAGGTTCCATTGCCTGTAAGCGTTTGGATAGACTCCGCAATTCTTTTTGCAGTTCTTCTAAATCGACTTGATTAGGAACTTCTGGGAGGGGACTTGGTAAGTCTGCACCTAATTCTCGCAATTGGGTTTGCAGTGCTGTTAATTCTTCCCGGCGTTTTTCCTGGGTTTCTTGGAGTTTCTCTAGTTCCCATTGTAGTTGTTGTTGCCGCAATAGGAGCGATCGCACTTCGGTTTCTGTTGTATCCCGTTTCTTTTTCTCTTCTCCTAAATTTTCTTCCATTTTTTTCAAACTAACTTGAGTTTCAGCTATGAGAGTGCTGAGTGCTGAGTGCTGAGTGCTGAGGGAAGTGAGTTGATTTTGCTGGGTTTCTTGTTCTTGTTGATATTGCAAAACCCGCGTTTCTGCTTCTTGGGTTTTTTCTTGTAATCGCTGTTGTTGATTTTCGAGATTTTTTAATTGTTGTTGTGCGTCCCTTAAAGCAGTTTCTTTTTGTTGTAATTGTTGCTCTTGAGTTTTAATGATTACTTGGATTTGTTGCCATTCACTAGGTGTTTGGGACGATTCCAACTCAGATAAAGTATGTCTCAATTCTTGCAGTTGTGATTCTTGTCCCGGTAATTCCCGATCTAAAACTTGTAAACGAGATTGTGCAGTGGTAAATTTTTCGGTATTTTGGGCAAGTTGAGCGCGTGTAGTTTCTAATTGCGCTGTTAAGCCCTTCACATCTTTTTGCAACTGTTCCAACTTTAACTGTTGTTCTCTTCTTCCCTGACGGGTTTCCGTGAGTTCTAGGGTGAGAGTTTTAGTCCGACTGGCTAAATTAGCGATCGCTTCTCCACAACGTTCTAAAACACGCTCAATATCAACTAACCGAGTTCTTAAATTTACGACTTCTTCAGATTCCGCTGCTTCTCCAGTTCCAAAGCGCAAAGCTGAACGCTGGGTATTACTTCCCCCAGTCATTGCCCCGCTAGTTTCTAATAATTCCCCTTGTAAAGTGACAATGCGATATAAGCCTAATTGCTTTCGTGCTTGCGGGAGACTGGCAAAAACTACCGTATTCCCAAAAACATAGTTAAACACATCTCGATAACGGCGATCGCACTCCACCAAATCAGCCGCATAACTGACAAAGCCATCAGCATAACGCAGAGTTGCATCTTGAATGGCTTTCGATGTTTTAATTTTATTCAAAGGTAAAAAAGTTGCTCTACCGGCGCGTTTTTGTTTGAGGAGTTCAATTCCCGCCGAGGCAATGCTGTCATCTTCTACCACAATATGTCCCAAACGTCCACCAGCACAAATTTCCAACGCCAAGCGATAACGAGGATCTACCGTTCCCAACTGCACAACTAAACCACATAAACCAGGCATTCCTGACTGTAAAATTACCTTACTTGCCTGTGTTCCTTGTACCTCTTGTTGTGCTTGGGTTTGTGCTTCTAATTTATCTAATTGACGTTGTTTTTCCCGCTGTTCTTGCAAAAGACGCTTTTGGGTTTCTTGTTGAATTTGTAACTCTTGTTCAGTCGCAGCCAGATTTTCAGCTAAATTTTGGATAGGTTCACTAGAACGATTAAACTCCGTTTCCATTCCCGCACATTCAGCTTGTTTTTGAGTTAATTCCGGTTCTAAAGTGGCAATTAGCTGAGATTCTTCCTCAATAAGTAACTGTAACTGAGTATTGCGTTCTTGTAATTGTGCTTGTTCAGTGCGTTGGGGTTCAAGAGTTTGCAACAGAGTATCAATTTGCCGATTCAACGCCGTTTGTTGCTGTACCCAAGCTTCCGAAGCACTCGCAATTTCCGCAGCCGCTTGACGAGAAGCATCTAAAGCTTGTTGTGCGTCATTTCGTTCCGTTTCTAAAGTAGTTACCT
Source organism: Anabaena cylindrica UHCC 0172 (assembly GCF_034931625.1). Classification (GTDB taxonomy): domain Bacteria; phylum Cyanobacteriota; class Cyanobacteriia; order Cyanobacteriales; family Nostocaceae; genus Anabaena; species Anabaena cylindrica_A. Next base: position 17,188 of record NZ_JAYGGY010000109.1, on the reverse strand, counting down.
GAACCGTTTCCACATTTTGTTGTTGTACGGCTTGAGAGAGAGACAACTGATATTCTTGAATTTCTTGCTGAGTTTGAGTTAAACGCCTAGCAGATTCTTGTAAAGCCGTTTCTAAATCTCGTTGTTGACGCTGGAGTTGTTTACGTTCAGCCTCTTGAGTAGCGAGTTGAGACTGTACAGCTAAAAGTTCATCTTCTCCCAAAGCTTTAACACGGATATTCAGTTCATCAAGTTCAGCAGTTTTTTGAGAAATTTCCGAGTTAGTCGTTGTTAATTGGCTAGTAAAATCAGTAAAATTGCGATCGCCTGTTTGAATGTGCGCCGTTAACTTTTCCTGCTGTGCTTGCAGAGAACGCCAAGATAGAACCGCCTCCCAAGACTGCTTTTGGACAAACTCTATTTTTAGCTTTTGATATTTTTCTGCCTTCGCTTTGTCTTGAGCCAAGCGATCGCGTTGTACAGTTAATTCAGTCTCAATAATCCGACAACTATCTTCCTTTTCCTTCACCTCATCCAAAGTTGACTTAGCCTGGATAATCTTTCTGTCATACGCAGCCACCCCAGCCAACTCATCAATAATTTCCCGACGTTCCCGTGCATTCATCGAGATAATGCTAGTCACATCACCCTGCAACACCACATTATACCCCTCAGGATAAACACGCAGATCCTGCAATTGCTGATGCAAATCCGTCAGAGTACAACCAACACCATTTATATAATAATTTGACGTATAAGTACCTTGAGGAGTCACCCGCAACCGTCGAGTAACACTCCATTCTCTTGGGGACTGGGGATTGGGGGCTGGGGACTGGGAACTATTCTCCTCTTCTCTTACTTCCCCAACCTCTCCAACTTCCTCATCTCCCTTGCCCCCTGCACCCTGCCCCTCAGCCTCTTCACTCTGTGCCTCTGCGCCTAACGCACTTTCGTGCTTCGCTGCGCTGGTGCGTGAGACATCATCCCCCAAATCAAAAGTCACCGTCACACTAGCTTCTAACGCCGAACGCCCCTTATGCTTTTGAGCATTATTTACCAAATCCGGTAAACGTTCCGCCCGCATACCCTTAGAACTAGCAAGTCCCAAACAAAACAGCAAAGCATCGAGAATATTTGATTTACCCGAACCATTAGGGCCAGATATGACAGTACACCCCGGCAGCAAAGGGACAGAAGTAGTACCGCCGAAGGATTTAAAATTAGTAAGTTCAACGCGCTTAATATGCACCATAGAGGCGCTGGCTAACCTTTAACTGGACTACTTGCAACTGGACTAAAAGAACAAGTGTATCAATTATTTGCAGATTCGCAACTCTTAAGAAGAGATAATTTTGATTTATAGTACCTCATAGGTGTAAATCATGCTTTACCAAAGTCAATTTTGTAACTATATACTCACTGTGAAATAATTAATGAAACAATATTACCAAGATTTTTTAATTCGTAATTGGCAGGAAAGTGATCGCACAGTAGCAGCAGAAGTCATTAATTCAGTATTATCAGAATACGGTTTAGGCTGGGAACCTAACGGTGCTGATAGAGACGTATTGCAAATAGAGGAATGTTATTTAGCTACAGGGGGGGAATTTTGGGTAATTGAACATCAACATCAGATAGTAGGTACGGCTGCATATTACCCTATTCATCGCGGTGAAAAGGCTGTAGAAATTAGAAAAATGTATCTTTTACCCAGTGCGCGGGGTTTGGGTTTAGGGAAATATTTGTTACAAGAACTAGAAAAAACCATATTATCCCGTGGATTTGAGCAAATTTGGATAGAAACCGCCAGCGTTTTAAAAGAGGCAGTCAAGCTGTATGAAAGCAATGGTTACATCCCTACCACAGGAGTAGACACACAAAGATGCGATCGCATTTACGTCAAATACCTCTTTACCAATGACTAATGACAAACGACTATGTTCAAAAGCTTACTGAATATTTTTTTGCAAGCTCATTGCCCTTTGTGTCAACGCAGCACAAAAAGCGAACTATGTCAATATTGTACCAAGCAACTACAAAGCTGTCATCTCCAAAATCCTGATTATTTATGGCAACAATCATTACCAGTATTTAGCTTAGGTAGTTATGGAGGTGCTTTAAAAAGAGCGATCGCAGCCATGAAATACGACAATCAACCCCAAATTGCCAGACTTTTAGGTAATTACTTGGGGGAAGCATGGTTATTACATACCCCATCAGCAAATCAAAAACCTGTAATTGTACCCATACCACTCCACCCCAAAAGACTCAAAGAAAGAGGTTACAACCAAGCTGCACTCATAGCCCAAGGTTTCTGTCAAACAACAGGATTAAAGTTACAATTAAATGGGTTAGAAAGAATCAAAGATACTAAAGCACAGTTTAGCGTCTCTGGTTCTGAACGAGAAAAAAACCTCGCAGATGCCTTTTTTGTAGGATCAGATTTTCGTCGTCACCCAAATGCACCAGTGCTACTAGTAGATGATATTTATACCACAGGTGCTACTGCCAAATCTGCTGTGTCTACACTCAATCAAAGTAACATATCTGTCCTTGGTTTAGCTGCTGTTGCCACTACCATCAAAGATAGATCAACCTAGAGTTCATAGGCAAATTGTGTCTGAGAAATTTATAATTAGCGAAATCACACTGTATTTTTGGCAACAGTATTTTAATTTATGAGTATAGTTTTTGCAGCGGCCTTACAAAAAATTATTATCCTTCCTGTTTCCATACTAGCCATAGGCATCAGCATCAATACAGCTTTTGCTCAAAAAAGTAATTTGTATAGTCCCATTCCTTTGAACAGTAATATCGAATTGACAGATACTCTCTCAATCAATGATATTCCTACAGGTCAAGGTGGATTTGCTCGTGATTACACAGTCCAATTAAATAAAGGTGATAATCTAGCAATTGATTTATCATCAGAAAATTTTGACTGCATTATTACACTATTAGCACCTGATGGTTCAACAGTATCAGAAAATGATGATGGACCAGATGGTAGTAGCAATTCTCTCTTATTTGCTCGTATCAACGAAACAGGAACCTACATCGTTCGTGTCCGGTCTTTTGGGGAAACTGGAGTCGGTACATTTAAACTCAAGGTGACAAAGTTACACCCAGTAAAATAAAAAAGGCTTCTAAATTCCCTCATTCCTTAGTAGTAAAGGGGATTAGCTTTGTTTTAGATAAAATGACATCTGACTACGTTTTGTGTAGTAGTTAACCAACTCAATCATAAACTCAAATAACATTCTATAATGATAGTTAGTTGCATAAGCTTTTGATACTTTCCTTTCTGTTTGAAAAGAATACTAGGTAATTTACACCCTAATTTCTTAACAGCAGAATTGTAAAGGCTTTGACTGATTAATTTATTTGGGTAACACCGATGTCTAAGGAAAAAAAAGGTAATAAAGAAGCTAAGAAGCCTAAAAAAGATCCCAAGGACAAAAAGGAGAAAAAAGATCCCAATAGATATGACGGTTTAACTAAATAACTATAGCAAAAACTAACTCTTGCATTGTCTAAACAAGCAGGAGTTTTTGTTTGCTTTATATAGTGAGGAGCGCTAAATTAAGATAGAGGAAAGCTGTAAAATTAAGCCAAAATACGAGTATAAACCATTGCGAGAAATTTTATTCGCGTAGTAAAGCACGAAAACCCATTTGTTGAAAATGTTTATCTGTGGTTAAAACATCGGTGATACCGCATCTTTGCATCACAATACAAGAAAGGCAATCTACTAAACCCCACTCTTTATCAGGACGAGACTGAAATAATCTAAAAGCAAGGATAAAGAGTTCATTTGTGAAAGGGATAATTTCAACAGTTGGATCAGCGATAAGTGACTCTATCAGTATTCCTGCTTTTTCACGATACTTCTGTTTAGATAAGGCATTACCGATTTCTAGTAATACTGCTTGCGTAGTTACAATATAAGTATTATCAATTTCAATTTGCCTTGCTAATTTTTGGGCTTGATGATGGAATTCATCTCCTGAAGAAGATAGAGCAATAGCAAAGGAAGTATCAAGAAAAACTATCTTTATCATCCCAACTAAATTTCAGCATTGGTAATATTTTTTGTCTCTGTTCCGTAAAGATAGTAATCTATATTAACAGACCAATCGGCAGGACCATCTAATTGAAGTGAGCTTGCGGTTTGAAGAAATGACGGACGTTGGTTTGCAGACCTCAATTTCTCCATCATTTCTTCATTGACAATTCCATTAACTTCTAAGCCGTTATCTCTTTGAAATGCTATTACTGCATATTTCGTTTCTTCATCAAATACACCACTAGGAAGAGTTGGCAAATAGTAACCTTTCCTGGCTAAATCCATTTGAATGTGGGTAATCCAAGCATCTCCAATTGAGTAAGCTGTTAAAGCTTCGTATTCTTCATTAGATAAAATTCTTCCACCACAACTCTGAATTTCTTCTTGAATTTCCTGGGAATCAGTCTCGACTGAAACAAGATATTCTCCAGTTTTAGGCTTTCTCGCTGTTACGGTAAGTCTTGATATACCTTGCTTCCCCCAAAGCTCTTGATGCAAGCTATTAGCATCATCTTTCTTTTTAAATCCTATGTGTAATTTCCCCATCAGTCTAATCCTCTGTTATCTACATTTTTCTAATTATATCCTCTGCAAGCCTATCAACTAACTGTTGCATTTGCTCATCATTAATCTGCTCACTATCAAGGGAACCCAAAACTTCACCAACAATTCGTCTTACCATTTTTATAAGTACCTATAGTTCCTATCAATTAAATTAATTATAGCGTTTCCTAATCTAATGAAGTACAAATTTATCTGCGTCTATCTGCGTTCATCTGCGGTTAATTCTTTCTTTTTGTACCTCACTTAAATGGGAATTGCTATAACTGTTTCCCTTATTCATAAATCATACCCTAGAAACAATACAATTAAATTTCATGAGAAACTAGTAATTACACACAAAAATAAGGCTTCAGTCCACTCAACAACTGCACCATAAGTATCTCCTGTATGTCCACCTAATTTATAGTTAAACCAAGCTGCGGTGAAAATAGAAATCACAGTTCCAGAAATCATTATTCCCATAGAGAAAAACAAATTATGGGGATTCATTAACCAAATTAAACCACTCAAACCCAGCAGCAAAAACCAGCTTGGTAATAAATCTTTGTAAGAACGAATCGCTTGTTTATGAAATGCACCTTTACCTGTAGGTTTTAAATAAGGATAAAAAGCGATCGCAACTTGTTGTCCCCACCGTCCCCACCCACAAGCCGCAATCAACGCTAAATAGCGGTTTTCTGTCAAATCACTCAACGCCGTGGTTTTCAATAGCAAGATAGCGATCGCAGCCATAGCTCCAAATGCACCTGTAGCACTATCGACCATTACCTGCAAACGTCTTTCGGGATCAGTAACCGCTAAACCATCAGCAGTATCCATTGCTCCATCTAAATGTAAGCCTCCCGTAATCCCAACCCAAACTATTACTACCAAGGCACTACGAGTTAATACTGGGATGCCTAAATAATTAACTACTGTATCCAATAAACCTAAAATTGTGCCAATCATCAACCCAACAACAGGAGCAAAACAGGCTACACGCTCAAATTCTAAGTTTTTGATATAGGGTAAAGGAATAGCGGTATAAAATATGATGGTTGCAACAAACTGTAACAGTTGTTGTTGCCACCACTGCAATATTGTAGTCATTTTACTTAAAAGTATAATTACGATCATCTGTCGTTAATACATGATAATTACACTAACAGTAGTACTGGATATTCAAGCTTTATTAGTAATTAGAGACTGATGCCAAAAAGTTTGTTATGCTAACGTCATTAGTAATCAAAAGTTCAAGTAATAGTTAATATAAGCGTATTAATGACGAAAAAAACTGCAAATTTATCAGGGATGGTCTGTTTTTCGATTCTGTAATGGACGATCGCCCTACAAAGTTGATATTTTGGAAATGTAGGGAGTCAAAAAGCTAGGCAATTGACTTTTTAGCTGTGTTGTCACTCACCTTCCCTCAATAGCTATTTCTCTATGAGTCACCATCTACCCGACACTAGGATACCAGCCCCGTGCATTGTTAATACTGGCATTATTGTCAATAAACTCGATATCCGCCGATTACTCAGTGATTTAGGTCGAGTCCACTACATCTACACCCAAGAAGACAAAATAATCAGCGAAGGTGAAGGTGATGTGATGGAAGTATTTACAAGTCCGCAAAGGTCTACAATAGTTGCCAACAAAGCACTATATCTGAACATTTATAGTTTTGACTATCTGGAACTTAAACAATCGCCGCAACAAGAAACCTACTTTGATTTGATCCAAGAGGATATTTGTTTGCGCTTGATTCCCCTGTCCATACCTTTGCAGGAACGATGCGATCGCAATTTCAACGTCATTGCCATAGAAGCAATGATGGAACAAGTACTATCAGCCAGATGGGATGCAGAAATTGACGATGACTGTTCCGACTGCTTCTAGCTTTAAGATAATATACCCAATTAGGTAGTAGTATAATGCAGGGTTTCACCCCTAAATACTGGGTACTGGGGATTTAGGAAAAACTTTAACCCCAAGACCAATGACTAATTACCAATGACCAATTTTTCCTTTGAATGTCTAGCTAATTGCAGCCACACAAAAGCCAGAGCCGGAGTATTCTCCACTCCTCATGGTATTGTCGAAACGCCCAGATTTATGCCTGTGGGTACGCTGGCAAATGTGAAAACCATTACCCCTGCTCAACTTAAAGACACTGGGGCGCAGATGGTTTTATCTAATACTTATCATTTACATCTCCAACCGGGAGAAGCAATTGTTGCTGGAGGTGGTGGACTGCATAAGTTCATGGGCTGGAATGGGCCAATGCTCACCGATTCTGGTGGGTTTCAAGTTTTTAGTTTGAGTGAAATGCGAAAGATTACAGAAGAAGGTGTAACTTTTCGCTCGCCCCATGACGGTCAGATTATTAAATTAACGCCAGAACGCTCCATTGAAATTCAGAATATTTTAGGGGCGGATGTAATTATGGCTTTTGATGAATGTCCCCCCTATCCAGCCACTCGTGAAGAGGTAGAAGCCGCCACAGACCGCACTTACCGCTGGCTAGAACGCTGTATAGCTGCCCATCAACGCAGTGATCAAGCCTTGTTCCCCATTGTGCAGGGAGGGGTGTATTTGGACTTACGCGCCCGTGCCGCCAATGCTTTGGCAGAGTTGGATATGCCAGGATATGCCATTGGTGGGGTGAGTGTGGGGGAACCAACGGAGTTAATGGCGGAAATTGTCAAAACTACAGCGCCATTGTTACCAGTCAATAAGCCGCGTTATTTGATGGGTGTGGGAACCTATCGAGAAATGGCAATTGCGATCGCATCGGGAATAGATTTATTTGATTGCGTGATTCCCACCAGATGGGCGCGACATGGAACAGCGATTGTAGCGGGGGAACGTTGGAATTTGAAAAATGCCAAGTTCCGGGAAGATTATACGCCTTTAGATGAAACTTGCCCTTGTTATGCCTGTGAAAACTTCAGTCGTGCATATATATCTCATTTAGTGCGATCGCAGGAAATATTAGCTTATACATTGTTGAGTATTCACAACATCACCGAACTAATTCGCTTCACCCAAAAGATTCGTGAGTCAATTTTGAGCGATCGCTTCCTCACCGATTTTGGACACTGGCTTACAGAAGAAGGGGATAGGTGACTGGGGACTGGGGACTGGGTTCAGGAGAAAGATAAATATTCTTCCCCAATTACCAATTACCAAACCATGTTAAGATGCTTCTCAATTATCAACAAAAAATTGTGGAGTAATCCAACTAGGGTAGGGCATACCCAAAGTTAACGCTTGTGGAGAGAAAAACTTCTAAACTAGATAACGTAAGTAGTCTAGTTTAAGTTGACTCGTTGAACCAAGAATCCTCCTACCTTTAGGTCGGGGAATGTCACAAAAATAGATTGAAACGGATTATTTGGATTGAAACGGATATAAACAAACATGGAAGCCGCACTGTTATTAGCAAAATTGCCTGAAGCTTACCAAATCTTCGACCCCTTGGTAGATGTTCTCCCAATCATTCCTGTTTTCTTCCTGTTGCTTGCTTTTGTTTGGCAAGCTGCTGTAGGTTTCAGGTAAATCAATGTATTGTTAATTCCGTGGACAGGAAACACACACCTGTCCTAATTTTTTACTTAATTATCTTATTAAAAATTGATATTTATTAATATTTTGCAATAGATAACCATAATTAAGTGGGATAATTGATCAAGCTTGGTCAACACAAAGCCAATAGCCACATTTACACTCAGCAAGGAATTAGTTATGGGAAATATTAAATTTGTTAAAGAAAATAAAGAAATAGTGACCGCAGATGGTGCAAATCTCCGGCTCAAAGCAATGGAAAATAACATTGATATATATACTTTAATTGGCAAAATGACCAATTGCGGTGGTGCAGGTCAATGTGGTACTTGCATAGTCCAGGTAGTAGAAGGACTAGAAAACCTCTCACCACGCACTGATTTTGAAAACCGGAAATTTAAAAAAAAGCCTGATAACTATCGTCTAGCGTGTCAAACCCTAGTCAATGGCCCTGTTAGTGTCGTTACAAAACCTTAACTTTTGCTTATTTGCTCGTGATTAGTATTGGCAAGAGCAGAAAATTTGGAAAAACTCAGTCATAGATGATGCTATTCTAAAGTTGTTGACTGGAAATCAAAGAGAGGCTATCTTGCCATGCAAGTTAATGACCTGGGGTTCGTAGCAAGCATTCTGTTCGTGCTAGTGCCTTCCGTTTTTTTAATTATGCTTTACATTCAAACTGCCAGCCGAGAAGGTTAATTAGTTGAAAAGATAGTTAATACTTTGGCTATAAAATAAAAAACCCTTACACTCATTCAGTGCAGGGGTTTTTATTTATCAACTGCGCTAAAACCAAGATTGAGGATTGGTATAGCTCAAGTCACTAATACGAGGAAAGTGTTAATTGTTCCCAGCTTTGAAGCAACTGTATTTATACTCGGCACTCAGCACTCATTACTCAGCACTCATTTAAGCAGCAGTTCTTGCTAACAGCACTGGACAAGTTGCATTAACTCGAACATAGTCAGACAGAGAAGCGCCAATCAATCGGTCTAGATCCACAAAACTCTTAGCAATAGATGGACGACGATCTGGAGAACCTAGTACTAATAAGTCTACATTCAGTTCTTCCGCTAAACGGCAAATTTCTTCCCCAGGTTTGCCACTACTGGTAACACAACGAACAGCTACACCTTGTCTCTCTGCTTCTGCAACTGCAAGCCCTAAAACTGAATTTTTTTCTGGCTTAATATCAGTAATTCCCGATAATTTGCCACCCAAATCTGTATTGATATTAGCCAAAACTAACTGGCCACCTGTTACACCACGCAGCATGAACAGAGCTAAATTCAAACAACTTGTTGCTGCTTCAGAGTTATCTATAGCCACCATAGCCCGCTTGATTCTTTTGACATAAATGTCATCTTTAACCAGCAGCATGGGACGAGAAGACAATTGGAAAACATACTGACTAACAGAATTCCCTAAAATTGATTGTAGTCGCTTGAGTCCCCGTGAACCCATGACAATCAAGTCAGCATCCATTTCTTCAGCTACTTGACAAACTACATCTTTAGGCTCTCCTTGCCGCAAAATCGAAGAAACTTGGCTAGGATCTAAGTCCAGAGACTGAATTGCATTAGCCAGAATCTTGCCACCTTCTTCCCATTTCTCTGTCATTACAGCCGCAGTGCTTTGTGGGGATACAACGTGCAGAACTGTAACTTTTGCAGATTGGATTGAGGGCATTTCTTTCAATGTCTTCATCATTTCTTCTGCGTGTCCCAGTCCAGAGACAGCCAGCAAAATTTTTTCTATCATCTTCCGTAATTGTTCTTAAGGGTTCTTTGGGTTTCGCTGCTAGTACTGAGCATCAGAACAGATGTTCTCCACTTTGCTCAACAACCTAGTCAGTAAATAGGCACAAATCAACTTCAGTTCTTAGTTATTCAGTTATTAGTTAGTAATACTAACCAATGAGTAGAAAACTAATAAATTTTTAAGTTTCTTTGCGCTTAATTACTTAAAATTGCAACTAGGCTTTCGATAGATTAAGCATACTCTCAATTTACCCTAACAAACTTTACGAAATATGATGTTAGCTATTATTTTTAATCTATAGCAATCCTAATTGAGTTGAGAACTTATCGGCCTTTCTACTTAAGTCATGGGAAGGGAACAGGAAACAGAAGTGTTCATGAATCAATACTCAATCCTAAATCCTCAATACTCAGCACTCAATACTCAGTACTCGTTACTCAGTACTCAGCACTCAGCACTCAATACTCAGCACTCGTTACTCAATACTGGTCTGACTTACCAAGGATTGCCAACCATTGTGAATGCTGCCCAATAATAAGGATGGGAGAGGGATTCATTCGGTTGCTGAAAACTTTCAGCGGGTAAAGATAAGCTGCCAACTTGTTCTAAACCTTGTAACTGCCCATTTTTTAAATAAATTTTCCCTTGTGCCATAGCCACCTGAGCCGCTTGGAGGGCTTCTGCACGAATGGGAGATGTTTTCAAGCTCTCGTAAAATTTTGTCATCAGTGCGGCTGTTCCAGCATCGTTAACAGCCCAAAGACTGGCTACACTAGTTTTGACACCTGCCAATACGGCTAAACCTGCAAACCCAATTTCTGCTTCTTTATTCCCCAAAGCACTTCTACAAGCACTCAGTACCAGCATTTCCACTGGGGGGTTATTAAAACCTAATTGCCTGATTTCGTTCAAACGCAATTTATTTTCCCACAGTTGAATGTAGGAATTATCCACAGCACCACTAAGAAAATCAGCATGGGTGGCCATGTGAATAATGCCAAAAGGTTGATAGCGACGGAGAGATTTCAGATTATCTAATGTGGCTTGTTGGTTCAACAACAATTTACCAGACCAGAGTTTATTCACTAATGTTGATAACTCTATAGGTACTGCTGGTAAAGGTTCTTGTCCTTGGGTACTCAGAGAAACACCCATTGCTAAGACTTGGGATTGTTTGATGTCTGTATAGAGAGTATTAGTCAAGCTGAGACTAGGCATTAAACCAATACTATATTTTTCGACCAAAAATTCTTGCCCATCATGAAGAGCAGCCATTGGGGTTGAGCGTAAGCCGACATCTGGTAAGAAAACCAGGTTTTTGATGCCTTGTGTTTGTAAGTCTGCCTGTATTGGGGCAATTATCCAACGATAAAGTTGTTGAGCAGGTTGCAAGTAAGTTTTGCGGGTGCGGAACTGTGGACTAGCGATTTGATCACGAAATTCCTTAGAAATTTTGAGAACTTCCGCTCTTGTTGCATTGGGAATGCGCTTGCGGATGGGATTACCTATGCCTGTGACTACTATTACTTCTAGTTGATCGCTATCTTGATCAGTTATTATCTTTGACTGTTTATTAGAGGGTTTATCGGCAGACGAATCTGGTGAAATTTCTACGGGGACAAAACTGAGATATATAAATGCAGGTTTCACACCTGTTGCTTTCTCAATGTTGCGAGCAATTTCACTAGTTTCTTCTATGGTTTTAGTTTTAGGAGTAGGTATACCTAATTGACTAGTATAACTGTCTGTAAATTTATCTTCAGGGGTGGGATCAGGGTTGAGAATCTGTGTATTAGGAGGGATTGTTGGATCTTCCTCTCCTGGTGGTTTTTCACACTGGAAATTACAAGGTGAGGGAGTTTCTGGAGGGGTTTCTGGAGGAGTGATGTTAATTACTACTGTTACGGGTGTTGAGAATGAAACGCGATCGCTTGATTTAACTGTAAACGCATTAATAGAACCTGTTGTATCAGTTGGTGGTGTGTAGATTAGCGTATCACCGGAAGATATGATATCTCCGGCAACTAAAACCGTATTACCTATTTTCAGAGTCCCAGTCAGAATAGAATCAATCTCTATAGTTGTGTTATCAGCATTGACATCACCCGTAACCGCATTAAATGTAAAACTTACTGGCTGATTTGCTTCAACATTAAATGATATTGGTGAGTCTGTTGTGAGCGTGGGAGGTGTGTTAACTGAAGTGATTGTAATGCCGGTGGGAGTCCCAGTTGCATCACCACCAGTAGGTAAAACAGGAAAGCTGCCAGTGAGGATGTTTGAATCACCCGCATTCAGGGACCCTACTATGCCATTAACAGCAGCAGATCCGACAGTAAATGCTTCGTTGTCTGGTCCACCATCATGTTGAATTTTAATCGTCCCACCTAGACCGGGAATTTGTGCGATCGCAAAATTGTTGTCTATCGGCGTGACTAAAAGTGAAGCAGTAGCGATCGTATCACTGGTAGCAATAGAGAATGTATCTAAATTTATAGTTCCTGTTCCCTGAACCAGTCCCTTGGTAATTATATCTACATTACCACTTTGAAAAGTATTCTCCAGGGTATCTGTAATCGTCTGGGTGTTAATACTACTAAAACTAACTGTACTGCCAGCATCATTAGTAGTATTGAGGCTGACATCGCCAGCAAGAAGAGATGCGATCCCATCTACAAATATGGCAGTAGCTGAAGTATTAATCGCACCATTTATATTAATATTATTACTAGCAGTTAGGCTAACTGTACCACCTGTACCAACAAAGTTACCACCACTAAATTTTTCTACAAACGCACTAATTTTATCTGTATTAATGCTGCCTTCATTAGTGGTTATATTTACATTTCCCGCAGTACTTATGCTATCGCCATTAACAGCAGAAGTATCAATTTCACCAGTATTAATATCACCATTAGTACTAGTGACTTGAATATTACCTGCGTTATAACCGTTACCACTGGCAACAATGTCACCTGCAATAATATTCCCCACAGCAGATAAAGTGACATTACCACTACTTCCGAAACTTCCTGAGTTTAGCCTTGTGTCAAAATTTCCCAGATTTAGGCTTGCACCTGAAATACTAATATCTCCCCCAATAGTTCTGATTGTATTGGTGAGATTAGCAAAGTTGACCGCACCATTATTAGAAGTCAGCCTGAAACTGCCGCTGTTACCTAAGTTTAATGTAGCTACACCAGCAGCGGTAGTTACTCCAGGTGTATTACCTGTAATGGCATTAATGGTGATATCCCCTGTTGCCTGTAAGTCAATATTTGCACCCGCACCTAAATTTGCTAAAGCACCCCAAGAAATAGTGTTAGCTCCATTATCTGCATCGCCAGAGTTAATAGTTCCAGTAAATGTGGTATCAAATGTGCCTGAATTTAAGGGAGCATCAATAATGGTTAAAGTGGTGGGATCTAATAATAAAGTTCCTTTTGTGCCATTAAGGGCTGTGGTGTCTACTTGTCCATTGAAGGTTAAATAATTTTTACCTGATACTTCTACAAAACCACCATTGCCAGAATTTGCTCCACCACGAGCAGTAATATTACCGAAGAATTTTGTACTATTATCAGCCCAAAGGATGACTCTGCCCCCGTTACCATTTAGATTGCTATCGGCTGAGATAACTGAATTTGCATCAACGTAAGTTTGCGTAGCATTGGGTATTGTTCCCTTACCTTGGTAATCTCCCCCAACTAGTACCTTACCACCGCCGTTATTACCAGAGGCGTTGATGTTGGCATTTATTAAAGCGATTTGATTACCAAGAATATTTACATTACCGCCAGTTTCACCAGCTACATCAATATTACCGGAAGCGATCGCAGTACCTGGGGTTGAGGGAAGCTTAACATCAGAACCTGCAACTTGGACAGTACCATCAGAGTTGGCGGTTAAGCCTGTGTTACCAACTGTGAGCAATTCCGGCAGAGATGCAATTGATAAAGACGGGCTATTCGGTTGGTTTTGTCCAGAAAATGGCTGAATTTCCAAACTTAACAAATTTCCAGGTTGACTCAAACGCACCCAATTTTGTCCAGGTACGGATGTGATGGAAATCTGTCCTCCTGGTGCTGTGAGTTGTCCAGTATTGGTGACTGTACCGCCCAATAAGTTTAAACTTTGTCCTGTTCCGACTGCTAAGTTACCAGCATTAATAATTGAGCCTTGCTGACTCATAGTGAAAGCAAAGCCATTGGGGTTTCCAACTAAGGTAGAGTAATCATTTGTACCAAAAGCGTTAAACCAGTTATTCCCAAAACCTATCCCATTCGCGGTTGTAGCTGTAAAAGCACCAGGCACATTTAAACTAGAGTTATTCCCAAAGACAAAGCCGGCGGGATTCATCAGGTAGAGGTTAGCATTACCACCTATTACTTGTATTAAGCCGTTGATAATAGAAGCATTACCACCTGTAATTCTACCCAGAATATTTTGCAGGTTGGGGTTAGCGAGGAAGTTGGCGATTTGTCCCTGTGATAAGCCAAATTCTTGAAAGCTATGGAAGAGGTTTGCACCCGCAGTTGTGCCACCATTGATATTGATTGTATTGCCATTGGGGGTGACAATTGTTCCTGTATCTGCGTTAGGGACTATCTGGGCGTTGGCTAATCCCCCAGTCATGGCTCCCACTAAAGGGATGATGTAAGGGGTTAAACGCCAACATACTGATTTAATTGCTTTAGTGGCGCTGTTGACAAAATCTTGCCAAGGTTTTTTGCGTCTGAGTATAAATTGATTTGTGGATAATTCTACATCAATTTGATATTTGTCACTCAGTCCCCGACGTTTGATGGCTTGGGATATCGCTCTTTGTCGAGCCTTAGCTAGTCCTAGATGAGGTGCAGCGACTACTCGCACTCGACTATCTTTTTGAGCATACTCACGAGCAATTTCCACTGATTGATCCGTAGAACCATCATCCCACACCAATAATTCTAAATTTTGCCATGTTTGATTGAGAATACTAGCAATCGCACTCCCAAGGTAATATTCTCGGTTGTAATTGATGATGACAATGGATATCAGTGGTAACATCGAAGGACTCCGAAGTTTTTGCTCTAATCAGAATATAATGCTAGAAATATCACTTAGGTAGAATAGTAAGTTAAATATTGTTACTTACAAATTTTCTTAAGCGTTAAATGTCTTAAGAATAACAAATATCTGATATTTAATTCAGTGAATAGTCAACAGTGTACCGTAAAAATAGCGATCGCTGAATAACTGTTCAATAAAGTAACTAAAAGCACCCCCACAAAGTGAAATGAGAAAAGAAACAAAAACTGGTTTCAAAAACGCAGCTAACAAGCGGCCAGGCATTGTATATTTTTTTCATCAGTTAGTCGTTATACGGAGTAATCAAAGCTTCCTGTTTCAGTGTGTTTTACTAGTGCTGAATATGATCTCGATTGTAGCTATGAATGGGATGAAGGCTACAGCTAGTGATGGTGAAGTTTTTAACCCTGATTCCCATTTGCATCTTGATTATTCCAAATCTTTAATAGTACAAACACCAGATGCTCTCCCTCCTGAATCAGCACCACCGGAAGATATTAAGGGTATTTATATACGTCAAATTAAGGTTATAGGTAGCACAGTTTTCAGTGAAAATGAATTGAAGGCGGTTGTACAGCCGTTTACAAACAAAGAATTAAATCAAGAAGATATTAGAAAAGCAGCAGATGCTGTTACCCAAATTTATTTAAATAACAACTATCTTAATTCCAGAGCTATTCCAGTTACCCAACAACCCAATACAACAGATGGTATTGCAGTAATTCAGGTAATTGAAGGAAGTTTGGCAGATATTGAAATTACAGGAACAAAGCGTTTAAATCCGGCTTATATTCGGAATCGAATTAAACTGGGTGCTAGTGTTCCTTTGAATTCTATTAAATTAGAAGAACAATTAAGATTACTGCGGCTTGATCCACTATTTGATAATGTGGAAGCTAGTCTACGTCCATCAGGAAAAGTTGGTCAAAGTCTGCTTTTAGTCAGAGTTCAAGAGGCTAAATCTTTTGAGTTTGGTTTGAGTGCAGATAACTATTCACCTCCTAGTATTGGTTCAGAACGATTTGGTATTCAACTACGAGAGCGAAATTTAACTGGTAGAGGAGATGAATTAGCTGGTTCTTATTATCGCTCAGTTACAGGTGGGGTTGATAGCTTTGATTTTAGTTATCAAATTCCTGTTAATGCTATGAATGGGAAAGTGCAATTGAGAGTTGCACCCAGCAGTAGTGAAATTACAGAACCACCATTTAAAGATTTAGGGATTAGAGCAGAACAAGATGTATATGAAATTAATTATCGTCAACCTTTAGTCAGAACTCCTAGAGAAGAATTTGCTTTGTCTTTAGGATTTAGTTATCAAGATGGTCAAACTTTTATTTTTGATCAACTTCCCACACCTTTTGGTATCGGCCCTGATAAAAATGGGGTAAGTCGTACCAGTGTAATTAAATTTGCCCAAGATTATACAAGAAGAGATCAGCAAGGTGCTTGGTCAGTGCGATCGCATTTTAATTTTGGCACAGGCTTATTTGATGCTACCACAAACAATTCTCCCACGCCTGATGGTCGCTTTTTCAGTTGGTTAGGTCAACTCGAAAGGGTGCAGCAACTCAGCGAAAATCACTTATTAATTGTCCAAGCAGAATTGCAACTGACACCCGATAGTCTCTTACCTTCTCAACAATTTGTGATTGGTGGTGGTCAATCTGTACGCGGATATCGGCAAAATGCTCGTTCTGGAGATAATGGATTTCGGGTAGCAATAGAAGACAGAATGACTGTTCAACGTAATGCTTCGGGATTACCTGTAATTCAGCTTATCCCTTTTACTAATTTGGGAGCAGTTTGGAATAAATCTGATAACCCCAATAATCTACCCAATCAAACATTTTTAGCTAGTGCTGGTTTAGGATTATTGTGGAATCAAGCTTTGGGAATTGATCATTTGATCATGCGACTTGACTATGGCATACCCTTCATTAATTTAGATGATCGGGGTAATAATGCTCAAGATGATGGTTTCTATTTTAGCATCCGTTATCAACCTTAGACGGTAATGGGAAAGATAGGGAATTGAAACTCTCAGGGTTAAAGCCGCTGAGATTCTTTAATCAAAGACATGAATAAGTATGGAACCATTTTCCATAGACGCGAAGGCCGCTTCTCAAACTATATGAAGAAAAATTTCTTAACGGGTGACAAGGGGGTTGAAGATGAGATGTGGCAATAATTTGAGAAAAT
>NZ_JAYGGY010000108.1:0-42343 GCF_034931625.1 Anabaena cylindrica UHCC 0172 | reverse complement strand
ACATAATTATTGTATGATAAAAATCACTTCAAAACTCACAAAGTCAACAGCCTAGTCCTAGAGTGTTATTTTGGAGATAGTGTTAGAGTTAAGAATATAATATCCTGGTAAACTAGTATAATTAATTGTATGTATAGTATCAATACTTACTTTGTCTAAATTACCAGGGTAAAATAACTATATGTTAAATAATTTAATCGAATTTTTAGAAGATGTTATAGAAGCAATTAAAGAATTTACTAATACTCTAAGAGATGTTACAAATGATTTCTTGACAACTTTAGTTGAGATACTGGAAGAAATTTCTCAATGGATAAAAGACGCGATTGAAAGTATTATTGAATATTTTAGTCGCCTATTTCCAGCGATAATAAAAATTCTAATTTCTCTTTTTTATTTAAGCCTTTTTTATATTCCCAGTATTATTGGTATAGTTGTATTTTTTGCTTCTGGTAATATTTGGTTACTCATTATGGCTATTGTTTGGGCAATATCTATTACAGCTATTGGTTTAACCTATAGAAGACGTTAAGGTGAATAAAAGTAACGACCACTTTACCATTTGATATAATTGTAAAAATAGACTTAATCCATTAACCAATATCAAATAAATGAATCACCCAAATACCTTTAAAGAAATTGCCTCTCAAGTGCAATTATTCCAGAGTATAGAACAAAAAGAAACGTTTATATTTGTACTCGGTGCTTTAACATCTCGGTTGATTAGCTTACAAAAAGCAGCCGAAATAATGGAAATGGATACAGAAATATTTTTGAAAGTTTTAGAATTAATGGGAATAGATTTTTCATATCTTACCGTTGAAGATATCGCTATAGAAAAAGACTGGTAAGCATGATGAAAATAGTATTTAACTCTTCCCCTTTAATTTTCTTATCTCGATTAATTTTATTACTGTATCTCTATTGTAACTTAATTGGGGGATGAAAAGAGATGATTTTAGTATTGTTGTCACCCTAGTTATCAAGATATTTACGCTGAATTATTCATTTTGTTATTATTGTTAATAATCTCAATTAATCTTAAAAAATCAAATATTTAATCTTGACATCTCTCTAAGGAAGAGAATAAGATGTGTTCAAACAAGAATATAAAAATACCTGCTCAATATCTTGCAGGAAAAAATATGCTGTTTAGTCCAGCTAACTTACCTTATTGGATTTTTCTAATCACGGGAATACTGCTTTTTCTGTTCATGATTTTTCTGGGGGGAGGAGAATCAGAATTAGATGCTGATGCAGATTTAGATCTGGAAACCGAAAGTGATGTGAGCTTTGGAGACTTTCTAGGATGGGCAGGTATTGGCAAAGCTCCATTGTTGTTATTATTGGCAACAGATTTAAGTTTGTGGGGTGTGCTTGGCTGGATGTTAAATGTTTGGCTTGATGGCATTTTACAAAATCAACAAATTCCTTTTATTAGCACAATAATTTTGTTAATTTCCCTAATTATCAGTTTATTTTTAGGAAGATTAATAGCTGAACCAATTAGTAAAATGTTTGCTGAATTTAGCGAAGATGCAAGTAGTGATCGCCTAATTGGGTGTATTGGTAGTGTTTCTTCTGTTTATATTCCTAGCGAAAACCTAGACAAAATTGGCCAGGTAGATGTGCTAGATGCGAAAGGGAATTTTTTGACAGTTAATGCCGTTATTCCAGATTGGGCAACTATTGCACCGCAAAGAGGAGAAAAAGTAATAGTAATTGAACTTAAACAGCAAATTTATCTAGTCATTGCCAAAGAGACTGTAGATGAAGAATGTTGGTTAGATAACTCAAATCGTAAAAATTAACTTTAGTTAAAGGAAAAATATATGCTTTTTTGGTTAACTTTTATCCAGGCTTTACCAACTGTTGATGTACCGGAAATGCCGTCAGTTCAGTTACAATCAAAGCAGCAAAATACAACTTTAATTAATTCTACATTTCCTTTAACAACTCAACCTAGTTTCGCACAAATTAACGGCGGCTTAGTATTTCCTGGTGTCATTGTTACTTTAGTTTTACTGCTGTTATTGAGCTTATTTGCTTATACCAGAGTTTATGTTGTCACACCCAACAACGAAGCCTTTGTGAGAACTGGGGGATTATTTACTAAAAAGAAATCAGTAATTCTCTATGGTGGTTGCATTGTTTTACCAGGGTTTCATCAATTAACAAGAGTACCTTTGCGGGAAATTTCTATTGATGTAGAACGGACTGGAAAAATGGCTGTGCGTACTAAAGACTATCTGAGAGCAGATATCAGAGTTACTTTTTATGTATGTATTAATGCATCCGAAGATGATGTTTTAACAGCGGCTGCGAGACTATCTCAAAATGGTACTAAAATTAATCCTGAAGACATCAAAAATGCTTTAGAAAAAAGAGCAGATGATGCAATTAGAGCCGCAGCTAAAACCAAGGATTTAGCAGAAATTGATTCTGATAAATTGGGGTTTGCTCAGGAAGTTTTGAATTTAGTGGGGACAGATTTGAAAAAGGTCGGATTAACTCTAAATAATATTGCCATTTCAGAAATATTAGAAAGTGTCACTTATGATCCTGATAATTTCTTTGATGCTCAAGGTGTACGGTTGCGGACAGAAATTATTCAACGTTCAGTTCAACAAAAACGGGAAGTTGAGTTATCAGCACAGGTGACAATTGAGCAAAAAGAACTGGATGCTCAAAAAAGATCATTGCAAATTGCCCAAGAACAAGAAAGTGCTAAACTATCTCAAAAGCTGCAAGTAGAAGCACTGAAAGCACAGCGAGAACGGGAAATTCAAGAATCGAAAGATAGAGAAGCTGCAACGGTACAACGTACCAAAATTTTGCAGGCAAAATCAGTTGAAGAGGAAGAAATTCGCAAAAAATTATCCCTACAAGAAAGCCAAATTGAAGCTGATATTACTTTAGAAGAACGGAATAAACAACTCAAAGTAGCACAAGCTTTGCAAAAACAAGAAGCGGAACTAGCAGAGATTATCCGTCAACAAAGTGTAGAATCTGGTAAGTTACAAGCACAGGTGCAGATAGCTGAGTCTGAGAGATTAGCAAGACTAGCTCAAGAAGATGTAGCTATAGCAATTGCTAACAAAAAACGTGAAAGTTTTGTTGCACAAGCAGAACAAGCTCAAGCAGAGGAATCTGTAAAAACCGCCAGTGAAGTCGAAAAAGCTGAACGGACTAAACGCTTGTCTTTGATAGCCGCAGAAAGGGAAGCTCAAGAACGCAGTATTAGCGATCGCAACGTTGTGGAAATTGACGCTTTCCGTCGTCGTCGTCAAGCTGAGATTGCTCAAGAAGCAGCGGAATTGGAAGCGGAAGCAATTCGCACTCTTGCAGATGCTAACCGTGATAAAGCCTTAGCTGAAGCGGAGGGGATTCAAGCCAAAATTGCGGCTGAGAATACCATTAGTAATGCTAACCTGAGCGCCAAAATGCTAACTACTATCTGGCCAGAATTAGCGGATAAACTGCCAGAAATTGTCTCTTCTTTAGCACCACAACCAGGAGTTTTAGGAGATACTCGTATTTACTCATTCCCTGGTGCAAATGGGACTAGCGGTAGTCAAGATATCAACAAGTTGCTACTATCAACGAGTGGATTATCATTGATTAATACCTTGTTAGATGAAGGTAAATTAGGGGACTTAATTGGCCAAGTCAGTCAAATAGTACGTGGTAATAACTCAGCTATCACACCAACCCTCAACCAACAAGATACAGAAATTAATTGATAAATGTAGGAATTTTTAAACAGTAGCCATTTCTTGCACTAGGACGTAAGGTTCAATGATGAGAGCATGAAATCGCTTGCTACGATTGCCATTCCACTCTCCTACTTGATCTACAGAGGGTTTGGCAATCAATTTTTCTTCAATCCATTGTTGCACTGAGGGAATATTATCACCTGCGATCGCAACTCCCACATCTAATAAGTCTAATCCATCCGCTACCACAATCACTGCATCTCTTTGTACGTGGGGAATTAGCCAATCCCATTCTGCTTCATCCAGATTTTGCTGTAAGTTTGCTCTTAAATCCGACATAATTCCCCATTTCGTTGCTGATTAGTTTGATTTTACTATTTTTTGATCAGCTTTCAGGGGAAGCAAGCTACGCGGAGCCTCTCGTTAGAGTGGCATTTTAGTCAGCAAATCATCATCAAACGCCTATAACCATCATCAGTAATTGATTTCAGCTTATTTTATCTTGATAAACACTTTACGACTCCCAGCTAAAATGGGGTTTGCAAGAGTCTGTTACCTTTTTTTACCCTTAGATTTTTTGCCTTTTTCCTGCGGCTCAAATCCTTTTATATTGTTCTTCGGCTTTTGTTTAGAGGATTTGGAGTTTGATAGAGGAATCTGTGCTTCTGGGGAAGAACCCGTGAACAGACTACCTAATTTCTGAAGCAAAGGGTTGTTTGGTTTTTCTGAAAGGATTTTCTGGTTATAAACTTGTTTAAAAGCTTCTACCCCTGCTTGAGTTGTCATATTAAATCCAGCTTGTATCCCATTCATCATAAAGCTTTTTGCCATACCTCCTTTCGCGGGATCAAACATCCAGTCTGTGAACTTACCTTCGATTCCGGTAAGATAGATAGCGATCGCACCTGCATTACGAAAGTTATACTCCCGCTTCAAGAAATTCCAAAAGGCTACCAGTTCTGAAATAGCATCATCTGCTTCCGATCTGGTCATCAGCGTGAGCTTGCGGGGTATGATATGTTCCATAACGACTTGTGCATTTGCCTTAGTCATTTTGGGCAAGGTGAATCCCTCATAGATGTAAGACATTTCGGTGAAAGTGGCAATCCATCCACCGAAGTCTGGGTGATCTGGGACATAAGCTTCTCCTTCTGGAGATTTGGCAAACTGTTCGACTACACCATCTATATAGTTGGATAGCAAGGGTTCAGCTTCGTCATAGTCGAGATTATTAAGTTGATTGATGTCAAATGGCATAGTTTTACTCCTGTAAATTGATTTAACATATACCTAATTTAACAAGAAAGTGTAGAATGCTGATAGTGATGTATCGGGAAATAATTTTTACATAAACATTACCCTATAATTGTATTGAAATGATGATTCCTCTTCGCTTTTTATCCTTGAAAGTATTTTTAACTGAAAATCTCTGAATTAGAATTTCTAGGATTTGATTGTTAGCTGTATATGAGCTTGCATAATTTAGACAGTTAGCAACGAAACATCAGATATACGATATTTATTTTTATCTTGAATGTACATCAGCAGAGATTTAGCAACATATTCTGCTAACTTAACAGGTACAGCATTACCAATCATCTGTTCTAAATCTGTTTTTGAACCGGCAAAAATAAAATCATTAGGGAAGGTTTGAATATAACTTCTTTCACAGGTAGTTAGGGGACGCAAATCTGGTGTTAATTTTGCCACATCTCCAGGATGTTGTTGATAAGTCTTAGGGATTGGCCTATTAACACCTCTAATAGTTGGACTTGGTTCATCAATACTAAAAATAGCCCTTCTCTGATAACTTCGAGGATGACGATAATAATATTCAATTCCTAAACTATTTCCTAAATAATCTCTAATAGTAGTAGGTTTTTCAGATAAATTAGCTTCTAGATAAGTTTTTAAATTATCATCTTTGCCACCAAGTTCTCCTATACAAAAAAATCTTTTCCTCTTCTGTGGTACACCGCATAAACTAGCATTTAATACTTTTTCTGTAATCCCATAACCAGCAGATTTAAGAATTTGCTGAAATTCTTGATATTTATTGGATTTTCTAAACAATTCTACATTTTCTAGGACAAACCATTGACTAGAAACATTAGCGACTATTTCAGCAAATGTAATACTTAAATCTCCTCTACCTAAATCTTCATTACGTTTACCAGCACTAGAAAAATCTTGACATGGTGGACCTCCAATAATTACATCAGGTAAGAAACTTTTAAATATTGAATAATTATTATTTACTTGACTTAAATCATATTCAAAAATTGGATGATGAAAGTTTTGCTTATAAACATTTATGGCAGATTTCCAGTTTTCAAAAGCAGCGACAATTTCAAATCCACTATTCTGAAATCCTAGTGATAAACCACCACAACCAGAAAATAAATCTATAATCTTTAAGGAAGAAGATTTCATTTGTATATTCATTAAATTGCTTTTAATCTATAATCAAAAATTTCTGGATTGTATTATTTTGTTGAAAAATAAAAACTGGGATGCACGCAAGATTAACTACTTAATCACAAACTAAATTCGGCTACATTATCATCTAAATTAGGATCTTTACCTACAACTGTAGGTTGAA
Source organism: Anabaena cylindrica UHCC 0172 (assembly GCF_034931625.1). Classification (GTDB taxonomy): domain Bacteria; phylum Cyanobacteriota; class Cyanobacteriia; order Cyanobacteriales; family Nostocaceae; genus Anabaena; species Anabaena cylindrica_A. Next base: position 36,025 of record NZ_JAYGGY010000108.1, on the reverse strand, counting down.
AGTTAGCGCCGTGAATCAGTTCAGTAAATTTAATTTCTGGGTTTTGGTAAAGAATATTTAACACACTAATAAAATCTCTGATAATTTCTCCTGGTGTGAGTAAAGCTTCTGCACCTAAGCGAGTGATGATTTCTTGGGTAAATTCTTTTAACTCACGATTTGTTAACTGCTTTTCATATCCAAAATTAAGAGCGTGAATTTCTGTTAAGCGTTGCAGAAGTGTGATAATTTCTGTTTCAATTAAGGGGTTGAGACGAATAACTGGGCCTAAATATTCTTGGACATTAGCCTGGATCACAAATCGACTTTCTTTTGTGCGTCTACGCCAAGCTTGATCTGCAAATAATCCTCGATTTGGGTCTTCTAAAAATTTTGTTGTTCCTCCAATAATAATACCAAGATTTTCAGCTTTACATTGCATGGTATCATTGAACATTGCTAACAGTCTATTATAGTTTTTCTCACGAGTAACTGTAGTCGATATTTGATATAAATTAACGGCTTCATCTACTAAAATGAAAAGTCCTTTATAACCTATTTCTGCTACGAATTTAGCTAATAATTTGATATAGTCAAACCAAGTATCATCATCAATAATCACCCGCACTCCTAAAGCTGCTTTAGCTTCAGTTTTGGTGTTAAATTCTCCCCGTAACCAACGCAAAGAGGCATTTTTTAAGTCTTCGTCATCCAAGCGATAACTACGCCAATAAGCAATAATAACACTACCAAAATCAAAACCATGAACTAAGTCCTCAATATAGTGAACTACTTCCCGAATTTTTGTTTCTACTTGCTCATCAAATCCTTCATCATTGGGACGCATTCCTGTTTCTTTAGCTACTTCTTGTTGGATTTTATTAATCCATCCTTCTAAAATGGAAACCAACGCACCACCATCAGGACGTGTTTTTGTAGCTAAATGACTCATTAATTCTCGATAGGTTGCTAAACCTTCATTGTGACTTCCTGCTAACCTGCGTTCAGAAGATAAATCAGCATCAGCAACTACAAATCCTTGCTCCATAGCGCGGTTACGAATCATTTGCAACATGAAGCTTTTACCAGCACCGTAGTTCCCAATTATAAATCGAAATGCGGCGACACCTTCGGCGATATCATTGAGATTTTGTAATAAGCTATTGAGTTCTTTTTCTCGTCCTACTGCTATATGCTCAATTCCTACTCTGGGGACTACTCCTGCACTTAGAGAATTAATTAGAGCGGTAGATATTTTTTTAGAGATTTTAAGCTTTGTCATGTAATTGATTTTAATGGAAAAAAATTATTTAATTAGGTGATGTTGATTTAGTTATCAAGTGTTCATACATTGCTATGATTTTTTTGACGTTTAACAGATGTTCTTGATAAATTTCGGGAATTTCTTCACCTGTTTCAATAATTAGTTCCCCAAGTGTGTTATTGGCAATTTCATTGATGGAGTCAATTAATAGATTAGGCATTGTGATATGTTCTTCGGCAATTTGTTTAATAATGGCTTTGGGATTATCTTCTTCAACGATGGCTTTTAATACTTGGATTTCATAGGTTGGCAGGTTTTCTAAAAAATTACTCCATTCTGGGGATAAATTTGAAGTTTGTGCTTGAGAGTCTATAGGTGCTAGTAATTCATCAAAAGGAAATAATTCAATCTCATTTTCCTGGATATTTTCAGGTAATTCTTCTTGATTGAGTGTTTCCATGTTTTGGAGTAATTCCCAAACTTGGTTTTGCAACAAGTCGCGCTCATCTTGCAATAATGCAATTTGATTTTGCAATTGATTGATTTCTAGCTGTTGTGCCTGTGTTTGAGTTTGTAAGTCAGTCAGATTGTTTGCTACAATTTTTCTGGTGGTTGTTGTCTCTGTGAGTAAGTTATTTTGCTTGGCTATTTCAATTTCTAATTCTTGAATTCCAGATCGTAGTTCATATAGTTTTTCTTCTAGTTGGGGTTTGAGTCTATTTAGGAGAGTTAAATTACTTTCTATTTCTAATTTTTCGTGGTGAAAGGCTTCAATTTGAGTTTGCAGTTGGGTAATTTCTGAACGTGATACATTACAATTTATTTCTAAACGACGTTTTTCGGCTGTGAGATCAGCGCAGGTATGATTGAGTTCCTCTGTGTTACTTTCTAGATGATGAAGTTCAGTTGTGAGATTACTAATTTCTGATTCTAATTGCTTTTTTTGTCCAGCAAAATTACCTACTTCTCGATGCAGATTATCTCTTTGATTACGGGATTCTGCTATTTGATTTTGTAGATGTTGTGATTCTGTGTAAAGTATGTTACGGTGTTCTTCTATTTGTTTAATTTCTCTAACAATTCGATACTTTAATCCTTCAAGTTCTCTAATGCGTTTATGGAGAGAACTTAAAATTAACATTTCATAATTTCTGCGTCGTTTATCGACAAATAATGCGGCACAATAGGTAGCTAAGACGGTGATTAAGCCTGTCATAAAGGCTTTGTTAAAATCCCAATTAGGGACGAGGCTTAAACCAAAACTGACACTAAAGGCAGAGATTCCTAAAATCAATCGATTACTGATTATAGATGAGTGCATCTTGCTGGGTTTTAGCGTAGTTAAGTTGTCGGAGTTAGTAGTTATTAATGTCATTATTGTTCACGGTTATTTGAATATAAGGCTGTTTTTCTATTAAAAGATTAAAAAGTTATGAGTAAGTTAATTACAGGGTATGATTATTTTCATTAAACAAAGTTAAGTCTGCTTTCAAGAAGTCAATAAATTGTTGTGCTGTTCTGCCAGAACGACCATTATGACGAGTTGCCCATTGTAAGGCTTTGAATTCTAAATCTTCTTGATTAATATTAATGCCAACTTGTTTTGCTAAATGCTGGACGATGTTTAAATATGTTTTTTGATCTGCTGGTTCAAAGGTTAATGTTAGACCAAAGCGATCGCTAAAGGAAAGCTTTTCCTGCATTGTATCCCAAGCATGGACTTCCTCGTGATCCTTGGGAGTTGGTCTATCACTGAAATATTCACGAATGAGGTGACGACGGTTTGAGGTGGCATAAACCACTATATTTTGAGGTCTAGCGGTTAAACTGCCTTCTAAAACTACTTTTAGCGATTTAAAGGCATCATCATCTTCTTCAAAGGAAAGATCATCTACAAAAATAATAAATTTCTGCGGTACTCCCCGTAATTGTTCGACAATTTTTGGTAAATCTTGCAGTTCTGACTTTGCTACTTCTATTAAGCGCAGGTTGTGATGACTATATTCATTTAAAAGAGATTTGACTAAAGAAGACTTGCCGGAACCACGACTACCGTAAAGTAATACGTGCAGTGCGGGTTGTCCTGACAATAAAAATTTTGTATTTTTTAACAAAGTATCTTTTTGCCACTCATAACCTACCAGTGTATTTAGCTGCACAGGGTCAGGATAAGGTATAGCCACAAAATGTCCGTTTTGCCAGCTAAAAGCGCGATATTCTGCAAATAGACCAGTTCCATTTTGCTGATAATAAACTGCTAAATCTTCTACAGCATCAGCCCAAATTTCCAATTTTGGAATAGAGGTGACTAAATCTGTATCAATTTTTACCTTTTTTGGTTCTTGATACCACACCACCGGGGAAACTGGTAAATGAGCGACAACTTGCACCCACTCGCTTAAAATAGCGCTGTTACATTCATGTAAATTTTGTAATATTTGTAAGTCGTGACAAGCTGCTGCGACTAAAGCCGGTGGTAAATCGGTAAAATCTTGCTGTTGAGCTAGTCTGGTAAAAGGATTATCCGCAATCAGAATTTGATTAATTAAATATTCTTCCCAGGTTTGTTGGTTGGCAGCCAGAGCTTGAAAATAATTACCGTAAGCTTGGAGACAGTCGCGCCCGTCGGCATCAGTGTATCTTATAGCTTGTAACAGATCAAGGAATGCGATCGCTACTTCGCCTTTCAAGACAGATTGGTACAGTAAAAGAGACGCAGCTTGGCGTTGAAGGAATTGAACTTGGGTATAGGACGAAGTATTTGGCGTAGACATCGCTTGATTATCTATTAATCAACTGTAATTGTCTGCTGATCAGGAAAGTAAAATCCAAATCTACATAGGTTGTAACAATGAATTTAGGTATAGTTGCCGCTTTTGGTTATGGCGTTTTAGCATTAGTAGGTGGAATCATTGGCTACGTTCAAGTCCAGAGCAAGGTTTCTTTACTAAGTGGTAGTATTAGCGGTTTATTGCTAATTTTGGCTGCTTATTGCCAGCTTCAGGGACAAACCTGGGGCTTAACTTTAGCAGCTTTGGTTACTGGCATTTTAGTATTATTATTTGCCTTCAGATTTGCTAAAACACGTAAATTTATGCCTGCGGGATTGATGATTATTTTTGGTATGCTGGCATTAGCAGTGATGGTGAATCAAATTTTTGGTTCATAATTTGTATGAGTGCTTAAGTAAACATATCCCCCTCCTAGACACCAGTAATTATATTAGTACATTTATATCATAAATCAACCACGTTATTTTTATAACATATCGAGGAGTATGGATAAATAACTTATTGAGTGCAAACAACATCATCTAGCAATTATTGATTCGCTAGTAATTTTTGCTATCAAGAAGCTTTAACCACATAACTCTATATATACTAGAATTATTATTCTCAATAGTGTAAAGATTTTATGGAGTTCTCAGTATACTTTAAAGGAAAAATAAAGCGTGTTTTGCCATTTTGGCAGGTTTTACTAACCTAAATAAGATATCACTAGATAGTAGCAATCGTTATTAATGTTTGCACTCTTGTTGCTATCTACCGAATACTGCTAAGGCTAAATCAACCTTGACCTCAGTAATTATCTCAGCAATTTAAGAAACTAGGAAAATAATACATGATATTATCACTGTCTTCTCAAAATGTTATCCAGTATCTGCAAAATGCAGGTCTGTGTAGCTCAGAAGATGGCATATTATATGAATCTGAGTTACTAGAAAGTGGTAGAAATAATCGGAATTTACTGGTGAGTCTAGCAGATAATTGTAAATTACTGGTTAAACAAGAAAATCGCCAAAATTGTGGTATCAGTCTCCATGATTTTTTTAATGAGTGGCTGTTTCACCAACTACTCCAGCAGTTTCCAGTGCTTGGCAATATTGTGGCAATATCATCATCATTGCTACATTTTGATGAAGATAATTCTATCCTTGTCCGTAGTTACTTAAGTGAATATGTGGAACTGGGTAAATTTTATAAAAACAACAGTATTTTTACTACAGAAATTGCCACCGCCATTGGTAATACATTAGCGAGCTTACACCGTTCCACTTTCCAACGGCGAGAATATCGTGATTTCATGGATACTGCTCCCCAAGGACAGTTTCGCTATAACTTTTATAACCCTGCTCAAGGAATAGGTTCAATTAATCAAGATATTTTTGGCAATATTCCCACAGAGGCACTCAAATTTCATACTCTCTATCAGCATTATGAAAGCTTGGAATCAGCAATTGCTGATTTATCCTATGAATGGAAACCTTGTTGCTTAACTCACAATGATTTACAGTTAAACAATATTTTGGTTCATTCCCGTTGGCAACAACTAGATAATTGCTTAGTAAAATTGATTGATTGGGAAGCTTGTGCTTGGGGAGATCCAGCTTTTGATTTAGGAACTTTATTAGCAAGCTATGTCAATATTTGGCTTTCAAGTTTAGTAGTAGATCCAAGTTTAGAGTTAGAAGAATCTCTAAATTTAGCAATGATCCCACTGGAAGTTATTCAACCTTCAATCTCAGCTTTACTCCGTGCTTATCTCCATGCTTTTTCCATGATTTTGGAGTACCGTCGGGACTTTGTGATCCGCGTTATTCAGTTTACTGGTTTGGCACTAATCCATCAAATTCAAAATATAATTTCGTGCCATAAATACTTTGATAATAGTCACCTTTGTATGCTGGAAGTAGCCAAAAGTCTTTTAACTATGCCTGAGCAAGCTGTGTTAACTATTTTTGGAAGTTCGGAAACAGAGATTCTCCAGTCTGTAAGCGGATTAAACAAAATAGCCAAACCTGAGAAAGAAAAGCAACTACTACGAATTTATTACGAAAAAACTCGCCTACGCGGTTGTTAGTATTTTAGTTAGTATTTTAAATATGGAGGTGCAAATTTATTAATGTTAGATAATTCTACCAATCAAATCTTGAATTCTTTATTTGATATTGCCACCAATATCCAGATTGAGCCAAATTTTTGTATTCAACATCCTAATTATCAACCTTTTGCTCTACCAGCTACAGTAGCAAATAGATTTCAACAAAATTCACAAGATTTACAACATAAATACTTATCTCTACTACTACGCAATTTTCTACATGGTATTTATTATAATGGTTCACTCCAAACTGTTTTAGCAGTAAATAGTGAACATGAGAATTACTCACCACAAAAAACTTTAGATCAAAGTTCCAGTGTAGGAATTGATTGGGACTTTTATGAGCAATTACACAAAAATAATCATGGTCATGGCCATGATGATCCTAATTGGGAAGTTTTGCGACTAGAACCCGATCGCAGTATGGCAGTCACTAAAAATGCTTTAACATTGTATGTTGAGCCAGAATGCTATCTTAAATCTCATAAAAAATCGGTCAAAGCAGGTGAATTAATTTCTATTTGGATGCCTAAAAATCGCTTGCAAAACGGCTGTTATGTGGCAGTTAGTAATCTGGGACAGGAACGTCAGGGTACACCAAAGACTAATGTGGAAGTAGGGCGAATTTATTTTAATTTTACCCCATCGGGTGCGATCGCTCTCATGGATAGTCTCACCCAACAACTAAACACCGCTAATATCCCCTTTAGCTTTGAAGTTCTTTATAATCCATCAGCTTATGGGCGTTATGATGCTGGTATACTTCACTTTGAAAGACAAGATTATCCAGCAATTCATAAAATTCTTCAGGTTGTTTATAAACAGCATCAATCTTACTTTCAGCCAGAAATTCCCTTATTTACCAAGTTTTTAGCCCCAGGTTTGAGTTTAGCAGAGGAACCAAGCCAAAAATTTGCCGCACAGGAAAGCTTTGGCATGAATCGTTGTCAAATCGTTGCTAATGCTTTATTAGAAGCTTGGGACAAGGGTAAAAATGCTATTGAGGAAAGAATGCGGATAATTGATCAACATTTTGCACAACATTTAATTGATGTCCAGCGTCCTTATCTCAATCCCAGTTCTGAAGATATATATATCCCCTTAAATTGCTAGTTAGCATTCAGAGTAAAATGAGTTCATAGAGCAGGTATTTTACCTGCTTTTTGTATTTAATTTAGGAATTTTGACAAGATGATTTTCACATATCAAAGAACTGTCAGATTTCAAGATACTGATGCGGCTGGAGTGGTATATTTTGCTAATACTTTAAGTATCTGTCATGAGGCTTACGAAGAATCTCTAGGAATCTGTGGTATAAATATCAAAACTTTTTTTACTCATCCTTCTGTCGCTTTTCCCATTGTTCATGCAAATGTAGATTTTTTGCGACCAATGTATTGCGGTGATAAGTTAATGATTAGTTTAATACCACAAAAAATAGGTATAGATAAATTTGACATTACCTATGAAATTACGGTAGATGAGGTAATAGTTGCTAAGGCAATTACTAGGCACGTTTGTATTAATGCAAGTAGTAGAATTAAGCAAGAATTACCAAATGAGATGATTTTTTGGTTGGAAACGAACCGCAGAGACGCAGAGGGCGCAGAGAGAAGAAAGTCACGGGAAGAGATAATTTGACCATCTCCTTTTACTTCCTTGGCGCTTGCTGTTTTCTTCGCCTCATGCGCGGATAGGTGGGTGTAAAAAATCTCAGTCAGCGAAAAATGGCTGAAATCTCATCTAGACAAGCTTTTCCAGACTTTTATTCGGTTCACTCATCCGCGCACCTTACACAGCAAGGTTTTCAGCTATTTCCACCCTTGACAGAATTTCTGAAATGGACTAGGATGAGACCATCCGCGCAACCGCACCTTGAAAACTACATATATATAGGTTTTCAGCCTCCCACTGTTGAAATTTCAAATAATCCCTATTAGGGATTGAAACCTTTTTACAAGAACATAATCTTAACCGCTTAATAGATGCCTAGTTGAAATTTCAAATAATCCCTATTAGGGATTGAAACCTGGTGCTGGTGCTACTGCTGCTGCTACTGGTGTTGGGTTGAAATTTCAAATAATCCCTATTAGGGATTGAAACCCTTTTGGAGGTGCGATGGCTTTGGGATTTGTGGTTGAAATTTCAAATAATCCCTATTAGGGATTGAAACGCAAAAAGAAAAACTTATGGCTTCTTTCCTCACTGGTTGAAATTTCAAATAATCCCTATTAGGGATTGAAACATATTAAAAGCGGTCGAAAAATGTTAACCTCTACTGTTGAAATTTCAAATAATCCCTATTAGGGATTGAAACTAGAACTTTAGCAACTTTTATGTAAAATTCAGGTAAGTTGAAATTTCAAATAATCCCTATTAGGGATTGAAACTCCTACTCGGTTCGGTGGTAAGTTCGGTTTAGTTCCTGAAGTTGAAATTTCAAATAATCCCTATTAGGGATTGAAACAGTAATTGCCCTGGATAACCAAGACCCTGGATTAGTTGAAATTTCAAATAATCCCTATTAGGGATTGAAACTTCCAAAAATCGAATAGTTTCTGGAAATTTCGACAATTTGTTGAAATTTCAAATAATCCCTATTAGGGATTGAAACACTACAGACTGAAAATATAGAGGATTGGATCTGGTGTACGTTGAAATTTCAAATAATCCCTATTAGGGATTGAAACCTCAAGACTTAAAAAGTAGTGTAGAGTTTATCGGCGGTTGAAATTTCAAATAATCCCTATTAGGGATTGAAACACTTAAATCTCTCATTCGCAGCGGAAACTATGAAGAGTTGAAATTTCAAATAATCCCTATTAGGGATTGAAACATCTTCATCAGGATTAATAGCAGCGTACCCAGCAATTCGTTGAAATTTCAAATAATCCCTATTAGGGATTGAAACCTCGAAAAACAAGTCGCCTCCGTCAATTACTCTTGTTGAAATTTCAAATAATCCCTATTAGGGATTGAAACCTGAAAAATTCTCAGGAAGCCATCAGGAAAGCTAAGGAGGGTTGAAATTTCAAATAATCCCTATTAGGGATTGAAACAAATTAATTATCTCCTATTTTTTATCATTGCATTGATGAGAGTTGAAATTTCAAATAATCCCTATTAGGGATTGAAACTACTGCTCGTCTCAAGGCGAATTTTATAGAATAACCGCACGTTGAAATTTCAAATAATCCCTATTAGGGATTGAAACCTGAATACCAGCATTGTCAGTCCAAGGGGAAGTAAGAAGTTGAAATTTCAAATAATCCCTATTAGGGATTGAAACCCGCTATTTTTTGCGGGGTTAAGACTGGTGTTAAAAAGTTGAAATTTCAAATAATCCCTATTAGGGATTGAAACTATCCCTATCCCACCGACCGCCACCCAATTTTTCATGCCTCTCAAGTTGAAATTTCAAATAATCCCTATTAGGGATTGAAACTGGGAATAACCAAGTACTATCTCCAGGGGCGTAGGTTGAAATTTCAAATAATCCCTATTAGGGATTGAAACAAGATGAGGAGGAAGATTAGACGATAAAACCAGGTTGAAATTTCAAATAATCCCTATTAGGGATTGAAACAGGTATACCAGGAAATATACCCCAAGGTTTTATTGCCAGGTTGAAATTTCAAATAATCCCTAATAGGGATTGAAACTTAGTCCCTCTTGAATTAAGCTTGGTTTTAATCCAGTGCAGAGTTGAAATTTCAAATAATCCCTATTAGGGATTGAAACAAAATCTAGGCAATTTTAAAATTTGATTCGCTAAAAGTTGAAATTTCAAATAATCCCTATTAGGGATTGAAACAATTGCAAGCATCCATTTCGGCAATAATGGCAGCGTCGTTGAAATTTCAAATAATCCCTATTAGGGATTGAAACGCGATTATTTATGGCGGCGCGTACCCTTGCCGGTTGAAATTTCAAATAATCCCTATTAACTCAAGTTGCTAGTTATCTAGTTGAGAACGGTAATGGGTCATTGGTCATTGGTCATTAGTGAATAATTTTCTGTTTTAATCCTGTAAATCCTTAAATCCTGGATATCCTGATTCAGACATTTTCCCTAACTAGCAACTTACGTTATTAGGGATTAAAACAACACCTAATTACGAATAGGGAAAACTTTAAAAGGTTGAAATTTCAAGCATTTTAGCTTTAAAAGCTATACTACAAACTAGGTAAAGCCAAATTATTATTTGCCAGAAAATCCTCAATAATTTTTTGGAGTTGTTCGCGGTTAATTTTCCCTTGTCTATTTCTGGGTAAGTTGGCGACGGAAATCCAATGTTTAGGAATTTTGAATTTACTAAGTTGATTTTTGAGTTGGGTTTGAATTTCTAAAATAGAAGTATTTGGGTTTTTAGGAATATAAATAGCTGTTAATGCTTGTCCCCAATGTTGATCAGGTATACCAATTATACAAACATCAATAACCAAGTTGGTTTTTCTAATCGCTGATTCAATTTCTGCTGGATAAATGTTTTCGCCACCTGTAATTATTTTATCGCTACTACGTCCGATAATATGTAAATAGCCTTGAGAATCTAAAAAACCAATATCATCTACTGAAAAATTATCTATATTTTTCCAAAGTTGTGGATAGTAACCTAAAGCTAAAGATTTAGCTTGAATATTGATATTTCTTGTTTGATTACAAATTGTTACTTTGGCATGGGGAAGAATTTTTCCACTGTTAATTTTTCCATTTAAAAAATCATCAGGTTTAAGTGTGGCAATTTGAGAAGCTGTTTCTGTCATTCCATAAGTAGGTGCTAACCTAATATTATGAAATCTCGCTTTTTCTAAAAGTTCATCCCATGCTGGCGCACCTCCTAAAAGTACTGTATTAAATTGAGATAGCCACTGGGTTAATTGGGGATTTTGTAGCAAGCGTTGTAACTGAGTTGGAACTAAAGATATAAAAAAATCTGAAGGATTAATATTCGGTATTTGAAAATATTCAACTTTTTTAAATGAGGTAATAACTAATTTACTGCTAGTGGTAAAACTTCTCATAAATTGCATTAATCCACTAACATGATATAGTGGTAATACACAAAAAGAATTAATTGCCTCTAATTGAAAATATTCTGTAAATCCTTGTACAGATGCTGTTAATGTTTCCCAAGTATGAATAGCAAATTTAATCTTTCCTGATGAACCACCAGTAGGAATCATAATAGCATTGGTAATTGGTAATTGGTAATTGGTAATTGGTGGTTGTAAACTAATATTATCCAGCCCCCAAACTATATCTGGTTGTACTAAATCAAAAACTTGTTCCCATTCATTTTTTCCCCAATCAGGATTGCACAGAAAAACTGGACATTTGGCTGCACAAGCGGCGATAAAACTGGCTAAAAATCGCACTGATTCACGTTCAGCTATGATGATTTTAGGTGATGTTTTATTCGTCGATAATTGAGTTAATTCTAAATATAATTCTGTCGCTATCTGCTGGAATTCTTGGCTATGATCACATATTAGCCAATCATGATTTTTGATTTTTTGTAAATAATCTAAAGGTTTTTCCATAGACTTTGAAGCCAGTTTTCTGGTTGTTGTGTAAAAAAGTGGTTGATTCCAAAACCTACTGCGCGATTATTTCTAGATAATTTTGCTGCTAATTGCAGTGCAGCTTGTCTACTAATTTCAGTTTCCAAAACAGATGAAAAAACTAGATCAATTTCATGTTCTTGGCAGAATTTTCTTAACTGTGATGGTGAACCAATTATACCTGGTTTAATCACAAAAATACTTTGCCAACCTTGTTGATAGCAATATTCTAATTGTTGTAAGGTAGCTACAGATTCATCTAAAGCGATTTTGGTAGAATATAAATTGCTTAATTCTAACATTTCTATAAATTGATTTATAGGTAATGGTTGTTCGATAAATTCAATTTTAGTTTGCAGATTTTCGCAAGTTTTTAACCATAATTTAGCTTCTTTATAGCTGAGTCCACCATTAGCATCTAAACGCAATTTAGCTGAATTTGGTAAGTTTTGAATGAGTGAATTAAAAATATTTAATTCTGTAGCTATTTCATCAACACCAATTTTCCATTTAAATGTTGTATATCCCTGTTCCCATAAAATCTGCCATTGTTTTAAAGCGGCTTCTCCTGCTGGTAATAAGCCGCTATAGGTAAGATTTTTGATAGATGTTAATTCATTATTTTTTCCTAAATTTTGTAGTGCTGATTCAAAACCAAATTGACAAGCTGGTAAGTTATTGGGAATAGAAAAAATTAGTTCTTGTGTAATTTCTGTTGGTAGTTGGCTACAAAAATCTAAAGCTTGTTCTATGGTTTCAGAACCAAACCAACTAATGGGAGAAATTTCCCCCCAACTAACTCTACCTTTAACATCAACAAGGCGAAGAATAATGCTTTCACGGATTTCCCAAATTCCATGACTGGTAATTACAGGATGAATAAATTTTTGCTTAAAGGGACGAAAAGAAAATTGATAATTCATTAACCAGTTACAAATCCTATACCTAAAAGCAAGCAACTTAAAAAATGAACTTTAACAGCGATGAATTTACAATTATTTACTTTATCTGGTTGGTTATGATTTTCTAAGACGTGACTACATAATTTGTAGGCGTAGGGTAAACTTAGGAAACTTAGTAATGTCCAAATAGGGAAAATATTCAAGATAACAAACAGCAAAGTAAAGGGATAAATACTAGCAGTGAACCAAACTAATACTTTTGCACCTGTTTCTGTACCTAAGCGCACTATAGGAGATTTCTTGCCGGCGGCTATGTCATCCTTAACTTGGTGAAAGTGTGAGCAAAATAATACTAAGCTGGTGGCAATACCGACAATCGCTGAAGCTGCTAAATTGGTGATAGACCAGGTTTGAGTTTGACTATAGTATGCTGCTGTCATGCCTAATGGTCCGAAGGCGAAAAAGCAGAGAATTTCGCCTAAACCCTGGTATCCTAGACGAAAGGGAGGTCCTTGGTACATATAGCCCAAAGCGCAGCATAGCAGAATGATACCAATTACAGTCGGATCTTGTTGCCAAAGTGCGATCGCAATTATCCCCAGCAAACCAGAACCTAAACACAGATTTCCCAACCAAAACATTAACTGCTTGTTACCAGTCAAATTTACCAGCGAGTGATGTTTATTTTGATCAATCCCTGTTTCCGCATCAAAAACATCATTACTGATATTTTCCCAAGCCAGAATTAAAATCGCCGCAGTCATAAAAACCGCAAATATTACCCCATTAAAAACTTTAGTTTCTGCAAATGCTACCGCTGAACCTACCCATATAGGCATAATAGCAACACTATACATTGGCGGTTTAATCGCCGCCAGCCATAATTTATTTTTAGGGATTGAAATTTGATTTTGAGTCATTAGTCGTAATAAGTTAAATTCCTGAAAATTGACTTATAGCATGGAAGAGAGAACAGCAGTAAAATCAGTTTTGTATTTGCCTTTGTAAATAAATCTTCTACTTCATTTAACGGCTATACGCTGTATAAGTTAGATTTTATAGTTTTGTGAGATATTTAACGCTGGTGAATTCCCAAAAAATGCTACTTTTGTGATCACTGGTTTACTTCGAGGTAATAAAACTTGACTTTAAAATCTTGCAGTCATAAATAGGATAAATTCTGGGAAACCCCAGAAACAACCTAAAATGGCGCTGGTTAATGGTCACTGAATATGCTACCTATAGAAATACGACCATAACTTATTACACTTTAGGAAGATAACTTAAAAAAAATTAACTTACACATCCATGACAATTTCACCATGTCGTAACCGTTTTTTTGTAGATTATAAAGATTTGCATCAATTGCTGTTAGCAGTTCAAGAAAAGTGCTGCGAAAATCATACCCAGCAAATTGTGAGTATTTCTCTGGAAATTGACTTAATTGATCCTTTGGTTTTATTAGATAAATTTGCCCAAGCAAATACATTAAATTTTTATTTTGAAAATAAAAGTAAAGGAGAAGCAATTGCAGCTATTGATTCTATAACCAAATTAAACATTTCCGGTGCAGAAAGATTTAATCAAGCCGAAAATTTTATCAAAAATTGTCGAAAAAATATTATTAGTTTTGGGAATATTCTTCAAGGTTTTGCAGGTTCCCACTTTTTTTGTTCCTTCAGTTTTTTTGATCAGCATAATCAAGCAGATTACCCTTTTCCATCTGCTACTATTTTTCTACCTAGATTACAAGTCGCCGTCAAAAATGGATCTTGTGTTTTAGTAATGAATACTGTAATTAATGCCGATGTCAATATTCAAACAATTTTACAGGAATTAAAAAACAAAATTCAATGTCTTCAATCTTTAAAAAAACCTAATATTGAAATTATTCCAGCTAAATTCATTAAAGAAAATATTATAAATTCAGACAATTTTAAATATTCCGTATTATCAGCTTTAGAAAAAATTAAATCTAATCATTTAATCAAAATTGTTTTAGCAGATGCCTTAGATGTTAAATCATATAATCCTTTCAATTTATTTAAATCTTTAAATAATCTCCGACAGTTACATCCTAATTGTTATGTTTTTTCAACCAGCAATGGCAAAGGACAAAATTTTATTGGTGCGAGTCCAGAACGCTTAATTAGCATTCAAAATCAACAATTAATTACTGATGCTTTAGCCGGTTCTGCACCCAGAGGTAAAACTCCTAGAGAAGATGCAGAAAATGCGAATAGATTAATTAATAGTACCAAAGAAAAACATGAACATAAACTAGTACTCGACTTTATTACTCAACGTTTATCACAACTAGGGCTATTTCCGCAAATTCTCTCCCCACGTCTACGACAATTATCAAATATTCAGCATTTATGGACACCAATTAGTGCTGTAGTTCCTGCTAATGTCCACCCCTTAAAAATTGTCGGACAATTACATCCTACACCAGCAGTAGCAGGTGCATCTAGAGATGTGGCCTGTGCAGAAATTCGCCGTTATGAAAGTTTTGAAAGAGGTTTATATGCGGCACCTTTGGGTTGGGTAGATGGTTCAGGTAATTGTGAGTTTATTGTGGGGATTCGTTCAGCATTAATAGATGGCGATCGCGCTAGACTATATGCAGGTGCTGGTATCGTCGCTGGTTCTGATCCTGATAAAGAATTTGCTGAGGTACAACTTAAGCTGCAAGCATTACTCAAAGCATTAGTTTAAACTACTGCCCGTAAAACAATGTAGAGAGTTTATATATAAAATCTCTACATTTCTAAATTAGACTAACGAATAGTTTCCTCATTAGTCTCTAACCAGCTAATTAAATCAGCCTGAGTAGTAAAATCTAAAAACGCTTCTGCTAAACTTTCTAATTTAGCGGTAGATAGCTGATTAATTCTCTGTTCTATTTCCGGAACAACAACACCAAAACGACGAGATAATAGACGGAGAATTAACACCACCTCTCCTTCTTGTTTTCCTTCCTGCTTTCCCTCCTGCTTTCCAAGTTGGAGTCCTTTTTGAAGTCCTTTTTGGAGAATATCTTGATAAATCACAGATTCTTGCATAATTTCCTCTCGAAATAGTTGTCGAATTACATCTTTTTCAAACCGCAAACCAGCTAGAAGTTGTACACAAGCCGAGATATTAACCTGTTCCTGCCTTTCTTTGATCATATCTAACTGGACTGCAACTTGTTCTAACAAAGTATTAGGTGAGTCGCTTTTTGCCAATGTTGCTAGTGGCAAAAGTCCAGGATTTGCCAACAGTGGTGCAGGATCTTGTTCCCACATACGAATCACTCTATACTTATGTCGGGTTTTGGTGTCTACATATTCTGTAGTAAATACAATTTCGGAATTACTAGGTTGCAGAAAAATAATTACCTGCTCAATTGGACATCAGTATTGGCGTTTCAATCTGGTATAATAATCTAACATCCTAAAGTCTATTGGTGGTTTAGATTTAGGTGAAGTTTGAAATTCAAGATGCAGAATTTCCTGGGAAACTTGCAGGAATGTGACAGAATCAGCACGAATTGGATCGAGACTGAGTTCGGTTTTTAGTACCTCTATATCTGAACTTTCAGATGATAGTAACCATCTAGCAAATTCATGAGGGTACTGTTCGGCTAAATATTTGCAGCTATTGTCGTAAACCAAGGTAAGAAAGATTGGGTGAGAAGTTACAGTGTCATAGGGATTTAGCAGTGCTAAACCCTTACTTATGCAATCAAACGATTAAGGATTTTTGAAAAAATTAATTTTTTAACCGTTTTGATGATGACCATAATTAATGTTATTCCAAATCACGATGAATAAATGATTTAGCAATTGCACCTGTGTAATTATCCACAATATGACCATTACCAGTCATTTTATATTTATAAGTTATCAAACCTTCTAAACCAACTGGGCCGCGAGGTGGCATTTGTTGAGTACTAATTCCCACTTCTGCACCAAAACCATAACGGAAACCATCTGCAAAGCGGGTAGAACAATTATGATAAACTCCCGCTGCATTTACTAAGGCTTGAAATGTTTCTGCTGTTGTTATATCTTCAGTAATAATTGCTTCTGTGTGACGAGAACCATAATTACCAATATGTGATATGGCATCTTCTAAAGAATCGACAATTTTAATTGATAAAATCAAATCGCTGTATTCTGTTTCCCAATCTGTTTCTGTGGCATTACCAATATTCGGTAAAATTGCCAAAGTCCTTTCATCACCTCTTAATTCTACATTTTGTGCTACTAAAGCTTCTGCAACTTGAGGGAGAAATTCTGAAGCAATGCTGCTGTGAACTAGTAAAGTTTCAATGGCATTACAAGCAGCGGGATATTGAGTTTTAGAATCAACAGTAATACTAATTGCTTTATTGATATCTGCCAATTTATCTACATAAAGATGACAAATTCCATCTGCATGACCAAGTACAGGAATGCGGGTATTGTCTTGGACGAATCTAACGAAAGAATTAGAACCTCTGGGAATGATTAAATCTACATATTTATCTAATTTTAAAAGTTCTAATATTTCTTCTCTGGTTGTTAACAATTGTACTGCATCTGGATTAACAGCGGTGTGAGACAAACCTTGTTTAATGGCTTTAACTATTGCGTCACAGGAACGTAAAGCTTCTTTTCCACCTTTGAGAATTACACCGTTACCTGATTTAATTGCTAAAGAGACAATTTGAATTGCGGCTTCGGGACGGGCTTCAAAAATGATTCCTAATACACCCAAAGGACAAGTAATGCGTTTGAGAATTAAGCCAGTGTCGATTTCGCGGTGAATTTGCACCTTACCGACAGGATCATCTAATTTACCAACATCTCGCACACCTGCGATCGCATCCCTTAATTTATGTTCATCCAATTGCAACCGTTTATAAAGGGGTTTGGCGATTCCCTCCGCTACAGCAGCTTGACAATCAGCCACATTAGCTGCCAATATTTCCTCCCTAGCTGATTCTAAAGCCAGAGCGATCGCTTCAATAGCCTGATTTTTGTCCGCAGTCGAAAGAAGTCCCAGCTTACTAGCCGCTTGACGGGTTTGCTGGGCTATCTGAATTAACGAAAAAGTACTCTGCACAGTAGTCATATCAAAAATAAATTCACATCATGATCACAATCTTAATGTTAGTCATTGGTCATTGGTCATTGGTCATTGGTCATTGGTCATTAGTTATTAGTCATTAATTCCTGTAACTCCTAGACTTCTGACTTCTGAACTCCTGAACTTCTGACTTCTGACTTCTGACTTCTGAACTTCTGACTTCTGAACTCCTGAACTCCTGAACTCCTGAACTCCTGAACTTCTGACTCCTGACTCCTGAATTCCTGCCTCCTTTTCTTTAACTTTTGCGACATTAAGATGACGAATACTGGATCTATTGAGTATTCATGGAATAAAATATCACCCTTTTTAACAGGGATATCATAAATGTCATTGCAATCAGGGTTAGATGCCTTTCAACAAGGGCAATATCAAGAAACAATTTATCTCCTAGAGGAATTTTCCCAAAACTCCCTAGAACTCAACTCTCCAGACTATCTAACAGCCCAAATGTGGCTGATGAAAGCTTATCAAAAAACAGATGATATCGAACAAGCGACAATTCTGTGGCAAAAGTTAATCAATAGCGATAACCCACAGGTGCGAGAATGGGCAGAACAAGACCGACCATTTTTTTCCTCAGCCACCCAGTCTAGCTTCCAAAAAGCGGGACGTGCAGCCACCGTGGGAGTGAACTTGGCAATGGGAGGAGTAGGTGGGAGTTTAGCCCTAGCATCTGGTGTCACCATAGCCTTATTATTTGGGATGGTGTTTGCCTTAGGTTTAAGCGTAGTATTAATCGCCACTAGTAGTGATCCTGTAACTGGACTAGCGATCGCAATCGGTATTACTTTAATATTCAATCTAGCAGCCTTTTTCTTCTCACCCTTCCTCATGGACTTAAGCCAAAGTTGGCTTTATAAAACTCGTTGGGTGAACTTAGCAGACATCGAAAACCTCAGTCCCGAAACAGGGAAAATTCTTCGCCAAGTCTGTCAGGAAAAAAATATCACCACCCCCAGACTGGGAATCATCGACGACCAAAACCCCACCGCTTTTACATACGGTTCCTTACCTAACAGCGCCCGGTTAGTCGTCAGCCAAGGACTTTTCACCTACTTAGACGACGACGAAGTTGCTACCGTCTACGCCCACGAACTAGGGCATATAGTCCACTGGGACTTTGCCGTCATGACCGTAGCTTCCACCTTAGTGCAGATTTGCTACCTAGTTTACAGCACAGCCAGAAGATTTACTCGTGGTGGTGGCGACAACAAAATTAAAGATGCTTTAGAAACTGCTGGTTTCGTTGCTTACATCTTTTACGTCATCGGTACTTATCTGCTGTTATATCTTTCTCGTACCAGAGAATATTTTGCAGACCACTTTGCAGCCGAAACCACAGGGAACCCCAACGGACTCTCCCGCGCCCTAGTTAAAATTGCCTATGGCATCGTCGAAGAAGGTTCACGCGCCCAAGAACCCAGCCGTTTAATCGAAGGAACTCGCGCTTTAGGCATTTATGACCACAAAGCCGCAACCACAACTGGTACAGCTTACCGCATCTCCTCCGACCCGCAAAAAATTGGTCGCGTCTTTTTATGGGATATGTTCAACCCTTGGGGTTGGTGGATGGAATTAAACTCAACTCATCCCCTCACAGGTAAACGAGTCCGCGCCCTTAGCACCTATGCCGAACAACTAGGTTTACCAACCGAATTTGACATGGGAAGAGTCATGGGTGAAGGTAAAACCCTGAATAAGAAAAAGCTTTACGGCAACTTCTTCCTAGATATTGTCTTATATGGTGCAGAAGCGATCGGTTTATTCCTTGGCTTATTTATCGGTGTGTTAATGTTGTCAACTTCCAACAACCCTGGCTTATTATTGGGTACGCCATTTATTGGTTTAGGAATCGGCATATTAATCAAAGCCTTTGTCATGTTCCCCGACTACAGCAAAGCTATCCCCACAGATATTCTCACCTTAATGTCAGATCCCTATGCCAGTCCTTTGCGGGGACAACCAGCCAAATTACAAGGGGAATTAATTGGTCGTGGTGACTCTGGTTATAAATTTGGTTCTGACTTGAAACTCCAAGACCCCAGCGGAATGCTTTATTTACATTACGCCTCACGTTTTGGTCCCATTGGTAATTTCTTGTTTGGCATGAAACGAGTACAAACCTTAATTGGTCAACAAGTTGGTACTACTGGTTGGTTCCGTCGGGGCGTTATGCCTTGGATGGATTTAATTCAACTAGAAGGCGAAAATGGCACAATTGTCAACAGTTATCACCGTTTCTGGTCATTTATACTCAGTGGTGGATCAATTATCCTAGGAGTGGTATTGATTGGATTTCTGAACGGCAAATAATTTCAAATAATTTGCTGTCAAAGCATTTCTGATTTATCCAAGCTGTGTTTTTTCTTATTCCCTACGACTACCGTAGGGATTTCTCTTGTTATACTGCAAACGGGTCAAACTTGGACTTATGTCATACTGACCGTAACGTAGTGCAGGGAAGTATCTCGGAGATTCTTCACTTCGTACCCTGCGGGAAGCAAGCTACAGAATGACACTTTTAACCCGTTTTTAGTATAGTTTCATAGATGAAAGAATCTCAAAAGCAGAGTACAAGAGTACAAGGTAAGCTGGAAACATTCAGACAGCCAAAACTGAAACATTAATGCAAGGATTCAGGATACAGAATATTTGATATAGCAGTGAACAGGATACAGAAGAGAAAAATATTCTTCTTTCTCCTGACTCCTGACTCCTGACTCCTGACTCCTGAATTCTTACACATTAATGGTAGCAATTTTCCTGATGTCAGCCGAGTAATGCTGAAACAGCAAATAAAGAACTTCAGAGTTTTTTATGAAAAAAAATACTATTTCTCGGTTCTGTAGTTATACCTTGATTGGCATCATATCTTTCACATCTATTTTGGGTACAACTACATCTGCGTTTCCTCAAGTAGTCAAAGCTTCCCTTATTAAGCCAACTTCTTCAGTAGAGGCTACTCTAATCTGGCCTACTCACGGGATTGTTTCTCAAGGTTTCCGTAAATATCAACATGAAGGAATTGATATTGCTGGAGCAACTGGAACTCCTATTTTCGCTGCTGCATCTGGTACGGTTATTAAAGCTGGTTGGGATGATTGGGGTTTAGGCAATTTTATCGAAATTAAGCATCCTGATCATAGTGTGACAGTATATGGTCATAATCGTCGTTTGTTGGTCAGTAAGGGTCAACAAGTTAATCAAGGCCAAATAATTGCAGAAATGGGATCTACCGGTAATAGTACAGCGCCTCATTTACACTTTGAATTTCATCCAGACAATCGTTTATCAGTTGATCCTCTGCACCTATTACCATCTTCAACTACAGCAAAAATACCATTAAAGAAACCAGTTTCGCCTTCACAACCAATTCTGACACCTGTGAGTAATGATAATAAATGCAGTGGTGTTACAGTTATAGCAGGTGAGACAGAAAAAATTCGTGTTCAAGTTTGTGAAGAAAAGGGTCAATTATTTTACATTGGACAATCAAAGCAAGATGCAAGTAAACCTGTGAAGGTAGTAGCTTGGAATGTTGGCGAAAATAGATATCGAGCAGATAATGGCACTTTTTCGTACTTAGTTAGCCCAGAAAAAGTAGAAGTATGGCGATATGGAAGTCCGATTCGCTCTGATAATTTTAATACTTCAGATCGCGTGGGTAATTGAAGCTACTGTCCAGTTCAGTAAGTTATGATTTCGTGAAAAATACCCTATGTGACAGTTGAAAGGGCGGAATATGCAGCCAAATTTTCTGCTGATTAAAGAGTATAAAATACATCTAGATTTAATGAATCTAGACAAACGCAAATTAAATCTCTGTAATAGCCAACCATTCACATCAAGGAGCAGGGCATCATGGAATATATGGCTTATTCATATATGTATATGGCGAATGAAGAGGAACCTGTAAATATTGAATTGAATATTCCCGAATTTCCAGTTAATTGGCAAAAATTACTGAAATCTTCTGCTTGGTTAACTTTAGCCGGTATAACTGTTTTGCTTGCGGCTGTATCCCAAGTTCAACAAGCTTCAGCAGAATATGCGAGAACTAATGGTAGTTGTTTATATATTCGTAGAGGTGCTAGTTCTGGTAATTCATCTGTAGCTTGTGTACCTAATGGGACAAACATTGGTAATACGGGAAATGTTAGAAATGGTTTTGCTCAAATCACTTCAGGACGCTACCAAGGATATTATGTTTCTGAAAGATGGATTAGTATGAATCGGGGGACATATTCTGATCGTCCTGGTCTTGGTGTTGGTGGTCGTGTTTTGTTAAGACGTGGCTCTAGAGGTGAAGCGGTGAGATCAGTTCAAAGAGCTTTAGGGATAAGAGTAGATGGTATCTATGGACCAAATACTGCTCAACAAGTCCGCAATTTTCAAAGAAGGAATGGTCTACGTGTAGATGGTGTGGTTGGGCCGGCAACTCGCAGCGCATTGGGTATTAGTTAGTAGGGATTGGGGATACCATGTTCGGTTGATTACTTAATCTATTCCCGAATAACCCCTCCCCACAAGTGCGAGGAGGGGTTTTGAGTTTTTATTTTTACCCCAAATAATCTTTCACTATTGCCAAAATGCGTTCTGAAGCATGACCATCACCAAAAGGATTGATTGCGTTAGCCATTGCTGTATAAGCTTCTTGGTTACTGAGTAAGTCAGTAGCAGCAGCAACAATACTCTTTGTTTCGGTTCCCACTAATTTAGCAGTACCTGCGGTAACGGCTTCTGGTCTTTCTGTGGTGTCTCTGAGAACGAGTACAGGTTTACCTAAACTGGGTGCTTCTTCTTGTAAACCACCTGAGTCTGTTAATAATAGGTGCGATCGCACTATTGCCCCTACTAATTCACCATAATCTAAAGGTTCTGTCAAGAATATGCGGGGATGATTACCTAACAGTTGCTGCAATGGTTCTCTAACTGTAGGATTTTTGTGTAAAGGCAATAATAAGGCTGTGTCAGGAAATTGATCTAAAATCTGTAAAAAGCTTTGTGCGATCGCTTGCAGTGGTTCTCCCCAATTCTCCCGGCGATGTACTGTTGCCAGTATAGTCCTATATTTATCCCAATTTAAACCCGGTATATCACAAGCAGGTTTAGTTGCAGCCACATTCAACAACGCATCAATTACCGTATTACCCGTCAGGTGAATTTTCCCCAACACTCCAGAAGCTTGCAAATTTTCCACCGCTAAAGAAGTCGGAGCAAAATGTAATTGCGTGATTTGCGAAATCAACCTTCTATTCGCTTCTTCTGGGTAAGGATTAAATAAATCATCAGTTCTTAATCCCGCTTCCACATGACCTACAGGGATTTTTTGATAAAAAGCTGCCAAAGCTGCCGCAAAAGCTGTTGTCGTGTCACCCTGGACTATAACTAAATCTAGCTTTTGTTCTCTAAATAACGCTTCTAAACCTTGTAAACTTTTACACGTAATATCATTCAGAGATTGTTTAGGCTGCATAATTTCTAAATTATGATCTGCCTTTAAGTTGAACAACTGCATCACCTGTGCAACCATTTCCCTATGCTGTCCAGTCAGAATTACCTGTACTTCCAAATCTGGACAACCTTGGAAAACCTGAATTACTGGTGCTAGTTTAATCGCTTCGGGACGAGTACCTAAAATAATGCCAACTTTTTTAGTCATTAGTCAATAGTTATTAGTTATTAGCTATTAGACAACTGACTGTAACCGTTTAGCAATGGTCAACTTTCTAAAATCTAAAATCTAAAAATAAATTGTTTGACAAACATGAAAAAACCCGGCTTAACCGGGCAGATGCACTGTTTGTCGAGTATAACAATGTTAACTATTTAAGTTCACAAGTTAAAGGACAAGCTGCAAAAACAGTAGTCTGCGCCTTGTCTTCCTCTCCATGCAGCCAACTTAACCATTTGACTTCATTGGGATGAATACCTTTAGCAGTCAGCACACCAGCCATTATCAATACTGCCATAACATTAAACATGATCAAACCACCTGCAACCAGCAAAACTGCACTAACTGGCATTACAGATTGCAACACAATTGATAACAGGCATCCAACTGTAGCCATTACAACAACTAATGGAAAACCCACAACGAGCAAACATACTGCTAATGTGAAAGTCCATATCAAAAAGCTTTTCATCATTAACAAGGAGTAGGTCTTCCTTTGATCAGAGCTTTGAGCCAAAACCATGATTTTTCCTCCCAAAAATTACACAATAAAGTTTAAAGTTTAGCTTCAGTTAATTCCCGCTGCTTGCGAGCTAACTGAATATATCCTAGTGAAATCCAGTATATAGAAACCTGATGGGAAGATGAGCATTTCTTTACTAAAGTTTACAGTTAATCTTTTGTAATTATGAATTGAAAGTCTAATTTACGTTTTAGTGGTCAGACCAGTTCCAGCATCTGCCTTCAGGAATAGACTCTCATGAATACAAGAATAAAATATTGATCCCCAAATCCTGATGACGATCAAGCTTAACATTTCTTATAAAAATTAGGATTGATTCTCATAATTCTCAGACAGGGCTGCAAAAATTATCTGCTGCTGATTTTGTTACTCAATTGGGTGCAAAAAGCTATACCTTGTCCAAATTGGCAAAAGCCTTGATTTATAGATTGGGTTGTGGAACGTGAACGTTCGCGAAGCGTGGCGTAAGCCATAACCCAACAAATGCGTTGGATTGCGCTGTCGTTTAACCCAACCTACAGAAAATGGACAAGGTATTGAAAAGGGCAGAAATTTCTCATATAACGCCGTGAAATATCTGTAATTCGCAATTTGAGTTTTATTAGACACAATGCATTGATCAAGTATTTGCGCGATAGTACTGAAGATTAACTGGTGTAAAACCAGGTTATATTGGTAAAAGAATTTGTATATAACCGATAACGCCTGAAACTAGCAGCAAAAAAACACAGATGAAGGTGGATAGCCTAAAACTTATTGTTGTGCCTAATTTCCTATCATCTGCCTATCTGCCTCAAGTGTTTAAACAGATGTAAGTATTTATTACTTTTGTGGAAATGACTTAATTAACAGATAGAAAATTGAAATTTTTTTGTATAAAACTCGAAAACATTCTCCGCCCCAAAAGCCCCAAAAGATTTATATGATGGAATCCCAATCCCGCAATCAACCACCACCACCACCACCAAATCACGAGCCTACACAAACAATGCAGATGTCAACACAGAGGAAGAGTAATTCCCCTGTTAGTCCACCACCACCACCTGCAACGGCTCAACGTCCACTAGCACCACCATCAATGCCACCTGCTCCACCTGCTACTCCTAAACAGTCTGCGGGATTAAGCTTGACGCAGTTGATTCAGGAAGCTTTTGATCAGGGATTTTCTGACGTTCACGTAGGTGTAGGTGAAATACCCCGTTTCCGTAACAAAGGAGAAATTCAAACAACGAATTATCCAGAAGTTGATAAACCTACTTTTATCAATTGGTTACGGGAGATCATGAGTGATGCAGAAATCCAAAACTTTCAAGACAATCTGGAATTTGACGGTGCAACACAGTACGAATTTGCCAGGGTACGGATTAATATTTTTGACTCTCTGCGAGGATATGCAATGGTGCTGCGGTTAATTCCGCTGAAAATATTATCTATGGATCAGTTGAGATTACCGCCAGTTTTTCGGGATATTTGCCACTATCACAAAGGTTTGATTTTGGTGACTGGGCCTACTGGTTCTGGTAAATCTACGACAATGGCGGCAATGGTTGACTACATCAACAGAGAGATGCCCAAGCACATTATCACCATTGAAGATCCAATTGAATTTGTTCATCAAAGTCGTAAGTCTTTAGTTAAGCAGCGGGAAGTGGGAATGCACACCCGCAAATTTGACAACGCCTTGAAAGCGGCTTTGCGAGAAGATCCAGATTTGATTCTAGTGGGGGAAATGCGGGATAAAGAAACTGTTAATACTGCCTTGAAAGCGGCTCAAACTGGTCACTTGGTAATGGGAACCTTGCACACCAATAGTGCGGTGAAAACCATTGAACGGATTCTCAATTTGTATGCTGGTGAAGAGCAGGATGCAATGCGGGTGGCGGTTTCGGAGTCTTTAGTGGCAATTATTGCTCAAGGTTTGTGCCGCACGACTGATGGCAAGCGGGCTGCTTTCCACGATATTCTGATTAACACTGAGGCTGTAAAAGAGTGGATTAAAGATGCTAAGTATGATGAAATTGGTGAATTGATGAAGCAAGCTAGTTTTGATGGCATGATTACCATGAATCAGGCTTTATTCAATCTCTACCAAGAAGGTCGTATTACTGAAGAAACTGCCATAGAAATGTCACCAACTCCAAATGAAATGATGCAATTCCTCCGAGGACGTGTATAAGGAGTACTGATTGCTGAGTACCGAGTACCGAGTACCGAGTATTGAGTGCTGAGTGCTGAGTATTGAGTGCTGAGTATTGAGTACCGAGTATTGAGTGGTTGGTTCGGGTTTCTGCTAATCACTTATTACTTTCTTGTTCTCATCCTCCCTAGTCCCCAGTTATCAAACACCTGTGACTAAGTTGACTAAAGATAAACTATCTACACCCCAGTTGTTTAAAGGTATTGCACTGTTTACACCTGGGGGAGATTTAATTTATTGTATTGATCCTGGCAAGCAGGGTCGATGGCATTTGCATTTGTGTGCGGCTTTGCAAGAAATTCTTGATTTATCAGAGCCGCCACATTTTTTGGTTCCTTGTTATACAGCAACTATTGATCATTGGTTAAATCCACGCACCCAACAAGTCCAGACTTTTGCGGAAGCGTATCCGGCGGTTATGCGTCATCAATCTGTGCTGAGGGCTATTTTTGGTACGGGGGATATAGTCTGGCAAACAGCCCCTTGGCAGGAAGGATTGTGCGATCGCATGGTGTTAACAACTTATCGCTCTGCATTTCCCCAACTATGGGAAGACCATGACTTGATTGTGCGCCTAGATCGTGCGGATATGGAACCACGATACCAGCAAAATATTTTTAACCCCAAACAGGAAAAACTCAACACTCAAGGCTATGTTTTGCGTTTGTTTGTAGCTGGTCATAGCGTCGCCACAGAACGTAGTTTAGGGAATTTACACCAATTATTAGAGCGATCGCTTGGTTATCCTTACACCCTCAAGGTAATTGATGTTCTCACCCATCCAGAACAAGCAGAAATCGATCAAGTTTCCGCCACTCCTACCCTAGTTAAAGTTTGGCCTCATCCCATTCGGCGCATTGTCGGCGAGTTAGATAATGTCGATAAACTCTTACAAATGTTAGGCGCAAAGGAAATATGAGCATGGTTTGTTTGGATAAATTATTTTTGGGAATTCCCTAACCAACAAAATTTACCGGAATAGCAACACAGGAATATGACTACCTCGCAGTATCTGTGCTGTCGTGCTACCAATAACTAAATGACGAATCCGGCTATGTCCATATGCTCCCATAATTAGTAAATTAATATTTTGGGATTCCACATAGCGGGCTATTTCCTGTTCTGGATTACCTTGGATAAGTTGACAGATGGGGGTAAAACCACCTGCTTTAGCTTGGTGTTCTGCCGTTTTCAAATATGCTTGTGCTGTTTCATCCCCTGGTTTTTTCGCCACAGTCAGCAGATGTAATTCTAACCCTTTAAAAACGGGTGAGGAAATTAAAAACTCTAATGCCTTTTGGCAACTCTTACCACCATCATCAGCTACAAGAATACGGTTAATCGGTTGATAATTCCGTGATGTCACAAAGCTGGGTTTACTACTAGAACGCAATATCCGTTCTACATTTGCACCTAAATGTCCTGAAGCAAACTCGGCATTTTCACCACGTTTACCTAATATCACTACATCAGCTTGTGCCTCAAATTCATGGAAACTATCGACCAAAAAACCAGTATGGTGAGTAAGTTTCACATCGCTGATTCCTTGTTTTGTGAAAAACTGTTCTGCGGCTTGCAGTGTCAGTTGCGCTTTGTGGTGGTTGATTTTAGCTTTTTCGTGTTCTAAATCTACTAACTTGTTGAGAAGTTCACGGGAAGCGTCGATACCTAAAGTGGCACTAAAATCTCCAGTGGAAACAGCTTTTTGAGCGCGAATATCACTGACATAAAGAACTTCAATAGAGGCTTGTAAACGTGGTGCTAACCAAGCAGCATATTGGTAGCTACTTTGAGAGAAGGATGAACCATCTGTGCAGAGAAGAATTCTTTTCATTATTGATGCCCTGTTTGCTAATTTAGTGTCCAGCTAAGTTGTCCAAACCAGTTGATTTGTCGTGAAGAGCTAATTTTTTTAGTAATGTAGCACTGGCTTCATTGAGTCCTAATAGGTCTACTTCTACACCATTGCGACGAAACTTAATCACGACCTTATCAATGGCTGTAACTGCGGCTTGATCCCAAATATGGGCATGAGTTAAATCAATTTTCACTGCATCCAAATCTTCCTGAAAATCAAACGCAGCGATAAATTCTTCTATTGATAAAAAGAATAATGGTCCTGAAACATTATATATGCGGTGATTTTGGTCGGAATTGGGAACTTTGTCAACAAATACGACTTTGGCAATTTTACGGGAAAAGAAGACTGTACTCATCACTATGCCCACAATAACTCCCATTGCCAAGTTGTGGGTCAGTACAGTAACGACAACTGTTGTTACCATCACGGCGGTTTCACTTCTAGGGACTAAATGTAAAGTTTTCAATGAAGTCCAACTAAAAGTACCGATAGAAACCATAATCATCACTGCTACTAGGGAAGCCATAGGAATTTGCTTTACCCAAGTTCCTAATGCCAGAATAAAAAACAGTAAGAAGACACCTGCAACTAAGGTAGAAAGACGGGTACGTCCACCAGATTTGATGTTAATTACTGATTGCCCAATCATGGCACAACCAGCCATTCCTCCAAAGAATCCAGTAATGATATTAGCAATTCCCTGTCCTTGCGCTTCTCTGTTTTTATCACTAGTAGTATCTGTCAGTTCGTCAACTAATGATGCTGTTAATAATGACTCTAGCAAACCCACAATTGATAAAGTGATGGCATAGGGAAAGATAATCTGGAGTGTTTCTAAGTTGAATGGTATTTGGGGAAGTTTGAAAAAGGGTAAAGTTGTGGGTAATTCACCCATATCACCTACAGTTGGGACATCAATTTTACCGATGATAGAAATGGCTGTCAGCACAATAATGGCAACTAAGGGCGAAGGTACGGCTTTGGTAAATCGCGGTAATATGTAAATGATGGCCAGACCACCAGCCAGCATTGGATATACTTGCCAAGGAACGTTGATGAGTTGTGGTAACTGCGCCATGAAGATGAGAATGGCTAGGGCATTGACAAAGCCAGTCATGACTGCACGGGGGACGTATTTGAGCTTATTACCTAATTTCAGTCGGGCAAAAATGATCTGGAAGATGCCCGTTAAAATTGTGGCTGCAAATAGATATTCTAGTCCGTGGTTTTTTACCAAAGTAATCATCAGTAGTGCCATTGCACCTGTAGCGGCTGAGATTAAACCTGGTCTTCCACCAACGAAAGCTGTGACGACAGCGATAATAAATGAGGCATATAGGCCAACTTTTGGATCTACACCTGCGATAATAGAGAATGCGATCGCTTCGGGAATGAGTGCTAAGGCGACTAGAGTTCCTGCTAATATGTCTGTTTTGACATTTGATAACCACTCTCGCTGCAAAACTATTGTATTCAAATCATCCTCCGCTTTGGTTCAATTTAGGAACTAAGAAATTATATAAAAATAAATTTCCTATTCCCGTTTTTTCTTTTGAAATTTTTACAGGCAAACTCAGCTTGATAATAGGTTTAACTCAATAACCATACATGAAAATTATCAATTTATAAAATGAGTTTGATATTATTAAAAATTCAACATAATTTCACATCACAGTCGTTCTCAATATGAAGATTTTCCCCTATGTTGAGATATTCCTAATGCTGACATAGACTCTATTTAAAAATAGCCATAATAACTTAAATTAGCTTATTTTTTTCAGTAGCAGTAGTTAATTTAATTAAGTTAGGCTATACTAAGTGCAGTGTTACTCAACAAATAAATATTTGGTTTGCAAATTTTTTGAACCCGGATTTAACCTAATGTCCTAATGTATTTACCGAAAACCACACCAGAAACTTGAAGCTTTAAATACCATCCTGATTTAATTTATAATAATCATTAGGGTGGATAGTTTCTTTGTGTAGTATTTATCACAAACATCTCTTGCATTAACATCTTACCTGAACTTTACTAATTACCATAGGTATAAAAATATTCAGCTTTAGCTAAACATCAATACCCCAGATAGTAATAACAATACACATTAATCTTCTTATTGGCAAGAAAAATAGGAAATCCGATGCAGAGAAGATAATTTTTCTCACAGATAAACACACTTTCCATTATTGAGCTTTTTCTCATGCTTGATAATAACAACAGTCGTTACTCTTACTACACATATAGCTATGTATTTCACTTGGTTAGACAGCAATAGTTGGTTGATAGAAATTGGCGGAAACCGGATACTACTTGACCCTTGGTTAATTGGTTCTTTAACTTTCAACAATTTGGATTGGTTATTTAAAGGTTATCGACTTCAAGACCGGCCAATACCAGAAAATATAGATTTGATTTTGCTATCTCAGGGTTTGGAAGATCATGCTCATCCACAAACTCTCAAACAGATTGACAAAAATATTCAGGTTGTTGCTTCTCCTAATGCAGCTAAAGTAGTAGAAAAATTGGGTTATACCCAAGTAACCACCCTCAATCATGGTGAAACCTTCGTCCTGAATAATCAATTAGAAATTAAAGCTATTCCTGGTTCTCCTATTGGACCAACTCTGGTGGAAAATGGTTATTTTATTAAAGAGTTAGCGAGTGGTTTATCTCTCTATTATGAACCTCATGGATATCATTCACCTCAACTTCAAGAACTAACACCAATTGATGTAGTTATTACACCAATAATTGATTTAGGATTACCTGTGCTGGGATCAATTATTAAAGGGATGAATAGCGCTTTAGAAGTTGCCAAATGGTTAAAACCTCAAATGATGCTACCGACAGCCGCTGGAGGAGATGTGTTATTTGAGGGATTGTTAGATAAATTTATCCAAACTGAGGGAAGTGTTGCAGAATTTCAGACATTGTTAGAGAAAGAAAATTTAAATACACGAGTAGTCTCACCTAAACCTGGTGAAAAGGTCGTTTTTAACTAATTTGTGCCGATTACCCCTTTGCTATCTACTGATATACTGGCATCAAGGGGTAATTTTCGATATTATATTTACTCAAGCCAGATTTTTGTATAAAATAAATCAAATCAAAGACCGCAGAACTATAATAAATGGATGGATTGGATTACTTTACTGCGATCGCTACAATCTGACTTTCTGCAAAGATTAAAATCTGGTTGTCTACTTCACTGTGAAGCTGAAGGTAAACATAGTGAACTAACTATCATCTCTGGTGAGCGATTAAAAGCATTGCGGGAATTTTGCTGGCTAATGGCGGAAAAATATAAGCGCACTTCCCCAGTTCGTGATGTTTTTATTAATAATCTCAAAGGTAAATTAGGTGAAGAAGTCGTCAAAGAACGTTTAGCTGATTTTATTACTGAAGTTGATTATGAAAAACGCTTTGGTGGTGATGGTAAAAGTGATTTTACTCTCACGACTTATCCCGATATTGGCGTAGAAGTCAAATCTCGTCATGGGAGTATTGATAAAGTTAGATGGACAGTTAGTTATGAAGAAGTTGAGAAAAACACGGTTATTGTTTGTATTTTGATTCAAGAAGAAGTCAATGAAGCTCAATCAGAATATCATCTTTTCTTAGCTGGCTTTCTCCCTACTAAAATGATTAAGTTGAAAACTGGTAAAATCTCTTTTGGGATCAATCAGTTGTTATATGGTGGTGGTTTATTATCTTATTTAGAACAGTCACAAAATTCTACTAATAAATCACCTATTAATCAAACTAGTACATCTAAAAATGAATTAATTAAATCTCATGTTTATTCATATTTAGATAAATATCCAGAACCAAACTCAACTCTTATTTATGAAAAATTAGGTGATGAATATTTCCAAAAAGGTGATTATGCAGCAGCAATTAATAACTACAATCAAGCATTACAACATCAACATCAGGATGCTGCTATTTATTATAAATTAGGTTCAATTTATCATCAATTAGGTGATTATAAAAAAGCAATTATAGATTACACTAAGGCAATTAATATTGATATTAATTATGGTCAAGCTTATAAAAAAAAAGGTTTGGCACATTATCAATTAGGTAATTATCAGACTGCAATTGAAGATTATAATCAAGCAATTAGAATTAATCCTGATGTTGCCGTTAATTACAGAAATCGTGCTGAAGCTCGTTCTCGCATTGGAGATCATCAAGGAGCAATTGAAGATTACAATCAGGCAATTAAAATTAATCCTCATGATGCTATTACTCAAAAAAATAGAGAAATTACTCGTTATCTCCTAGATGATAAACAGAAATTAATCCCAGAAATTAAGATTGCTCCTAATGACGCAGTTGCTTATAAAAACAGGGGTAATAATCGTTTAGAATTTGGAAATTATGAAGGAGCAATTGAAGATTATAATCAGGCAATTAAAATTAATCCTAATTATGCTGATGCCTATTATAATCGAGGTAATGCTCATTCTGATTTAGGAAACTACGAAGCAGCAATAGACGATTTTAGCAAAGTAATTAAAATTAAATCTAATTATACCGATGCTTATTATAATCGGGGTAATGCTCGGTTAATCATAAGAGATAAACAAGGTGCAATTGAGGATTTTCAGAAAGCAGCAGATTTATATTGGCAAGATGGAAAATTAGAAGAACATAAAGAAACGCAAGCTAGAATTTTAGATTTAGAAATAGAAAAATCATTAGATATTTTAAATTTCTAAGAAATAGTAAAATGTATTTTATTTAGTAAAATTGATTTTTTCATATGATTCTCACAACAAAAAATACTAGTGTGTTATCTGCATTATTTTTGCTGGCTGGTAGCAGTATTCATCCTAATTTTGCTCTATCATCTTTAGCAAATCAACCCCAAATGTTAGCACAGCAGCAGATTAACAGCAAAACTTCTCAACCACACCCAGTGTTTAAGTCGATTCTGCCTAAATTAAAGAAACAAAGTCAAATTAACATTTTATTACCTACGTATATTCCTGAATCAGATGAAGAAAATCCTCTTTACGCGATTATCAAAACTGCTACAAAAAATAAATACGAAATTCTACTAGGTTTTACCCCAGATTGTAATGGAGGAACAGCTTGTCGTTTCAGTATTATTACTGGTGAGACTTTAACTCGCAAAACGCCCAAATTGACTGGTAAGACTATATCTTTATCTAAAGGAATGTCGGGCTATTTTGTAGATTTTCAATGTGGTGCTAATTGCTCTGACGCTACTTTAACTTGGCGAAAAAAGGATGTGCAGTATAGGATTGGGTTAAAAGCAGGTAAGCAGGCTGATTTGGTAAAAATGGTAAAGTCAGTAATTGTACAGTAGTTTAAAAGCTAAACTTCATACAAACTATATATAGCAATATAGACAATGAAGTTGTAGTCTAATGTATAAAGTAATGATTTCTAGCTACCAAGTATCAAAGTATTTACAATTTTCAGCTTTATCAGCCGTATTAGCTGCTAATTTAGGAATAACAGCTATAAATGCTCCAGCTTTAGCCATAACTCCAGTTTCATCTGTTGGTAATAGTGTTACCTTTACTTGCAATGACACTGAAGCGACAATCAAAGCTAAAAATGGACCAAAAGTAACGGTTGGTAAAAACACAATCTACATTGGTTATCAGCAAGTATCATCTAATAACAAAGATCCACGCATCATCCGTTTTGATAATGGTGTGAAGAAATGGTGTCGTAGTGACTACGAAACAACTACTGATGATGGTAGTGGCTATGGATTAATTTGGGATGGAGGAAACACTTTGTATGGCGTTTTTTCCTCTACTGGCTCCCAGACAGGCAATGATTTTCGGCGCTTTGCTACTGGCCGTTGGCTATCCAGCTATGGTAGTGGTGGGGCTGCAAAAGTAGCAATTATAGCGCGGATTGACCCTGCAAATGGCAATGTCAATTATGCTACATTTTTATCTGCCAGAAAGACAAGTGATGGGAAAAGTAATACTTTAATTGTTAAGGGACTGTCATTGAATGGCACAAATTTAAATGTTCAGTCAGATTCCTGGTGGAGTCCCCGTCGTTCTAATAAAAGTTCTATGGCTTGTTCTGGTTCATCACCTTTTAAATACACAGCTGTATTCGCTGGAGATTTAAAAACTGTTAGTTTGGCTTCAGCCGTTGGTTGTACTTAATTAGGGTTTGCTGAAAATATTTTGTACTAGGGGAACACCAAAAAATAAATTACTCAGAATTTGTAGGGTGGGTTAAGCACAGCTTAACCCACCATTTTCTTACTAGCTCCATCTCGCGGGCAGGGCTGTTTCATTCGATAAGGTATGTATTTTGTCAATATGATTGGCAATAAATATCAGAGCAAAAGTCATAAATTGGTGACCATTTTGATGCCTAAGATTGAATGCCAAGCTTATTTTTCATCTTCTAGACTCTTGCATTTGCAAGCCTTTTAGGGAATGAAACAGCCCTGATCTCGCGGGTATGAGACCCGTTGTCACAACTGGTATCGCAGGGTTAATAACCGCCTTCTTCTTCGTATTCGGGCTGTCTTTCTTTCACCTTTTTGGGAATATTGACTGGTTTTGGTGCATCTTCCCAAGCATCACCTTCTACATCGTCATAATCGTCGTAATCGTCCGCGTATGCCTTGTTTTGGGGTTGGGGTGCGTATCTTGGTGGTGTTTGATACCTATCTGTACCTGATGCCTCACTCCAGTTATCTTCTTCGTCTTCTTCATATTGAATGGATTCGTAAGAACGCGCTTGCATAACACGACGTTGAGGACGTTCTTCTTCAATATAATCCTCACTCCATTCTTCCTCCCGCGCTATAGGTTCAGGAGTACGAACTTTTGGTCTGGGTGGCTGTAATGGCACTCCGCTAGGTAGTTGATTAGCTGGAGAAACTGTGCGGGGAGCAGAATAACCATATTCTTCTTCTGCGTCCCTTTCCCAAGGTGCTTTACCAATGCCCAGTCGTTCTAGGACACCAACTGTCAACTGGTTAACTCGTTCTTCAGCACCTTCAAAAACAATCAAGCGACTGGGTCCAGTGCTGACTATTTCATCTATAGAGATTTCATAGGTACTTAAAAACTGGTCAGGTATTTGGGGTACTCCCAAGGAAGCGATGACTATGGAGTAAATTTTGCCTGTTTCTCCATTGAATTTAAATCCCCTCACCTTACCCAATACTTCCCCAGTTTCGGTGATGACTTCCCAGTTCATCAAGTTGCTGAGGGCTTCTACTTCAATATCTTCAATCACATCTTCGTTATCAACTAAGATGACATCACCAATTTGGTTGATGCTATTGAGATACATATATCGTGGCAGACCAGAAATAGAGATCAGGCTGTCTCGTAAACCAAGAGCCACAACCTCTCGCTGATCAATATCAACCCAGACTTGACTGATGATGCCTAACCGCTTACCGTTGTCGCGGGTAATCACCTGGGTGTTTAATATGTCGGAACGCCTAATTACTTGTTCAGAGGTCATTCTATACCGAGTCCTGATCTCGAATCCGGTTTATGTATACACTATTTTTAACAGAAACTCAAGCTTTTATATTAACTCAAGTTGTTAATTATCTATTTTAGGCTGATTATGGGTAATTGGTAATGGGTAAAATCTTTATCTTTCCCCTGTTCCCTATTTTCTAACTGGAAGATTGTTGTAACTTCATACCCAAAACTTGAGTGTACGCTCCCCGTGCTTGAGTTACGCCAATTGTGAGTTCGACTGATTTTATCATCGGACGACGCAAACTCACCACAATAAACTGTGTTTGTTGTGTCTGTTGTTTAATCATTCTAGCTAATCGTTCGACGCTTGCCCTATCTAAAAACAGATTTACTTCGTCAAAGGCGTAGAATGGGCTTAGGTGAGGCTTAAGGGGGAAGGGGATGTCGATGTCTTTTTTTGTGGATGCTGATGTTGTGATAGCCCCAGATGCCATTAATCGGGTAAAATTGGATTTTGCTGAATATGCGAATAATTGAGAAAAAATGGGATAAGTAGGTGGGCATAAATATTTATCGTTGAGACAAGGCAGGAGGCAGAAGGCA
>NZ_JAYGGY010000107.1:0-43072 GCF_034931625.1 Anabaena cylindrica UHCC 0172 | reverse complement strand
TATTTAGACCAATTACTCGTGGTGATAAACAATGAGGAGGATAATGAAAATGCCACCCTGAATTTATTAAAATCGCCACCTAAAAGTGCCAAACTAAATGGGATGAAACTCCTGCAAAACAAGTTTGATATGCTCATGACTTTTGGAGATGCCAAGCGATTACTACAAAATATTACTCCTACCAAAGTTAGACATTTTGCTGCTTATGCTAGAACTTTAGATATCACGGAATTTCAAGATATTAATTTACCCAAACGGCGGACATTGCTATTATGTCTATTGTACGAGGTACAGGTAAAAACTCGTGATTATTTAGTCGAGATGTTTATTAAACGTATTCTGAAGATTCAAAATAATGCCAAACTGCGATTGCAGGAACTCCGGGATAAACATCTGACAGAAACATCAGAGTTGTTAGCGACATTGGGACAAGTATTACAAGCATCCAAACAAGCCAAGGAAACTCAGGATAATGCTGTATTTGGAGAACAGGTGCAGTCAATTTTGGATGAACATGGTGGGGCAGAATTGCTGATGCAAAAATTAGATGAAATTGCGGCATACAATACCAACAACTATTTACCATTGATGTGGCGGTTTTATGCTGCCAACCGCAAAGCACTGTTTAGTTTAGTGCGTTCTCTAGATATTCTCTCTACTTCTGCGGATGAATCAGTTATTGAAGCTTTGCAATTTGTGTTGGAGCATGAACACAAACGCTCTAAATATTTAACTTTTGATATTAATTTGGATTTTATTAGTAATAACTGGCGGGCGTTAGTTGTCGCCGAAATTGATGGCACTGAGGTTTTGGTACGTCAGCAATTAGAAATTTGCATCTTTTCCAATCTGGCGACTGAATTTAAAACGGGAGATGCCTGTGTTGTGGGGTCGGAAAGCTACGCAGATTTCCGCGAACAATTATTAAGTCCTGTCGAATGTGAACCATTAATAAAAGATTACTGTGACTTAATTGGTTTTCCGGCTAATCCAACGGATTTTGTCGAACATTTACGCTTATGTTTAACACAAGTTGCTTTTGAAGTAGATAATATTTGTGCTGTCGATAAACAATTTACAATTAATAAGGAAGGCAACCCTGTATTAAAGAAACCGCCATCATTTACCCAACCTCCAGAGGTAGATTTATTGGAGTCGAAAATCCGGGCGCTGATGCCGGAACGGAGTATTTTAGATATATTATGCAATGTTGAGCATTGGTTAAATTGGACTAGACATTTTGGTTTAATGTCGGGAAGTGAAGCCAAAATATCTGAGCCTGGGGAACGTTATATTTTTACTACTTTTGGTTATGGTTGCAATCTCGGACCTAATCAAATGGCTCGTCATTCGGGGGGTATGGTGACTGCCCATGAGATTTCTTATACCAATCGTCGCCATGTTAGTGCTGCCAAGATTGAAGCGGCAATTCGGGATATTATTAATGCTTATAACCGTTTTAGCTTACCTTCTTGT
Organism: Anabaena cylindrica UHCC 0172; assembly: GCF_034931625.1. Taxonomy (GTDB): domain Bacteria; phylum Cyanobacteriota; class Cyanobacteriia; order Cyanobacteriales; family Nostocaceae; genus Anabaena; species Anabaena cylindrica_A. The sequence goes on along the minus strand of NZ_JAYGGY010000107.1, from coordinate 41,596 downwards.
TGGGGGACGGGGAAAAAGGCGGCGGCAGATGGTAGTAAGTTTGAGATATACGAGAATAATTTACACAGTGAATATCATATCCGTTACGGTGGCTATGGTGGTATTGCTTATCATCATGTCTCGGATAAATACATTGCTTTGTTTACTCATTTTATTACTTGTGGGGTTTGGGAAGCGGTTTATATTTTGGATGGGTTGTTGAAAAATCTTTCGGATATTCAGCCAGATACGTTGCACGCAGATACTCAAGGTCAATCTGGACCTGTGTTTGCTATTTCCTATCTTCTGGGTATTAAGTTGATGCCACGTATCCGTAATTGGCAGGATCTTAGTTTTGTGCGTCCTGGTGCAGATGTGAGCTATCAGCATATTGAGCCACTGTTTAAGGGGGTTGTCAATTGGAGTTTAATTCAGACTCATTGGTATGACATGATGCGGGTGGTGCTGTCAATTAAGGCTGGTAAGGTGATGCCTTCGACGCTGTTACGTAAGTTGGGGAGCTACAGTCGGAAAAATCGTCTTTATCAAGCTTTTCAAGAGTTGGGTAAGGTGGTACGGACTATGTTTCTGCTGGATTATATTTCTAATGTTACGTTGAGACGGGAAATTACGGCGGTAACAAATGTTGTGGAGATGTACAATGGTTTTCTGGATTGGGTGTTTTTTGGTAAGCAAGGGATGATTACTGAGAATGACCCGATTGAGCAGGAAAAGCGGTTAAAGTATTTGGATTTGGTGGCGAGTGCGGTTATTTTGCAGAATACTGTGGATATGTCGTTGGCGATTCAAACGTTGATGTCACAGGGTGAGGTGATTCCAATGCGATACCTTGCTGCTTTGAGTCCTTATATTACAAGACATATCAAAAGATACGGTGATTATGTGGTGAATTTACATAATATTCCTCAACCTTTGGAGGCGGCTATTAATCTCCCTCCAGAAATCTTTGAAATGTAGATACAGTAAGCGTTTCCAGACCATCTTGTAGGTTTTTACACGTATCTCGGCTCAATACCAAAATAGTTGTACTTACTACGGTTTTTTAGGTTTTTGGCAATGAGCGAGGTTTTTGTAGGAAGTTACTGGCTGTGTTTGGCACAAAAAGCCTATGAGTAGGTTCAGAGGTAGGCTTTTTTAGGTGATTTCTAAAAATAATCTTACCAATTGGAAGGCCAACAACCGTTTACCCATACGGTTCACTCACAATCCAATGGTAATTTCTATTCTGGAAATCTTCTTAGCGATTGCCTATGGCTTAATGCTGCGCTATCGGCACTGCGCTGAGTCCTTCAGACACGATTGCACGTTAGCGAAGCGCTCCGAATCGATCGCTCAAAAAGCCGCAGGCTGGGGTCAGTCGATAGCTTTTTACGGACTGTAATTGGGGTTAACGAATACCTATGATACCTTTTGGGGGGTCTTGTAGATGGTTTTTATTTAGGACTTACGCACACTCGGCGAATTCTTCTAGATGTTCTTGGCGGTTCGATAAATTAAGCTTTTTGGAGATTTTTGCTCCTGTCTTGTTATTGTCTGCGGCGCGTGTCGAAAGGATGGCTTTCATCGCCTTTGAGTTGGTGATACAGGTGGTTTTTATTGCTCGTGAGTGAAAGAACGCAGATAGGTTTGAGTCGGCGTTGTGTTCTACGGATGGCTGTTGTAGCCTCTCTGGGTTTCGTGAGGAACGGAGATGAAAGGAGGTTGGAGATATGGCTGATGCGATGTCTACGGCGGCCAGTTACGCCATCGCCAGAGTGAAAAAATTGAAACGAGCCAATATTGCTGGGAGTGCAGCCCACACTTCAAGGCAGAGAGAAACGCTCAATGCTGACCCCAATCAGAAAAATATTAGGTTTATTGGCAATACTGAAAGAGAGGAAAAGTTAGAGGATTTGGTGTTAGCGAAGATTGGGCAGTATGAGCAGAAGCGGAAAATTCGCACTGATGCGGTCTACTGTGTGGAGATTTTGCTGACTGCTTCTCCTAGTTACTTTCGACCGCTTGACCCCACGGCTGCTGGGTATTATCAAGATGAGAGGTTGGCTGATTGGTTGTCGGGAACTCGACAGTGGCTAGAGGAGGAATATAGCGATCGCATTGTCAGGGCTGAATTGCACTTGGATGAAGTGACACCCCACATTCATGCTTATTTTGTGCCACTGGATGAAAACGGGCAACTGCGGTGCAATCACTTTTTTGATGGTCGGCAGAAGATGCGAGATTTTCAAGAAAGCTACTTTGCATCTGTGCAGCACCTGGGGTTAGAGCGTGGGATTCGAGGTAGTGTAGCTAAACACCAGGACATTAAGGATTTTTATCGCATAGTTGAGTCAGGAAAAGACCTTAATTCTGACCTAACTATTGCACAGATGCGGGCTAAGGCAGCAGATCGAGATAGGGCAGTGCAGAGTAAGAGTTCTATGGAGCGCACTGCTAAAAGGTTGGTGAAGGAAAATGAATCTCTGCGACAAAGGATTCAGGAACTGGAAGCGTCCAAGGAGCAGTTGCAGCAGCAGGTTGAAAAATTAAGTGATTTGCCCCTAGAAGATGTGGCTTGGCATTTGGGACTAGATCAAGACACTAGCAGCTATCGCTGCTGGAAAGGGGGTAAACACATTATCTATATAAATGGCTCTCAATGGAGTCACCTTGCAGCCGATACTCAGAAAATAGGTAATGTTGCAGCCAACTCCCAAAAAACTAGTGCTAGTCCTGGTGCTGTGGCGTTGGTGAAACACGTTAATGGGTGCAATTTTAAAGAGGCTTGCATCTGGTTAAATGACCGATTTGGTGAAGATGGGATGCAGATGGCTGTCACTCACTATACTAGGCAACAGGCGCAAAAGGTTGTTCAAGAGGAACAAGCACCACAGTTTGTCCCACCAGTACCGGACGAATCGAACTGGCATTTAGTACACAACTATTTAACTAAAAACCGGGGATTGCCTCAAGATTTGGTGCAAGAACTATATCAGCAGGGGTGGGTTTATGCTGATGATAAACAAAATGCAGTTTTTTTGTTGAAAAACCTCAATGGTGAAACTAAAGGTGCGTTTTTGCAGGGGACAAGAGCAGAAGATAATACTTTAGAAAAAGACAATACTTTTACAGGGAATGCTACTGTTTTTACAGGATATGCCATTGGTACTAAACGCAGTGATGGTTGGTTTTATCTCCAGTGGGGAGGACAACCTACTGATGAAATTCAAAAAGTGGTGTTGTTGAAGTCACCCCTTGATGTGCTGTCTTTTGCGATGTTGGAAGTTGAAAGACACCGAGGACTACCAGGAGGAGTACCACAAGAAAGAACAATGTACATGACTGTAGATAGTCCCAGGGGTTTACCTATGGAGTTATTGCCAGATATCCCTGAATTAGTTTGTGCTTATGATAACAATGCTGCTGGAGATGAGATAGCAGGTGCTATAGGTGAATTGTTACCCCAAGCTACTAGAGTTAAACCACAAGCGCAGAATTGGCATGAGGAATTGTTGGCACTACTACGGTGGCAACAGAGGGAACGAGAGTATCAACAACCACAAAAGCAACAACGACAACGTGAGCGTAAACGGGAGTCTGAACTGGAGTTATGAGCAGTATCGCTGAATCACAATATTGCACTCGTTTTCTACTACAAAAGTAGTTTTCAAAATACAAATTAATAAGTATAATTGCTTAAATTTTAGTTTGGGTCAAAAGTGGTCACGCGACGAGAAATTGATGAAATAGTGTATAAATTGTATGGGTTAACAGAGGAAGAGATTAGAATAATTCAGGATAGTGTAAAACAGAAATAACTGGCAATTGCTATAATAAACAAAGACTAATTAACTTGTAATTTATCATGGAAAACATTACCATTCAAGTTGAGCCAGAAATTGCCAAAGCGTACCGAGAAGCAGAACCAGAAAAACAGCAAAAAATCCAAATATTTCTCAATATAATGCTGCAAAAAGCAGTCAGTCAAAAACCACTCTTAGATATCATGGAAGAAGCGAGTCAACAAGCCATTGCTAACGGAATCACCCCAGAGATTTTAGAATCAATTCTCAATGATGAAAACTAACCGTTTCGTAATTGATACAAATGTAATTGTTAGTGCATTAATCTTCTCTAAATCTACGACAATGCAAGCTTTTAGAGAAGCCAAACAAAACGGATTAATCTTAATTTCAGCAGAAATTTTATCAGAATTAATTGATGTACTCAGTCGTCCAAAATTTGACCGCTATCTATCGAAAGAAATTCGTGAAGACTTCTTAGCCAGTTTAGCCAGAGAAACAGAATTAATCACAATTAATGAAACAATAGATATTTGTCGAGATCCTAAAGATAATAAATTCTTAGAATTAGCCATTTCTGGAAATGCCACTCATATTATCACAGGAGATAAAGACTTGTTAGAACTGCATCCTTTTCGAGATATCTTGATTGTTACACCTAGTCAGTTTTTAGATAGTTTATCTTCAAATTAAACCCCAAACCAGGAAATAGACACCACAAAATTAGAAATAAAAATTGATGAAATAGTGTATTAATTATATGACTTAGTGTGACTTGTGACTTCGCTATAAGGATGCAGTAGCAAGGGAGAAACAGCAATGACACAGGAACCCGTTTTTGAAGAAAGCAGTGGTAACATAGTTGGGTGTTTTGGGTCAGCAGCGTTTGCATAGTTTTCTTAAAAAAGCTTATGAAGAAATTGGCAAAGCGCAAGTATGGAATGTGGCTCAACCGGCTAATAAATTCTCAGTAGATATAGCCTATTTTGGTAGCCCTCAAAGAAACTATTGTCATAATGAAGATTGATGCAGCTATTCAAGAATGTTCTATCACGTAGAGGAGAGATGAAGAATGATGCTCAAAGAACTACTTCTCCAAGAAATTGAATCCACTCCAGATAGCATTCTGGCTGAAACCCTAGACTTTTTACGCTTTCTCAAAGCCAAGGAAACCCAAACACAGCCCAAAGTAGAAGTAGCTGAAGAACCTACTCACACAAGAGTAAATTCCACAGGTAATTCACTCCTAGAACACTTGAAAACGATTGGTAAATGGGAAGGTGATGATTTACAAGAGTGCCTCCAGCTAGTTTATGCCACTCGTGGCAAGGCCAAATTTGATGACGATAACCCCTTTGAATAATGTACCAATGTACCTACTAGATACAAATCACTGTAGCCTGGCAATCCTCGGTGATGCCAATGTGCTTCGTCACCTTGCTGAGATGGAAAATTCTTTAATTACAACCTGCGTCATTGTTCAAGGTGAACTGATAGATATGGCAGAACGTTCTCAACGCAGGGAAAGTAACTTAGCTCTGATTCACCGTTTTCTACAGGGTATATACATTTACAGTATTGATGGATTTACTGCTACTATCTACGGACAACTGAAAGCCGCTTTGTTCAATCAATTTGCACCGAAAGAAAAAAGCAAGCGGAGAAAAACGAAAATCACTGATTTAGGCTTTGATGAAAATGACCTCTGGATTGCTGCTGTAGCTTTACAACACAGTCTCACTGTCGTCTCAGCAGACAGTGACTTTCAGCGTATTATACAAGTACGACCATTATCTGTTGAATCTTGGCTGTAAATCTGCACAAAAGAGAAGTGAAGGTAAATGAACAGCTTGGCTAAAGAGGAAAAGATAATGAGTGGAGTTTTTCAGATTTTAGAAAAGGTGAGAACTAAGCCAGGAATGTATATTGGTCGTCATAAAGGTGAGCGATTTATTTATGTTTTTGGTGGGGTATGAATGCGCCCGTAGTGAGTTAGGAATTGAAACCACTCAGGAGGATGATGATTTTTATGGTGAGTTTCAGCCTTGGTTACAGCAGAAGTTGGGGATAACAACCGTCAGTTCTTGGGCGAAGATGATTATGGTTTATTGTCAAGATGAAAAGGCAGGGTTTGAATATTTTTATAATTTACTAGATGAGTTTAAACAGGGAGATAAAAGTTTAGATAAAAATGGAGTTAAGGAAATATCTAAAACTGTCAGAAGTAGATAATATCAATTCTGACCCCACATTTAGGGAGAGAAATAATGAGCCTTTCAATTGAGCGATAGCTACGCTCACCGTATCCCTTACCGGACCGCAGGAAAGGTATCGCTCAATTAATGCGGACCCAGGACAGATGACTGAGATCAGTTTTGTGCAGTTTATAGAACAGCCCCAAATTAATTGCATTTACCAAAAATCATCTTCAATAGGGGCTGAACCAATCATAAAATCAAAATTACCTTCACCCTTGCTTTTCTTCAATGTTTCCATAATTTTTGTGGGGTTATCGTGGGGACCATTGACATAGAATGGTTTCCCGTTACGACCACATTCAATACGTATTATCCCATCCCATTCTCCAATATGCGCTCGCGTTTTTTCAAAGTCTTTGTGTGGTTGAAATCCTAAGCTTAGAGCGTATTCGCAAGCACTAAATATCATCCCTTGGGCAACTTCAAGGGGAACCTCTTGTGGTTTTCCGGGAAACAGATTGAATAATGCTTCTACAACTTCTTTAAACTTTATCCTGTCTACTGTACGTGGTGGCATGGCATCTTTAACACCCAAGCACCATATATCTAAAAGGTAACTACAAAGTGTGATTTGATTGTATCGAGCTTCCCTGGCAATCACTACCAATCCTAAACCACGATTAATATCGTCATTGTTTTTTACTCTTATGATTTTTGTCAGCAGATTTTCGATGCTGTTTTCAGATGAGATTTTCGGTAACAATTGGATAAGACTCTCGCTTGCTAAACACTGATATATGGGGTCTAATTCTCCTGAAGCTAATCTATCTAATGTGGTTTGCTCTGCTTGATTTTGAATCGCTGCATTAACTTCTGATACTTTGATACCTAATTTTCGAGCTATTTGTTTGGGTGTTAAATTCAATGCCCGTAAATTCAGGATTTCTTGTTGTTGTGTTGCTGTCATAAATTACTACTTTCTACAAAGCTGCGCTATCACATTTTCGGGAGCATCCACTTTTGGAAGAAACATAATTCTCGTACTCCAAAAACCCTACTAACCCAAGTTGCTAGTTATCTAGTTGAGGCTGGTAAGGGACTAGTACCGCAAGGCGGAAGTCAAAAGTCAAAACGAATACAGCGTAAGTTTTTCAGAGATTTGGAATGGTTGGTTTATTTACGCCGTGCTGTACTAAGTAGGTGGGCATAAATATTTATCGTTGAGACAAGGCAGGAGGCAGAAGGGAAGAGGTTTTTGGGCAAATTTACATTTCGTTGCATACTTTGGTTTTTTAGTGTCTACCTACTTAGCGTGAAAATAAAATACCAGTCGGATAATTGATATAAAAGAGAAAAGTCATAAATGATTGGTACATTATTAAATTGCAAGTCCCTAATGGGGAAAAAGGTAATTGGTGATCAAATCCCAGACTTCATCCTGTTCATCCTTAAATCCTATACCTGTTCTCATCATCACTCCTTATTATTTAACATCCCTGTCAACAATTCCGACATTTCCCATAAATCTTTATTGCGGTTATCATCATAAATCATCAACGTTCTCGGGTCAGCATGACGGCTCAACTTCTGCACCTTTCTAATATTCCCATCAGTGGCATCAAGCGCCGCTGTAATCGCTGAATGCCTGACCCTATGGGGTGACATAGGTTTCTTCACCCCCACCGCCTTAAAACTCGCCGACACAATTTTATAGATCCCATCCGCCGTCAATCTATGCCCAGAATTATGAAAATCCAACGCCGTAAAAATCGGTAAATTCTCCTGCACATCCCCCCTGGCTATCAACCACTGGGCAATGGCAATGCCCACATCCTTGGACATATCCAAATACTCTTCATTCGTTCCCTGACCCTTGCCTAAAATCCGTAACTTACGACCATAAAAATCAAAATCGCCCACATTTAACTGACAAACTTCATGACGACGCAACGCTAAACCCCAAAGCACCATAAAAATTGCATAATTGCGCTTACCAATCAACGTTTCTCTATCAAACTGCTGAATCACCTTGGCTATCGTCTTAGTATCAACACCCCGCGTATCACGATACGCCTTTACCTTTTCCCCCTCCACATCTTCCAGGGAATAATTGCACACCCCCAACTTCCGCCCCATCTTCGCCAAGGACTTAATCGCCGCCAACCGCCGATTAATCGTCGCCTCCCGCACCCCAGATTTAATCAACATCGCCTTATATTTCAGCACCACCATCACCGCTTGCTCTCGCTGCAAGTGCAGAAACTCCAGCACACTATCAGTAGATGGCGGCAAAAGAGTCATTTTTCCGAAAAAATCCCGAATATCCTTCTCATACGCCCTTTTGGTATTGGGATTGCGCTTATCCGCCAACAACTGCGCCAACACATCCGGGTCTTGGTCTAGCTGCGCGTCAAAATACCGAGTAATCTTGGCATCAAAACACGCTTCCAACTGAGGAACGATAATTTCTCCCATCCGTGGATCATTAGACATTTTTCCTCACTGGTTCGTTCGTGATAATGTATGTTTCCAATAACGTCTATCATAAAACAACAGGTCAAAACATTCCCGAAATAACTAAATACTCCTTGCGGAAGTTGTCAGGTGTCATTTGGCAATGCTATGTCTGTATTTACCTATTTTGATATCGAAGTTGATATCAGTTACTATATTTCTGTAAACTTGTTTTCCAATCTGTCAAAACCTTGGCAGAAATGTGTTTACCACGCTCCTGGATTAATTTATCAGCCATTGCTATTACCTCTACCACTGTTTTGTATTCTGTATACACCATCTCCGTTAATAAGCGCAGTGTTCTGGTGAGAGAACTTGTGAGAAATCCGGGATTGAGACAGGGTGGTGGAGTTCCCAGTGAAAGGAAGTAAAATTATTAACCTCACAGCAAAGCTGATTTTGCTCAACCTATCAATTGATCCGTCACAAGCATCCTGCTATTTTTGTTTTTTAGTTAAGTTAGTTAAGTTAGTTAAACGAGTAATGCTGGAGCGAATGTTACCTGCTTCTTTGCGATTTCTCAGTCTTTTTTTAGCTTCTTTTAGGACTTGTTTCATCACGGGATCTTTGTCTTTGCAGGTGATATAAAAAGCCTCTAATAAGGTTTCAATAGTTATTTTCTCTTGAGCGCAAAGTTGGTCTAGTTCTTCTTTTATTGGCACTTCTAATCTGACAGGGATACGTGGGGAAATTTCGGGAAAGCTGGCTAGTTTCTCGGCTAGTTGTTTTAGTTCTGACCCTTGATTATTAACGGTAGAGTTTTCTTCTATTTGAGTATCTGGAGTAATTGGCTGGGTCTGTAATAGTACATCTTGTCTTGTTGGCACTGTGGGTTGAGTGGCTCTGCGGCGGATTTCTTCTAACATATCCATGTTATTAACGTTCTCGTTTAAATTACTCATAAAAATGCTCGGTAAGTGGGAAACTCAGTGGCTTTAGAGAAAGAGAGAGAAACGACACGTAGCAAGATCCCAAAGGGTGCGGTTTAAACTGCTGTGAATCTTAAAATGCGTAACTGTAGCCATCGAAAAGATGGACAATTTTGCAGGATTACTGATGTTCTGCCTTTTAGTAATTATGATTAAGCTATTTCTGTGGGGATTAATTTGGCATATTTTTCTAGCAAGGCTGGTTTTAAACGTTGTGCTAAAATCTGAATCGCATACTCAAGTGATGCTTGTCCTAAGTCAGAAGGGCTAACCCGATAATTGATAGCATTTTTGTAGACATCTGACTCTAATATATGGGGCAACATCAATTCATCTTTCACTAACTGCCGCATGGTATCAATGCTGGATTGGGTGGCTTTTGTCGGATGCAGTCCAGTCCAGCGAGCGCGAAATGGGACTACGCCTAGCAGTTCGCCATAGGGTAGTGCTGGTTTAAATTCTTTGATTAGTTCTAATGTCCGCAAGAGTGATTGCACTCCCTTGACGTTAGATTCTGCGGGAATTACCCACTTATCCCCTGCCCCTAAGGATGTTTGTGCTAAATGCGACCTCTCTGGCGGTGGGTCTACAATTGCCACGCCAAAATTATTGATGATTGGTTGCAGGCGATTTCTGAGGATAAATAAGCTGAGTCCGCTAGATGCCAGTTTGTAATTAGCACTCTCAAGTCCATCATCGGAAGGAATCAAAAACAAGTTGGCATTGCTAATGGTGCGTTCTCCTATTTGTCCGTCTGGGACTGGGGCAATGGCATCAATAATTTGTGTTTTTTCCTCTGGCTGAGTCAAAACTTCCAGTAGTGTTGGCGTATTGGGATCTACTTTTACCCCCAAAAAACTAGTCAAGCTTGATTGGGGATCTGCATCGACAAACAAGACGGGAATTCCTAATTTCCCTAAATATCTCCCTAGCATCAGTGCTACTGTCGATTTCCCCTGTCCTCCAGCTAGACCCAAGGTAACAACTGTTGGCGTGTTTCTCATAGCACAATCACATATAAATACAAAAAAAGTTTTCTATAATTATATTACTATACTTTTGTTTCTTTAAACTAAAGTGCTTTTGTGCTTTTGTACAAAAGTGCAAGACTTATCGTAAAATGGTTGAGGCGGGAAATTTCCCCGCTTTAATTGAAAGAACAACTCGTAACATATCTGGCAAATGAGTCTCAATCAAATCCCAATCCACTACATCAGAAAAGAGACCATCAATATGATGGTAACGAGACTCTTTAGTAGGACGATACAACTTTAAATCATGCCAGTTGGGGTAAAGTTAGGTCGAGGGGGAGTATGATCTCCCGCCCCTCCCAATTAATTAGGGCTTGCTGAAAAAGTCATTCCAAGGAAAGAGAAGAATTGACTAAATAAAATGTTTTGGCTGGTGCGCCTATTTCTTCTGAAAATATGGCTGCATATTCTGATTCAAATTCCGACCAAGGTATCATTTTCGCCATGATTACCCAACGGTTATCTGATGCTAGTTGCTCCTCAAAGGGTAGTTCAAACTTTTCTGGTGCTATTTCCTGTTCTTGCGCTTTTCTATACATATTAATACGCCCTGATGCAAGGGGTTTTACCTATTTTAACTCTTTTTCTTGCACCTTTTTCACCTTCTATCTCCCTCAAATCATTGATTTACACTGGTTTCGTGTTTATTCAGCAAGCCCTAATTAGAGTCGATGCTCCTGTTACCAGGAGACACCTCTCCTTCAGAACGCGGACGTGCAGCTTTGACTGCATCCGGCTCCTAATCTGACACCTAATAAGTCGGGTCTATCCCGCTGTTCGGACTCTCACCCGACCATGAATGGTCTGATGCTGGGCTTAAAGGGGATATATGGATGTAAAAACGCAAGTTATGACCGTCTCAAGTATATGTGCAACTTTGGTTTTGGCTTCTTTGACTTTTAATCCTCTTGTTTCCAAGAAGTTATCAATGTATTCTCGGAGGAGTTTGGAGTCATCTCCGGGTTTCAGTTTCTCCAGAACGAATCGCACTTGCAGGTATCCCGGCTGCACCCCATGGCGGCAGGGTTAGCTTCCATAACTCGGCATCACCACGGGCAAATTGGCTTGCAGCATCATCCCCTTGTCCCAACAATCTCTGAAAACGCTCAGACAAGGCAGTAGCTACATCTTCTAAAGTAGAAGTTAACCAGTTCATCTTTGGTTCAGCCCATACCGTACCCCGCACAGTTATCGAATCAGTTCCCTTGAGCACTTTAAATACAATTGCAAATTTTGCTGTCCCAATTCGTTGTAAATTATCATCATTAATACGCCAGTAACACAGAGAGTTACCTTCACCGTTAGTGATAATTTCTGAGTAACCAAGTTGATAGTCGTAAGCTGGAACAGCAAGAAACGCCTTTAAATTATCCTTAGTTGACACGCTTGCTTTCAGATTATCGGGAATCGATGGTAATAATTGAGCTAACTGAGAGCTATCGATTCCTATACTCCATTCCAAGTCACCACCCAAGCCCACATCCATACCTACACCAAAACTCATCACTGAACGCCATTTATCGGATGGGAATAGGCTTTGAATAATTGGCTCTTTGCTTCCCTCCGTCCCAAAATCTAGCTCGCAGGTTAACCGCCAAAACTGAGCGCCTCGCTCAGGACGTAAATCTACGGTGAAACTCATGTAATAAAAATCGAACTGGTCGCGCATCTGCTGCTTGTAAATGTCAATCAGTACAGTACCGCTATTTTTAAATGTCTCCTCTGTGAGGCGAATTAACTTATCTTGAGGATTGCCAAAGCTAACCTTTGTTTTAAACAGGCTGTCAACAGCTTCCGCCCCAACACCTAGTTTTGTACCGCCAGCGAGAGTTCCTTCCCATTTTTGTACCTCTTTGAGCAGGTCGGATAATAAAGCATCTATCTCTTCTCCTTTTGGAGGGGTTAACTCATCGTTCATCTGCGCTGTCTCCTTTGTTAAAACTTCCGTTTTTACTAAATCAGCATTTGGCAGAATCGACTTCTGTAGATTCTGCGATTCCTAAATATTTCTTGACTCACAAGTATAATTTTTACAATACAAGAAGATTTTGGTAGCAGACGAAAAGTAATAGAAAGATATTTTTAATATTCTAGGACTAGCCCTTTCAAGGTGACTAACGGAAATACTTCATTAATACTTCATTTCATTACTATCATCTTGAACCTTTCGCTCATATTTTGGGTTTTTTGAAGCTTGAAACAACCAATCTTTGTTCCAAATTTCACCACCTTGAAAGGGCTAATATTCTAGGACTTACGCATTGACAAAAAATATCATCCATGTAGTCTAGACAATGGCATTCTTGTCTTTACCCCAAGAAAGGCTTAAATATTTTAGGTGATGATTCAGTCATTTAACTTAACCGACCCGTATTTAAAGGTAACTATGGTAACGGTGAGGAATTAACCAAAAAACATCAGGCACTATCAACTGCTAACTTGAAGTAGGGATAAAAGCGGTGTGGGGGAACACCAACCATTAAAGCTGAATCATTACAGAGATGAATTTCTACATCCCGTTTACGTTCTGTAAACAGACTAGCTTCACTTAAGTGGCGGGGTGTAAGAAAGTGTACAACTTGGTTAGAAGATCCACGCCACCCTTGATTGTCGTTTAATTCTGGGATATATTGACCATCAATAAGCACATCAATGAGAGTCAGCACTTGATCAATAGCTGGGTTAGACTTTGCTCGCAGATGTTCAAGTGTGAATCCAGTATAACAAATGATAGAAATGTCAAAACGTTGACGAAGATGGGCAAATAATTCGCTCAGGGCAGATGCTTGGAGCATCGGCTCTCCGCCGGAGACAGTCAAACCTTCTGTACAAGGAACTGATAGGATGTAATCACCAAGTTGCACAGGCTCGACTAATATGGCTTGTTTTTGAGGAATCCACTCTGGAGAAATGCAGTTGCGACAACTGAAGCAGCATCCCTGAACCCAGATAACAAAACGTTGCCCTGGACCAAGCGTGTGTGTAGCAGGGCAAATTTCCGCAATGTTGAGGAGAGGCTTCTTAGAAAGTGATGATTGATTTCTGCTGGGATCGTTCATGTTTAGTCCGTGCATCAGAAAGTTCTTGGTCTAGTTCACTTAGGCGATCGCAAATTATTTTAAGGATACTCTCTACTTTTTGGGAATCTAGAGGTAATAATTTTTCCAACAATTGCTGATCTGCCTGATAGTGAGTATGGAGATGAACAGATATTTCGTCTGTTTCTTCTCTATATTTATTAAATTGTTGAATAGCAATTTGTAGTTTTTCCCATGTTTGCTGATATTCTTTTCTTTGTTGTTCAAGGTCACTAAGAACCACAGACAGTGGTTCAGAAAGCTTTTCTAGCTCATCATGAGTTAAACTAATTAACTCGTTGGCAGCAATTAGGATATTTGATTGCTTATTTTGGTGTCTCTGTTTGTAGTTTTCGATCTCCCTGTTAATACTATTATGTAGCTCATCTAGCTGAATAAATTCAGATTCAATTTTAGCTTTTTGTCGTTCCAACGTTTTTATTTCTGATGCTTTAAGTTTCACAGATTTAGATTCATTGGCAACTTCTTGATTTAAAACTTCGACGAGATCGCTAATTTGCTCTTCATTTTTGTTTTGCTCCGATTCACTAAAATTGGGAATTATTTTTTTATCGCTATGCTGAGGTTCTAATAACAAATTTGCAGGTGCTTCTTTAAGATATTTCTTACTTTTACTCCAAGAAATATCTAGGTTGACTAAAGCGTTCTGTACAAAACGAACTTGATAATGAGAATTTCCATATTCATGGATTCTAATGTTTAATGCTTGACCATATAATTCTTGGGCTTCGGCAAACCGATTGAGCGATTGATAAATATATGCAAGATTAACCATGTTAGTAGCAATACTAGGATGCATTTCGTTAAATATACGTTTTCTCATCTCTAATGCCTCTTCATACAGTTTAATTGCTTCTTCATAACGCCACTGATCTGTACGAAGTTTACCCAGTTTGCTCAGAATTTGAACAATATTTGCATGATCATTTCCCAGTAATCTTCTGCTTGTTGCTAAGAGTCGTTCATATAAATCGCCCACTTCCTCATAGCGACGCTGAGACTCATACAATTCAATTAGGTTCATCAATCCTTCAGCAAAATCGGGATTAATTTTATCGTCCTGTTCATATATACCTATAGCCTGAGCATACATAGAGTCTGCTTCACTCTCCCTACCACGAGAACGGTATACTTCAGCAATAGAAAGAATATATTGACAAACATTTGGATTATCTTCTCCATATGCTTCCTTAGCTACTTTTAGCGATTTATCGAAAAGTGGTAGTGCTTCGCCGTCCTGGTTCTGACTAATGAGAAAGTAAGCTAGGTTGGATAATTTTTCACTAACTTTAGGATGAGTTGTACCCAGGGCTTCTTCAACCACATTTATAGCTTCACGAAATAGACTTTCAGCTTTTTCATAATCTTGTTGCTGGAAACGAACATTTGCCAGAATACACAGGAGTTCACTATATTGGGGATGAGTTGTACCTAATGTAGATTTGTACATCTCTTGCCCTCGTAATAATAGCGGTTCTGCTTGTTTATATTCATTTTGGGCAAGATAATTTATAGCCAAGTTAACTAGAGTTTCGGCAATCTGCATATGTTCTTGCCCAAAAATATCTTGCTGTATTTTTAAAGCAAACTTATAGAGTATTTCTGCATCCTCATGACGACCCTGTGCAGTATAAATCAAAGCGAGATTTTTCAGGTTAATAGCATGAGTAGGATGCATTGTGTTGCCTTTTGTTTCGTTGATTTCAATCGCTTTTTTGCAACATAGTTCTGCTTCTTGATGACGACCTTGTTTAACATATACTCCTGCCAGTTCACTTAAGCACATGGCATATATGGGGTGTTCATTACCTAACGAATTCTCTGCAACCTCTTTAGCTCGATCACATATCTGCTCTGCTTCATCGACAAGCCCTTGTTCTAACCAAAGAGTAGAAATTTCGATAATTACCAAAGGAGAATTAGCAATAAAGCTTTGCGACGATTCAAAATTAAATATTCTATCGTAGAGGGATTGAGCTTCTGCATACTGCCCTCGGATACGACAGACCTTTGCTAAAGCACTTAAGTTTAGAGCAATGTCAGGATTGTTTTCACCAAGTATTTTTTCTTGTATTGCTAATGCTTCTCTACAGTAATTCTCTGCCTCTTCAAAATGTCCTTGAGTAGCTAGCAAACTACCCAGATCGCTCAATATATGAGCTACAAAGCTATCCTCATCACCAAAAAATTTTCTACATAATGCCAGGAGATCAACTAGGTATTGTTCTGCCTTTCTCAAATTTCCTTGCAATACATACACATTAACAAGAAAAGCTTGATTGGAAATCCCAAGTAGATGTTCTCTACCAAAACGGGATATCATCTCCGATTCACATTTTTCACCCCAGTAAGCAGCTTGAGTATAAATTCCTAGATAAGTATAGATCGACAATAGCCATCTGTGAGAACTATATAGTTCCCAATCGTCCATCTGATAGGACAGAGTTGTTGCCATTTCCTCAATGTGAGCAACAATTATCATAGTTGAAGTAGTTTCTATTGCGTCGGGAGCTTTTCCGTCAAGTAGTTGGTTTGTTAAATTTGCCACTTCGTAGCAGAAACTCTTTTTAAGAGCTGCTGCATCATCTAAGTTATTGAGCTTACCTTGAATAAACTCACGAATGAGATGGTGGAATTGATAGAAGCCACGCTCTTGACGTTGCAGAAGACTAAATTTAAGCAGCCAGTCATCTCTTAGGTTCTCTATATTGTCAGGTTTCTGCTCGAACTGTAATTGTTCGACTAACCACCAAGGAATAGGAGCCAGAGCAAATAGACTTAGAAAGTAACTCAGCATTTTTGCATCTTCACTCAACTCCTGCCAGCTAAGTTCAAAAACAGTATTAATACCTCTTTCACCGTTACTCTCGTTAATAGCTTCTTGACTAAGTTTTTCGTTGTACAATCGTTGGAGCATTGTTGATAGAGATAAGTCCTCTTTCCGTGCTAAATAACGGCCGATTAACTCTAAACCTAGTGGTAAATAATCGAGCCATCGACAAAGTTCCTTAGCTTGATCGATTTCTTCTTCGATACGAATATCCCCTTCTTTAAGATTTGACCTCAATAGTTCTAACGCAACAACCTCACTCAAAACTTTGATCTCTAAAAACTTGATTCCAGACAAGCCAAATTGCAAGCGTGTGGTGATTAATACATGAAACCGCGGTTGTAAAGGGGGTAGATACGGCTGAATTCTATAAAAATCAGTCACATCATCAAAAACAATTAACACTTTACCTTCACGCCAATGTGACCAACAAAAATTAAGCTGATTCTTGATATCCTCTTTGGGAATTTCAATGCCGAGAGAAAAGCGAGCAAAGTTGATAATTTGTGCGCTCACATCTGTATCTCTAGATAATAGCCAGCAAATACCACCGCTATATTCTTCCAGATATGTGACTGCATATTTAGTAGCTAACTTTGTTTTCCCTACACCGCCTATGCCGTAGAGAGCGAACGCAGAAACTTGATTAGGCTGCATCAGTTGCTCATGGAGATATATGAGTTCTGCATCACGTCCTACAAAATCTGTAATTTCCTTGCGGGGAACATTATTGGGAATACCTGTTGTAGGTTGGGAAGATGAAGATTGTCCCACAAAAAGCTTTTCAATATTGACAGTACTATCTTTTGTAAAGACTCCTATTTTTTCCGTCGTATAATTCTCAGTATATTTTTTTTGTTCGTCGCTGTTAGACATAATTCTCTCCTTACTAGTTATTGGTATACTTATCGAAATGATAGATATAATCTTATTTTTCAGTTAATACTGTAATATCTAGTAATCTACCAACTTCATACTCTATAATGCTTTGATCTTGGCTATTATGAATAATCAAATATAGAGTATGTAACGTGTCTACTCTTATTCCCAGCCGCCAGAGATTATTAGCTGAATAGTTTGGTAATTGTATATTATCTAATTTTATATCTATAAATAAAGGTTCTTGCGTTGGTGAGTTTAAGCACAATGTAATAACCGGAAGACTTCCTTGAAATGCTGTCAATAAAGACATACTAGGAAAATGAGCTTCTAGTAAGCAATCTAAATTTGTATTAGCTTGAATGAGAGGAATTATTTTTTTTTCTCGTTCAGCATAGACATTCAGTGTTTCCGTTACAAATCCAAGTGCGTAAGGACATTTTTCAACCGGGTCAATTAGGCAATTTCCGATCAGGCAAGCACCGTAAGAAATTGCAAAATTACTGTGAGCATCGTTGAAAGTGTGATCAAAACGGGCATCATTATCTTGAATTTCTAGAGCTTGCAATATGGCATTTTTGGTAAGAATAAATCGGCAACCACCGCCTATGAGAAATAGGAAATCGAAAGATTGTTGATTAGACTGCATCCAAGCATTTAGGCGTTGTATAACCTCTTGAATTCCCTGTTGTATGGGGGCAAAAGCTTCAATGACTTGTTGGCATTTCACCGCATAACCACCACCAAAGCAATACAGGTTGTAATTTGCCATTGCTTCTGGCGCTTTTAAATATGTAATTAGCCTGTTAGTACTTCGTTGGTGAGAGTTAATTTTTTCCTGTTCAAAGGCTCTAAGTAAAGGGAAAAATTCAGGGGTGTCCTCGGTTAAAGGAAGACCATGCTTTTGGTCGTAAGCTAATTTTATACATTGCAGGTCGAAAACAAAGCCTGCCTGTGGTTGCCAGTCTGAATAAAGAATCTTAACTTTGTTTTCCCTACTGATGTGACACAGGCTGACGTTAAATGTACTACTCCCCATGTCACAAATCAATAGGTTACTATCCCATTTGGGTTTCTGCTGCTGCATCATCATCCATATCCAGTATGCGGCTGCTGCAACAGGCTCCCTGACCAACTGAAAAAGCTTGTCCTCTATGCCAAGTTCATGAACAAGTGAGTGTTCTAATCTTACTTTTGCCGCTCCGTCAATTGTTCTGTACCATGTCTCTGGAATGGATAAGACAAGACTTTCTAGTTTGCCCGTGTGCGGGCAAAAATTGAAACAATTCACTGCGGCGGAAAGTAGTGCCTCACACAGGTGTTCTGCTGGAACACCTAGAGGAATAGGTTTCTCCGGCTCATCACTAAAATGGACTGATGTTTGAAATAGTCGTTGTGTCCTAAAGCACTCATTCTTCCTGATGTCCTCAAAAACTTGCAGTTTACCATTCTCAAGGTAAGAAATAACTGGCTTTGCCGTACCAAAATCAACTCCGATCCTGTAATAGAGCATGACTATAGTGTATTAATATGGTCAGAACTTACTAATTTGTTTATTAACACAGATTTATTAACAGTTCAAATTTGCTCAAAATTTTGGGAGAGTTGACAGTGGAGGCAGAAAAACAATCAATTTTGATCCGCGATCTTGGGGTTTTTTGTACAAACCCTCGAAAAGAAGTATTAGGATTTTTATGACTGAGAAGCGGCAGATTTTCTAAGATAACGTCTCATTATTCTTTAGACTTTGAGAGAATTGCATTTTGAGACATAAAAAGAGACATGATTTGAGTATGTCTCAAAAAGTACAGTTTCTGAGACACGGTGGTGGGAAAAGCTTTGCTGATAAAGATTTGAAGATAATAATGCCAAACCTCGTTTTTGCTATTCCCCTTTTTCGAGGGGACGTACAAAAAACCCCATCTTAAAATTCCTATTGCACAGCTTAGTGAATTAGGTGCTGAAACGCTTAGAATTCCCTTGGTAATTCCAAAATCATGGTTTGAGCAACCCTGGAAACCCTTATGGAACAATAGGATTTTTGACTCACATAAGGAGTATTATCCAGCAACTAAAAGTTTGATACCTTAAAGGGTGCCGCTCTTTCCATATACTTATACTATCCAGAACTGAATACGCCCTATTTATGTAACAAAGGTTTTAAAAACATCAATTGAATATTATGTATGTCTAAGAACTATTATACTTATAGAATACGGATAGCTAACTATGAGCGTGTCCAAGTAGAGAAGCGAGATACTCAAAACCAACTTTTGGGTGAACCCTATGGACTGTTGCGCTACAAGGATAAGTTGGAGGAGATGATGCCCCTCTTGCAAATGGTACTTAATGATGGGCTGAAGAACTCAAAGCAAGCACGTACTCTTGGGGAAACGCTGTTTAAAGTCCTATTTGATGATGTACTCTGTCAAGACTTTGTTAATTTTCACTATCAAGTTGTGCAGCAAGAAAACCATTTTCTGCGGGTAGAACTAGATATTGATGAGCAACAAATGCCTGATGTATCTGCATTACCTTGGGAATTCATGTGCCTACCTATAAGTGCGAACTTGGGTGAAATTTGGATAGGTACAGACCCTAACTTGGTCTTTTCCCGCCGCCGCGCCCAATGGCATCCGTCTCCACCAATTCAATTAGCTCAAGGTGAAAAGTTGAGAATTGCACTGGCGATCGCAGCACCTAATGATTTAGGTCTAGTTGAATTTGATACAGTACAGACATTTCTTAATGATCTGGCAAATAATCAGTCAGAACATATCGAACTGTTGCCAGTTTTGAATCCAGCCACTCCCAATGCCATTGATCATCTACTAGCAAAACAACCTCATATTTTTCACTTTATCGGCCATGGTCGTTTGCAGAATGAGGATGGAGAAGTAGGAGGAGAAATTGCTCTAGTTAAAAAAGTCCTCAATAAAGCACTATGGGTGGATGCTAGTTTCTTCAGTGGTCTATTTAATCAACATCGTCCAGGAATTGTATTATTACAAGCTTGTGAAAGCGGAATGCAATCTGATTCTCAAGCTTTTGTTAGTATTGCGTCTAGAATTGTACAGCAAAATATCCCAGTTGTTGTGGGAATGCAGTATAAGATTTCAAATATCGCCGCTAGTCAATTTGCTTACGAGTTTTACGAACGGTTGGGTCAATATGAACCAGTTGATATTGCTGTTCAGAATAGTCGGCGCACACTAGCTTTGGAAACACAGTATCGAAAACCTGATTTTGCCACTCCTGTGATTTTCATGCGTGTACAAGATGGGTATTTGTTTAAACGACAAGATATTGACGCTGACGAAAAAGCTGAAATATTGCCAATTTCATCTAAATATAATACTAGAAAAGAACCGAATAATATTGGAGTGTATGTTGATAAAGGTGATGTTACAATCAAAGATTTTCGTATGTAATGGTATAAACAGGCTGTGAGCTATATATTCTTCATAAAAGTAACGCAAGAGCCATATTTATTTTTGGCGTTGCATAATTGAGGGATAATTTGAGAATTTGGATCAATACATAATCACCATCTCTCCGTATAAGAGCGTCTCCGTATCAGCCCCAATCATCCCATTATTCAGCAACGCCTTATTTTTTTAGAGTTCACATAAACTATAGGGAGGTTACGATCAATGAGTGGAGAAAAGTGTCGCTTTGTAAATGTTGAACAACAGGAACTGCGCCGATTACGCGAACAGGATAGTCGATTGCGCTCATTACAGCGAGACCTCCCAGAACGTCTCAATACTATCCGAGAAGAAGGAAGGCGTGAATTACAGCAACGTCTTGAGCCGTTGGAACAAAAATCCCAGCAACAGGAGCAGGAAGCTAAAAAACTAAAAAGTAATTTGGCTAGTTTGGAGTTGGAAACTCATCGACGGATGCAGCAGCAGCGAAAAGAACTCCAGAAAGCGATTCGGGAATCAGAAACTAAGCAGCAACAAGCATTGGAATCCGAAGTACAACGCTTAGAAAATGCGATGCAGGATGGATTTTCTCAACAACGTAGCTTGCTTCTGGAGATTACGGCAGAACAACGGCAAGAATACCTGGCGCTTAATCAACATATTGATGAGAAGTTTACACAGCTGATAGCAGAAGAACGTCAGTCTCGTCAGCAGTTGCAGCAACGCCTAGAAAAGGAGAAGCAGGATAAGAATAAACTAGCGCAGGACTTGCTGGATGATGTGGAAACGATTTGGCAGCAAGTAGACCGTGACTACCAGCATCAACGCTTTGCTCCTGGTAAACTAGCTAATCTCAGACGAGAAATTGATCTGACTCGCAATAATATTCAAGCAGGTGTGCCAGAAGCAGCGATCGCCACTACTCAACAAACTTATCTTGCTCTTGCTGATTTGCGGTGGGAGTTACAGCAGAAAGAGCAGCAATGGCAAATCTTTTACAATGCTGCTTTAGAAGATTTGCAATGCCTAATTACAGAGGTGCAAGCTAATCGGGAATGTCAAATCGAAATTGGCACAGGTGATGAATCCGAAAAGTTTCTTTTGGAGGTGGATTATTGGACAAACGGCAGCCTGAATCAATATGAGCAACAATTACGGCAGATTGAAACCCAGATCCGAGAAAGTGAATTGTCCCTGACGACAGAAGAAATTGGCCAAATTTCTCAACAAATTGAGAACTTACGTCCACGTTTAGGCGAGATTGTGGAACAGGCAAGGGTAGAAATTTTGAGTTCACAGTTAAGAGCAGAAATTGCCGATAAAGTAGCGGATGTTCTCAGTAAAATGGGATACCTTTTGATTAATCCTCAAACGGATGCAATTTATGAAGGAGAAGATCAGCGTCAGGCTTATGTATTGAAACTCCAAGATGCTAATGGAGGGGAAGTAGTTACCATTATTAGCCCAGAAAAAGAGTTTGGTAAAAACCAAGTTTCTATCAATTCCTTCGGCAAAATCTTACAAGATGAAACGGCACAAAAACAGAATGCTGACGCGATTTTTCAAACCCTAGCATTGGATGGTATAGAAATCAACAGTCCCTTAGAGTGTAATGACAGTCCGCGTCAGGAATATTACGATATGGACAAAGTTAGGCAGAGACAACTAAACAAACCAGTGCAAGACATTGAAGCATCACAAGGTTAATGAAACTGGCAGATAACTATGGAGAGAGTTACGGCAGGGTTAAATTTGGCAGTGGGCGATCGCTTTATGATTCTTTATGGTGCAAATACCAGCGATACGTTTTGCACACCAAAGTTGGTGCTGTATGATATAGAACAGGTTTTGCACCAATACTTGAAATCTCAAGGATATCAGCGCATCCTCTTCTACTCTGGAGTGCGTAAGCTGTATTTCCTAGATACTGAATCCCGCGATTACTGTTTACCCTCCCGTGTAACTACTAATACCCCTGCATCAATATCGAAAGATGAACTCAAGATTACACCTGGCCCACTGGGACGCAAAAAAGGGCTGTTAAGTAAGCGTTCTGCCTCTTTACCATCTACCCCTCCTCCCACAGTCTCAACTCCTCCATCGCGTCCAGTCATGCAGGACATTACAGTTGTTCCCTTCTTTGAGACAGTAATGCAAGATACAGGGCAAAAATCTGCGATCATCTTTTCTAACGCAGAAGACCTACTGAACTTTGCTAACCGACGGGAACTCTTTGGACGTGTTGTGGACTGGTCGCGTCTACCACCAAACAATCGCAATTGTTGTATCTTCGTATTTCATCATGAGACGCGAAATGCCCTGCAACAATTTTGCCAAACCATTCAGTTTACCTACTTAGAAAGCCTATTGTGCAATCGAGAGCAGGACAATCATTCGTTCAATATTTCTAGTGTGGGTGCACCTATTGCTGATGAAATTGAGCATTTAATTCACTATTTTCGTCTCGCAAAACATAAGTCCGTTGACTGGAAAAACCTTCACTCCTTATCCAGTTGGATGGCGGCGGAAAATCAACGGTTAACCTATTGGTACAATTGCTTCCAAAATGCCGAAGAAATCTCCGTTACAGAAGCTAGAAAACAAAAATGGTTATCCAGCAATGTGTCTAATGAACCGGCTTTAGAGCGACTCCAGAAAATGATTGGTTTGCAATCAGTCAAAGAAGTTATCACCCAGCGTGTGGGGCGATTGAATATTGAGAAAATACGCCAACAGCAAGGATTAGTTACCGAGCCACCCCGATTGCACCTAGTCTTCAAAGGCAATCCTGGAACTGGTAAAACCACAGTTGCCAGACTTATTGGTGAAATTTATCGGGATTTAGGGTTGCTGCAAAGAGGACACGTTGTAGAAGTCGGTAGACAAGATTTGGTAGCAGGATTTGTCGGACAAACGGCGATGAAAACTGACAGTATTGTAGACAATGCCCTTGATGGTGTTCTGTTCATTGATGAAGCTTATACCCTCAGTCAAGGAGGGAATAATGATTTTGGACGGGAAGCTATAGACACTTTACTCAAACGCATAGAAGACGAGCGGCATCGTCTGGCAGTAATTGTTGCGGGTTATCCTGACAAGATGAATGAGTTTCTGGATGCTAACCCAGGACTAAAGCGACGTTTTGCTACGCAAGTCTTGTTTGAAGACTATACACCAGACCAACTGATGGCAATTTTTTGCGGACGGGTTTCACAGGTGCATGGCGAGATTGCACCTGATTTAGAACCGCCTCTGCTCAATCTATTTACCAGACTCTATGAGGAACGAGATGCCACTTTTGGTAATGCTGGACTAGTCGAGAATTTGTTTCAAGATATGGACGATCAACGCGCCCAGCGTATTCATAAGCAGAATCTAGACCCTTTACACGAACCCTTCCAATTAAATGACCTACCACCCAAAGAGCGAGAAATCAGCCAACAGGGAGCAAAAGATACAGATAACCTAGAGTATCTCTTGCAAGAACTGGACAGTATGATTGGCTTGCAGAGAGTGAAACGAAAAATTCGTGAGCTTGTGGATACTGAAATTGCCACCCAGCGCCGCAAGACCGCAGGCTATGATTCCAGCAATGCTGTGGAAACCAGACATCTGCTGTTTATTGGCAATCCTGGTACGGGAAAAACCACAGTTGCCCGGTTAGTCGGTAAGATTTTTAAAGCTTTAGGATTGCTGAGAAAGGGACATTTTATCGAAGTTGATCGCAGTAAACTTGTTGCTGGTTATGTTGGACAAACTGCAATCAGAACCAAAGAAGTTATTGAATCCGCATTGGATGGTGTTCTTTTCGTTGATGAGGCTTACGCACTAGCTCGTCAAGGTGAGGCACAGTCTGATTTTGGACGAGAAGCAATTGATACTTTAGTTCCGATGATGGAAAATGAACGCCATCGCCTTGTAGTTATCCTAGCTGGATACTCACGAGAAATGGCGGACTTTGTAAATGCTAATTCGGGTATTGCCTCTCGAATTGGCGAGACCATTGAATTTCCTGATTATAACGGTATGGAACTGTTCGAGATTTTTATGGGGCTGTGCCAACGGGATCAACGTGTCTGTCGTGATAATGTTGTCAATCGATTAAAGGAGATATTTAACAAAATGTATGTCAATCGCAGTCGTAATTTTGGCAATGGGCGAGACGTGAGGAATTTTTACGAAAAAATGGTTAGGCAACAAAACAGTCGCATAGTGCGTGAAAATCTAACCGATGAAGCGATGAATATGTTTTCAGTTAGTGATATTCCAACTTTAAACTAGGAAGATTTTATAATAGACCTGCCTTGAAAATAGGGAGTAGGGAAAATAAATTTTCATTGCTCCTTGTGATCTCAATTCATGGAGTTTCTTGCAAAATTATTTTGGCTATATAGCAATTCTAAATCAGATGTAAAAACTTCTTTTTATTTTATTGTCACTCTTGGTGTCTTTTCTACGAGAGGCTACGCGAAGGCAGTTCGTTCATTTTGATAATTCAGATAGGATTGCTATATGCCGCATCTTCATACAGAATTAGTACAAAAGTGTTGAATGTTAAGATTTTGAGCATTGTAGCCAAATTGTGTATGGGCGTTGGTGATACCAAATTTGATCAACTAATGACTCTATTCTCAATAAACAAGCAAAATCGGCTGGGTAAAACACGAAGTTTGTAAAGTTTTGTTTCAAGATTCAACATTTCTGGAATTAGTATAACTCAACCAATGATGAGAAAAAATGAAACATTGTCCTGTTTGTAACTCTGAATATATTGAAGATATAGCAATTCAATGTTCTAATTGTAGCTGGGACTTGATGCCATATCCTTTGACATTTCTGGGACAGATACCAGATGATTACATTACCAAAGAAAAAACTAAATTAAACTGGGCAAGAGATATCTGGAGTAAATCCCAGCAATCAGTTTCCTTGACACAAGTAGAACTTGATCAGTTGCAACAAGAAAAAATAGGACTAGAAACATCTGTGCGAGAACTCAATTTGCAACTTGCACAAAAACACTCAAACTTCCAATCTCAAATTACTACTCTTAATCAAGATAAAAATGATTTGACTACGAAGATAGTGCACCTTGAACAAGAGAAAAAGCACTTGCAATCACAAATTACTAATCTCATTAGTGAGAAGAGTGATCTATCAAACAGGGTCAGACAATTTGAGCAAGAGCAATTACAACGACTAAACCAAATTAAGCAAGTGACTCAAGAACAAGAGCGTTTATCACAGAGAGTTGGAGGATTAGAGCAAGAGCGGTCGCAATTACAATCAACTGTAAAATCTCTAGAACAGCAGCGTAGTAAGTTTCAAGAACAAGCTAACAAATTTGCGATCGAAAAATCAGAATTAGAACTTGAGAAAAATCGGGCACAAATTCAACTCAAAGCAGAACTTTCTCAAACCCAAGCAAGGCTAATCAACCTTGAGCAAGAACGTAAGCAATTAGACGCACAGCTAAAACAGACGCAAACAGAACTTTCTCAGGCTAAATCTGAAGAAAAACGACTTCGTGACAGGTTATCAGGAACAAATAATGGAAAGGATAAGATTTGGGAATTGTAAAGATGATTAGTTTCCTAACTTTTAAATCAAGATATAAAAAAGAACTGAGTACTTTATAACTCCCAAATATCCTTTGATTTGGATGACTCTTGAGTATTAGTTTCACCACTTAGTTGTTTATTTCCCCTAGATTCTTCTCCACTTGGCTCTTTTTCTCTAAATCCAAAATTTGGATCTGCTTGGTATCTTTTATCAGTTCGTGTTGTTTGAGTTGGATGATCTTCTCTATGAGAACGTGATTTTGATTTATTGATACGAGCAAGCAATTGTTGAGCCTGTACCAATTTTGTTTTTGCATTCTCCAAATTTTCACTTGTTCTGTAATGTTCAGCTTGTTTTTGTGCAAGTTTATCACCTCCACCCTGTTTTTTTAGTTCTTCTATCTCTGCTGCTAAATGGTGTAATTTATCTAAGTCTGCATTTATTGTCTCAATTAACCTTTTTTCCCATTCATCTAATTCTGTTATTCGTGCATATATTTCATCAATAGTTTCATTACCTAGTAATGGTGTAAATACATTAAGCATGATTTCGTCAACTTGTCTTGTCGCTCCCTCTCCAGCAAATGCCTCAAAAAAACTTCGAGATGCCTTAGAGAAATTAACAATTAAATCATCTCTAAAATTACTGCCATGTTGTGTGCGTTCACGGCGATGATCGGGGTTGCCGATTTGACGAGGGGAACGAGCAGATGGATTTTCTTGAGAAGGTTCAGAAGGTTCTCGATTTTCTGAGGGGGGGAGAGGTTGTGTGTCTACAACTTTAATCCGATTTTCTTCTTCTCGATATCTTACTTCCTCAATTACAGCATTAGAAAATTCAGAAGTAATTAAGTCTCGCTTAGTTAAATTTCCAGAACAAACTGATAAATTCCTGCGAGATTGTGCAACGGTAAACCAGATATTTTTGGCATGAGAAATGTTCCAAAATATGATTGAATCATCACTAAATGGGGTCAACTGTTCAATAGGAATTATATCCTGACCTGGATCTGGTGTTGCTAATTCTTCCACTTTAAATTCTTTAACATATTCAGATTTAAAGTCTTGAGGAGTTTCCTGCTTACTACCAAGGTCAGCATAGATTTCCTGCCATTTATGCGGGATAAACTCTTTGTAAGGCTCGGCAAAAAGTTCCAGATTCATCGCTGGAATACCAGATGGTGTCGAATCCTCAGAAACATAACCAACAAAGGCGTATAAAGGTCGTCCAAGTTTATCTCTGGTTAGGTCTAGGTCTTTCGAATCTTTACTAATATGAGAACCGATTAAATCCTTGACCATACAAGTCACGCCAACAATACAGTGTTTTTTTATTTTGATAAATAACCAGCGTGGTTTCCCTGGTAAATTTTCTGCTGAACGGGTTGTAAATTTGATATATTCCCATACAAATTCTTTATGCTTCTCCTCAAAGTTGTAAGGAGTAACAATAAAGCGGAAATCTACAGCGTAAGTTCGACCGTAGATAATCGGTGCCCACTTCGATATATCTGCTGATAAAGTTGTTTCGGATATTTGTTCAGACATCTACCTGTATCTCCTTTCCACCACGGAATATTTGAGCATGAGTTAACTCTTGTGACAATAAAGCCATTTTCTTTTGAATATCTTGCAACTGAGCTTCAGTAGCTTGTAAAGATGACTCAGTATTCTGCATTTCATCTCCCGCTAACAATCGTTGAAACCAGTTTCCACCTCTTAAAATATCCAACTTAATTCGTGCCTCATTCAACCGTGCTTGCTCAGTCATTGCGTATTCACGGAATCTTGCATACAGTGCAAATACTAGGGGTAAATGTAAATTTTTTGGATCGATTTCACCTTCATCACGATTCGTTGCCAAATCTTTACCCAAACTTACTGGACAGAGCATTATCAACCAATCTTGATTTGGCATAAACAATACATTGAACATTTGTTTAATGTCTTCAATAAGCTTTTCCTTAGTTCTTTTCTGGCATTGATCATATTTAGTAATAAGAATCACAATCGGAAATGGTCGTTGGCTATCGCTCAGATTATTTGTCAGGATGGTCAGAAATTTATTCATTCTGTCAATTCCTGACTTTCGAGCAATATTCTTCAGTTCTATAGGGCTACTTACTTCTTCTTTTAAGTCTTCCCCAGAAACACATAAAAATATACAATTTGATCCTCGTAGGCGTTTTGTTAGTACCTGGACATCATCTTGTGTAGAAACATCCTTCATAGCTCCACCTCGATAGTCTAACCAATCAAAGCTAATTAAGCGCCTCATCCCGTAACAGAAGTCAAACTCATATTCATGAGGTTCACTTGTTCCCGCTGGCCACCGATCTTCCCCCTCGCTATCAACCATTCTTTCCCACAAACTGGTTAACCTCAAATCCTCGTCCATGTCAGTAGTTGTTAAAGTGAACCCCTGCAAGCCCAGTTGCATAGTTGAATAAAGTCCCAACATATAGCAAGTCTTCCCAGCCCCAGAGACACCTAACATTGTGATTTTAACTTCAGCTGCCATGAATATTATCTCCTTGTAGATTAATAGTGCGATCAATTAAAAATAGAAAACGGATCAAGACTTTTCACAGAATCTTTCAGAACTTCACTGCTACCTTCTGAGAGGATTCGCGCATAATCACTCAAGGCTAGGTCAGATTTAATCAGAGGTAATTTCTGTACATAGCTATATAATGACATAGCCGGTTCGTAAATTTCCTTAAATTCTCGTTGCTTGGTGGCTGCTTGTTTTTTCTCCTTAGCTGCCATTTCTTTATAGGTTGATTCGTTATTGATTTTGCTGACAATCCAATCAACTGCTCCAGTCAATCCTTTACTTAAAGTCTCGTAGGATTTAGCACGGTCTGCGTAAGACTCAGCGGCTGCGTAACTAGTTGCTGCGTGAAAGACGACGGTAGTATGCAGTGCAAATAACAAAGGCATTGATACATTACGTAACTTTGTGCCGCAGACTATGGGAATTAATGCGCCCAAAACAAATTCACTGGCATTGATGGCCATAATCAATCCGTTGAGGCTATTGAGTAATTCGGCTGAAAAATTTTCTATCAAGTCAGTCTTGGTGAGGATAATTGCCAGGGACACAGGACGGTCTAATTCTAAAAGTGCCTGACTAGCTAGTGCTGTCATCCTACCGATTTGATTGCTGCGGATGTCACCAGAGGCAAGAGCATTACAGTCACAAAACAGCATAATACCATCTGCTGCTTTCAGATCCTGAAGCAGAGCTTTTGCTTGTTCGGTATCTTGAGTTTCCCGAATTGCTCCACCCCGATAATCTGCCCAAGTAAACTCTAAGATGTTTCTTCCTTCATATCGCAAATAGAAATTGTATTCTTGCCGTTGATCTGTGGGCATAGGATATTCACCCTGTTGAATTCCCTCAGCCATTTCTACCCAGCGCTTATGATCTTCCGGCTTGACTGCCTTGAGCCGAAACCCTTCTATACTTTGTTGCATTACCCCATAGAGCGATGCTACGTAGGTTGTTTTGCCTACTCCTGTGTGACCCAGCATGACGATTCGCATACCTATTTCCATCCCATAAACTCATCTTCCTCGGTCTGATCCGACTCGGCTTTTTCTTTGAAGCCCAACATTTTATCCTCAGAAGATAGATGATTTGATGCATCACTATTATCACTATTGTTCAGCGATCGCGCCAGATGTTGTGAGGATATTTTTCTAGTCAGAAAATAGCTAATAATTACCAAAATCCAACCAACAACTCCTCCACCAAAGAAGTAAATTGCTATCTTAATTAAACTAAATCTCAGTAATTTTGCTAGGAGTAATCCAATGAACACGCCAATGAATACACCGCCCAATTGCAATATTAAAAAATTCAAAGGTCGTCTTTGCCCAGTAGTGACCTGTTGGTTCAGTGCTGGTTCACGCAACTCAGGAACACTTTCCGGCAGAGGAACAAGCGCGGCTTTTTTTACCCTGGCGATCTTTTCCTTTTGGCTGACATCAGTTGCAGTTGCATTGAAGAAAGCACCGTTAGTAGTGTCACTTCGCAAAGCAAGTCCTAGACATAAGGAAGCGTTGTTTCCTTCACAAATTTGCAAAGCAGCAGCTATCCAAAGGTAATGCCGTTCTTCTTGAGTATCACACCAAAGATACACAGCTTCATCTTCTGCCTGATTCAAGGCAAAATACTCTTGATCTAAGTCAGGAGGAATTATAACTGTGGGGTAACTCAAAGGTTGGTACTCTGTGGAAATCGCAATCCGGCTCCTCTCTTCATAAGATTTAGCTCGCCAATTTGCAGAAACGTACTCTTCATACGGATACCTAAACAAACTCAAGTCTTGATTTAAGTAAGCAGGTAGTTCAATTTGCTCTTGATCGAGTCTTGTGGCATAGCCTACAAAAACAAATAATGGGCGACCTCTTTGATCTCGTGTCAGATCCTCTTCATTGCCTTTGACTTGATCTATCAAGTTAATCACGCTACAAGCAACACCAATCACACAAAGCCGATTATTTTTGAACACTGCCCAACGGGGCTTGCCCGGTAAATCCTCTGGCGATCGCGTCATCACCTGAATGTGTGCCATCGCCCAGTCTTGTTCTGCCCGCTCAAAGTCATGGGGAAGAGCGAGAAAGCGAAAATCTATTTCGTAGGTTCGACCATAAACAATTGCTGCCCACTGAGACATTTGTTACCCTCCATACAGTACAGTGTTTGTCATTTCATATTCTTAGTCATCAATAGAGAGATACTTTCCTAATGCTTCAACAGGTTGAATAAAAGCTTCTAATTCTTTATATTTTGTAGTCACCTTCTCTATTCTGGTTTGAGCCATTTCTCTATAAGTTGTATTGCCTTGAACGGTATCAAAAACTTCACGGAAAAAACCACCAATACCTGTGGTTTTACTTTCATAGTATTCAGCCATTTGTCTATGTTCCTCGATTTCCTTAGCCAGATAGTTTGCTTGCAAATAGACACCAATGTAGAGGACAAACAACAGAGGAATTTGAACATTGATTGGGTTCTGTCCGCACGCAACTGGAATCATCTTACTGGCAATAAATTCACTAGTCATCACGGCTTGAGCTAATCCCTCTAAAGGCTTAAGATCATCTTCATTTAAATCATCGACAAGATCGGCTTTGGTCAGAATCACAGCCAATGCTATTGGACGATCTAGATTTCTCAAGGCATTTGTAATCAGTGCTGTCATCCTACCAATTTGATTTCTTCGCATATCTCTGCGGACAAGAGCCTGACAATCACAAAACATTAAAATTCCGTCAGCTTGTTGTAAATCCTTCTGTAACAATCTCGCCTGCTCATTGTCATGAGTTTCACGGATAGCTCCTCCCCGATAGTCTGCCCATGTAAATGGAAAAATATCTTTATTTTGATACTGTAAATAAAAGTTGTACTCACTTCGCTGATCTGTAGGAGCAGGATAATTACCTTGTTCAATTTCCTTTGCAAGTTTTAGCAGCCTGTTGTGATCATTAGTCTGATTTGCTCGCAAACTGAATCCTTCAATCCCCTGCTGCAAGATATTATACATAGATGCCATGAAAGTCGTCTTACCCACACCTTCATGACCAATCTCAACAATTCGCATATTTTAGCTTTGTAATATGGTTGTAAATAAGACACTACTTGGAAGGATTAATTTATGGTATTGTTAATTTACAAAATTTTATATTTAATGCTCAAGTAGCTAAGAGAACCTAATTAACTTGCATGACCGCATAAACTTGAATTTGAGCAAAAGTTCTACCACTACAAGTTAATCACAGCTTGTATAAACAGATTTAGCAAAATTAAAAGTTAAAAATCTAACAAATGTTAGAGTGCATGAGACCAAAACTTCTGTATGATCTTGCTAATGCGTAAATAAAACGAGTAATGGAGGAGAAGATATAGGTGAAGAGATAACATCGCCAAAAATGCCAAAAGGACAAAAAGCATACTTTTAGTACACGCTTTGTCCCTTCATACAATTGGCACATCTGACTTTGCTCAATCAATCAGAGCGGGGTAAATTTCAAAGAAACCGAAAAAGTGGCTGTTAGTTTGGCGACCGACTCCACCAATTGGCTTTCCTGAGATTAAATTTTGCTGCTCTCTAAAGGGGAGTGCAGGGGGCATCTTCTATATTATATTGATTACTGCGACATGAAAAGCCTTCCGACTGGAATATTTTTGGAAAATAAATGATCTGACTTAGGATTTACGTAAGAAAATTACTGATTTCGTCAGAGTGTAATGATAGATAAGCGCCATATAGCAAGAGTTTCAGCGTTTTCTCTCCCCCGCTACACACTGCTCAAACCCCAGATTTTTATTAAACGACCTACGTAAATCTCAGATAATTTATTTATCACTCCAAATAGCCAGATCAAGGAACGCAGCAAATCTCATAAATATGTAAGAGCAGCACGATTACCCCCTCTGATACTCACAAAAACCAAGTATCCGAGGAATCTACCGTGATCAACGACAACAGCCAAAGCCAAACATTCTCTACCTCCAAAATTTCTCCTTCTAATAACAGCGAGTCTCCTTCTCCACAACATCCAGAGCAGCAAGCAAGTAACAACCAATCTCCGGCTCCACAATATCCAGAGCAGCAAGCAAGTAACCAATTTCCTGTTCAACCCCCCAACAACCTCACAGAAGCCGAATACCACGAACTAGCAGTTAGCAGCGCCATCCATCCAGAACTGATAGAGCGCAACTTCATCCACATTGCAGGCGAAACAGTTTTCAACTACCTGTTCATCTCCAATACCATCCCCCGCCTAAACACAGGTAGAGTCGCAAGTTCCTTACTCAAACTGTACCAATACGCCATAATAGGGGGAATGTGGATATCGGGACTTGACCCCTTTAATAACTGGCAACGCATGGAGTGGGGAAGATTCAAGCCTACTCAAGGGCGTATTGACAAAAATGGCAAATTAGTTAAATACGAATCACCACCGAAAACACCCAACCGCGTCACCTATTTTGATGTCCCCTACTGCATTTGGGACTTCGTGGCTCGGCGGTACAACATCAAACGTTATCATTCTCCTTTAGTACAGCGACTACAAGATAAATTAAATCCACTTTCGTTTTGGGAATGGGTGCAGAGACACCCAGAAATCCCCATTATTCTGTGTGAAGGCGAGAAAAAAGCAGCTAGTTTATTAAGTCAGGGATTTGTAGCGATCGCACTCCCCGGCATCTGGAGCGGGCGGATTGGCAAAAAAGACTTTGACGAACGCCTACACCCCGATATCATGCCTGTTGCCCAACCAGGGCGTAAATTCATTATTCTCTTCGACTACGAAACCAAACCCAAAACCCGTTGGTCAATCTTCCAAGCCACCTTGCGTACAGGTAAAACCATTGAAGCTGTAGGCTGTACCTGTGAAGTCGCACAGCTACCTGGACCTGAAAAAGGCGTTGATGATTTTATTGTTGAACGCAGTAAATTAATCGAAAGTGGACAAACAGTTAAATACAGTCAATTCATTGAGCATAGTCGAACTAATACCCGCAATCAAACAATTAATCAGATTGCCTCAGTTGAAAACAATCAACTAATCAATCACAGTCAAGTCATAGAATATCATCAGGTAATTAATCAGAATTTACCATATCAAGACACTCAACAGACGAATAACGGACGAATAATAGATGGTAATCAAGTAATTAACCTGACTCCACCAGTTGAAAGCAATGAATTAACCAATAACGGTCAAAATATAAAATATCATCAAACAATTAAACACATCTCATCGGCTCAACAATCAACGAATAATGGTCAAGTCATAGAATGCAACCATGTAGTTCATCCTATTTCACCACTTGAAAACGTTAATCAAAACTCACTACTTGAAAACGTTAATCAAAACTCACAAGTTGAAAACAATCAATTAACAGAACCTAGTCAATTAACAGAACAACATCTTGCAGTTAATCAGAAATCATCAATTCAAATCAATCAAATAAATGTCTTACTAACCACCATCATTGATGATGCCATCAGCCTAAAACAATACCAACGCTCATTCCACACTAGGCATCGGGGACTAAGCAGCAAATACAAACCAGATATTCGCGTCAACGTCAAATACCTCTCAGAAGCTGTAACACTTCCCTCTTCTGGACTGGTAGTATTGTCCAGCGACATGGGGACAAACAAAACCGGACGCATGGCTCAATGGCGTGAAGCAAATCCTGATGTCAAATTCCTCAACACCGGACATCGGGTTAACCTGCTGAAAAACTTAGCAAACCGTCTCAAAACCGAGATGTACTCTGATTTAAGTTATGCAGGCTTAGTCAAATCACAAGCCTTAAGCATTACCATAGATAGCTTACACAAGCTTAACACACAAATGCTTAACTACGGCTGCGTGTTTATTGACGAAGCTTGCCAATACTTAACTCATTTACTGCACAGTAAAACCTGTAAAGAATATCGAGCGCAAATATTAGCAGTGTTGGAATATATCGTTTATAACGCCCCGCTAGTAGTCATCGCTGATGCTCATATGGACGACATCACAGTAGACTTCTTCCGAGCCATGCGTCCATTAGGGGAAAAACCATTTATTCTCAAAAACGATTGGCGAAATGGCGATCGCTTAATCTATTGGTATGAAGGTAAGAATTCCTCAGCCATAGTTGCTCAGATTTCTGCCGCACTGATGAACAAACAGAAAATTATGGTAGCTTCTGACTCTAAGCGGTTCATCAAAAAACTGGAACAATCCCTTACCATGAAGGTACGGGTAGAAGAGGCAGGGGGCAGGCTTGCCGTGAGCGTAGCCGAACGGGAGCAGGGGAGCAGGGGAGCAGAGGGGCTGGATATCTCTGCGGTAGTTAAAGATTGCAGTTCCCAAATATCACCGTTAAACTCAACATCATCTGAGGCAATTAACAATTGCAGTTCCCAATTATCACCGTTGAACTCAACATCATCTGAGGAAATTAACAATTGCAATTCTCAAATATCACCGTTAAACTCAACATCATCTGAGGAAATTAACAATTTTATTTCCCAAATATCACCTATAAACTCAACATCAGTTGAATCTGAGATAGTTAAAGATGAAAATTCTCCAACTTTGTCACAGGTAAATTCAGCATCATCTGCAACAGATAAAAATGAAAATTATCAAATATCACAAGTAAATTCCACATCATCAAATCATTCCCCCACACCCGACACCCCACACCATTCAGACTTCGGCGTGAACGCTCAGTCCAACGCTAACACTCACATAAGCACCACACCCAGACTGAGATTATGGTCTATTCACTCAGACAACTCAGGTAGCGAAGAAAACGTAGCCTTCATCAAAGATATTACCAACGCCGTCAAAGATGTTGATGCCCTGTTAACTTCTCCCAGTCTCGGTACAGGAGTAGACATCAACGAATATCACTTTGACGTAGTATATGGCATCTTTCACGCCAAATCCCAAACCGCCACCGAATGCGCTCAACAACTCTACCGCTATCGTCCCCACGTCCCCATTCATGTTTGGGTTGCACCCCGTCCTCCCTTTGGTTATCAAGAAACCAACGCCCAAAAAATCAAAGCACGGATGCTGCACACCAACGAAGCTACTGCTTTCCTCATCCGCATTGACAGAGAAACTGGACGCAGAGGAGTAGAAAAAGATTGGGCGTTGGAAGCTTACTGTCAAATTCTCGCTGCCCGTAACCGTTCTATCAACAATCTCCGGGTTGATTTACATGATCTGTTAACGGAGATGGGGAATAAAATCATCTCAATGGGTGGTGATGATGATATTTTTGCCCTAGAGCAGATGAAAAATGCGGCTACGGCTTTAGATACTGCTTATTATTCCTCTGTGACTAGAGCTAAGAATATATCCGCTACTGAATATCGCACTCGTCAAAGTAAAGATTACCTTAAACCTGAAGAAGTTTTTGAATGTGAGAAATTCCGCATTCAAGATGCTTATGGAATTGAGGTAACAGAATCATTAGTAGAAAAAGATGCTGGTGGTAAATTAAGTCGAGCGATTTCCGCATTTGAGGCCATCCTCAAAGAACCAGATGGAACAATTTTTGACACTAACAGCAATAGACAATACCCAGCCCCACCGTCAATTGTGGCAGAGAAAGACCGCCAAGAGCGAGAACATCTGCCTTTATGTATGGACTGGGGTAATTACTCTGCTAAATGGTTAGCCAGGTTTAATTTAGGACTGCATGACATTTTAAAACGGTTAGTAGCAGGAGAGGAAGTTACTGCTCGTGACC
Organism: Anabaena cylindrica UHCC 0172; assembly: GCF_034931625.1. Classification (GTDB taxonomy): domain Bacteria; phylum Cyanobacteriota; class Cyanobacteriia; order Cyanobacteriales; family Nostocaceae; genus Anabaena; species Anabaena cylindrica_A. Next base: position 5,064 of record NZ_JAYGGY010000107.1, on the reverse strand, counting down.
CTGATTTATTGAGAATGGTAGCACTTGCGAAAGAATACGGGGTGTATATAAAAACGATTCTGGGCTTTACTGTTCCAGATAAATGTCAACCGATGTGGTTGTTGGGGACTTTATTGGACCAATTGGAATTAAAGTTGGTTGACCGCAAGGAGGGTCCACGTGGTAAACAGGTAAAAGTTTTCTCGCTTGGACAGGTGGAGTTGGATTTTGCGCTGAAGGTCATAGAGTACCGTGAGCATAAGCGTGATCTGAAGCAGGAAAGGGCGAGGCAAAGTCAGGATGAACAACGGCGTTATCAGGCTAGAATACAGGCTCTGTATGGGGTTGCGCCGCCACCTGACCCGGTATCCACTCCCCCCCCTAATGGTATAGGGAATCCTCTAGGGGAGGGGGTGAATACTACGGCTGATGGAGTTGATTTTGCAGCTTGTTCTAGAGATGCTAATGACTCTTCTTTAGTTAATGATGCAGAACAAGTCAATTTTGCAGCCTTGCAAACAGATGGTAATGACCTTGCTTTAGTTAATGGTGCTGATAGAGTTGATTTTAGGCAGTTTCAACCTGATGATGGTGATGAAACTCCCTTGATTAATTGTGTTGAGGTACTGAGAGCGAGTTTTAATAAGGGGGTAGAGGCGATAAAGTTGGTTCTTCGTTCTTGGAGTGAGGATAGAAGATGGGGGACTGTGTTGTTGCTGGAGGAAATTGCTGCTAATGAATTGCGCTCTCTGGAACAGTTGATGCCACAGTTTTATGATTGGCTGAGTGAATCGGTTTTACCAATGGACTGTTAACTTGATCAGGACGGGAACTTGCAATGGAGATTCTTTGTTCAATCATCCATCTAACTAAGAAACGGCAAATTTAAGTAAGGCGATAGCCGCAGATGATCAACCAAAGATTCTGGGTTCAATCATAAGAATACCTGGTAGGCGGGAAACGAGCGCGGCTTTAGCACTGAGAGTGTCAACTACACCAGAAACGGCAAACTTAAAATGCTTAGGTTTTTTGCTGGTTTGGGTAGTGTCTTTTTAGTAGAGAGATACACATTGCGACATAGCTTGCTACTCGCCAAACGTTGTTTTTGGGCGGCTCGAATCAACAATTTGAGTGGCGTTAATTTGGCATTCAATTGGCATTCAATTGGCGTTGGATTGGCATTTTTTGACCATTATTTTGTCAATAAGCCTTTTTATTGACAGGTTAAATATATACTAGATGTACTTAATGGTGTAGTATTGGCGTAAGTTTGGCGTGGTATTGGCATTGAAGTGGCGTTGAGTTGGCACTGATTTGGCATTCAATTGGCGTTGAAATGGCACATTTTTTTGATGAAACTGTTTCATTAAAAATGTGAGTATGATTGATTCAACTTGAGATTTTTTTGTTGAACTTGTAAATGCTCGTGAGAAAAGTTGAAATTTTATGACGATGATTTTTACTGGTCAGATAATAACGTGATTAAAGAAATAAAATTGTAAGCATTCAGCTATCAGTGGTCAGCAGTCAGCTAAAGCCGGATTTTAGGGGTTTTGAAGTGGGGAGACTGACATCAGTAATTAATATTCAGAATGCTTATCAATTCAATTCTTGCTGACGGCTGAATGCTTGCATAAAATTATCTTTTCAGTAGTGCAGTGGTACAAAGAAGCATCTACATTAAAACAACAAACCATACCAAGGGACTTCCTCGCAAAATTAGAAAAGCAATTTACAGAAACTACCAAATTAGAGGCAATGGTTCGGGAGAATATGCGCGGGTTGGGATATCATATAAATATATGATGGGTTTTTCCTAAAATTACCCAACTCTTGAAATTGTGCAAGTACCTCTTGCACAAATAAATATGAGAAAAATATTGACACTATTTAAATTACAATGACGGAAATTACAGCTAACTATGATGAAACCTGGAAAGAAGCAATAGGAGATTATTTTGATTCATTTCTCGCCTTCTTTTATCCAGAAATCTATCAACAAATAGATTGGACTAAAACCCCCATTTCTCTAGATAAAGAATTAGAACAGATTACCGCATCTGCCGACAGTAAAACCCGCCACGCTGATAAATTATTTAAAGTGTGGTTATTAGATAATCAAGAGGTTTGGATATTAATTCATGTAGAAGTACAAAGTCAATATGATAAAGAATTTTCCCAAAGAATGTTTATCTACAACTATCGTTCTTTTGATTTATATCAAAAACCAGTGATTAGTTTAGCCATACTAGGAGATGGAACTAAAAGTTGGCGACCTAGTTCTTACCAGTATGGTTTAGGAAGTAGTCAATTAATCTTTAATTTTTCTATCGTCAAGCTTCTAGATTATCAATGGGAGGAGTTAGAGCAAAGTAATAATATTTTTGCTATAGTGGTAATGGCACATTTAAAGACTAAAGCCACTAATAGCAATTTGTCAGCTAGGGAACAGTGGAAATGGAACTTAGCTAGATTACTTTATGAAAGAGGTTATAACCGTAAAGAAATTGTTGATTTGTATAAGGTCATTGATTTAATGATGGCTTTATCTGAAGACTTGCAATTAAGTTTTGAAGAAAAATTAGCTAATTATCAAGAGGAACGAAAAATGCCATTATTAACCAACATTGAAAGACGGACTATAGAAAAAACTCGGAAACAAGATATTATCAAACTTGTACAAGTGCGGTTTGGTGATATTCCCGAAAATTTGATTGCCAGCATTAATCAAATTGATAAGACATCTTTTTTAGAACAACTTCTAATATCAACAATTAGTATTAGTTCTTTAGAAGAATTTGCACAGCTTGTTAATTCTAATTTACCAGAATCAGATTAATAGATGTAAGTTGGGTTAAGCAACAGCGTAACCCAACAAAAGTATTGTTCAGGTGGAGTTCTTTCATAGAAGATCAAAATAATTCGTAATTGATAATAGTGCCTCCGCGTAGCAGTATTATGTTAGCGTAGGGTTTCCGCCTGAAATATTAGTAATTATTCAGTCATAAATAAACTTGCAGCCAAGATTGATAGAGTCTAGCAAGTTCCTGAAGGAAATTGAGTTCTTCACCCTCAAGATTATTAAATAGGTTGTGATATTGCCAACCACGCTCATAGCGACTTAACATTTCTTCTGGAGTAAACCGATAAACATCTGCCGTCTGCCAACAGATGGACTCCAGAAACGGGAGCTTTTCTGGGACAATAACAGGATTAATTATTGATGTTGCGGTTGTCATATATTTTCATCAACCAATGCAATACTCTCTCTAATTTTAGATTATGTTTATGTATTTTGAAATTTAATTTCATTTCCACGCTCAAATATTCCATTGAGTAAACGGGTGATATCGCACTCAATTAAGTACATTATTTATGCCTGATTGAAGTCATCATCGAATTTGGCTGTTTAGTCTTTGAGTTTTCAACTCATCTCATTAGCTAAACTTAGTTAAACGCATCAAACATTAAATTTTGAACACCTGGTATTCTCTATCTGCTTTAATTGTAATTGTTAAATTGTTCTCACTATCAACGATAGCAGTCCATGTATATAACGCTTCAGGCATCATAAAATGTTTCATTATCTCAACAGCTTGGCGCTTGAGGAAGTCAGCGATGATGTAGAATTCTTTTGCAGTAGTATCGTCAGTTTCACCATACCATTGGACATCAAATCGCTTGTTTTTTAAAGTGGCAGTTCCTCCGTAATCACTTTTAGTAAATTCATCTTTTACCTTGGCAAAAATTTTGTAGGCATCCGCTTCTAATTCCACACGGTAGGAATTAGGTCCAAGATTTCTAGCTTGTCCGTAATTAGCGTCTAAAAGTTTCCGTCGCTTTGCTTCTCCCATATATCCCTCCTGTATGAACCTATCTTCTGTTTTTTATTTTGTTTGACCTTGCTTGTGATCGGTTCTATCATTGGGGGTTTGAATGCTACCCAATGAGTTATTACCACATTGTAATGCCACTAAATCAACTATCACTACAGTAACAGTAATGAGTGCAGTTTGCTTCTAGTTCTGACCACTGGTGACAGTAACATTTTTATGTTAAGCATCCCCAAACAGTCCATCTAAATCCTGAGATGAAGCCTTACCTTGGATCAAAGTAGAAGGACGCTGCTTTTGTTGCTCTTCTACCAACGTATCTGACTCTAAATCTGTCATACCATTGTGGGTACTAGTATTAGCTGAACTCATCACTGGAGCAACAGACGGAACATAATTTGGCAGCACAAACTGTGGTTGTTCCACACCCAAAGCCAAGCGCAGATTACTGCCATGTTTATTTAAAACATCCTGTGATTCCCAACAAGCAAACCGCAATTGCTCCGGTGTACACTCCCCACTGTGATATCGAGCCAAAGGTAACAAAGCTGCTACCAAAATATCTGACACCTTGCGATTAACCTCTTCCTTTGAGAGAGAATTCAAATAATCAACCACTTCCGCCATTGGGTCGCCTTCATAAGGCTGAAGACGCAAACTCAAACTCTTACGTTTTTTCCTGATTTTATTCATTGACCCTTGCTTACTCCCTGCTTTAAACATCAAGTAAATCTATTTCTCGATGCAAGTGAATTTACTTCATGATTAAAATGAATCTGTTTTCAAAACAACCACATATAAACCTAAACTTATTTGTGTTGTGGTTATTCTGCCTTATTCAATTTGAATTTTCGTATTTGAAATATGTCCAATATTTCCATCTTCCCTCCTTTTTATTTGCCTAAAAACAGACGATTAATCAAAATAAAAAACAGCTAACTATTTCCTGGGAGCAGCGCGATTTTGTGAGGTGCAAAAAATTGGTAATATAATTTACATGATTTTTTAGCGATCGCTACCTAAAGGAGATAAAAATGGGAAAATCAAGACCTATTTATTGAGAATAACCCGTGGTAATTGAGAATTAAATCACGACCTCACAAAATCGCATTGCTCCCCTATTTCCTTTGTCCAGCAAATAATCAAACATCCCAAAGCAGTCAATTAGCCTTTGAGACATACATTGCTCACCATCTATGGTATTGAGCCGAGATACGTGTAAAAACCTGCAAGATGGTCTGGAAATGCCTAC
>NZ_JAYGGY010000106.1:0-43551 GCF_034931625.1 Anabaena cylindrica UHCC 0172 | reverse complement strand
TTACTGCTGCATAACGTCCTGTGGCGGTAAGTTGCTGTGCTAGGGCTAACATTGCGGTTGTTTTTCCCGTTTGTCGCGGTGCATGAAGGACAAAATAACTTTCTTGTTCAATCAGCATTGATAAGTCAGGGAGACGACTTGTGGCTGAGATGGTATAGTGTTTTTCGGGGTTACAAGGACCTGCAATATTAAACCAGCGAGTCATGATGATTTTGGCAGTTAGGGAACTCTTTAAGATTAGACGATTTTGGGGTTAAGGATGGCTGGGAAGTCAGAATCAAACGCAGATAAACGCAGATGAACACAGATAATTTTGTGCTTCATTAAATTAGGAAAGGTTATATCTCGTTCAGTTTAAATCATGACCTGTTGGTGGTGATAGATCCATGACTTCGGTAAACCGGGAATATTTAACTTCACTAGTTGGGGGAAACTGTGCAGAAACAGCCATTAAACCAACTTTGATATCCTCAAAAAAAATCACACCGCCAATTCGTTTGCTTGCTTGGAATGGTCCATGAAAAAATTGCTGTCGGGGAATATGGATGAGGAGAGAATCGGTAATTTTGACGTTTTGACCAAATAGTTGTTGACAGGTTTTTTTGACAACTGCATCTATATATTGATTCTGGACACGTTGACCCAATTCGATGAATTTGGGATGATCCGCAAAATGATCCATGTAATATGACCAGATGTTAGATAAATCTTTTTCTTCAGTGAGGATTTGCTTGAGTTCCTGCCATCGTTTGAAATTCATAATGGGGAAGAGGATTAAAAGAGGATGGGTAAATTGGATTATTCTTTGCTTACTAAAAATTTATCATAGTTATGCGATAGCGAAGCGCTCCGTAGGAATCGCTAATAACTCAAGTTGCTAGTTATCTAGTTGAGGCTGGTAATGGGTTATTGGTGAGTAATTTTCTGTTTTAATCCTGTAAATCCTTTAATCCTGGACATCCTGATTCTGACATTTTCCCTAACTAGCAACTTACGTTAATCTGGGGTTAGGGAAAAATTAGGTAACGCCGGAGAAAACCAAATCATAGAAAAATAAATGACTTTACTGCTTGCTATCTCCGCTTCTGATGTAGCTAACGATGAGTTTATCGTCTATTTTAAGGAAAATCCAGGGAATAATCGCACTTATCATCAGAAATCCTGACTATATAAGCAATTCCTGAATTTATTTCCATATAACTGCTGTGCGGCCATTGTCCACCTAATAAAGCATAGATTTCTACAGGTTTACCAGAAATGGTAATGCCAATTTCATAGGATTTACCGGTGAAAGCAGCAAAGCGCCGACAAGCTTCATCATAAAAGTAACTACGGCGATAATTTTTATTAGTTAGGTCAATTGCAAACAATCCGTAAAAATAGCGAGGAATGCTTTGCATTGTTTCGACAATTTGACCTAAGTTTCTTGCCAATATTGCATTGCGAGGAACTTCATTTCCCCAAGCTGTATCCAATGCCCAAGATGCAGAACTGAGGTGAGAACCGCCACAAATTCCACAAATTCGGGGTGTAACAATTAATCCTGCTTGGGGATCTTTTCCGCGTAAAATTATTTCAAATCCGCGAAAAAGTTCAGCGTGAGTCCAAGCATTTGTGACATAGCCATTATCAATTTCGACACGGACATCTAAATCTCCCTCGACTCTACCGACGGGGGAAATATCTAAGGTTTTAATTGGCATAATGATGGGTAATTGGTGATGGGTAATTGGTAATTGGTGATGGGTAGTTGGTAAGAAAATTTATTCTCTTTTTCCCAGTCCCCAATCCTCAATTCCTAAACGGTAAAAAAGTCTTCGTCTGCCCATTTTGGGGCTGCGTTTTTGGCAACAACGGTGAGGACTGCGTAATCTTTGTGGTTGACTCCGGGGGGTATTTCTTTGGGAACTCCCATGACGGTTTGAGTTTTAAAGACTGTTCCGGGTTTGAGGTCAAAAAAGGGAAATTCGGGTTCTGTACAACCTAAACAGGGCATTCCGGCGCGGGTTTTGGAGGAGACGCGGTTCCAGAGAATGCGGTTGCAGGAAGAATGAGTCATGGGGCCACGACAACCTAAGTCGTAGAATAAGCAGCCTTTACGTTGACCAAATTCGGCGGTTGTGGCTTTGTATGCAAAGTGAATGTTGCGGGTACAACCTGTTTGGGTAAAGGTGTTGAAGAAGGTTTGGGGACGGTGAAGTTCATCGAGAACTATATCATCAATTCGTCCGGTGGCGATCGCTACTAATATCTGCGTTATCCAATCAGGGTGTGCGGGACAACCAGGAATATTAATCACAGGTAAGCCGGCTTGACTGACGAAATCTTTCCCTAAAAAACCGCCTTCTTCCCGTTTGAGAAATTGCAGTCCTTTGGAGTCACTGGGGTTAGGTGACATAGCCGGAATTCCACCCCAAGTTGCACAGTCTCCCACGGCGACAATAAATTTTGCAACTTTGGCTAAATCGTTTAACCAATCTTTCATGGGACGGTCTGCAAATCTATTCCATTCACCTGTGCCATTAGGGGCATTAATTACACTACCCTCAAATACCAAAATATCTACAGGAGTTTTACCTAAAACACATTCCCAAAGTAGGGTTTGTAAATTTTCTCCTAATTCCAATCCCAAAGAAGGATGCCAAAGAATATTAATACCAAAGTCCGCAATTAAATCGCAAGCTGTCGGTTCTTCAGCATTGAGAAATGACATGGTGTTACCCGAACAAGCACCACCTTGTAGCCAGAGTACGTTAGTCATTGTTCATATTTTTTCTATTGTTTACCATGCACAGTTCCAGAAAATCAAGAAGTTCTATATGTACAGTTCTCCCATTTCGATAAACCTCTTACCTAATAAAAATTGTAGAGTTTAATAATATTTATTATTGCTTATTTTTTCATTTCTTCGCGTCCTCTGCTTCTTTGCGGTTCGTTTTTCATTTCTCATACTAAAACCTACAGCAGATTTCAGGTAAATGTGGTACAAAAGTTCACAGACAAAGCCATATACCGAAAGACTTTCAACCCTGTTCTTTGCTGTCAAATTATTAGACACATCTATGGCTACACCTAGAGAATTAGTCTAACCTACTTATTAATATGGATAACTTTCATTTTAGGGATTTTTTAATTAAATACAATATGCTTAAATAAAAATTTATTTCCTCAAAGATAAAATAATTGTTATTTTTCAAACAAATTGGATATAAGGAACAGATTTTTAGATAAAATCAGGCAATATATTAAATAATTTATAGAGACAATAGTTATTCTTTGATGATATAATCAAGATAATAATATCTATTTAAGTCTATAAAATATCCAATTTAACCCTAATTGGTAAACTAGTGATACCAAAAACGGTTAGGGAAACTTGAAATTAATTAAAACTCATCTCAAATTTGGTAATTTTCCTCTAGAATTTTATCAATAGAGTGCTTTATAGTGATGAAGATTAGTTCTGAAAAATAGCAGAGCATTTATTGATATTTTTGGGTAAAAATACCCGCTAATTGAAATTTGAGTTTCTGTATTTTTCAATTTGCTAATTAGTGAAAGTAGTCTGAGATTGGGGAATCTTTTGACTCAAAACCTGCGTAAATCGGCTTAGTTTCTAGCCCCACATTTATGTGTGTGGGCGTTGATAACTCAATTCCCTAACTGGCTAAAGCACGCCGATTATATGAACCCTAGTATTACAGATTCAGCCGTCAAAGCGGCTATTACAGCTATTGCTTCCGAGTCAGCGACAGCAGAGGAAAAAATCCAAATGCTGATTTCAATGGCGCAAGGCTTTCAAAAGAAGCCGAAAACTGCCCAAGATTTGCGAAATGCAGTGGGTTTGTTTTATCGTGCCTATGATATGTGTGGAGAAGAGTATCCTCTACTGAAAGCCCGCGCCCAAGTAGGTATGTCGGGGACTCTACAGATGATTCCTGATACGGGGACTGAACTGCTACAACAGGCGAGATTGGGCTACGAGGAAGCTTTACCTACTCTACAACAGTTAGCTGCGCCGGAGGAAGTTGCAGAAGTGCAGATGAATTTGGGGCTAGTATTACAGTCGTTAGTTCCCCATAATTTAGCACGGATAACAGACAGCATCCAAGCTTATCATGAGGCTTTGCGGGTGTTTACGTGGCAAGATTACCCACAAGAATACGCTATTTTATATAACAATATAGCGATCGCATATCTGTCTATGCCGATGGCATCAGAACGGGAATATCTGCGTCAAGGTCTTGCTGTCCAGTCCTTTGAAGTCGCCCTCAAGCATATTAACCTGATTGAGCATCCTAGAGAATATGCAATGTTGCAAAACAACTTAGGTAATGCTTTGCAATATTTAGTCAGTTCTCATCCTGTAGAAAACAATTTGCGGGCTATTTTGGCTTACAACGAAGCCTTGAAAGTACGCAATTCTCATGATACGCCAGTAGAGTATGCTAACACAATTTCTAACAAAGCTAACGCTCTCTTCAACTTACCCGATAACCCAGAAAAACCAGAATTAGGTAATCAGCAAAATCTCCTCCAAGCACAAAGCTATTATCAGCAAGCTTGGCAAATATTTACAGAACATCAACAGCTAGAACAAGCAGAAATAATCGCTACAACCCTACAAGAAATAGCCTCAGAGATCCAAGCTACAGTTGTCAATTAACAGGATAAAAATATGCGGGACATCATTAATAATGTAGCCTTGAGGGAATTTTTACACAGTTTAAATACAGATATAAATCTGACTACAGGATTAGCTTGGTTAGTCATTGCCGTCATCATCTCCATGATTGGCGGTGCTATTGGTGGCATGATTTTAGCTGGCAAAGATTTAGGATATAAATTTGCTGCCACTATTGGCAGTTTATTTGCACCTGCTAGTGTAATTCCTGTCCTAATTTTAGGATTATTATTACTGAACTTTTTAGCTAATTATTAGGAGGCATTATGTTAGAACTTAGCTGGTTTTCGATTAAATTATTTTTCAAAGGTAAACTATTTCGTGACCCCGTGTATTTTCTAGGTCAAATCATAATTGCTAGTACCATTGGTACATTAATCTTAGTCTTATTAGCACAGGCAAATATTCCTTTATGTATACCTATAACTGTATCTAGTTTAACTACAGGTATAATTACACCTTTCCTGCTCAAGGATTTCAAAATGAAATGAGCCATTCTTGTCGGAAATTGAAAATTACAACTTTAAAACTATCAATTCCTACAGATTTATTTGTCTGTGGGATTGAATAATATAAAGATTATCTATAAAAGCTATTTTTAAGCAAAAGTTACTACACATATTCGTCTCTTATTTTCCTGATCTCTAATAAAAATAGCAATGAATAAACTTGAAGAACTAGTAGAAGATATTAACCGCTTCGAGGCTATTATCGCTGAATGGGATGAAAGCCAAAGATGTGTAGCCGTAGGACTTAAAAGGGCAATTGAATCACTCCATAAAGCAGCATTGACAAATTTAATTAAAAGCCTAAAGCAAGATAATATGTCAGGTTTACGCGATGCCGTATCTGACGAAATTGTGTATGCAGTTTTGCTATATCACGAATTAGTCAAGCCTCCACTTGCAGAACGAATTGAAACCGCCCTCGCAGAAGTACGCCCAGGCTTAAAAAGCCATGAAGGAGATGTGGAATTAGTAGCAATTAAATCACCAGATACAGTTGAAGTTAAATTAATTGGTAGTTGTAGTAGTTGTCCTTCTTCAACATTAACCTTGACCCAAGGTGTAGAACAAGCAATTAAAAAGCATTGTCCAGAAATCACAAAAGTAATTGCTGTTAATAGTAGTCCTAATGTCAGTACAACTAATTTTAATAGTCCATTCCCCTTACCTACAGACTCTTATTGGGTAAGAGTTGCGACTATAGACCAAATTAATAAATCTAGTGTTTTTGCAGTTCGTATTGCTAATCAAGATTTAATCTTAAATCGTCAAGGTGAAAATATTATTTGTTATCGTAACTCTTGTAGTCATTTAGGTTATCCCCTAGATAAAGGAAAGGTAGAAAAAGGGATTATTACCTGTGCAGCACATCAATTTCAATATGATTTAAAAACAGGTAAATGTTTAACTGCACCTGATATATCTCTCCATTCATATCCAGTAAAAATCAAGGGTGATAAAATTTATGTAAAAGTGCCAAATTCCAACCAAAAATAAATTTTATTTCTGTATTAAATAATAATACAGTTCAGGGAAGAGAAAAATTGTAGGTTGGGTTAAGCGACAGCGCAACCCAACAATGCCTTGATACTAAACCGTATTGTGTTAAATAATCCTATCATTTTTAAAAATGATTATTAATAATTTCAAATCCCCAATTTCACTCCAAGGTGCAGAAGTAATTTTAGGAAACACCACCACACCAGAACAATTAGTAATTCCACTTGCACCTACTCCCACAACAATGTTTGGACCCCGTGCAGCTTGTTTATTATCACCAACCGGATCATTATGGGTATCTGACACAGGACATCATCGTTTATTAGGTTGGCGAAATTTACCCACAACAGATCATCAACCAGCAGACTGGGTAATAGGACAACCAGATTTTTATACTGAAGGACAAAATGCCAAAGGTACACCAGGAAAATCTACATTTAGTGTCCCTACAGGTATTTGTAAATGTGGTGATGGTTTAGCCGTTGCAGATGCTTGGAATCATCGCATTTTAATCTGGAATCATGTTCCAGAAGATAGTAATTTTCCTGCTGATTTAGTATTAGGACAAGCTAACTTTATTGATAACGAACCAAACCGAGGAAGTCAACAACCTGCTGCTAATACTTTACATTGGCCTTATGGAGTTTTCTATCATCAAGATAAGTTATTTGTAGCCGATACTGGAAATCGTCGTTTATTAATTTGGAATAATTTACCCACAGAAAATGGTCAACCTGCGGATATAGTTTTAGGACAACCAGACATGATATCTCGCAATGAAAACGGGGGTGGTTCTCCCACTGCTGCTAGTATGCGTTGGTGTCATGATATCACCCTTTGGGAAGATAATTTAGTTGTTACTGATGCAGGTAATAACCGGGTAATGATTTGGGAAGGAATACCAACAGAAAATAATTCCCCTTGTGCGGTGGTTTTGGGACAAAAAAACTTCAATTTTGTGGAATTGAATCAAGGAGTATATTTCCCTAGTAGTAGTAGTTTAAGTATGCCTTATGGGGTAGATGTAGCAGGAGATTTATTAATAGTTGCAGATACAGCTAATTCTCGTTTGCTAGGATGGAAAAAACGAGATTCTATTTTAGAACTATATGGTGCAAATGCTAATTTTGTAATTGGACAAGATAGTTTTATTAGTAAAAGCGAAAATCGTAATTTTGGACTACCAACAAGACAAAGTTTAAATTGGTGTTATGGAATTAAGGTTTGTGGTGAATTTGCTGTGGTTTCTGATTCTGGGAATAATCGGGTTTTAATATGGAATTTGTAATTATTTCGCGCAAAGGCGCAAAGGGGCAAAGGGGCAAAGATGAGAATAGAAGAAATTAGGGTTTGTGGTACTGTCCAAGGTGTGGGTTTTCGTCCTACTGTATATCGTTTGGCTAAGGTTTGTGGGTTAAAGGGTGATATTTGTAATGATGGTGAAGGGGTTTTAATTCGTGTCTCTGGAAGTGAGGAAAAAATAACAGAATTTATAAATAAGTTATATCAAGAATGTCCACCTTTGGCAAGGATTAACAAATTAATTAGAAGTGAATATTTGGGCGATTTCGATTTTGATGATTTTGTGATTTCTCGTAGTGTTACTAATACTATAAAAACAGAAATTTCTCCTGACGCTGCAACTTGTCCCCAATGTCAAAAGGAGATTTTTGATCCTTTTAGTCGTTATTTTCGTTATCCTTTTACTAATTGTACTCATTGTGGTCCCCGGTTGAGCATTATTCGCGCTATTCCTTACGATAGAAATAACACTAGTATGGTTAATTTTTCGATGTGTAAGGAATGTGAACGGGAATATCAAAATGTAGAAAATCGTCGTTTTCATGCCCAACCTGTGGCGTGTTTTGCTTGTGGACCTCGTGCATGGTTAGAAAGGGCTGACGATAAACCTGTTATTGCTGATATGTTCTCGATGTTAGATGATATAGATGCAGTTTGCACTTTATTACAAAAGGGTAAAATTGTCGCTATTAAAGGTTTAGGTGGGTTTCATTTAGCTTGTGATGCAACTTTAGAAAATGCAATTGAAAAACTTAGAAACCGTAAAAAACGATATCATAAACCTTTTGCTTTAATGGCGAGAGATATAAATATTATTTCTGAATATTGCCATATTAATGATTTAGAAAAAGAATTATTAACAAGTCCGGCTGCACCCATAGTTTTACTAAATATTAAAGATGATCGAAAATTACCAGTTTCCATAGCACCAGGACAAAATTCTCTTGGTTTCATGCTACCTTATACTCCTTTACATCATCTAATTCTCAAACGCATGAAGCACCCGATAGTATTAACTAGCGGGAATATTTCTGATGAACCACAATGTATAAATAATGAAGATGCAAAAAATAAATTATCTAAAATAGCTGATTATTTTCTTTTCCATAATCGAGATATTATTAATAGAGTCGATGATTCTGTCGTGAGAGTTATTGATAATCAAATCCAAACCCTAAGACGTGCGAGGGGATATGCACCAGCACCTATTATTTTACCCCCAGGATTTGAGAAAGTATCACCGATTTTAGCAATGGGTAGCGAGTTGAAAAATACATTTTGCTTATTGCGATCAAATGAAGCCATACTTTCACAGCATTTAGGTGATTTAGAAAGCGCTGCTGCTTTTAATGCTTATCAAGAAACATTAAATTTATATTTAAACTTATTTGCCCATAAACCCGAAATAATTGCCATTGATAAACATCCAGAATACCTATCTGCAAAATTAGGTAAAGAACTAGCAATAGCTAACCAAATTCCATTTGATCAAATTCAACATCATCATGCCCATATAGCAGCTTGTATGGCAGAAAATAATATTCCTTTAGATTCAAAACCAGTTTTAGGAATAGTGTTTGATGGTTTAGGTTATGGGGAAGATGGTACACTTTGGGGGGGAGAATTTTTATTAGCCAATTATCACCAATTCCAACGTTTAGCTACATTTAAATCAGTAGCAATGATTGGAGGTAAACAAGCAATTTATCAACCTTGGCGTAATACCTATTCCCAATTAATATCAGCATTTACATGGAAAGAAATAAAGGAAAAATACGGTGATTTAGAAATCATAAAGTTTTTAGAAAATAAGAACCCCAAACTACTCAATCAAATCATAGAAAAAGGTATTAATTCACCATTGACATCATCAGTAGGGAGATTATTTGATGCAGTTGCAGCCGCTATAGGTATTTGTCGAGAAGAATCTAGCTATGAAGGACAAGCAGCCATAGAAATGGAAGCAATAGCAAATATCAATATCTTAAATAATGATGAAGAAACGCCAAATTATCCCTTTGAATTTAAAATTTTAGATAATATTTATTGTATAGACTCTGCTCCAATGTGGCAACAGATACTAAACGATATACAGCAGCAAAAATCCACACCAGAAATAGCTGCCAAATTTCATAAAAGTTTAGCTATTGCCATTGTCAATATAGTTAATAACCTGAAACAAGAACATGAATTTTACCAAGTAGCACTAACAGGAGGAGTATTTCAAAATAGAATCTTATTACAACAGGTGAAAATGCGGTTAGAAAAATCAGAAATAAATGTTCTTACCCATAGTATAGTACCAACGAATGATGGTGGTTTGTCACTAGGACAAGCTGTAATTACTGCTGCTAAATATTTGAAAAAGGCGACTAAAAAATGTGTTTAGGAATACCCGGACAAATAACAGAAATAACTAATCCCGAACATAAACTAGCCATAGTCAATGTCGGAGGAGTAAAACGCCAAATCAATATAGCTTGTATAGTTGACGAACAACACCCCCCAGAAGCTTGTATAGGAGACTGGGTACTAGTCCACGTTGGATTTGCAATGAACCGAATCAACGAACAAGAAGCCGCAGAAACATTAAAATTATTACAAGAAATAGCCCAATCTTATACTTAAAACCTTTCTTTCTTTGCGTCTTCGCGCCTTTGCGTGAGAAATAAAAATATGAAATACGTAGATGAATTTCGCAGCCCAGAAAAAGCCCGCGCCTTACAACAAGAAATCGAAAAACTCAGCCAAAAAATAGATAAACATATCAAAATAATGGAAGTATGCGGAGGACATACCCATTCAATTTTTAAATATGGAATAGAAGAAATCTTACCCAATAACATCGAACTCATTCATGGGCCTGGTTGTCCAGTCTGCGTCATGCCCAAAGGTAGAATAGATGATGCGATCGCACTCAGTCAATACCCAAACATCATATTTACTACATTTGGCGATGCTATGCGCGTCCCTGGTTCTACCACCAGCCTGCTACAAGCCAAAGCACAGGGTGCTGACATCCGCATGGTGTACTCCCCCCTTGATAGCCTGAAAATTGCCCAAGAAAACCCAAATAAGGAGATAGTCTTCTTTGGTTTAGGCTTTGAAACCACTGCACCCAGTACCGCTTTTACCATTCTCCAAGCAGCAGCCGAGAACATCACTAATTTTAGTATGTTTTCTAATCATGTTCTCGTTATCCCAGCCCTACAAGCATTATTAGATAACCCCGATTTACAACTTGATGGTTTTGTCGGTCCCGGCCATGTCAGCATGGTCATAGGAACTGAACCTTATGAATTTATTTCTCAACAATATTATAAACCAATCGTTATTTCTGGCTTTGAACCATTAGACATCTTTCAATCAATTTGGATGTTATTAAAACAAATATTAGAAAATCGTTGTCAAGTTGAAAATCAATATAATCGGTTAGTAGAACCAGCTGGAAACAAAAATGCACTAATAGCTATGAATCAAGTTTTTACAGTGCGTGAAACTTTTGAATGGCGAGGTTTAGGAGAAATCCCCAATTCTGGATTTAAAATCCGTGAAGAATACGCCCAATTTGATGCCGAAGTTAAATTTTCAATTCCTAATTTAAAAGTAGCAGATCATAAAGCTTGTCAATGTGGAGAAATTCTCAAAGGAGTTTTAAAACCTTGGCAATGTAAAGTATTCGGAACAGCTTGCACACCCGAAACACCAATTGGAACTTGTATGGTTTCCTCCGAAGGTGCTTGTGCAGCATATTATAAATATGGGCGACTTTCTACCATTGCTAAAAAAGCGAAAATTAGCTTCACTCAAAAACCTCTCCCTGCTTGTGGTGTTCCTCTGGGCTAGATATTTGTAAAATTCGAGGACAGTTTATATGCCATTTGTTACAGTTCAAATTGGTAAAGGTCACTCCATAGAAAAGAAGCGGAAATTAGTTCAAGCTGTTACCGAAGCTTTAGTTTCAGCTTTAGGAACTAAGCCAGAATGGATAACTATTCATATTGATGAATTTGAACGAGATAATTGGGCAGTTGGTGGTGTTTTGCATTCTGATAAACACCCTGGTAGACACGAAGAAACTGGCAGATAAATTTGTAGGGTGCGTTACATTATACGCTAACGCACCAATTAATAAATAAAGACAAGTAAAAATAATTTAAATATGGAAGTTTACAAAAATCAAGAATCTCAAAATCCACTATTTCAAAAGATTGAACAAGTCCGTCGCCGCCAAGGTAAGGTTAGAGATACTCATATTAATCTCGCACATGGTAGCGGTGGTAAAGCCATGCGTGATTTAATAGATGACGTATTTGTTAAAACCTTCAATCATCCTATTCTTTCGCAATTAGAAGACCAAGCCACATTTGATTTAGCTAGTCTTTCTCAATATGGAAATAGATTAGCATTTACCACAGATTCTTATGTAGTAGATCCTTTATTTTTTCCTGGTTCTGATATCGGAGAATTGGCTATTAATGGTACTATTAATGACTTAGCTGTGAGTGGTGCAAAACCTTTATATCTTACCTGTAGTGTAATTTTAGAAGAAGGTTTACCATTAGAAACATTGCGTCGCGTTGCTAAAAGTATGCAAGTAGCAGCGCAAAAAGCAGGAGTACAAATAGTTACAGGTGACACAAAAGTAGTTAATCGTGGTTGTGCCGACAAACTATTTATTAACACTGCGGGAATTGGTATTATTCCTATAGGAATTGACATTTCTGCCCGCCATATTCAACCTGGAGATATCGTTATTGTTAACGGAGAAATAGGAAATCATGGCACAGCCATATTAATTGCGAGAGGAGAATTAGCATTAAATTCTGATATAGAAAGTGACTGTCAACCATTGCATGATTTAGTATCCGAGATTCTCAATGTTTGCCCAAACATTCACGCCATGAGAGATGCAACTAGAGGAGGTTTAGCCACAGTATTAAATGAATTTGCCCTCACAGCAAACGTCGGTATACGCATTCATGAAAACTCTATTCCCGTGAGAGAAGAAGTAAATGGAGTATGTGAAATACTCGGATTAGATCCCTTATATTTAGCCAACGAAGGAAAACTAGTAATAGTAGCCCCCAAAGAAAAAGCTGATCTAATTTTAGCAACCATGAAAACCCACCCAGCCGGAAAACAAGCAGCTATAATTGGCGAAATTATACCCACACCGCCAGGAATAGTCCTTTTAAAAACTGCCTTTGGTGCAGAAAGAATAGTTGATATGCTAGTAGGCGACCAACTCCCAAGAATTTGTTAAAAATCCTCCTTTTCTTTGCGCCCTTGCGTGAGATAAAATCATAACCCTATGCACGAACTAGGAATCACCCAAAATATCATCGCCATAGTTAGTGAACACGCCCAAAATAAAAAAGTCCAAAGAGTAGTATTAGAAATTGGTCAACTCTCCGCCATTATGCCCGAAGCCATAAAATTTTGTTTTGATATTTGTGCTAAAGATACAATATTAGAAGGCGCAATATTAGAAATATTAGAAATACCGGGAATGGCAAAATGTTCTCAATGTAGTACTACGATTCCACTAGAAAAACCCTTTGGTATTTGTGAATGTGGTAGCACCAGATTAGATTTAATATCTGGTGAAGAACTAAAAATAAAAGAAATAGAAGTAGAGGAATTATGTGCATAACTTGCGGATGTTCTGATGACGGAGAAACTAAAATTACTAACTTAGAAACCGAACATCATCATACTCACACCTTACCAGATGGGACTATCATCACCCATTCACACAGTCATGATAAAACGCCTCAAATTCATGCCAAAATTCATAATACAACCATATCTTTAGAAAAAGAAATTTTAGGTAAAAATAACTTATTAGCTGCCCAAAATCGTGGTTGGTTTAAAGGTAGAAATATTCTCGCTTTAAATTTAATGAGTTCTCCCGGTTCTGGGAAAACAACTTTATTAACTCGCACTATTAATGATTTAAAAGATAAATTGTCTATTAGTGTTATTGAAGGTGATCAAGAAACTACCAATGATGCCGAAAAAATTAAAGCCACAGGCTGTCAAGTAGTCCAAATCAACACAGGGACAGGCTGTCATTTAGATGCCTCAATGATAGAAAAAGGTTTACAACAACTCAACCCACCATTAGACTCTGTGGTGATGATTGAAAATGTCGGAAATTTGGTTTGTCCGGCTTTATTTGATTTAGGAGAACAGGCTAAGGTTGTAATTTTATCAGTGACGGAAGGTGAGGATAAACCAATTAAATATCCCCATATGTTCCGCGCTAGTCAAGTCATGATTCTCACTAAAATTGATTTGTTGCCTTATGTGAATTTTGATGTGCAACGATGTATTGAATATGCAAAACAAGTAAATCCGCAAATGCAGATTTTTCAGCTTTCCGCCACCACTGGTGTAGGTTTGGAAGATTGGTATAATTACTTCACACAATAATTAATTTAATTTATAGCGGTTATCGGTTGAGTGAGGTACAAGAACCCCACCCCCAACCCCCTCTCCGCAAGCGAGGAGAGGGCTATGATATACCTCATGTGATTAGGAAACGCTATATATTTAACTAATCCTGGCAGTTTTTAAAAGCTGCCAGTTTTTTTGGTAGAGTTTCCGCTCCAGTTTTGCGTAGAATCTTAGTTACAAAATATAATTCGTAATTCCCAAGCACAGGCAGAATGGGTAGAAATTTAAAATTTCAGTTCAGTTAGAAAAGCTGGTATAATTTTAAAGCTCTTTCTTAATCAATTAGAGCCAATAAATAATATCAGGCTTTTATACAATGAAACTTCAATGGCAGCTACAAGTTTATCAATTAAAAATCACAACTTTATTGGCAAGATGAATATTAGCATCTACTAATTAATAATTAGTTTCAACAGGAATTAACTAACAACAAAGAAATTATATGAATTCTTCTACCAAACCTCGCAAATCACCAACCCAAGCTATAGCTGCTAAGATATTTCACTCTCTGAATATCATTAGTCTCTTCCTCATGCTTACTAGTGGACTGCAAATTTACAACGCTAACCCGGTTTTTGGTGGACGTGCAGGGTTACATATTCCACCTCTTTTTACTTTAGGCGCTTGGTTAGCAGGAGGTAGACACTGGCATTTTGCTGCTATGTGGCTATTTTCTCTTAATCTTTTAGGTTATGGAATTTACATTTTCGTAACTCGACGTTGGCAACATCGCTTTGTGGGAGTCAATGACATCAAAGCATTACAAAAAACTCAAAATTCTCAACGTCTTATTTATGCTTGGCATCGTATTGTCTATACCGCTATCATTCCTATATTACTCCTGGCGATATTTACAGGAATTGGGATGTATAAACCTGCTCAATTTCCTTGGATAGTCAATAGTTTTGGTGATTGGCAAGCATTAAGAATTGTGCATTTTGCATCTGTGCCATTGGTGGTATTATTTGTAATTATCCATTGGCTTTTAGGACGGAAAGCAGGAGGAGAAAAGCTGACTGAGTCTATGTTTTGGTAAGTTATATTATTGGTAATAAAGCCATGAATTTTGATAAAAATAAAGACTTAATTCATCTAATTCAACCTCAGTTAACACGACGAAAATTCTTACAGATTTCGGGGATTTCTAGTATGAGCTTATTTCTGGGTGGCTGTGGTACACCTGCATTTGAAGATTTAGTTGGTAAGCTTTCTGAACCTCTGAACCAGAAGGTTGAAGAATTCATTTTTAAACCCCAAAAACTTGTACCAGAATTTTCTGCTAGTCTTATTGAACCAGAAGCTTTAATAATTAATACTTTCCGCAATACACCAATTATTGATCAAGATAAATTTCGGTTAATTATTGATGGTGATGTCAATAATCCTCTGAGCCTCAGTATGGCAGAAATTCAGGCTTTACCTCTCACTTCCATGATTATTCGTCATGTTTGTGTAGAAGGGTGGGCAGCGATCGTACAATGGGGAGGTATACGCTTACGTGATATTATTGCCTTAGCCCAACCCAAGGCAAATGTTAAGTATGCTTTTTTTGAATCAGCAGATGGTTATTATGAAAGTTGGGATATAGCTTCAGCTACACACCCTCAAACTTTGTTAGCTTATCAAAAAAATGGTGAAAAATTGCCTGTAGAAAATGGCGCACCTTTGCGTCTAGCTTCCCCAATTAAACTCGGCTATAAACAGAGTAAATGGGTAACGCGAATTACACTGACTCCCTATTTATCAGCTTTTAAAGGTTACTGGGAAGATCAAGGTTATGAATGGTTTGCAGGATTGTAAATACATGAGGTACAAAGTTTTATCACACTCATGATACCTGTATTCTGCTGTATTTATTAATAGCATTTTATTTGGAAATTTAAATAAACATGAACTTTTTTGATAAATTAAATACGAATATTTCCCAAAATCAAAGCTTACTATTTGTAGGACTTGATCCAAATCCAGAAATGATACCTGCGAGTTATCAATCATCAGATATTATTGCAGGTTTGGAAAATTGGTTACAATTTATAATTGCAGAAACGGCTGGGTTTGTATGTGCTTATAAACCAACCTTGGGATTTTATGAAGCTTTGGGTGTTCCTGGTTTAGAACTTTTATTCAAAACTTTAGCATCTATCCCTACGCATATTCCTATTATCTTAGATGCTAAACATAGTGATTTAAACACAAGTAGTATTTTTGCCAAAACTGTATTTACAGAATGGCGGGTAGATGCTATTACTCTTAGTCCCTATACTGGACAAGATCATGTAGCACCATTTTTAGTTTATCCTGATCAAGCAGTGTTTATTTTATGTTGTACTTCTAACCCAGGTGCAGCAATTTTACAGCAATATTCTCACAACAATTCACCCTTTTATTTGCAGGTAGTACAGGAATCAAAAACATGGGGAACACCAGAACAATTAGGTTTGGAAGTAGGAACCACAGATGCTGATATTTTCAAATCTATTCGGTCAATTGCTCCAGAAAGAATTATTATGGCACGTAGTATTTGGGCTGAGGAAGGTAATCTGAAAAAAATCTTAGCCGCAGGGTTAAATGGTAATGGTGATGGGTTGCTAATTCCGGTTCCTCAAGATATGTTGGGTAATGCTGATTTATCTCAACAAATTCAATTATTACGTACAGAAATTAATCAATTTAGAAGTGAAGTTATCCATGATGCTTCTACTTGTGAGGTGTGGTTACCTGATATTTCGGTAAAAGATAAACAGCCGCATCAAGATTTGATTTTACAACTTTATGATATTGGCTGCATTATGTTTGGGGAATTTGTTCAGGCTTCAGGAGCGACTTTTCCTTATTATATTGATTTACGGAAAATTATTTCTAATCCTCAAGTTTTTAATCAAGTGCTTAGTGCTTATGAGGAAATTTTAAAAAATCTCACTTTTGATAGATTAGCTGGGATTCCTTATGGTTCTTTACCGACAGCAACTGGTTTATCTTTGCGTCTTCATTGTCCGATGATTTTTCCTCGAAAAGAGGTAAAAGCACATGGAACAAGGAAAGTTATTGAAGGTAATTTTCATTCTGGTGAAACGGTTGCGGTAGTTGATGATATTCTTATCAGTGGTAAAAGCGTGATGGAAGGTGCAGAAAAGTTAAGATCTGCGGGATTGAAAATTAATGATATTGTGGTATTTATTGACCATGAACAAGGAGTAAAAGACAGGTTAAGCCAAAATGGTTATTGCGCTCATTCTGTTCTAACTATTTCAGAAATTGTCACCACTCTGCACCAAGCAGGAAGAATAAATGATGATCAATTTTTAGCTTTTCAAGAAAGTTAATTAAGAAGAAAATCCAATATTTTTCTGGATTTGTTGGGTTATGCATTCTCTTTGAGACGCTCCGCTAACACTTCGTTTTACCCAACCTAAAATTTTCTTAACTGAACTGTATTCGATTATATGGAATATCTCTATATTATTTCTAATGAATTTGTCTAACGGGAATCTGAATATAGAATGTTGTTCCCTTTCCTATCTGTGATTTGCACCAAATCAATCCTTGATGTCTTTCTACAATAATTTTGTAACTAATAGATAGTCCCAAACCTGTTCCTTTCCCAATGGGTTTTGTTGTGAAGAAAGGATTGAATATTTGTGATACTACTTTCTCAGTCATACCAGATCCATTATCGGTGATATTTACCCTTACAGATTCTGTATTTTCCATTTCTGTGTGAATCAAAATCTGGGGAGTGAAATTTGTCTCTTTTTCATCTTTGATGGTATTATTCTCTAAGGGAAAGATTAGGGCATCTATGGCATTATTGAGCAAATTCATAAATACTTGATTGAGTTGTCTTGGATAACATTCAACTAAAGGTAAATCTCCATAATTTGGAATCACTTCAATTGTAGGATGATCTGCATTAGCTTTCAAACGGTGTTGTAAAATTGCTAGACTGCTTTCAATTCCTTGATGAAGGTTGACAGATTTCATTTCAGCTTCATCTAACCGAGAAAAATTCCGCAAGTTTAGTACTATTTCGGTAATGCGATTGCTCCCTATTTTCATCGAACTAAATAACTTTGACAAGTCTTCAGATATAAAAGCTAATTCAATTTTATCAATATATTCTTGAATTTTAGAATCTGGTTGAGGATATGTTTGCTGAAAAAGCTCTATGAGTTTCAATAAATCAGTTGTATAATTACTAGCATGATTAATATTGCCATCAATAAAGCTGAGTGGATTATTAATTTCATGGGCAATACCTGCTACTAGTTGTCCCAAACTTGACATTTTTTCGGTTTGAATCAATTGAGTTTGGGTAATTTTTAATTCTTGCAATGTTTGCTCTAGTTCTGAGGTTCTTTCTGCTACTTTTTGTTCTAAATTAGAATAAACATCATCAAGAGAATCAGCCATGTGATTAAATATTTTTCCCATCATTGCTAGTTCATCACTGCCTTTATGTGCAATTCTGACTGAAACCCCAGGATTTAAAGCAGCTTGACTCATCACTTGGGAAAATTGAGAAATTCTTTTGCCTACTAATTTATCAAATAATAAATATATGAGACTGATGATTACAATTGTTAAGCTAATAAATGTACCTAAAACCGTCTGAAGCATAGAAGTTTGATTAGTGCGTAAATCTTTAGTGGGAACATAAATCATGAGCGCACTGATGATATCGCCAACAGGCCAATTAAAACCGTTGCTTGTACCATATTTATCTATAATAGTTTGAGGTGCATTTTCTGGTCTGCCATGATATTCTAAGCAGCTAGTTTCCATTTTAATTGGTTGTGCTACATAAAAAAATTCTTGATTTTCCTTGTTTGTATATCCAGTTTTTTCGTTGATATTTTGATGTTCTTGAAAGTAATTAATAGTATCTACCTCAAATTTATCTGCTTTATTAGCAAGATTCATGGGATTTAAAGCAGGTTGTTTATAAATATACTCAGGTAGTTGTTCATTAAATAGTTCAAAAATAGCGCGAGTGGCAAAAGCATTAGATTTGGCTTCAAGAATCATTTCTGGTGTGTGCTTTTCTACAGCTGGTGCTAGTTGTTTAATGACATAGTTACGACTGGCTTGCCCAAAATTTAATACTAATTGACTGCGAATGCGGGCTTCTTGTTTAAAAGCCATTGCTTGGAGTCTGTTCAAGTTCCAGACCCCAACTCCCATGACAATTATTAATGATATAATTACTGCTACTATGAACTTAAATTTAATGGAAATTTTCGGTTGAGATTGTTTAATAAATGTAAACACCTGAGTTGGCATTTTTTCAACTTTTTTGTATCGCATTTTTTCACAAAAATAAATATAGCTATTCCTAATTATTTGTGAAAATATTCATGATTATTTTAGATGAGTGTTGGCTATCATAACTAAAGTTTTCGCCAATCAAGTAGGAATGCTACTGTTACTTAGTAATACAACGGTAACATATCAATCAATGTAGATAGCAGATTCAGATAAACTGACAATTCCTGACCATTGCACCTTTTTTTCTTTTTCCCGACGGTAAGAAAAGAAATGTTCTGGGGTTTGATAGGTACAATAGGGTGCGATCGCAATTTGTTCTCTACTAATCCCCAATTGCTGTAACTGTAAAGCATTGATTCGACGCACATCTAAACGCACCTTTCCTGGCTCTGTATCTGCGAATAAAGGTGAATCAGGTAAATCGTGTAAAGCCTTAACAATGTTTTCCAGTCCATTATGTGGTATAATGGTGCTTCCAATTTCCGCAGCCACTTCCACGGAAACTTGGTAAACTTCGCCCGCAATGGCTGGCCCCATAGCAATTCGCAAATCTGCTAATTCGCTGCCTTGGGATTGCATACGAGCGATCGCTTGGGGAACAATCTTTGCCGCTGTACCCCTCCAGCCAGCGTGTAGAGCCGCTACCTGTCCGATTTTAACATCCCCAATCAACACAGGTGTACAATCAGCACTCGCTACCCAAACCGCTTGTAACGCTTGCTTACTGATTAAGCCATCTGCCAAAGCTAAATTATTTTCACCGCTTTTTAACTGGCTATCAACCTCTTCGGGAGTGAGAACAGTATTGCCATGTACCTGTTGTAAACGATAAGCTAAAGCCTCTGGTTGCAGCACTTTTGTTAACTCATCTGGCGGACGAGGCCAAAATTGCTGAGTAAAAAAACCGTGAGGCCAAGGTTCTAACAAATTACAAGTCAGATAAGGCAGACCTTCCCAATTGCGCCAGTGCCAAGTGTGCATCTTCAACCTCACCTAAACAAAAAATTTAAAACCGCCAATCAATGCTAACGTGAACAACGGGATTTATGGGAACAGCTGTGGAATTTAATCAGCAACTTCTGGTAAATACTCTGAAAGCAGAGCGAGAACATTCATATTTACCATTTTCTCTACATATTTTTGACAGCTTAACCTCAACTAATCAGACTGCGTGGAACCTGCTCCAGCAAGGAGCAAAACCAGGATGTGTAGTTATAGCCACTCAACAAACCGCTGGTAAGGGACAATGGGGAAGACAGTGGCTATCTCCCTCTGGCGGACTATACCTTTCGGTTGCCATCTCTCCTAAACTAAAAGCTACTGAAAGCTACCAATTAACCTTGGCTACCGCCTGGGGAATTGCCGCCCAATTACAAAAGTGTGATGTGAGAGTGGGGATAAAATGGCCGAATGATTTAGTATTAGATGGTCGCAAACTAGGCGGCATTTTAACGGAGACAAAAATCCACAAAGGACAAATTACCCAAGCTGTAATTGGTGTTGGTATTAACTGGGCTAACCCAGTACCCCAAACCGGCATCAATTTAGAATTGTGGCAGAGTTCCCAGGGTTTTCAACCAATTCCTTGTTTGGAAATTCTCGCCTCCACAGTTTTACTGGGAATAGAATCCGGTCTAGAGTGTCTTACCATCGAAGGAATAAACATACTTTTGTCTCGTTATGTTGATTTACTTACAAACATGGGTGATCAAGTGTATGTGAATAATCTTTTAGGCACTGTAGTGGGGGTAACACCCCAAGGAAATCTCCGCTTAAAAATGGCTGGATATAATACGCAGGAACTGATAACACCAGAAATTTCTGTCGAACCCGGTACAATTAGCTTGGGTTATTGCAAAACTTCTGTTTAACTTTTTTAGACTTAAATTACACACAACTGAGAGAAGAAATGACGCAGCGCCATAAATCTGCCCATAACCGCTTGGATTATTTGCGGACTCAAGGTTTAACAAAACGACGCTTTGCGTCTAAATTATCAGCACGGAGTCTCTGTTTTTTGAGTAGCGTTAGCCTCCTTAGTAGTGGCTTCGTTCTTGCTCAAACGGAATCATCCGTAGATAACATTGTTCCAACTATTGAAAGTTCTCAACCAATCGCAGTTGCAGAACCCGTAAAAAAAGATACTCCTGTATCAGAAGTGCGATCGCAACCCGATTTTGCAGAACGCCGAGTTAGACTCAGAAAAAAACTCACCCAAGAAAATGTTTCCCAATCAGCAAAACCAGTCAGAATTGCTCAACCTAAAGTAGAGAATTCTGAACCGGCAGTCATCATTAGAACTTCTAAACCTAAAGTTGAAAATTCTGAACCGACAGTCACCGTTAGAACTTCTAAACCTAAAGTTGAAAATTCACAGGCTGAAAAACCTCAGATTCCTGCCAACTCAGCACCTGAAAAAGCCGCAGAAGTTGCTAAACCAGCAAATAACGGCACAACGGCGAGAAAAAACAAGGATTACAACAACTCCTACATTGATCCTACAGATTACAACAGTACTGCAACTGGTAACTATGAAGCACCCAGTTCTGTAGTTGTTACAGAACGCGCTGGTGGCTGTCGAGCAGTTTTTTCACAGAGAGAAATTGCTGCTGGTGCTTGCGGTAAAAAAGCAACTGACAATCCCCGCGTAGCTGATTCTCCCAAAACATCAGCACCCAATTGGATCAAAAAAAGTGAAACCGCTAGTTTAGAAAAAGCGCCCACCGTTCAGCGAGTAGCCACTGACTCTAACCAAAAAACTGAGAGTATAGTTCGGACTGTTGCTAGTGCTGTGAATAATAAGAGTTGGGTTTCTCCCAAAAGTAGTACTAGTACTCATACAAAAACTGCTTATCGTCCCAATCGGTTTATTCCTCAGCCCAGTGAATTTAGTAGTACTACAACCGTAAGCGCTACCCCCATTGCCCCTAGCTTTGGGACTTTACCCGCACCAATGGCTGAAGGTAAGGTTGCACCCCGCCCCAGCACTGTCTCTTATGACTTTGCACTGGCATCGGTTTTACCACAGGTTTCTTACAATAGTACCCTTGCCTATCGTGGCGGTTCTGGGATGATGTTCCCCTTGTCTGTTCCTGCGCCCATTACTTCTTTGTTTGGCTGGCGCGTTCATCCAATTACAGGAGATAGACGTTTCCACGCTGGTACAGATATAGGTGCGCCCACAGGAACACCAATTTTAGCAGCTGCTAAAGGTCAAGTTGAAACTGCTGATTGGATGGGTGGTTATGGTTTAGCAGTAACCATTAATCACACTTCTGCCCAACAAAGTCTCTACGGACATATGTCAGAAATCTTTGTTACCCCTGGTCAATGGGTAGAACCAGGAACTGTAATTGGCCGAGTTGGTAGTACTGGCAACTCTACTGGACCTCACCTGCACTTTGAAGTCCGCCACATGACCCAAAATGGTTGGGTTGCTGTTGACCCAGGTGTACAATTACAAGCCGGTCTCAACAACTTGCTGCAAAACACACGGACAGCACAAGTTCCTCAATAGGAGGCAGGGGGCAGGGCAGGGCTGTTTCATTCCCTAAAAGGCTTGCAAATGCAAGAGTCTAGAAGATGAAAAATAAGCTTGGCATTCAATCTTAGGCATCAAAATGGTCACCAATTTATGACTTTTGCTCTGATATTTATTGCCAATCATATTGACAAAATACATACCTTATCGAATGAAACAGCCCTGGGGGGCAGGGGGCAGGGAGCAGGGAGCAGGGAGCAGGGAGCAGGGAGATAGGGAGATAGGGAGATAGGGAGATAGGGAAAATAAGCTCCTGAACTCCTGACTCCTGAACTGCTGAACTCCTGACTCCTGAACTCCTGAACTTCTGAACTTCTGAACTGCTGAACTCCTGACTCCTGAACTCCTGAACTCCTGACTCCTGAACTCCTGAACTCCTGAACTCCTGAACTCCTGAACTCCTGAACTGCTGAACTCCTGACTCCTGAACTCCTGAACTCCTATAAATACCCGTGTTCTGCTAAAAATGCAGGTGTAACATCCTCTTGATGGTGTTTTTGACCCGGAGAGAGGAATTTTTCAACGTATTTACCGAGAATATCTCCTTCCAGATTCACATAACTGCCAGGAACTAAATAGTTGAGATTAGTTTCGGTATAGGTTACAGGAATCACTGCTACCGTAAAATGGGAGTGTTCGGGTTGATATGTGGCTATGGTGAGGCTGATGCCATTGACAGCGATGCTACCTTTGGGGACGATATAGCGATCGCACTCAGCTGATGCCGCAAAGGTCATTTCCCAAGAACTAGCTGTTTGTTCTACAGAAATTAATTCACCAATCCCGTCTACATGACCCATGACAAAATGACCGCCTACTTTACCCCCCACTCGCAGCGACGTTTCTATGTTGACATATCTGGCTTGGGTTTCTTCTCTTTCTAAAGTTGTGCGGCTTAGGGTTTCCGGTGAAGCAGTGGCAATAAAGCCGTCTTTTAAAATTTCTTCGACTGTCAGACATATGCCATCTACCGCCACACTATCGCCATAAGTCAAATCAGCCATAATTGTATCTGACTTGCTGACAAAAGTAATCTGCCAAAAATCGTTCTCTAAGGGTTTGATTGTACCTAATCCTTGAATTAATCCTGTAAACACGGTTTTTCTGCCAAACTAATTCTATTTATTGCTTAATTTTGGCGGAAATTAACTGATAATTCTGCCAAAAAATGTAAAAACTCTGAATATTATTTCTGGCATTTTTTTTTGGTAGATGAACATTAACACATTCACATCAATCTCAAGGCATACTTGGGTAAGACGATTATTCTTTTAGTAGAGCCATTTGATTTAGAGAACTCCACAAAAAAGATGTACTGCTTGCAGCAGCGCCAGTTCCCTCCGGGACGCTCCGCGTAGCTTGCTTTCCGTAGGATACGCTATCCAAGTTCACCAAATCAAAGCGACTTTTCTACCCCCTGATTCCTGCCCTCTGCCCCCTGCTGTCACAATGACGGGATATTTTTTTTAGTTGGAAGTCTCTTGCTCTGGTGTTCACTACAAGTTCGGAGTTTAATAGAAGCAATTATAGAGAAGAAAAGCCCTATGTTTACTTCGGTTTCAGAAAAACCCAATCAAGGGTATTATTTTTCACATAGCACTCAAGCACTTAAAGAATTTTTGAGGGTTAGCCAATGATTGAAATGAAAGTCGCTGGTATAGCATTAGATGCCATAACCCGCAGCCCGATTGTATTACTGAAAGATGGCTCAGATCGTCGGGCTTTACCAATTTATATCGGTCAAGAACAGGCCAGGGCTATTATGGGTGCTATGGAGCATCAAAAACCACCTAGACCCCTCACCCATGACCTAATTGTGAATATTTTGGAAGTCTGGAATATGACCTTAGAAAAGGTGATTATTCATTCTTTGCAAAAGGATACATTTTATGCTGCTTTGATTGTGCAGCAAGGTGAGGTCAAAAAAGAAATTGATGCTCGTCCTAGTGATGCGATCGCAATTGCCCTCCGTACAAATACTCCTATCTGGGTGATGGAAGAGGTGGTAGCTGATGCTTCTATCCCCGTTGATCGAGATGCTGATGAAGCTGAACAGCAAGCTTTCCGCGAATTTATTTCCAATCTTCGTCCTGAAGATTTAATTAAACGATTTGATAATAGTGACAGTTAATAAATAGTTAGGAGTTAGGAGTTAGGAGTCAGGAGTCAGGAGTCAGGAGTCAGGAGGAAGAATTAGAAGAAGAGAAGAAGAGTCTTGAATCTGGTCAAGTGATAGGTTTTTGGTAGTTTCAACGCTTATTACTTGCACCTGATTCACCTTTTTAACCTTCAAACTTTTGATATATCTAAGTTTTAGATTTATATGCCTAACGGCACGCTACGCGAACAGTTTATGCAATATCGACGTTTTGGTAAAACTAATTTACACCTCTCCGTTTTTTCTTTGGGAACAATGCGTTATTTGGATAACGTCGAAAATGCTCAAAAAATTATTGAAAAAGCTTTATTTTTGGGAATTAATCACATTGAAACAGCCAGAGGTTACGGTAAAAGCGAGGAGTATTTAGGTGCAGCAATCAAAGCTGGTTTATCAGTCCCCAGAAACCAACTATATATCACTACTAAAATTCCCCCTACTCCCGACGCTGACACAATGGGTCAGTATATTGATGAATCATTACAACGCTTGAATTTAGATTATCTTGATTGTTTGGGTATCCACGGTTTAAATACTCAAGAACATCTAGAATGGGTACAATCTAAAAACGGCTGTATGCAGTCTGTAAAAGCAGCAGTAAATGATGGCAGAGTTAAACACGTTGGTTTTTCTACCCACGCTTCATTAGATATAATTCTGGCAGCAATTAATACAGATTTGTTTGAATTTATTAATTTACATTATTATTATTTTTTCCAACGCAACGCTTCAGCTATTGATTTAGCTACAAAAAAAGATATGGGTGTTTTTATTATTTCTCCAGCAGATAAAGGAGGAAGACTTTATACACCAACCTCAACTTTAAAAGAACTCTGTCAACCATTTACACCTTTAGAATTAAACTATAGATTTTTGTTGAGTGACAACCGCATTACAACCTTGAGTTTAGGTGCGGCAACTCCAGAAGAATTAATTACACCTTTAGGATTTGCTGATGATGTTGGTGAGTTAACATCAGCAGAAATTAATGTTTTTAAAAAATTAGAAACTCAACAAAGAAAGATTTTAAATACTGATAAATGTAGTCAGTGTTATGCTTGTTTACCTTGTCCAGAAAATATCAATATTCCGGAAATTCTCAGATTGAGAAATTTGGCAGTAGCTTATGACATGAACGATTATGGAAAATATCGTTATGGAATGTTTGAAAATGCCGGTCATTGGTTTCCAGGAATGAAGGGAAATCGTTGTACAGAATGCGGTGATTGTTTGCCTAAATGTCCTGAAAATTTAGATATTCCAGCTTTGTTAGCAGATACCCATGAGAGATTAAATGGAAAAGCAGGGAGAAGATTGTGGGGTTAATATAGCGATCGCACAAAACAAAAATCTTGATCAGAATCGAAAGCTACCCATTTTTCGGTAGGATAACTCCCAGTTCGATCAACTGAAAACCTAAGTCATGACTACTTCCTCAGTTCCTATGAATTGGTCTATTTTGCTGCAACAATTATTAGACCGTCAATCATTATCCCGCACTCAAGCAGCAGGGTTGATGCAAGGATGGATAAATGAAACGATTCCCCCAGAGTTATCGGGAGCAATTTTAACGGCGTTGCACTTCAAAGGCGTTTCTGCTGAAGAATTAACAGGAATGGCTGAAGTATTAAAATCTCTCTCTGCTGTACCCAGTACTCAGCAATCGGTATTCGGTACTTTAATTGATACCTGTGGGACTGGTGGAGATGGGGCATCAACTTTTAATATTTCTACAGCGGTGGCTTTTGTGGCTGCTGCTGCTGGTGTACCCGTTGCGAAACACGGTAGTCGTTCTGCCTCTAGTTTGACGGGAAGTGCTGATGTTTTAGAAGCATTGGGTGTTAATTTGAATGCTACTAGTGACAAGGTGCAAGCAGCAGTGCAAGAGGTGGGAATAACCTTTTTATTTGCCCCCGGTTGGCATCCAGCACTAAAGGCGGTTGCACCGTTGCGGAGAAGTTTGAAGGTAAGGACTGTGTTTAATTTACTTGGTCCTTTGGTAAATCCCCTGCGTCCTACTGGACAGGTGATTGGGGTGTTTGATTCCCAACTGATAGAAACGATCGCTCAAGCATTAAATCAGTTGGGAACACAGCAGGCAATTGTACTGCATGGACGAGAAAAATTAGATGAAGCGGGCTTAGGGGATATTACTGATTTAGCAGTATTATCAGATGGTGAAGTACATTTAACCACTGTTAATCCCCAAGAGATCGGGATCTCACCTGCGCCAATAGCAGCCTTGAAGGGTGGAGATGTCCAAGAGAATGCCAAAATTCTCCAGGACGTATTGCAAGGAAAGGGAACTCAAGCACAACAGGATGCTGTGGCATTAAATGCTTCCTTAGCTTTACAAGTGGCTGGTGCAGTTCCTCTACTTAACCATGCTCAAGGTGTGAGTTTAGCTAGGGAAATTTTACAAAGCGGTAGCCCCTGGAAAAAGTTGGTACAGTTAATTGAATTCCTGCGGGATTAATTTCTGAGTGTTGTTGGGGACGGAATTCGACAACATTGCGTTTGATAGTAACGTCGTAGTTGCCAAAAAAGTCATGTCCTAGCAGTCCTGTTTCTAGTTCTACACCAGCGATCGCAACTGGAACTTTATTCACCGTCACCCCGCCAACTTCCATCGAATCCAGATAGCCAACCGGAAATTCCACAGATTTGGAACTGACGGTATTAGCCCTAGCTTTCCCCACTGGTACTATACCCAAAGCTTTTGCTACCTGTTGAGTAATCACAGTCCCACTCGCCCCTGTATCTACGATCATCTCAAATCGCTGTCTACCATTAAAAGTAACTTCCACAATGGGCGTGCCACCAAGTCGCCGCTTAATAGGTGCTATAAACACCTCGTTATTTTGGGCGAGGAGTTCCGATGAAGGGAAAATCGGCTGAGGTGGTGGTAGTGGTTGCACTTGTGTGGGGAAGGGAGTTGAGTAACGTTTTACTTTTGGTTGGGGAACAACAACAACAACCTTTTGCCTGGGTATAACTGGAGATGCTACGCTGCTAGGATTGGCTTTCTGTTTGGCCAATTGAACTTGACGTTGATATTCGGCAATTTGTCTTTGCGCGAAGGGAAAATTGGGGCTGTCTTGTCGTACCTGTTTCAAAAGAGCGATCGCATCCTGAAACTGACTCGCTACCAAATTCCAATCATCTGAAGATTGAGCAGATTTACTAATATTCAACCCTCCAGTAGCCTTATCCAGCGCCAATTCTAAAGCACTAGGTTCAGTCACTGACTCTTCTGTTCGCTGTGGTTTTGGGCTGGCTGGCAGCAGCATTGGCTTCCTGGTAGGCGGCTGTACAGCTGCCAAATTACCAATAGGCGCAGATTGCTTATCACCATCGGTCGCCGTTATCTGTTTGTTTTCACTACAAGCAACACTCACAACCGCTAGACTACCGGAGAGAAAAAGAAGGGCTGCACGGGATAAAAAAGACTCAAGCATAATGACTTTCAGGTTAACCGCCCTGGCTCTCTCCAAGTGTACCCCTCCCAAAGAAAAAGATGCTCTAGCTGGAATTATTTAATTTTTAATTAATTTCAGTAATCACCTGAACAAACATCTCTAATTTGTAGGTAATTTATTTTTTGGCCTTCCCTTGATACTCTCAAGTTTAAAAACCTAAAATTCTAAATCTCAAAGTTTTTGTCAATGATCATCAATTATTGACTAATGACCATTGACTAATGACTAAGTAACTAATACTTAACTTGCTACTGCTTCAACAGCAACAACTGGATAAACGCTCACCTTTTTCCGGGTTTTGCCCTTTCTTTCAAAAGTAACTACACCATCAACTAAAGCAAACAGAGTATCATCGTTGCCAATACCGACATTATTACCAGGGTGAATTTTAGTACCGCGCTGACGAATAAGAATGTTGCCCGCACGCACAACTTGACCACCAAAGCGTTTTACACCCAGACGTTGAGCATTAGAGTCACGACCGTTACGTGTACTACCCGTTCCTTTCTTATGAGCCATAATTTCCTCTTAATTTATTTACTTCTGTTTATTATTCAGCAGCAACAGCTTCTTCAGCAGGAGCGCTGTCCACAATATTGGGAGTTTCCGCAGTAGTTGGTGCTTCTTCATACACCAAAACCGCACCGTTGAGGTTAATGGAGTTAATCAAAAGTCTGGTTATTTCCTGGCGATGTCCGCGTTTTTTGCGGGTTTTCTTCTTCGGCTTCATTTTATAGACCAGGACTTTACGACCTCTAAAGTGTCGCATTACCGTCCCCTCTACAGTTGCACCTGCCACTAATGGCTGTCCAATAGAGACCTCACCCTCGTGCTGCACCAGTAATACTGCGTCTATTGTAACTTTTTCATCTGGTTCGATACTCAGCAGTTCAATATCGTAAAATCGACCCGCTTCGACTTTAATCTGTTTACCGCCAGTTTCAATAATTGCGTAAGTCATCGAGTTGTCCTTGAAGTTGCCGTACAGGTAGCTGGCTTTTATCTCCTGTAGAGACAATATTTGTAGCTTTTTATCGCTTTCGCCAGCTTTTTAAGAATGTCTACCTGATCCGAGCAGGAATTAGACAGACAATCTAAAACTGTACTGTAATCAATGCCATTAAGTCAAGAAACTTAATGATTAGAAATTTTGTCTGCAAAATTTGACCTCATCACCGGAATGGTGAAGTGTGCCTGTGTAGTTAACTCAGACACAGACAGAAAAAAATTTTTATACATCTGAGCAGCCGCTAGAGTTGCTCGGATTTTTTTTAGCTTCTATCATAGAATCTGATTCGGTTAAGATAAACCGTAGAGGCACTACAATACTGTTCGGTTAAGAATTTTTGTAGGTTGGGTTGAACAAAGTGAAACCCAACAAATGCCTGTAAATGTTGGGTTTCGTTCCTCAACCCAACCTACGGATTTTCGTTTTTTAGCCTTAACCGACAAGTATTGAGAGGCAATAAGGTTTATGAAAAGAATAGAAGTTGAACAAAGAACTATTTTTGTTGGTTTAGCTGGTAGTCACGGCTATGGCTTAAATCGTCCCGATTCAGATTATGACTATCGAGGAGTATTTATTGCTCCTAAACGTTACTATTTAGGATTCGATAGTATAGAACAAAAAGATACAGGTTGGGATGAACCAGGCATTTTTCCGTTTATAGATGGCAATCAAGATACAGTGATTTATGAACTAAGAAAAGTTTTGCATTTACTCGCAGGAGCAAATCCCAATGTTTTAGAATTACTCTGGTTGCCTACCTATCCTATGATTACAAAAATTGGCGAGCATTTAATTAACAACAGGCAAATATTTTTAAGTAAAAAAGTCAAACATACTTATTCTGGTTATGCTTTTGCTCAAATTAAAAAAATGGAAACCCATCGCAAGTGGTTGTTAAATCCACCAGCTAAGAAACCCATACCCTCTGATTTTGGCATAGAAGATGAAAACCCATTGAGCAAAGATGAGCTAAATGCTTTTTTGGAATATCTTTATATCTTAATTAGAGGAAAAATTGAATTTCTAGAAGAATCTGAACAATTATATAAATTACTGACAGCGGATGTTGATTTTAAAGGGTTATTGAAACAATATACCTTAGCAGATGAAGCTTTGGAATATACAAAAAATTTAACCAATAGCCGCAAAGATTTTATTCGGTTGCTGCAAAAAAGTCAAAGTTATCAAATCGCGTTAAGAGAATGGAAAGCTTATCTATCCTGGCAGGAAAATAGAAATCCGGCTAGAGCAGAAATGGAAAAAAATTCTGGTTATGACTTGAAACATGGGATGCACTGTATTAGACTACTACGTAGCGGCTTGGAAATATTACAGCAAGGAGAAGTAATTGTCGATAGAAAAATAGCTGGTGATGTTGATGATTTAAAAGCTATTCTCAGCGGAGATTATACCTATGATCAGTTAATGAAAATGGCTGAAAATTTAGTTACTCAAATGGATAGTTTTTATGACCAGTCAACTTTACCTCATAAACCTGATTTAGAGCAAATTAATGATTTGTGTATGGAATTAGTTGAAATGCAAGGTTGGCAATAGGGCATAGAGTAATAATATCTAAAAATATCTAAAAAGACAACGACTCTTTATCCTCTCCGCGTCTCTGCGCCTCTGCGTGATAGAAATCATCCTGCATTTATGCAACGCCCACTTGCAGTCTGCTGTATGTGTTCATTCTTCATTTAGGATTGCTATAGTTAAAAAATCTGCAATTAGCTCCTAACTATTGCCAATAATAATTTAAAATAAAAGTTTGTTCATGTCTTAAAATATCTACGATGAAAGAGTCATATTTTATCCAAAAAATCAGATTAATTCGCCAAAAAACGACAGAATACTGGCGTTTATTTAATCGCTGGTTTTTAAATACTCCAGAAAGAGCTATCTTAGAAGCTTATCAAGCTGCTCAAGCGATTCAAAATATTGAAATTGACCAATTTAGTGGCAAAAAAATTGCGCCTGAATCAGGGAAGTATAGTGAAAATGTGATGGCTTTCTGGCAAGGAAATCTGAATAGAAATTTAGCTATTATTAAAGTGAGATTAGCAGAATTTAAATTGGGACTTAAATTATTCAATACTACAGATGCAGATTTATTAGAAAAGCTTAAGTTTATTGATGAAGTCATATCTAAGTACAGCGTACAAAATGAAATAAATACCCCAGAACTACAAGTTAATTTCCAAACAGTTAAAAACGATGCAAATTTATCTGATCTAGATATTATTAAAGCACCATTCATTACTGAAAAAACTGGTGTATTACCGAGTTCAATTGGTAAAACAGTTAGTAAAATAACTAACGAATTTACACCAAAAGCGGAAGAAGAATTTGTCAAAAACTATCGGATTTCTAGAAATAGAACAAGAAGATCAATCAAATTTTTATTAATGCTGATTATTATACCGCTATTAACTCATCATTTTTCTAAACAACTATTAGTAATTCCTGTTGTGGAACACATTAGAGGTGAAAATACAGTGCAAATTTTTCTGAATTCAGAAATGGAAGAAAAAGCACTCCATGAATTAAATAATTTTGGAAAATTATTGAAATTTAAAAATCTATTACAACAAGCACCAGAAATTTCACCAGAAAAAATTGCAGCACAGGTTAAAAATAAAGCCTTTGAGGTAGCAGAAGATTTTCGCAATCAAAGCAGCAGTGCTATTAGTAATGTCTTTGCTGATTTAATATCACTAATTTCCTTTGCTATAGTTGTTGCTTTTAATAAAAAAAATATTATTTTTGTTCAGTCTTTTATAGATGAAATTGTCTACGGGTTAAGCGACAGTGCTAAGGCTTTTTTAATTATTTTGCTTACAGATATGTTCGTTGGTTTTCACTCACCACATGGATGGGAAATTCTTTTGGAAGGAATAGCTAAACATTTAGGTTTATCAGCAACTAGAAACGGAATTTTTCTTTTTATCGCTACATTTCCAGTAATTTTAAATACTATATTTAAATACTGGATATTCCGTTATCTCAGTCGCTTATCTCCTTCAGCATTAGCTACATTGAAAGACATGGATGAATGATATAGTTCGTATTGCAAATAAAAGTCTACATTCATACTTCACTGGGCGATTAGAAAGATGCCTCCGGCACACTGGCGCATAGCTTGCTTCCCGAAAGGTATGCGACTACACAGACAAAACCTACCTATTCCTAAATTCCCGTAAGGGATACGTGGGTTCAAAAGCCTTAATTTTCTATTAGTGAAATTTTTTCTAAATACAACACGCCCAAAGGAAAGGCTATAGCAATTTTATCCAGATATCAACAATTTTTCATGAATCCAGAGAAAGATTTAGTGCAAATTCTCAGATTTTCTGCTACTAATTGGGATTGGTAATTGCTTTTGCTGCCACAGACAAAAGTAATTAAGAATACAAAGGTATAATGCACTATTAAGCATTACCTTCAACATACAGATAAATTTAGAAATTTACTTCTTTTTAGGCTTATGAGTATCTTCTGCAATCGTAAATTCCAAATCACAGCAGGTATTGCTAGTTTCTTAATAGTTAGCTTGGTTCATCAACATCTATATGCACAACCAGAACCTCAGCAAAGCAATACATCTAACTTAAGCAGCATTCAGCCTGAAAAGAATATTAAAACTCAAGTTCTTCGGAATGAAACACTACCTATTAATTTAAGCAATCAGCCCATATCTGATTTAAATATTAGGCAAAAAAAACAAGCTACATCTATCTTCTATTCTGTGATTGATGAATGGAAAAAATATAAATATAGTGTAAATGGTAAACACGTTTTAAAACCAGGAAAGTTACCAACTACCAAAATTAATTTTAATCAGGCAGATTTACTAACGGTTCTCACTAATACGAGAAAATATTACCAAGATTATGCTCAAGTAGACCCAGATATTTCTCGAAACGGATTGTTATTAAGCCAAGGAGTTACAGTAGAAGACATTCTCAAAACCTTGGATTTTATGATTGTAGTCTTACAGGAGGATATTACTAATCATCGCCCTACTCGTTTAGAAGATCCAAATTTTATCAATGCTAACTTCCGAGTCATCAAATGGTCTGCTTATAATCCTGAACAACCCAAACAAAAACAACTGAGAATTACAAAATATGCCGTTTTTACTCATCCTGGTTCTCGGACAAAAACAGCTAAATATAATATACCAATTTATAGTTTAAAAGATAACTATGCCGCTGATAATTTCTACACTAAATACACCAAACAGGATATTTTAAAAGGTATTTATGAACCTGGTGGTAAAGAATTTGGTAAGGTTGAGCCTCTAGCATATTTAACCCGTGAAGGTTTAGAAGAAGCTTTGATGGAGGGAACAATCCTCATTAATTTTACAGATGGTTCCAAAGCATTTTTTAATGTAGATAGGAACAATGGCATATCTTATGTGAGAGGATTAAAAGCTACATCACAAAAGCGTTATTGGTATTTTAGAAAGGTTGATGAAATTAAAGGTTATGGACACAAGATAGATGCCAAAATATCTATCAAACCAGGTGTTACTTTTGCTGGTGATG
Organism: Anabaena cylindrica UHCC 0172; assembly: GCF_034931625.1. Taxonomy (GTDB): domain Bacteria; phylum Cyanobacteriota; class Cyanobacteriia; order Cyanobacteriales; family Nostocaceae; genus Anabaena; species Anabaena cylindrica_A. The sequence continues at coordinate 9,593 of NZ_JAYGGY010000106.1, read as the reverse complement.
TCTTGAATATTGGTCTTGGAAGAGTGATTGTGATGGAATATAATCAAGGTGGCAAAAAACGTCTACAAATGGGAGTACTTGCAGATACTGGTGGAGCGTTTTTACCCAATCTGGGACAACTCGATTTTTTAGCTGGTATTTTTGAGAATAAAAAAGATTTTGGGCAGCATATTCAGCAATTACCCTCCTATGCTACCGCATATATTTTGGTGAAGAAGTAGAAAGCTTCAAGCCAAATATTTACGCACGGGTTAACAGTTCTAAATTATGACCATCAATGTCATAAAAATAAAAACCACGCCCTCCATTTCTATGGTTAATCTGACCTTTATTTTTGTGCATAGGGTCGCTACTATATTCTAAACCTGCCTGTTTTACCCTTGAGAAAATAGTATCAAATTCCTCATCAGTGACATGGAAGGCATAGTGATGTGATTCAAAATCTTTTCTATCTGCAAAATCAAGGGTCAGCTTGTCGTTAACATGAACAGCCGCAAAGTGACTAATAGAAGATTCAACTTTTAGTCCAAATATTTCTGCAAAGAAACTTGCTGCGGCTTCTTTATTCTGTGCTGGTACTATGGTGTGATTGAGAGTAATGGTCATCTCATCCTCCGCTTTTGATTTGGATGGTAATAGCGTTTAAATCAAATATAGCGTTTTTGCGTTGGGTGCAATGTCAGGACTCAGCACTTTGCTAGACACGCAAAAAGCCCACGATAGCCTAAAAAATGCTACCCATGAGCTATATATATAAACTTATTTAGCTGACAATGACAAAGCAAATAACCTGCTGAGAGTTGGTAATACTAGAAATTTAGATAGACCAAGAATTATTATTCCTCCTCTTCCTCTTCGTCTTCATATTCCTCGAAGACTTCATCTATTAGTTCTTCTGCACGTTCATCGGAAATTTTCAATATTTCCTGAAGTTCAAAGAGATACTCTTGCTCTGCGTCGAGTGTTTCTTCGTCCATGCCTACAACTAAGAGCGCAGTGACGTATGCAATTTCACGGTAATCTTTATCTGGTAAAGATGCGATCGCACCAGCAATCAAATTTCCTACTTCTGTTTCTTTAATCACGGTGTTGACTTTTGTTGTCAACTTCTCAAAGTCTTTCTCAGCGTAATCTTCAAACATTCCAATACCATCAAACATTTCCGGTAATGGATATTCTTCGGTGGAAATAATCCCTTCACCATCAGCAGCGGCTGAAAAAAGTCCAATGATAGCAAGTGCTACTTCTGGTTCTAGCTTGACTGAAGTGCTGCTGGGGGTGTTGAGCAACTGACTTTTAGACATGATGATCCTTTGGATTGATCTAACTTATAAAGATTCCCAAATCATTGCAGAAAATCACAGAGACTGTTACTTTTTTTCATACATCTAGCCTATAGGGTGCAGGTGGAGAATTATCTATCACCTATGCCTATAGCTTGCGTGACGACGTAGGAGTCATACGGCAACCACCAACACCAATTCGGCACTAGGGGTTAAGCATAATGCTTAACCCCCACAGAGTCTAACTACAACTTATTTCCACATTCAGCGCAGAAATTATGACTGGGTGGGTTTTTTGTTCCACAGTGACTGCAAAAAACTGGCTCAATGACGGCTGTGGGTGTGGGCTTAGGTAAACCGAACATCTGGGCGTTACTTTTGCCAGGAGCTACCATTGGATAACAGTTTTCATCTCTGGTGACATGGACATTAACGATTACCGGGCCGTTATGCGCTAACATTTCTGCGATCTTATCGGATAATTGAGCGCGATCGCTAATCACCATCCCCTTGATCCCATAAGCTTTAGCCAAAAATTCAATATCTGGCATTCCTACTTCCATATTTGAGCAGGAATAACGCTCACCATAAAAGGCTTGTTGCCACTGACGCACCATTCCTTGCCAGCCATTATTTAAAATCACAGTTTTGACGTTTATGCCGTACTGTGCAAGGGTTCCCAATTCCTGTAAACACATTTGGAAACTAGCATCACCACTGATACAAATCACTTCTTCATCAGGGAATGCCACTTTTACACCCATAGCCGCAGGCACACCAAAACCCATTGTTCCTAAACCGGCGCTAGAAATCCAACGTCTGGGGCCATTCTTGAGGAATTGCGCTGCCCACATTTGATGTTGTCCCACATCTGTAGTGTAGAAAGCATGGGGGGCTTGACTACCAACTTCGACAATTACTTCTTGGGGGGAAATGCTGTCAGGATAATGAGGTACAACCAAAGGATAATCTTGTTTCCAACGGTTAATTAAATTTAACCATTCTTGATTTTGATGAGGTGGAATTTTGTTTGTTGAGTTTTGACATCGGCGTAACAAATCCGTGAGAACGTGCTTAACATCACCAACAATAGGGACTTCAGGCACACGGTTTTTACCTACTTCAGCCGGGTCAATGTCGATGTGAATAACCTTCGCATGGGAGGCAAATTCATCTAACTTACCTGTCACCCGGTCATCAAATCTAGCCCCGACACAAATCAGCAAATCGCAATCTGTCACCGCAAAGTTAGCGTAAGCGGTTCCGTGCATTCCCAACATTCCCAAGGAGAGGGGATGATGTTCATCAAATGCACCGATACCCATCAAAGTTGTAGTGACGGGGATATTAAATAATTCTGCCAGTTGTTTGACTTCTGCGTGGGCATTAGATGCGATCGCACCACCACCAACATACAACAACGGTCGGCGACTTTCTCTAATCAACTGAATCGCCCCATTAATCTGTCGGGGATTGCCTTTCACAGTAGGACGATAGCCAGGTAACTTCACCGTACCTGGTTCTACAGGCACATAATCAAATTCTTCTAAAGCCACGTCTTTGGGGACATCGATCAAAACAGGCCCCGGTCTACCAGTACTAGCGATGTGGAACGCTTCCGCCACGATTCGTGCCATATCCTTCGGGTCACGCACTACATAAGAATGCTTGACAATGGGCAGAGTGATTCCATAAATATCTGTTTCTTGGAAAGCATCTGTGCCAATATAAGCCCGTGCTACTTGTCCTGTCACCACAATCATGGGAATGGAATCCATGTAGGCTGTAGCAATGCCTGTAACTAGGTTTGTTGCCCCTGGTCCAGAAGTACCAAAACATATTCCCACTTTACCAGTCGCACGGGCATAACCATCAGCGGCATGGGAAGCGCCTTGTTCGTGTCTAACGAGGATATGTTTAACTCGGCCAGTTTCTTCTACTTTATACAGGTCATCATAAATCGGTAAAATTGCTCCACCGGGATAACCAAAAATATACTCAACGCCATGACGGACGAGACTATCTAACAAAGCAAAACCGCCAGATGCCCGTTTTGGAGTGACAACTGACGAATTAGAGATGGGGGATTGCTTGTGATTTTCCGATTGTGGCAGACTGATTTGAGAAGGCGATTCTCCTGCGGAGATACTTTGTGAACGCACGGTTAACCTCAAAATATAGCTAAAATTAACGCTTAAATTCTGTATTTAAAATTTCATTCTAATTTAAAAATTCCAGAAAATGCTGAGATAATCTCCATCTATGAGCATAAGACTGGATTATGATTCTACAATCTTTAAATCACATCTTGCAAGACTCGGCGAGTATTTTTCCAAGCCCAAACACCAATCAGCGCAACTACAAAACTCATAACCATTAGCACAACTCGCAATCCTAAAATATCAGTTAATGGGCCAGTGATAGCTAAAGGTAGGGAAAGCGCAATATTCACAACATGGTTTTGAAAGCCAAAAACCTTACCGTGCATAGTTGGTGGTGTTTGCTGTTGAATCAAAGTTTGCATTGGTACGCCAATCAGAGACGCACCTATACCTAACAATGCACAAAGTCCCAGTGCCAGGATGAGGCTGTGGGTAAAAGTAACCACCCCTAAAACCAAGGCCATCATCAAAAATCCAATCAAGGGTAGAGGTTTGTGATGTAATTTATCACTCCAATGACCCAAAATACCTGCTCCTATCACCATCCCGACTCCAGCAGCAGCTAAGAAGAAACCAAACTGTTTTTCCTTTAAGCCAAAGTCTGCGGCTAATCTAATCGTTAGTACTGTTAACGCTGCAAATACGCAATACAAGGTCATTAGTTGCAGCATAGCATTCAAAACTAGACGGTTTTTCTTGATGTAGCGCAAACTATCTGTAAATTCATTCCAAACATGAGTTCCCGCCAAATGCGCCTCAATTGCTTGATGTTCTTTAAAATTGATAGGCTGCATAATTGCAGCAGATAGTAAATATAATGCCCCAACGACAATTTCCTGACCAAAGTTTTTTCCTAGATAGCTTTTGGCCAAACTTAATATTGGTTCACCTATCGCAAAGCCAACAATTAAAGCACCCATCATAGTAGTACTAAATAGGGCATTGGCAGCCAGTAAATTCTCTCGTTCTACCAATTGAGGAATTGCGGCTTGCTCCGCTGGTGCAAAAAACTGTGTTACACAAGAAATGGCAAAAGTGAGAATTAACAAAATCAGGAATTCTCTGGGCAAAAAGGGAATCAATAATGTTAAAAGCCCTCGCACCACATCCGAGCCAACCATAACCAACTTTTTTGGTAGGCGGTCAACAAGAATACCACCAGCAGAACCGAACAAAATTGCTGGAATTGTAAATGCCACCATGAGAGTTGAGTACATCGAGTTTTCCGCTAACCCCGGTGGCGGTGGGTAGTTCTCCAGCAAGGCAATCATCAAGACAAAAAATACCTTATCTGCCAACTGAGAAACTAGTTGTCCAATCCACAGGAGCATAAAACCCCTGTTTTTTAACAGTGTGCCAAAGCCGTGATTAACAGCAGTAGGTTCAGTGGGAAACATTAACTATGTGTAGGAATATAAACTATGGTAGATGAAGTAAAGGGCAGCAGGATCAGCAAAAATATTGATTTATTTCTATTGTCCTTACTAATTCTCACTCCTGGTTGCTAACTTTGTCGTCCGGACTCTTCTCTTCGTAACTTTTTAACAACAAATGCAAAAATTCAGCAGCATTTAGGTAATTTTGGGGTAAAGACAAACCTATTGACCGGTCTACCCATTTGCCTTGTACTGTTTGGGGGGAGTGCCACATTGATAAATGGTCAACTGCTGGTTCAGCGTAGAAATTATCTTCCCCAGTACCTAAAATAGCAGAACTCCAATGGGTGAAATAATCATGACTCATTCGATGAATTGGAAAATTACCCCATAGTGGCACGCCCCATCCATCTATGGCAATAAAGGCTTTGACTGTACCGCCCAACATTTGCCACTTTGTCGCCGCAATAATGGCACCAACCACACCAGCACTATAGCTGATAAATATAACAGGGGATTTTAACTTATCATGCCAGAGGTCATCTTTGGTTTGTTGTAAGCGGACTGACAAGTTAGTGCGATCGCACAAAAACTGTAAAATATGAAATGCTGATAAAGCTAAAATACCCTGCCCTGGGAAAACTAGTATTTTCTCTGCATTGAGAATATCCAGCGTCATCAAGTCACTAGGCGCTAAATTTAATAATCCTCTGATAAAGCTTTCCGTTAATTCTGGTGCATGGATTCCAGGACAAATAATAATGATGCTCATAACCAGAGAAGGCAGATGTTTTATGCCTATCCTATCCCCCTGGGTAGGATATTATGCTACAAATAAGATGAACGATCTAGTATTTTCCTAGTTCGCTATTTCCATTTTGGTTATATTGAGGATTTAATTGTGGTTGCAACTCCAGAAAAACTGCAACATACCCACGAGCATCTACCCAGCCAAGACCGTGTAGCCGTGTTACTTATGGGCTATGGCGAAGTCGAAAGCTACGAAGATTTTGCTAACTATAACGAACAAGCTTTAAATCTACTTACAGCAAAATTCGCTCCCGTTCCCACCTGGATTTATCCCCCCCTAGCAAAACTGTTGGCGTTATTTGATCGTCATGAATGGGGACATACTCACCACGATTTTATCTCCCCACACAATGCCATCTTTGAACAGCAACGCGCTGGTATTGAACACGAATTACAACACAAATGGGGCAGTGGTGTCCAAGTTTTCAAAGCCTTTAACTTTTGCGCTCCTTTTCTGCCAAATCAAGTTTTAGCCGAAATTAAAAAGCAAGGCTTTAGCAAAATTCTCATTTACCCACTCTTAGTAGTAGATTCCATCTTTACTAGTGGTATTGCCATTGAGCAAGTTAACAATGCTCTGGTTGAATTAGCTGATGGTGATGAACACTGGGTAAAAGCACAAAGATATATTCCTTCCTTTTACAACGAACCGGAATATATTCATTTATTGGCGCATTTGGTTGAAGAGAAAATTCAAGCTAATCTAGCATCAGCTTACCTACCTTCCCAAATCGGTATTGTGTTGATGAATCACGGTTGTCCTCACAAAGCCAAAGGATTCACATCAGGAATTGATGAAAGTCAAGCGCTTTACGAATTGGTCAGAAATGAGTTAATTAACAGATATCCTTTAATTTCTGTAGGTTGGCTCAACCACGACACACCGCTAATTGAATGGACTCAGCCAAATGCTACCCAAGCAGCCCAAAATCTAATTTTATTGGGTGCAAAGGTAATCATCTTCATGCCTATTGGCTTTGCTACAGAAAACCATGAAACACTGTTAGATGTTCATCACATCATTCATGATTTAGAAAAACAGTATTCTGGTGTTGATTATTTACAAATGGCTTGTGTAAATGATCATCCTCAATTTTTAGCAATGGCTGCTGAATGGGCAAATACTCATATTGCCACATTAATGGAAGCGGAAGGTACGGAAGTCAATCGTGAATTGGCAATAACTCACCATCATCATCACCATTAAACATCTCTGACAAAAAATAAATCATCCAATTTATTAGTGATGTAACAAGCAGGTAGGGGTTTAGCAGTGCTAAACCCCTACATTTATGATTTCTCGTTCCCATACTCTGTATGGGAATGAATTATAGAAGGCTCTACCTTCGTTTTGTGATAGAATTCCTGGTCGGAGACTGGAAACGAGATATGTTAAGGATTAGCTCGTGTTTCTTGTCTCAAGTTTGGATGTTAATCTGGAACTATACTGCAAACGGGTCAAACTTGAACTTATGTCATACTGACCGTAACGTAGTGCAGGGAAGTATCTCGGAGATTCTAGAGCCTACGGCACGCTACGCGAACACTTCGTTCAGAATGACACTTTTAACCCGTTTTTAGTATAACTACAAGACAAGTACCAGTTTCAGGAGGGAATGATGACACAAGCTAATGTATCTCCAGCTATGGCTGTGAATATCCCTACTACAATAACGTTGAAAATCTCCCATGAGCAGTTTGTTGATTTAGCACTTGCTAACCGAGATTTACAATTAGAACGAACTGCTACAGGAGAGTTAATTATTATGCCACCAACGGGAAGCGATACTGGAAACAAAAACCTGGATATGGAAGGCCAGCTTTGGTTGTGGAACCGTCAAACCAAATTGGGTAAAGCATTTAACTCTTCAACTGGTTTTCATCTTCCTAATGGTGCTGACCGCTCTCCTGATGCTTCTTGGGTACGTCAAGAAAGATGGGATGCTCTCAGTTTAGAACAGCAGGAAACTTTTGCACCTATTTGTCCTGATTTTGTGTTGGAATTACGTTCTAAAACTGATTCTCTCGAAAAGTTGCAAGCCAAAATGAGAGAATATATAGAAAATGGTGCTTGTTTAGGTTGGTTGATTGACCGCAAAAATCAACGAGTAGAAATTTATCGTCCAGGTAAAGATGTGGAAATTTTGGATCATCCTGTAACTTTGTCTGGGGAAGATATTTTACCTGGGTTTGTGTTGGATTTAACCGAAGTTTGGAGTTGAAAATATAATGATACAGCCAGTTATTTTAGAAAAATTAGAAGAACTCCCTGAGTCTCTTCAGACAGAGGTACTTCATTACATTGAATTTTTGATAGATAAGCACGCTAAAGACTCTACCCAAGAAGAACCGACAAAGAAGCGTCGTGTTGCTGGAACAATGAAGGGAATATTTGTTTTACCACTACCGGAAGATTTTGATGAGCCACTTGAATTGGATGGTGTTTTGACAGAATTAAGAACAGGAGAAAATGATAAAAATGGTTAGACTACCAGCTATTTTTGAATCGTTAATTGAAGGAATTACATTTTTAAGTTTATAAGAAAAATATAAGCTTTTAAAAATTATAAAAGAGCAGGTGTTGGAAGCAGAAGACGATTGAATAGAGCAACATTAACAGATTTTTAATACTAGAAAATAAAGTTTATGTCCAGTAGTTATAATTCGGCAGCGATAGATTTTGAAATTAACTTGATTAAAAGTGAAGCTAATTTTTATTTTGAATTCATATTCCGCTTGATAAAACAAAAATCAGCACCTATACTGATTTTTGAAATTTTGCCATACCTCTCACTTTTTATAGTCGAATCATCTAATTATATTCAAAATGCTTTCCCAAATTACGCCAAAGAAATATCACTTGAATATGAGCAAATAATATGTAATTCTCGTATGAGAATAAAGTTTTTTGATGATACAATCAATCAAGTTAGTGGTGTGTTTGAATTTGGTTAGTCAAGAAATTGGACAATATTGTGGGCGTATAAATACATATCCTGAAATGGTTGAACTGGCCTGTAAAGTCAAATCACTTTGAAAAGTGGTAAAGTGCGATCGCTCATTTTTGGCTCTTTCGTACATAGCCACCAATAGCAATGGTTGTTTGATCTCCTCGCAATTCTTCCTAAAAGAGCCGCACCCTTTTTATTTGGAAGTCCTGGATGTTTTAAAAGCGATTTTCACTCTCAACCTGTAGGGTGGGTTAAGCGCATTTATGCTAAAATGCGATCACCGTACTCTGTAAGGAGTTTTCTGTATGGCTAACGTTACTTACGACGAAATTTTTGGAGCAGTATTAACCTTACCTCCTCTATACAGAGCGATGCTTGCTGAACATCTTCTCAAAAGTCTTGATGAAATTAATCCTGAAGTTGAAGCTGCTTGGGAAACAGAAATTGCAAATCGCATACAGGCAATAGATGAAGGTGAAATCGCGTTAATTCCAGCCGATGAAGTATTACAAAGACTAAGGAATCGGTGATGTTAATTGAATTTGATCCTTATGCACAAATAGAACTTGAAGAAGCGACTTTATATTACGATAACATTAGTTCTAAACTTGGCAATACTTTTCTTGATGCGGTGGAAAGAACACTTAACCGCATAGTTAATTTTCCCGATGCTTGGACACCAATGATCCAAAATGCTAGACGTTGCCATATTGATGGATTTCCTTATGGCATTGTGTACAGAGTTTATGGTGAAAAAATTCAAATTTTAGCTGTAATGCACCTTCAACGAAAGCCAAATTATTGGATAGATAGAAAAATTGAGAAATGAGTTTAGTTGATTATTAGCGTGTAGAGTGAGCATTACCCACCCTACATTATTATAAATTATTACTTCCGATTGCCCAACCATTTAGCTGCGACAATGGGATTACTGAGAAACTTGATAATTCCCGGTTGTTCCAATACTGCTCGGTTAAGGCTCAAAAGTTATTATATGGTAGGTTGGGTTGA
>NZ_JAYGGY010000105.1:31377-45760 GCF_034931625.1 Anabaena cylindrica UHCC 0172 | reverse complement strand
TAATGAGTAATGAGTAATGAGTAATGAGTAATGAGTAATGAGTAATGAGTAATGAATAATGAGTACTGAGTAAGTAGGTTGGCGTTAAAAATTGTCGTTGGGATCAGGCAGAGGGCAGGGCGCAGGAGGTAGAGGGAAATTTAATCGTTTCTCCTGTACTCGGCACTCAGCACTCAGCACTCAGTACTCGGCACTCAGTACTTCCTACTTCACAGATCGACCAAAACCGAAATGAGTTTGCGCTTTATCCATTGTAGGCATTAACCAAGCCAGCCCTTCGCTGGTTCCCACCCACAACTTATTACCAAGATCAGGTGCAACAGTCAGCACTCGACTAGAAGGAAGTCCCGCAACTCGGTCTAACAAAGCACCCGTATTGGGATTTAAACGTAACAACCCATTGGTTGTACCAACCCAAACACTACCATCTTGAGCAAAACGGACTGAAGTGACATTTCTTCCTCTTAACGGAGTTACAGACCGCAGCACAATCCCATTTTTGGGGTTAACCACTAATAATTGATTTGGCATTCCTGCCCAAATTAACCCTTCTGGACTGATAGCTAACGATTGCACAGTCGTCCCTGGTAAATTATTTATCCTCTTCATAATCAAAGCACTGCCAGTATTCACCCTGACCAGTCCATCTAAAGTCCCAACCCAAAGTTGACCTTCAGCATCTAAAGTCATCGCATTGGCACTAACACCAGGCAGATTTTTAATTGTTGTCATAATCAAGCCTTGGTCAGGACTAATCAAGGCTAAACCGCTATCAGTACCAGCCCACAGATAACCTCTTTTATCAATCAGCAGCGACAATACCCGTTTGGAAGGTAGTAATAAATTTTGTGCTGTAATTTCATTAGTGCGAGGATCTACTCGTGTCAAACCCTCATAATTTCCCACCCACAAACGACCGACTTTATCCTGGGCTAATGCACTAATCGTAATATTTGGTAAACTAACACGAGCAATAACCTTACCTGTATTCGGGTCAATCCGCGATAAACCCCGCCAAGAACCTACCCACAAATTACCAGCAAAATCTCCTAACAAATTACTAATTCGGTAATCAGTTTCTGCTTCTCTTTCTTGCACATCCCGATCATCGGGTAAGGGATCTATTCGTCTTGGTGGAGGTGTGGCTGGGTAGATAGTAGTGGAATTATTTGGATTGATATCAGGTTGTTGTTGCGCTTTTACTCGCACTCCTGTGCTAGGCAGACTTATCAGCCCCAGCAAAATAGAAATCATCAATAAACGAGTACGACTATTAAATAATACCACTGTTGTATATCCTTTCGAGACAGTACCTAAGAACTATTAACTAAAATGACTTGAAATTATACTGCAAACGGGTCAAACTTGGACTTATGTCATACTGACCGTAACGTAGTGCAGGGAAGTATCTCGGAGATTCTTCACTTCGTTCAGAATGACACTTTTCAACCGTTTTTAGTATAATTAATAGTCTTCCCTGAGTTGGTATTTTTTTAGCATCAAAAGTAATTTTTTCCTCAATTTAGCACTTTGCTGATAAATTATGCTGCACTATTCAGAAGTCAGTAAACTAATTTGAAAAGACTTCGGCGCGATCGCTCAGTAACCATCTCCTATAATTTAACTCTGGAGTAACACAGCAATTAGGCGGCTGTAAATTCTTGTGTATAGTTGTATAGTTTTTACTGGCAGAACAATGTATCGAAGGTAGTCTATACAACTAATAATCACCCTTTGTACAGCAGTCTTAACAAAATGTTTAAAAAATCCTTTAATAAGAAATTTAAATATATGAGTTCAAAATTTTCAAAGGATAACTTATTGAATTATTGATATATTGTGAGACAAGTTACAAATTACGTCGTGTGCAGTTTTTTGTCTTTAGCTCACTCCTGAGCTAAACCGCAGTTAGTGAAGTTTCCTTTATATCTTTATTTACCCAATCAGGACAAAGATATCAGGAGGAAAAATGGAAAAATGAGCTAGACAGCTTAAAACCCTAATTTTTCCTACTTTTAAGGCATAAATTCCTATAATGCCCGTAAAGCAACGAATTTTCTCTGAAATTAAGCAGGTTTAGTAAGGCAAGCAAAAGAGATAGAAAAAACTTTGTGTTTGTGAGACGAGGGAAAAAGCAAAGCGCCTAAATGTGCGCTCATACATAGAGATAACCATAAAGGTGCGGTAATTTACCACCGTTGCCGACTGCTTGTCACAAAAAATGCTGCCCTCTAGCAACAATTAACCCCAATTATAAGTTCTCCTTATATCTACAATGAGAAAAGAAGAAAGATAAAGGGTGATAAGAAGTTGCACATAACGTGATTTGATAGTAAAAAGAATGACTTCTTGGAAGGAAAATATGTCTTACGCGCAAACGAAGACTCAGGCGAAAGCTGGGTATCAAGCTGGGGTTAAAGATTACAGACTAACTTATTACACTCCCGATTACACACCTAAAGATACAGATATTCTTGCAGCATTCCGGATGACTCCTCAACCTGGAGTTCCACCTGAAGAAGCTGGTGCTGCGGTAGCTGCTGAGTCTTCTACAGGTACTTGGACAACTGTATGGACAGACTTGCTCACCGACCTAGATCGCTACAAAGGTCGTTGCTATGACATCGAACCAGTTGCTGGTGAAGACAACCAATACATCGCTTACGTTGCTTATCCTCTGGACTTGTTTGAGGAAGGTTCCGTAACCAATATGTTGACCTCTATTGTAGGTAACGTATTTGGTTTCAAAGCATTGCGTGCATTGCGTTTGGAAGACTTGCGGATTCCCGTTGCTTACCTGAAGACCTTCCAAGGTCCTCCTCACGGTATTCAAGTTGAACGCGACAAGTTGAACAAGTATGGTCGTCCTTTGTTGGGTTGTACCATTAAGCCTAAATTAGGTCTTTCTGCTAAGAACTACGGACGCGCTGTATACGAATGTTTACGTGGTGGCTTGGACTTCACCAAAGACGACGAAAACATCAACTCTGCTCCTTTCCAAAGATGGCGCGATCGCTTCTTGTTCGTAGCAGAAGCAATCCACAAAGCACAAGCAGAAACCGGCGAAATCAAGGGTCACTACTTGAACGTAACCGCTCCTACCTGTGAACAAATGATTGAACGGGCTGAGTACGCTAAAGAACTCAAGATGCCCATCATCATGCACGACTACCTGACCGCAGGTTTCACAGCTAACACCACCTTGGCTCATTGGTGTCGTAAGAACGGTATTTTGCTGCACATTCACCGTGCTATGCACGCCGTAATTGACCGTCAAAAGAACCACGGTATTCACTTCCGTGTATTAGCTAAAACCTTGCGGATGTCTGGTGGAGACCACATTCACACCGGAACAGTTGTTGGTAAATTGGAAGGCGAACGCGGCATCACAATGGGCTTCGTTGACTTACTACGTGAAAACTACGTTGAGCAAGATAAGTCTCGCGGTATCTACTTCACCCAAGATTGGGCTTCTATGCCTGGTGTAATGGCAGTTGCTTCCGGTGGTATCCACGTATGGCATATGCCCGCACTGCTAGAAATCTTCGGTGATGACTCCGTACTACAGTTTGGTGGTGGTACACTCGGTCACCCCTGGGGTAACGCTCCTGGTGCAACCGCTAACCGGGTAGCTCTAGAAGCTTGCGTTCAAGCTCGTAACGAAGGACGTAGCTTGGCTCGTGAAGGTAACGACATTATCCGCGAAGCGGCTAAGTGGTCTCCTGAACTAGCAGTTGCTTGCGAACTGTGGAAAGAAATCAAGTTCGAGTTTGAAGCAATGGATACCGTCTGATCATTTAGGATTTGGGATTTTGGACTATTGGATAAATTTAAAATCCAAAATCCAAAATCTAAAATCTATGGGGCTGGGGTCAAGCATGAATTTAAAGCAAATTGCGAAAGACACAGCCAAAACTCTCCAAAGTTATCTGACTTATCAGGCACTTATGACTGTTTTGGCACAGCTAGGCGAAACAAATCCTCCTTTAGCATATTGGTTGCAAAACTTTTCTGCTGGGAAAATCCAAGACGGAGAAGCATATATTGAGGAACTGTTTCTAGTAAAGTCAGATTTGGCTTTGCGGATTATGACTGTCAGGGAACACATAGCGGCGGAAGTGACAGATTTCTTACCAGAAATGGTGCGTACTGGCATTCAACAAGCCAACATGGAACAGCGTCGCCAGCATCTCGAACGCATCACGCAACTAAATTTATCAAGTCCCAGCCCAATAACTGAGCAGCACACAATCTCAGATCCTAATTTGGATAATTTATCCAGTTAGTCGGTCAACGTAGTAGTAAAAACAACCCATTACCAACAGCTATGCAAACTTTATCAAAAGAGCGTCGTTACGAAACTCTTTCTTATCTTCCCCCCCTGTCTGATGCTCAAATTGCCAAGCAAGTTCAGTACATTCTGAGCCAAGGCTACATCCCAGCAATTGAGTTTAACGAAACTTCTGAACCAACTGAATTGTTCTGGACAATGTGGAAGCTACCTTTGTTTGGTGCTAAAACCACTCAAGAAGTATTGAGTGAAGTTCAAGGTTGCCGTTCTCAATTTGGTAACTGCTATGTTCGTGTTGTTGGTTTTGACAACATCAAACAGTGCCAAGTTCTCAGCTTTATCGTTCACAAACCCAGCAGATACTAAATTTCGATTTGGTTTGAATAATTTATTTTTGGGAGAGGTAGAGTTTTCTATCTCTCTTTTTTTGTTTTTGATAGAGAATAGAATTGTTAGTGGAGTAGCACACACAAAACGGTGGTATTATGCAACAAATTACTGTTAATGAAGCATCTCAACACTTATCTGATTTAATTGAAGCCGCACTTGGTGGTGATGAAATTATCATCATGAAAGATAATCAACCTGTTGTTAAGTTAATTCCTGTATTACCTGTGAAAATTCGTCCTAAATTTGGTAGTGCAAAGGGAATGATCAAAATGTCTGATGATTTTGATGAACCTTTAGAAGAGTTGAAGGAGTATATGGAATGAAGCAATTAATTGATACTCATACTCTGCTGTGGTTTACTATGGGTAATCCCAGAATCAGCGATAATTTGAGATTACAAATTGAGAATAACGACAATCTTCTGAGTATTGCCAGTGTTTGGGAAATGGCAATTAAACACAGTATAGGTAAACTAAATTTGGAGATGAGTTTTGATGATTTTGTCGAACAGCAAATAATTGGTAACGGTATGACATTAAAGGAAATCAACCAACAGCATATTTCAGTTATTGCTCAACTACCTCTACATCATCGTGATCCTTTTGACAGAATGTTAATTTCACAGGCTATGGTGGAAAATATACCTATAATAAGTGCTGATACAATTTTTGATGCCTATCCTATACAGCGTTTGTGGTAAAGACTAAAGCATGAATTCGTAGATTTATCCCATAATGATGAAAAAGTTTTAACTTAAAAAAGTTGTGTTTTATGTATTTAAAATCACCACTCCAAGAATTTAGAATTTGTTTTCTTGGTGAGTCATTTGTTAATGGCACGGGTGATCCTGAATGTCTTGGCTGGACAGGAAGAATATGTGTTAATGCTATTAAACGTGGTTATGATATTACTTACTATAATTTAGGAGTCAGGCGAGAAACGAGTACAGAATTAAAAAATCGTTGGTTGAGAGAAGTAACTTATCGCTTACCAAAAGAATATGATGGTAGGATTGTGTTTTCCTTTGGTGCAAATGACACTAGTTTAGAGAATGGTAAAATTCGTGTTTCTCTGGAAGAATCAATCAGTAATGCTTGGCAAATTTTAAGTACAGCAAAGCAATTATATCCAGTTTTAATGGTGAGTACAGCACCTTGTGCAGATAAAGAACAAAATCAAAGGATTGCTAATTTATCTCATGAATTTGCTTTAGTTTGTCAAGAATTAAATATACCTTATCTAGATGTATTTTCAAAATTAATAAATTCTCATATTTGGTTAGAAGAATCCAAAAATAATGATGGAACACATCCCAAATCGGGAGGATATAAAGAATTTGCCAAAATTGTCGATAATTGGGATGCTTGGTTAAATTGGTTTTCTATCTCTTAAAGATCATAACCCATGATATAGTCATCCATTACAAATCTACCACCAATATCTTTAATTTCACTGGCAATAATTCTAAAACCAAATCGAGTATAAGCTTTAATTCCTTTTTCATTTCCTTTGTTAACGTTGAGAATTATTTGCTTTAAATTCATATTTTCTGCTTGTTTATAAATATGATTTAACATTATTTGTCCATACCCTAAACCATGTAGTGATGGTAATAAGTAGCATTTATGTAGTTTTAAATAAATAATATTATTTTTGATTTCTGTACCATAGGATAAATAACCAACGACTTGATCATTTTTTAAGACTTTATCGTAGAATATACCTTGATTTAAAATTTCATTTTCAATTACTCCTACACCGTACATCAGATTCAGCATATACTCTATCTGTTCAATGCTGATAATTTGGGAATAGTGAGCATACCAAATTTCTTGACTAACTTTTCTCAGTTCATCTAAATCTGTATCTAATAACTTTTCAATCCTAATTAAAGAATTATTCATCTTTTGCTAAACTCTTCAATAATTTGAGCTTTAATTATTTTATACTAATCAGCTAGATGCTCATTTGTTGAACTAAACCCCTGATTACAAAGTTAAAGTACGATTTGAGAGAACTATGGTGTGCAGATACTTCAAGCGGGTGATGTTACTATCTAGGGTGTAGTATTCTAAAAGGAGAGAAGAAAAGCATTGGACACGTTATTAAAAATATCAAAATTTATAGATGCTTGTACTGAACGCATTGGCAGATTAACTAGTTGGCTAGTGCTGGTTATGGTTATATTGGGTGTGTGGAATGTTGCAGGTAGATACATTGGGCGCTTGATTGGCAGTAACCTCACATCCAATGCTTATATAGAAGCACAATGGTATATTTTTGACATAGTTTTTTTATTAGGCGCGGCTTACACTCTCAAGCATAACGAACACGTCCGCGTTGATATTTTTTATAGTAATTGGCAAGGTAAACGCAAAGCACTTGCAGATTTAGTGGGAACAGTATTTTTTCTAATTCCCTTCTGTATGATGGTGATTATTTTTTCCTGGGATAGCATTATTGCGTCTTGGCAAATTCTGGAAATATCACCTGATCCTGGTGGTTTACCACGCTACCCAATTAAAGCGATGATTATTGTCGCTTTTGTGCTGCTGATTTTGCAGGGAATTTCCCAAGCGATTAAAAATGTGGCAATTCTCCAAAACAGAATAGAACTTCAGGAGGAAAACCATGACGCTGGATTATGAATGGCTTGGCCCATTTATGTTTGCGGGTGCTTTAGTGCTGCTGTCCTTGGGGTATCCAGTCGCTTTTTCTCTGGGTGGTGTGGCGATTTTATTTGGAATTGTGGGTATTGCTTTGGGTGTTTTTGACCCGGTATTTATGACTGCGATGCCACAGCGGATTTTTGGCATTATGTCCAATTATACCCTGTTAGCTATCCCTTACTTTATTTTCATGGGGTCAATGCTGGAGAAATCCGGCATTGCGGAGAGGTTGTTAGAAACGATGGGGATTTTGCTAGGACGCTTGCGGGGTGGACTGGCTTTAGCTGTGATTTTGGTAGGTGCGTTACTTGCAGCGACTACGGGTGTGGTAGCTGCGACTGTGGTAGCAATGGGTTTGATTTCTCTACCGATTATGCTGCGTTATGGTTATAACAAAGAATTAGCTACTGGGGTAATTGCGGCTTCGGGAACTTTGGGACAAATTATTCCCCCTAGTGTGGTTTTAGTGGTTTTAGGCGACCAATTGGGTGTATCTGTTGGTAATTTGTTTATTGGTTCAGTGATTCCTGGTTTGATGATAGCGGGGGCTTTTGCTCTCCATGTGCTAATTGTGGCATTTTTAAAGCCAGAGGTAGCGCCAGCTTTACCAGCCGAAGTGCGGGAAATTGGTGGGAAGGCTTTGAGAAAGCGGGTAGTTCAGGTGATGCTACCGCCATTGATTTTGATTTTGTTAGTGTTAGGAAGTATCTTTTTTGGCTTTGCTACACCAACGGAAGCGGGTGCGGTAGGATGTGGGGGAGCGATCGCACTTGCTGCTGCTAACCGTCAACTAACTTTAGAATCTCTGCGTCAAGTTTGCGATAACACTTTGCGAATCACCAGCATGGTAATTTTCATTTTGTTGGGTTCTACAGCTTTTAGTTTAGTGTTTCGGGGGTTGAATGGCGATCGCTTTATGTTTGATGTCCTCTCCAACCTCCCCGGTGGTAAAGTCGGCTTTTTAGCCATCAGCATGGCGGTAGTTTTCTTTCTCGGCTTTTTCATCGACTTCTTTGAAATCGCCTTTATCATCGTGCCTTTATTTGTTCCAGTTGCCCAAACTTTAGGTATTGATTTAGTTTGGTATGGTGTCATCTTAGGGGCAAATCTGCAAACTTCTTTCCTCACCCCACCTTTTGGTTTTGCTTTATTCTACCTGCGCGGTGTCGCACCACCAGAAGTCACAACTGGTGATATTTATCGTGGTGTCATTCCGTTTATTTTGCTGCAATTGTTGGTGGTAGTTTTAATTATTGCCTTTCCAGGAATTGTTAGTTTTCTACCTTCTTTGGCAGGTTAATAAAATTTTGGATCATTTTTTTGTTGGAACACTCTAATTTAAGATCAATACAATGTACGAACAAATTTCTCACTCATTGTTAAATTCAATACTGGATGATTTAAAGCCAGAAATTCGTCGGCAAGATTTGCGGCATTTTTATACCCGTCTTGGGGCGAACTTTTACGCTATTCATTCGCTATTTTCTACGCTGTACGGACATCGTGATGATTTTCAACTGCAAATGTTACGGCTAGTTGAAACAATGGCGAAAGGCTATATTGATCGCTCTCCAGAGTTAGAGAGGTTGGATATTCAACGTGAACAAGACCACAATTGGTTTTTGTCGCAAAAATGGGTAGGGATGGCTCTTTATTCCAACGGTTTTGCCGAAAACCTGGCAGATTTAGAGAACAAAATCGGCTATTTTCAAGAGCTAGGCATCAATATGGTGCATATTATGCCGATTTTGATGTGTCCTAATGGTCAAAGTGATGGGGGGTATGCCATCAGTGATTTTAGGCAAATTGACGAGCGCGTTGGTAATTTAGACGATATTCGCCAAATTGCTAAGGAGTTCAGAAAGCGTGATATTTTGCTGGTTCTGGACATTGTGCTTAATCATACTTCTGACGAACATGAATGGGCGCAAAAGGCGAAAATGGGCGATCGCAGTTTTCAAGATTACTACTATATTTTTGAAAACAGAGAAACCCCTGATATGTTTGAGCAAAGTATGCCAGAGGTTTTCCCTGAGACAGATCCGAGCAATTTTACTTGGAATGTCGAGATGGAAAAATGGGTGATGACGGTTTTCCATAATTATCAGTGGGATTTAAATTACAGCAATCCCAGAGTTTTTATTGAAATGCTCGACATTATTATGTTTTGGGCAAATCAAGGCGTGGATGTTCTGCGACTCGATGCTGTGGCGTTTTTATGGAAAAAGATCGGTACTTCTTGCCAAAACGAGCGCAATGCACATTTAATTTTGCAGTTAATGAAAGATTGTTGTCAGGTGAGTGCGCCCGGTGTCTTGTTTATAGCCGAAGCAATAGTTGCCCCTGTAGAAGTAATTAAATATTTCGGCGAGGATGCGATCGCAGCCAAAGAATGTGAGATTGCTTATAATGCGACTTTAATGGCTTTAATATGGGATGGAATCGCCACTAAAAATACTAAGCTACTCCACCAAGGCATAAAAAGTTTGCCGAATAAATTAGAACGTGCTACTTGGCTAAACTATGTGCGTTGTCATGATGACATTGGTTTGGGTTTTGACGATAGTGATATTCGTTTAGCCGGTTATGAACCGAGAGCGCATAGAAAATTTTTAGTTGATTACTTAAGCGGTCAGTTTGATGGATCTTCATCTAGGGGAATGGTCTTCATGCCTAATGAAGCTACAGGAGATGCCCGTATTTGTGGTTCACTAGCTTCTTTGGCAGGATTAGAGTCGGCGCTGGAAACTGCTGATGAGGGTTTGATTGCCCTGGCAATTAACAGAATTTTATTAATGCACGCAATTATTCTATCTTTTGGCGGCATCCCTCTAATTTATAATGGCGATGCGATCGCTGTACTTAATGATTACAGCTATATTGATGACCCCAGCAAAAGTAATGACAATCGCTGGGTACACCGCCCTAAAATTAATTGGGAAAAAGCCGACTTACGCAAAAAACAAGGCACGGTGGAATACACAGTATTTAATGCCACAAAAAAGATGATTGCCATCCGTAAAGAAATTTCTGCTTTTGCTGATTTTAATAACCGGGAATTGGTACACCTAGAGAATGAACACTTGCTATGTTTTGTTCGTTTCAATCATCAACGTCCATCAGAAAAAGTGCTAGTCATCGCCAACTTTGATGCAAATCCGCAAGACTTGTATTTGGAGTCACTGAGAACTATGGGCTTCAATATTTATAGTAATTTTGTTGATTTATATAGTGGTATGAAACCAGAGCAATGTGATAATCGGATTACTTTACAAGGATATCAATTTTATTGGCTCACAGAGAGATAAAAAGCTTCACCCGTTCAGGAAAAATGGGAGTCAAGCGATCTAAATTTTTTGCATGGCTTGATCTCGTTCCCAGTCTCAGACTGGGAATGCCATCAAGAGGTTCTACCTCTACTTTAATATAAGGCAGAGCCTTTTTGATTTCATTCCCATACAGAGTATGAGAACGAGAAACGATAAATTTGGTGGGCTTAATTGATCTCGTTCCCAGTCTGAGACTGGGAATGCTATCAAGAAGTTCTACCTCTACTTTAATATAAGGCAGAGCCTTTTTGATTTCATTCCCATAAAGAGTATGGGAACGAAAAATGATAAATTTGGTGGGGTTAATTGTTTTACCCACCTGAAAATAATGTGTTTATGTGTTGTTATCCTCATTATCTGAGGAGTTACCTTTTAGTGTTTTCATCACCCAAAGTAAAACAGCATCAGAGAACCTTTCAATTGCCCAAGTGATTAAAGCTGTTAACAGAAGAGTAGAGATATCCATTAGAAATTACCGCTATTGTTTTTTTTGCTTGATTATTTATATAAAATCAAATAAAAAATAGAGAAAAAAGATCCAAAAAATAGATTTTAATAGAATTTACTAAAAATCTTGCTCATCATTAATGATGATGTTATTTTGGAGATACAGCATTTCTATATCTGATTTGTAATACCTTGCGTGGTGTAGCCATACAAATTCTGTATACAAAAAGTCTTAATTAGTAAGGGTTTAGCAATGCTAAACCCCTACATATAAACAAAAATTAATAGTCCGTTTTAACGGACTTTAGCTATTAGACTGGGAATTAATTCCCAGGCGTATTATGAAGCTAATTGAGAATACTAAAATCACCATAAATAATTAATCAACAAGCGTAATTTATGACATCCCCAGAAGAAACAACATTACAACAACAATTTTTGCAATATAAATCCAGAAAATTTGAATTTACTGGAGATACATATCAAGTATTTCTGGTTCGATTTGACCCGAATAACTATGCTATTGATGATGATATACTTCTTAAAAAGATTAATTCAAACAAGGAAGTTGGGCATGAAAAACAAAAAATAAAAGATATTCTGGGAAAGAATATATACCCTGTTTTCAGACAAAATGGTTGTGATATAACCTCAAAAGGAGGCAGACCAAGCAAAGGAAACGAGCCTTGGAAACAGGCTTATAAATGGCTTTGGGAACAGAAATATCCTGAATGGCTTGCACAACAACAAACCCAAAATAATAAACCTGAACCCCAACGGGAAACCCCCCAAATCAACTGGCGCGAAGTATGCCAGAAAATGCTACAAAAACAGCAACATCAACAACGATTAAGACGACAAATCACCGAATTAAAACACGAAATAGAAATCTTTGTCCCATTAGGCCTAATTCAACCCAAACCCGCACGACGTAAGGAAGAAACACCCTTTCCCGATGCGGATGACGGTATGCGGCAATATGAATTAAAATCAGAAGAAATTACCAAACAATACGAATATGAGGAATTTATTAATGAAGTCATTGGCAAGCAAACCAAAAATTTAGCCATTATTGGAGAACCAGGGGCAGGAAAAACCACTTGGTTAAGCAAAATTGCCGAATATTTAGCTGGTAAATCTGATGATCCTAGCCCTATTTTTATTAGTCTCAGTCGCTTAGAAAATAGAACCCTAAAAGACTATTTAGTGCATACTTGGCTAGAAGAGGCTTTAGAGTTTATTCCCTCCCAAGTTACCGTTACACAGGCTTTAGAGGCAGATTTCCAGCAACAGTTTAAGAATCAGCAAGTTTGGTTGTTGTTAGATGGGGTGGATGAAATGAAAACCACCGCAAACTCACCTTTATCCCAACTCAATAGCCAATTAGAAGGATGGTTAACTTGGACTAGGGTAATTCTCACCTGTCGTCTCAATGTTTGGCAACCTAACCCCATAGCTAATTTTGACTACTATCGCACTCTGGCTTTTAGTGATGTCCAGGTGAAAGATTTTATTCAGCAGTGGTATGAAAAGGCGGAAAAACCGGAATTAGGGGAACAGTTACAGCAAAAGTTAACCGCACCCCAACACAGCCGCATTTTTGATTTAGTCAAAAACCCTTTGCGGTTGGCAATGTTGTGTCAGAGTTGGTATTTTTTGCAAGGGGAATTACCGGAAACCAAAGCGAATTTGTATCAGCGTTTTGTTAATGCAACTTATGAATGGAAAAAAGGGGAATTTGGCACTACAGCAGCGCAAAAACAACTGTTAAATCAGGCTTTAGGAAAATTGGCTTTGAGGATGATTGATGAACAAATCAGTCTCAAGGAGTCTGTGATTAACGATGTCATGAGTTTAGAGGAGTTTGAATTAGCAGAAAGATTAGGTTGGTTAAATTGGGTTTATCGTGATCAAAAAACTGATGAAAGGGTTTATGCTTTCTTTCACCTGAGTTTTGCAGAATATTTTGCAGCTTGTGTGATTGATGATTGGGATTATTTTTTACCTAAAAATCATGTTGATAAACCTGTTGAGGGGAAGAAATATCGCATTTTTGAGAATGAATGGAATGAAATATTTTTATTGTGGATGGGAAGAATAAATATTGATGATAAGAAGGAAGAGTTTATTCAAGCATTAGTAAATTTTGCAGATGGTGTAAATGATTTTTATTGGTATCAGGCTTATTTTAAAGCAGGTATAGCTATTGCTGAATTTAAAAGCTGTTCCCTTGCTGATGAAATTGTAGGTCAAATTATCAAATGGGCATTTGGTTATTTTAATATTGAAAGTCAGAAATGGGTAACTTTTATTGACCCCATTCCAGAAGATGCAACAAAAATTTTATCATTAACTGATACAGAAAGAGTAATTCCGACTTTAATCAAACTCCTCAATGACACTCAGGATGAAGATATCTTTTGGAGTGTTGCTAATACTTTAGGAAAGATAGATGTAGGGAATGAACAGGCGATCGCTGCTTTAATCAAACTCCTCAATGACACTCAGGACGAAGATACCTGTAGAAGAGTTGCTGAGAGTTTAGGAAACATAGCAGAAGGGAATGAAGGGGCGATTGCTGCTTTAATCAAACTCCTCAATGACACTCAGGATCAATATATCTGTTGGTATGTTTCTGAGAGTTTAGAAAACATAGCAGTAGGGAATGAACAGGCGATCGCTGCTTTAATCAAAGCTTTAATCAAACTTCTCAATGACACTCAGGATGAAGATATCCGTAGGTTTGTTGCTGAGAGTTTAGAAAACATAGCAGTAGGAAATGAACAGATCGCTGCTTTAATCAAACTCCTCAATGACACTCAGGATGAATTTACCCGTAGGTTTGTTGCTAAGAGTTTAGGAAAGATAGATGTAGGGAATGAACAGGTGATCGTTGCTTTAATCAAACTCCTCAATGACACTCAGGATGAAGATATCCGTAGGTGTGTTGCTGATATTTTAGGAAAGATAGCAGTAGGGAATGAAGAGGCGATTGCTGCTTTAATCAAACTCCTCAATGACACTCAAGATGAAGATATCCATTGGAGTGTTGTTGATATTTTAGGAAAGATAGCAGTAGGGAATGAAGAGGCGATTGCTGCTTTAATCAAACTCCTCAATGACACTCAGAATAAATTTATCCGTAGGTGTGTTGCTGAGAGTTTAGGAAAGATAGATGTAGGAAATGAAGAGGCGATTGCTACTTTAATCAAACTCCTCAATGACACTCAGGATGAAGATATCCGTAGGTATGTTGC
>NZ_JAYGGY010000105.1:0-31277 GCF_034931625.1 Anabaena cylindrica UHCC 0172 | reverse complement strand
TGAGAGTTTAGGAAAGATAGCAGTAGGGAATGAAGGGGCAATTACAGCTTTAATCCAACTCCTCAAAGATACTCAGAATGAAGATACCCGTAGGTATGTTGCTGAGAGTTTAGAAAGGATAGCAGTAGGGGATGAAGAGGCGATCACTGCTTTAATCTCCCTTCTTCATGACACTCAGAATGAATTTACCCGTAGGTGTGTTGCTGGGAGTTTAGGAAGGATAGCAATAGGGGATGAAGAGGCAATTACAGCTTTAATCCAACTCCTCAAAGATACTCAGAATGAAGATACCCGTAGGTATGTTGCTGAGAGTTTAGAAAGGATAGCAGTAGGGGATGAAGAGGCGATCACTGCTTTAATTTCTCTTCTTCATGACACTAAACCAGTAGGGAATGAAGGGGCGATCACTGCTTTAATTTCTCTTTTTCATCGCACTAAAAATGAAGATATTTTTTACCACGTTCTCCATATTTTAAACACAATTATAAAAACAGAAAATAACTATTTAATGACAGTCTCAGCATTAAAGAAACATCTCAGTAATGAAGTCTATGAAAACAATTTTAATTTCTACAAAAACTGTTTCAAAATCCTCTGGCATTCTGCCAAAAACCTCACCTATCCCCAATTTTACCAAGCATGGCACGCCACCAACACCACCACCGTTAACCAACTCGAACAACAATACACCGATATTTATACCCAATTAAAGGAACTGCAACCCACATCCACCACCTATCCCATCCCCCTCAACGCTGCTAACCTGGAAGGGAAAACCGCAGAAAAAGCCATAGCCAAAGGTATATTAATCAAAATTTATGGCGAAATCTTTCCCAAACAAAAAGCCGAAAACATAGAAGATATATTCGACTTAGAAAACCAACTCCAACCCCTGAGAGAACATCTAAAAACAGATAAAATCGCCCTCATTTTCTGTCACATTAATCCTCACCCAGAATTAATTAAATTCTGTCAGCAATTACAGAAGAATGACTGGTTAAAAATCGCCTTGATTACCGATACACCAATAGCATCTCCCTTGAGTGGTTTTCCGCCTCAACAGGATAATTTATTAGGAGTAATTCAAACTTGGTTAGAGGAATCAGAGATGTTTGAAAGGGGTTCATAAAATCTTCCAATCCCTAAAACTGTTTGGCATCTCGAAAGTTAAATCCGATATTGATCAATGAAATATTATTTACTATCACCAGTCACAAAATTAGCATAGCTTAATTCATTGATACGATTCCATGTAAAAATCTGTCCTCTAAATTTTTGCCACTGTTCATACAACTGTTTAAAAGTTGCATCCTTACTAGCATTCTCTTCATATATTTCAAAAGCAGCTTTTTTGGCAGCTTGCATAATTTCTTGGCTGTAAGGAGTTAATTTAGTTCCACCAGCCAGTAATCTTGTTAATGCTTCCCCATTCAAAGCATCATATTCAGTTAACATATTCATATTGGCTTCAAAGGTCGCAGTTTTGAATATTTCCTGATATTCTTTCGGTAATTTATCCCAAGCTTTCCGACTCACCAATACATCTAAAGTTGGACCCGGTTCCCACCAACCAGGATAATAATAAAATTGGGCGGCTTTATTTAAACCCAGGTTCTCATCATCATATGGTCCCACCCATTCAGCCGCATCAATTGCACCCCTATCTAATGCTAAATATATTTCTCCTCCGGGTAACACTTGTACATTTACTCCCAACCGAGACATAACTTGTCCACCTAAGCCAGGAATCCGCATTTTTAACCCATTCAAATCAACAACAGACTTGATTTCTTTCTTAAACCATCCTCCCATTTGCGCCCCAGTGTTACCAGCAGGAAAGTTGATGATATTGAAATTAGCATATATTTTTTGAATAGCTTCCAGTCCACCACCATGATACAACCAAGCATTTTGCTGTTGGGCATTTAAGCCAAAAGGTACAGTGGTAGCGAAAGCTAAAGCCGGATTTTTACCGATGTAATAATAACTAGCTGTGTGTCCACATTCCACAGTTCCCGCTTGAACAGCATCTAATACTTGCAATCCTGGAACTAATTCCCCAGCCGCAAAAGGAGTAATGGTGAAACGGCCATTGGTCATTTCTTTGACACGTCTGGAGATGGTTTCCGCGCCGATATAAGTCCCTAAAGTCTTTGTCCAGCTAGTGGCCATGCGCCATCTGACACTGGGTAAACTACCTTGTGCATTGCTAGATGTAACTGTTTTTGCACAAGCTGTGGCCAGTGTAGCCGTGGCTGTAGCAATTATACCTGTATTGATAATTTGTCTACGTTTCATGATTTTTTAAATTTCCATTACTCTATCTTGAGGCTGATAGTGCAATGTATCAGGTTTTTGGTAGATTTTGGAATTGTGCCATGAAACAGCTATCAATACAGTCTTTCCAGTACCACAATAATTGATGGGGCGGTAAAGTGAAATTTCCCCTAGTAGCTAATGCTTTTCTTTGGCCTGTACTAATCAAACTCAAATATGCTTTTTGCGGTTTGTAGGG
The DNA here is from genome assembly GCF_034931625.1 of Anabaena cylindrica UHCC 0172. Taxonomy (GTDB): domain Bacteria; phylum Cyanobacteriota; class Cyanobacteriia; order Cyanobacteriales; family Nostocaceae; genus Anabaena; species Anabaena cylindrica_A. Next base: position 28,762 of record NZ_JAYGGY010000105.1, on the reverse strand, counting down.
TTTGAGTGATTTACCCAAAACCATCCTTCGCAAATTTTCATACAGCGGTTTAGCTTGACGCACTGCAAATACACCTGCTTTCGGTAGGTGATAATTTACCATAGTCGCAATATCACCCGCTGCAAAAATATGGGAATGGGTGAGAGATTGCAAATTATCATCTACTAAAATAAACCCTTGTTCATCAATACCAATTCCTGATGCTTTTACCCAATCTGCTGCTGATGCTTGTGTCACCCAGAAAACTTGATCACATTCAACTATTAAACCTGATTTACATTGAACCTCAAAATTTTTGTTTATCGGTGCAAGTTGACACACTGTTTCCTCTAAATGCAGTTTTACACCTTTGTTATTTAAAACTTCTTCCATGATTTGTCGTACTGATGGATGATGATTTGGCATTAATTCCCCACTTCGTTGAAATAAATGCATTTCTAAATTTTCAATCTCCAATTTTTGTAAACCTGCTTGCATTGATAACGCCAATTCCACACCCCCAGCACCACCACCCACAATACTAATACTTAACGGTTTTTGGGGATTTGCCGCTACATATTTTTGTAATTTATACCAATGTTCTAAAAGTTGTGCTACTGGTTTAGCACTAACAGCATATTCTGCTGCACCTGATACAGACAATTTAGCGGGAGTGCTGCCAATATCAATCGACAGTAGATCAAAATCTACAGCAGGTTGGTTAGCACAAATCACTTTATTATTTTGCAAATCTAGCCCAACTACTTGGTCAAAATACAGATGTGCATGAGCAAAGTTGCTTAAATTTTGCAAGTCAATATGACACTCAGCATAACTGTAAAATCCGGCAATATGTCCTGGTAACATTCCAGAATAGGGCGTATATTTATCTGGAGTAATTAAGGTCAAATGCAATCCAGGTAAAGGTTTATTACCCAAAAGTCTCAAAATAATAGCATGACTATGACCTCCACCAATCAGCACTAGCTTTTTCAGTATTGGTTGGGAATTTTGCGGCATTATCAGATTTAAGTAATTATGGTTAACGATTAAATATCAATATGATCATGATTCTGATCAGTTGTTTATGAATACTAAATAGTAGTATTAACAACTAAATCTTGAGACATATGTTTAACATATATTTTTCTTGGTGTCTATACCTCAAATGATTATATTTTCTTTTTTAAGTGCAGAGTAGAATTTGGCTTATCCCAAATAGCTGTAGATAATAGATATGATTTATCAACCTGCGAATAGTTCCTCTAGTATCTTTTGAATTGGAGACTTTAAATTGATTGGTAGTTATCTTAACTAATAATTCAAGGCTATTTATGTATAAAAAATTTAAAAGCCTCAATAAATCAAAAATAATACAAGTATTATGAGAGTGCCAAAAATATTTTCTATTACTTATAAGAAAGTTCAGAATACTAGCACGAAAATTATCCGGTGGATGCTGGTAATTAATGAAAAGCTAAACCATGATCAACACAATAAAAATCATCAGCATTACTTAATGAAAGTTGTAAATCGACTGAAAAATAATTCAATGGCAATCAGTCTAGATGCAATTAATGATTTAGAGCATCTCGCTGAAGTTAATCCACAATATCACTGGATAATTATGGATATGCTCACTAATTTTGTGCGAAATAAAGCTGCCAGTCTATCCCCAGAAGAAGTAACAAATAATTCTGCTGAAAACACCAAACAAGTAATTCAAGCAGCTATTACTGTGATTGGTAGGAGAGATACAAAATATGACCCAGAAGATGAGCAAATTGACTTAAGTTACACGGATTTAAGGGGAGTAAACTTGCAAGGTGCGAACCTGGAACAAACTAACCTTTATCAAGCTAATCTCTCAGAAGCAAATCTTGCTGGTGCAAACCTAGAGGGAGCGATTCTCAGTGCGGCAAATCTCTCTGGTGCTAATCTCAACTTTGCTAATCTCTCCCAGGCTATCCTCAGTGCGGCAAATCTCAGAGGGGCAAATCTCTCTGGTGCTAACTTACATCGAGCTAATCTATATTTAGCTAGTTTACAGGATGCGATTTTAAATGATGTTATCATGGATGAAGCAAACCTGAGGGAAGCTCAGTTTAAGTTTTAAGAAAAAATATATACCAAGTGTATAATGCTGATCACTGATCAAGTTGTCACTGAAATTTTTGCTTTCCAGGTATTGACATCTACTCCTATATAGGGGTAGATATAGAAGTAAATTATATGCTAGGTAACTCTTAACAGGGAAGAAGTAACCGGGTGAAAAGTCTGTCTATGTCTGATTTTTGTGATTTGTGTATGTCCTAACTTACTTAGTAACTGCGATAAATCTACAAACGGTCGGATATTTTCTAAAAAATATATTTATTCTCATTCTAACTAATTAATACAATGTTTAATTAAGTAAGTTCTAGCATATCTAACTTTGAAGCTAAATGCTATACTATTGTTTTTAATCATCTCAGTAATACTCATTATTGTGAAGCATCTTTCTGGTATGTCTGCTAAAAAGACAGACACAACTTTGAATTGGTTTATTAGCATCATAGTTATTGTTGCTATGTCCTTAATACTGATTGTCTTCGCATCTACTAATATTGAAAAGTTATCACTTCAGCAGCGAATAACTGATAGAAATCAAGCATTAACTACTACTGCCATAGTTTTTCTAGGTTTAGCTGTCATGCTTAATGCTTACTACGCAGCAAAGCGGACTCAAGCAATGCAAAAAAATGCGATTACAGCGGAAAAAAGCCTAGTAATTGACATAGAAAATACGAAACTGACTCAAGAAAGATTGATTGCAGAACGCTTTATTGGCGGAATTGCTCAGTTAGGACATGACAAGGTAGAAACACGTATTGGGGCAATTTATGCGTTAGAAAGAATTGCCCAGGATTTCCCGCAAGAACATTGGACAATTATGGAAATTCTCACCGCTTTTATACGGGAGAATGCAGCCATACAACTGGAGAGGAAACAACCCAAACCAGAAGATTTTATGGCGATTGATTTGGGTCAACAGCGAGAAAGAGCGCGTTATTCTATCCCTTTAGAGTCTTTTAAACTGCGTACCGATATTCAAGCGGCGCTAACTGTTATTGGTAGACGCAATTTTCAGCAAGACCGAGAAAATCAAAAATTGGATTTACGGAATACTGACATCAGACGGGTAGATTTAGCAGGGGCTAAACTGCAAGGGGTCGATTTGCGGGGATCTGATTTGTGTGGATCTGATTTGCGGGAGATAGATTTAAGTGGAGCAGATTTAGATGGGGTTAAACTCATTGGGTCGATTCTCTATGAAGCTAATTTGTTTAAAGCTAGTTTGCGGGGTGCTAATTTAAGTCGGGCGAATCTAAATCTTGCTAATTTATACGGGGTCAACTTGCGTTCAGCTAACCTATCTGGTGCAAGTTTGCGTGCAGCGAATTTACAAGCTGCTAATTTGTATAAAGCTAATTTGCAACAAGCAACTCTGAAAGCGGCTAACCTGTCTGGTGCTAAGTTATTTTTGGCTAATTTGCAAGGGGCAAAGTTGGGTAAAACTAATTTACAGTTAGCGGGTTTGACTGCGGCGAATTTGCAAGGTGCAAATCTCAATGGTGCAAATCTCCAAGGTGCAAATTTGAATGCTGCTAAATTGCAGCAAACAGATATCTATTTTGCTAACCTCAGCGAAGCTAGTTTGATGGAAGCAGATTTGCAACAAGCGAATCTGATGGGAGCTAATCTTTGTAAGGCTATTCTTGATGAAGCTGATCTTTCTTGGGCAAATTTGATGGGGGCTAATTTAGCGGGCGCTCATCTTTGTGATGTTAAACTGACCGGAGCGATTTTGACGGGGGCGAAAAACCTGGAATTAGAGCAGATAAATATGGCTTTAGGCGATCGCACTACTCGTCTACCTGATTATATCGAAATACCAGAAAGCTGGCGGCAATCTGTTTGAAAATTTACAGCTGCGGTCAGCAGTAAAACCATCTTGGTGCATTCTACTTTTCCAGGCAGGACACAAATTACAAATTATTTTGATTGTTATTAATTGCTCACATTAGAATTTTAATTAAGTTATTAAATCCTGACTTTTCAATTGTCATGATTGCTTGTTTTTTAAATCCTTAATTCGTAATCAAATTGGCTTTTTATCCCTATCAATTTATAGTAATTTTTGACCATGACTAATAAATAACGCTTTCAAGCTTTTGCTAGATAAAGGTTTGAAAAGATCATGCTGTTACAAAAAGATTACTATTTTTGAGGATAAAAGTCTGATGACACTAGATATTACTAACAATTTTTCATCCCCAAAGGAACTCAATATTACTCCTATTTCCCCAGTTAATATCTTTGATAATCAGGCTGACAATAGCTTGCGTTGGGGTAATCGTAGTAGCTCTCCAGAGCAGGAAACAAAAGAGTCTGTTGTCACCACTAGCAGCTATAACTCCAATAATGGCTATGGCTTAATCAATGCCGGCAAAGCAGTCAGTGAAGCTGCTGGTGAAAGTCCCTATCCAGATGCTCCTGACTTGGGTGGAAATAATTGGGGTGCAGATTTAGTGAATGCTCCAGCAGCCTGGGAGCGTGGACATACAGGCCAGGGTATTGTTGTAGCCGTTCTAGATACTGGAGTTGACTACAACCATAACGATTTGAATGATAATATCTGGACGAACAGTAAAGAAATCGCGGGCAATGGTATAGATGATGATGGTAATGGCTATATTGATGATATTCAAGGTTGGAACTTTGATAGTACTAACAATAATGTTTTAGACGACAACGGACACGGAACTCATGTTTCCGGAACTATCGCCGGGGAAAATAACGATTTTGGTGTGACTGGTATTGCTTATAATGCCAAAATTATGGCAGTCAAGGTTTTAGATAAAAATGGTTCAGGTTCTTATGCAAATATTACCAAAGGAATCTATTACGCTGTAGATAATGGTGCTAATGTCATTAACCTCAGCTTGGGAGGTAATTCTGGTAATAATACTCTCAAATCTGCCCTTGAATATGCCAGCAGCAAAGGCGTAATTGTGGTTATGGCAGCAGGTAATAATAGCGAGTCCACACCATCCTATCCTGCCCGTTATGCCGATAATTTAGGAATTGCTGTTGGTGCAGTAGATAAAAATAATAACCTCACTGACTTCTCTAACCGTTCTGGTTCTCAAGAAATCAAATACGTCACAGCCCCAGGTCAGGATATTTACTCTACAGTTCCCAATAATCAATATGCCACTTATAATGGTACTTCGATGGCAGCCCCTCACGTTGCTGGGGTAGTTGCGCTCATGCTTAGTGCCAACCCCAATCTGACTGATAGCCAAATCCGGGATATTATTACCCGTACAGCAGAAAATGGCACACAAACGCCAGAACCTACTCAGCCTTCAAATCCATCACCTTCTTTACCATTTCCATTTCCATTTCCTATTGAGTTACCCTTCAGTCTCATCAATATCGGCTCACTATTTCCCTTCAATAATATAGGTTCATTATTTCCCCTAGAAGCACAATCAATTATCCCATCAGAATCTGTTGTTTTATCTGCTGGTGATATGAGTACGGCAACACCTAAGGTAGAGGAATTCAGTTATCACAATCAGAGTAATGATAGATGGGAATTGCGTTACTATGACAGCAATTTAAATAATTACACAATTACTGAAGATGATAATTTTTAAGGAGTCAGGAGTCAGGAGGAAGAAGAATATTTTTCTCTTCTGTTCCCTGCTATATCAAACATTCTGTATCCTTATGCTATTGCAATTCCCATTCAGGTCAATACTTGTCGGTTAAGCTCAAAAAATGAAATTAGGTAGGTTGGGTTGAGGAACGAAACCCAACATTTACAGGCATTTGTTGGGTTTCACTATCGTTCAACCCAACCTACAAAAATTCTTAACCGAGCAGTATTGCCATTCAGGTGAGGTACAAGCAGTAAGAATGGAACGCAGATAAACACAGATGATTTTGTACCTCATAAGACTAGGAAACGCTATATTCTAGTAAATGATGTAAAAAAGAGAAGTTAAGGAAGTAAAAAAAGGTGATGTTACAACTTAACTTCACTTCATCTTTCCACACTTATCTCCTGCTAGAGCAGAGGCTTTGATTTAACTCCGCATACTAGATATCTCCGAAAATTGAATATGCGTCTTCCAAAATCCTTTTTCTACAATCTTTATTGGAGATATCTACTAGAGAAAGGGATTGGTGGGTTCGGTTTATTTGAGTTTAGCAACAGCGCCTTCAAAAGCTGTATTTAGTTCTTTCCAAGCTTTTTCAAAGCCAACTTGCATCTCTTCCCAAGCTTGCTCACTAGCTTGCTGCAATTCTTCTAATTTAGATTGAGCAGCATCACGCTTGGTATATATTTCTTCCAATTTATTGTTATATTCCAAGGCGGTATCTGCTTTTGCTTGATTTGCCTTGGCTTTCATTTCATCAATCTGAGCATTGAATTTATCTAATTGTGCTTTAACTTTATCTTGATAGACTTTTCTTTTGTCATTCTGCATTGTCATAAGCTTACCTGCAATAAATACATCGTGTAAAATGATGAAATTTGTTTTAAAAATCAGTCATCACTCACAACTTGATTTTAACAAAAATGCTTCTACTGACAATCATCCAATAGATATAAAAACAGTAGATCCTGATTGAGGAACTATATCTAAAGGAGTAAAAATTTCCAAATTAATTTTAAAAAGCTGACCAAACTTCGTTTATTTCTGCCTTTTTCAATAAACTCTACCTTTCCATTCACCACCACGCCCTTGCCAGTGACGGATAGCAGAATCTATGGTCATTAAAGTATAAAAAAGAGCAATTATAGGCAAACAACAGACTAACCAAAGGGAACATTTATAAAAACGTATGATGGGAAAATAAGCTAAAGTCATTAATAACCATGTGATTAAAGCAGTCAAAGTAATAGGCAAATTTCCCAATCCTAAACCTAAAATCATTCCTACAGGAGGTATTATATAAACTAAAATCATTCCCAACACACTTCCTAAAAGTAGCCAAGGAGAATAATTTAGTTGGGTGTAAGCACTGCGGGCTACCATATCCCAAATGGTTTTTAAAGAATCATAAGGACGCAAACTGTAAGTTAAAGAACTTAATCCTAACCAGATTTTACCTTGATTAGATTTAACAGCTTTTGCTAAAGAACAATCATCAATTAAAGCTTGACGAATTACTTGTATTCCCCCAATACGATTGAGGGCTACTGGATGAATTAACATACAACCTCCAGCGGCTGCTGCTATAGTTTTTTGGGGATTATTTACCCAGCGAAAAGGGTAGAGTTTTTGGAAGAAAAAGACGAAAGCGGGAATTAATAATTGTTCCCAAAAGCTTTGACAACGCAGTTTTACCATCACAGATACTAAGTCTAAATCCTCTGTTTTGGCTTTAGCAATTAATCGCCGCAGATTGCTAGGATCATGTTCTATATCTGCATCAGTAAGTAAAAAATAATCGGGTTGTAATTGACCGGCTTTTTGGATACCTTGTTCCATTGCCCAGAGTTTACCAGTCCAACCAGCGGGTAATTCTTGACTAGAGACAATATGTAATTTCTGGGGTTGATCTACGGCTTGGGCTACTTCTTGGGCAAAATGTGCTGTATTATCTGTACTGTGATCGTCTACTAAAAAGACAGTGAAATCACCAGGGTAGTCTTGAAGGAGGAGCGATCGCACACTAATGGCAATCACATCAGCCTCATTTCGCGCTGGAATCACCACACAGACTGTCGGTAAGGGTTGTTGTGTAGGAATGTCTTCATCTGTTTCTAATTGCTGATCTACGCGCCAAAACTGCCCCCAAAACAACAGCAAAAATAACCAAATCACCAAAGATAAAACCACCAACCCCAATAAAATTGTCGCCATATCTCTTGCAAACTCTCAGTGACTCACACAGAATACTCTGTTTTATCTTCTTCTTCCCTCTTCCTTCGCGCCCTTCGCGCCTATCCCTACGGGACACTTCGTGAACGCGGTTCAATATAATCCATATTCTTATACCAGGAAGATATGTGATTAAATATCATGTAGTGCGGAGAAAAGTAACTAATGCAAACACAAAACAGAGTACAAGTCAAGCAAATAGCAGAAGCAATTAAAGCCAGTCAAAAACATCTACTTTCCATTCAAAAGCCAGATGGTTATTGGTGGGCCGAATTAGAATCCAACGTCACCATCACCGCTGAAACCGTTCTGCTGCATAAGATTTGGGGAACAGACAAAACTCGGCCTTTACATAAAATTGAAACATATTTGCGATCGCAACAACGAGAACATGGCGGCTGGGAACTGTTTTATGGTGACGGTGGAGAACTGAGTACAACAGTAGAAGCTTACATGGCTTTGAGGCTGTTAGGAGTACCTGCAAATGATCCTGCCATGATTCGTGCTAAATCTTTAATTCTCAAAAAAGGAGGAATTAGCAAAACCCGCATTTTCACCAAATTACATCTCGCCTTAATTGGTTGCTACAATTGGCGTGGACTTCCTTCATTACCATCTTGGGTAATGCTGCTACCCGATAATTTTCCCTTCAATATTTATGAACTTTCCAGTTGGGCGCGTTCCAGCACAGTACCTTTATTAATAGTATTTGATCGCAAACCTATTTTTAAAATTGACCAACCCATAAATTTAGATGAATTATATACAGAAGGCGTGAAAAACGTCAAATGGGAATTACCTAAAAATGGTGATTGGTCGGATATATTTAATATCTTAGATAATGGTTTTAAATTAGCAGAAAGTTTAAATTTTGTTCCTTTTAGAAATGAAGGAATTAAAGCCGCAGAAAAATGGATTTTAGAACGTCAAGAAGCTACAGGAGATTGGGGAGGAATTATTCCCGCCATGTTGAACTCCCTGTTAGCATTGAAATGTTTAGATTATGATCCTAACGACCCAATTGTATATCGTGGTTTAAAAGCAGTTGATAATTTTGCTATTGAAACAGAAAATAGTTATTGTGTTCAGCCTTGTGTTTCACCCGTTTGGGATACAGCTTGGGCAATTCGTGCTTTAATTGATTCAGGTTTTCCCGCAGATGATCCAACAATAGTTAAAGCTGGAGAATGGTTATTAGAAAAACAGATATTAGATTATGGTGATTGGCACGTCAAAAATAAACAGGGAAAACCCGGCGCGTGGGCGTTTGAATTTGACAATCGCTTCTATCCAGATGTTGATGATTCTGCTGTAGTTGTCATGGCTTTACATCAAGCAAAATTGCCAAATGAGGAACTAAAAAACCAAGCTATCACTCGTGCTTTAAACTGGATTGCATCAATGCAATGTCAACCAGGAGGTTGGGCGGCTTTTGATATTGATAATAATCAAGATTGGCTCAATTCTGTACCCTATGGCGATTTAAAAGCCATGATTGATCCCAATACTGCTGATGTTACAGCCAGAGTATTAGAAATGTTGGGGGCTTGTAATTTATCAATTGCATCTCATAACTTAGAAAAGTCGCTCATTTATCTATTAAATGAGCAAGAAAAAGAAGGTTGTTGGTTTGGGCGTTGGGGCGTAAATTACATCTATGGAACTAGTGGAGTTTTGTCAGCTTTAGCTTTAATAAATCCGCAAAAATATCAACCAAATATAGAACAAGGTGCAGCTTGGTTAGTCAAAGTTCAAAATTCTGATGGTGGTTGGGGAGAAACTTGTTTTAGTTACAATGATTCTAATCTCAAAGGACAAGGAAACAGCACTGCATCTCAAACAGCATGGGCATTAATTGGACTTATAGCCGCAGGTGAAGCAACAGATAAATTAGCTATTGATAGCATTGAAAAAGGAATTAATTATTTATTAGAAACTCAAAAGTCAGATGGTACTTGGGACGAATCATACTTCACAGGAACGGGTTTTCCTTGTCATTTTTATTTAAAGTATCACCTCTATCAGCAATATTTTCCTTTAATGGCGTTGGGAAAGTATCAAGAAATTAAACAGAAATTCAAATTGGAAGCATTAAATTGAATTTAGCCAAAAGCGGAATAAATACCAGCAAGTGTGTATAAAATCTAATATACAACTCTTGCTGACGCGATTATGCCGCCAGACTACTCCGGTCAAAATCTCCGAGGGCGCTCTTTTAAAGGTCAAAACCTGACAGGAGCTAACTTTAGCAAAACCGATATTAGAGGCGCAAATTTTACCAACGCTATTCTTAAAGATGCTGATTTTAGTGGCGCTAAGGCTGGACTACAAAAACGTTGGGTGATTGGTTTGCTCTTAGCTACGTTAATAATGTCAGCACTAGCAGGGGTTTTCTCAATCTTGATTGGTGGATTTGTAGCGTATATTTTGAATTCCGAAAACAAAGAAAACTTTATTGCTGGAATAGTTACACTAGTTTTAGTGATAGTCTTTTGGATTGTCACTATTCGCAAGGGTTTAATAGCTGGAGTCGGAGCCTTCGCCGTAGCCTTCGCCGTAGCCTTCGCCGTAGCCTTCGCCGTAGTCGGAGCCGTAGCCTTCGCCGGAGCCGGAGCCGTAGCCGTAGCCTTCGCCTTCGCCGGAGCCTTCGCCGGAGCCGTAGTTTTTGTACTTTTTAGTGCTTACATAGGCTGGCGTAGTTTAGCGGGAGATAAAAAAGACGCTTGGCTTCGCTCATTTGCCATTGCCTTTGCTGCTACAGGTGGGACAAGTTTTCATGGTGCTGATTTAACTGATGCTGATTTTACTGGTGCAACGCTGAAAAACACAGATTTCAGAACAGCAAACTTAACGCGCACTCGTTTTTATGAAGCGACAAAACTTGATTTTGCCAGACCGGGTGATACCATATTAAGTAACGGTGATGTTCTCAATTTGCTCGTTACCTGCAATGGTAGGAGTAAATCTTATGCTGGTGCTAATCTCAGAGGCGCAAACCTGATAGGTGCAGACTTGAAAGAGGCTAATTTAAAAGATGCCGATATTATAGAAGCCACTTTTCAAGAAGCTAATTTAGAATGGGCAAATCTGGCTCTTACTCAAGCCGTCGGTACTAATTTCGCTAATGCTCAAATGACAGGTGCTTGTGTGGAAGCTTGGAATATTGAGAGTACTACAATATTAGATAATGTAGATTGTCGCTTTGTATATCTTTTAGAAAATCCTAAACCTGGAACAGATAACCGTGAACGTCGTCCTAGTAGTGGTGAATTTCAACCAGGAGAATTTACAAAATTATTTGAGGAGGTTTTAAATACTGTTGATTTAATTTTCCGCAACGGTATTGACTGGAAAGCTTTTGTTGATGCTTTTGGCAAAGTTCAAAGTCAAAATCAAGACACAGAATTATCTATCCAGAGTATTGAAAATAAAGGTGATGGCGTAGTTGTCGTTAAGGTGAATGCACCTGAAGGCGCTGATAAAGAAAAGATTCATAGCGATTTTACTCAAAATTATCAATTAGCATTACAAGAAGCAGAAAAATTTAAAGCTCTCTTACAAGCAAAAAATGAGCAATTTGAGAATATTAACCAAAAATACTCAGATTTGAGTAATATAACTAAGTTATTAGCCAGTCAAACAATCAATATTCAAAACAATCTGACACAGGATAATAAAAATATGACTAATAGTAATGATTCTAGCCGGAATATAAATGTTGGCAGAGATTTTAATGCAACTGGAACAATTAATTTAGGTGAAATCAGTGGTACTGTCACAAATACTATTAATGAATTACCACCTTCACCAGAACCTGACAAACCGGGAATCAAAGAGATTTTAACGCAACTGCAAAAAGCCATTGAAGCTGAGACTAATTTAACTCCAGAAGATAAAGCTGATGCTCTAGAACAAGTCAAAACCCTAGCAGAAGCTGGTAAAAATCCTCAAGAAGGAGGGATGCAAAAAATGGCAAAAACGGCGATTAAGATTTTAAAAGGGACAATTGCTGGCTTACCAACGGCAACAAAATTAGTTGAAGAATGTAGTAAGCTTTTACCAATAATTTCTGGCTTTCTGGGTTTAGGTTAGAAATCCCGTTAAGGTATACTGCAAACGGGTCAAACTTGGACTTATGTCATACTGACCGTAACGTAGTGCAGGGAAGTATCTCGGAGATTCTAGAGCCTACGGCACGCTACGCGAACACTTCGTTCAGAATGACACTTTTAACCCGTTTTTAGTATAGAACCTCCCTGAGAGGATGTTTGAAAAGTGGTTAGTGATGTATTAAAAACTTTAGATCCTCCTAAATCCTCCTTAAAAAGGAGGACTTTGACTCTAATTCCCCCCTTAACAAGCTACGGTGTACACACATCCTGATCCAGAGCGAGTTTTCAGCCCTAAAAACCGAATTTAACTGTAAATCCAGTTCCCCTCCTCGCTTGCGGTGAACCAGCGCTGTAGGCGGGTTTCCCACCGTAGGCGACTGGTGTGCCACAACGCGAGAGCTTTGCTAACGCGTAGCGTGCCGGAGGTATCATCCGAAGGAGGAGGTGCTAGGGGTGGGGTGTTATGACACAAAAGAGAATTTCAACCAGGAGAATCGACCAAATTATTTGAAGAAGTTTTAAATACTGTTGATTTAATTTTCCGCAATGGTATTGATTGGAAAGCTTTTGTTAATGCTTTTGGCAAAGTTCAAAGTCAAAATCAAGAAACAGAATTATCTATCCAGAGTATTGAAAATAAAGGTGATGGCGTAGTTGTCATTAAGGTGAATGCATCTGAAGGCGCTGATAAAGAAAAGATTCACAGCAATTTTACTCAAAATTATGGTTCTTTGGTTCTTTTTATGGAAAACCTGGGTTAAAACCATTGAAAGCCTTATTGTGTAGGCATTTCATTGAAAATATGGGCGTAATTGTTTAAAACCCTTACCCCGGAAGGGTTTTGTTATAATCAATCCTCAATCACCATAAAAGAGACGCAAGAGCCAAAATTATTAATTAGCATTGGCAGCAGTAGAAGAAAAATATAAAGCAATTTTACAAGCAAAAGATAATGAAATAGTCATCTATCACCAACAAAGTGCTGACATGAAAGAAATTACTAGCTTATGAGCCAAGAAACCTATAAATGTTAAAGTTGATAACAAAGTAGAGAATAAAAATATGACTAACGATTCTAGCCAGAATATTAATTTTGGCAGAGATTTTAATACAAATTTTGTGTAAAAACATCATATTTAACCATAACGAGTTTCAGTTTCAATTCATCCCCTTTTTTAGAATGAAATAACCTTGGCATTCTTGGTGATTCAAATATCAATTAGTAGTTATTTGCACAAGCCAGCATTTCCCTATCAGATAAAGAAAGATTAGCTACAGCATATTTAACAACCACTGACTCTTGTGTAGCATGACAAGAACTCTTTACTGCTTGAGTTTTGACTGGATCTTTCACAAGTTTAGCCTGGTATGTGTAGAGAGAACCAGACGGTTTTGCAAAACTTATCTCTGCTAACATTGTATTATTATCTAAACTTTTTTCTAATATTTTTCCTGCTACTTTATAGTTAAACCAATCCCATCCTTGATGGAGAATTATTTCTCTTTCTAAAATCTGTAATGCAGACGGCAAAATGCCCCAGCCACGATAAACTTTATTCAAAAATTTAATATCACCAGTACGAGTTAAAATGGATTTGAAAGAATCATGATCAAGAACACCATAATATCTTCCTTCTGCCAAATCTATAGCTGTGGGAGCAAAGCGATGTCCACCAAAGTGGCTTGATTTCCAAACTCGTACATTATCAAAATGCAAATCAGAAATTGTATTTTTAGCATCATAGTAAAAAGAATTTCCATATCTAGCACAACACTGATCATGGCTGCCATGTGTACATACTAAAATATCTCTATTTATATCATTTTCTATCTGACAATCTAGACTTTCATCCAATAACCATTTATGTATAATTCCTGCTACTTGTTCAATATTTGTTAACTTAAACTCTTGCTTACAGTATCCATTGATTAAACCCTCTTGTTTTTGATAAATCAATAAAGTTGTTTCTTTTATTTTATGTGATTGATCATTGGCAATTAAAAGAAACTGAATTGATAGCTTACTACGTTTTACTTCTTCTACTAAAACCCGCAAATTATCTGGAACCCATTTGGATTTAAATGCTTCTGACATCCAAGGTTGAGGACATTCCACTAAAATGTAAGTTTGGTAGTTAGTGGCACTACCAATAATATCTTCTCCTATTTGCCGTGAATAGTCAGAACAAAACATCGTATTCATATAAATGTACTCAAGAATTGATTTTATAGACAAAGGTAATGAAAAAGTAAAATTGTGTTTTTAGCTACCAGCCCTGATACTTTCTTAGATTTATCAACTAAAAACAAGTAGCCACTTTATAAATTTCTGATTTTTTGAAGTCCTTCCGGTTAATAAATCCTCCATTTTTAAAAATAAGCCTCTCCATAAAAAGTATTTCCGTAGCAGTCAAGTTAATTGTGTATCTAAGTTTGTTTACAGGGCATAAAATGGCTCTTGCGTCTCTTTTATGGAAAATTAATACTAAAGTGCCAGTTTAGTAAACTACGTAATCTGAAATTACTAAAGTTACGAAATCCATATCCAAGTCTTTTGATTAATTTGAGTTTATTATTAATTCTTTCCACAGTAACACTGGTAGTTCTGTCGTCAAAATAACCTACGACTTCACCAAACCATCTAACCATTGTTCCTATACTTTTGGGAAAATACGAAAGTCCATCATGCATCCAATCTAATAAATTCATTATGTTTTCATCCCAAGACTTAGTAGATTCAAATATGTCTCGAAATTCTTCTTTTGGTGAAATCTGGACTTATGTCATACTGTATACCTGATGGGCAGGGCTGTTTCATTAGTATTATTTTTATCGGCATAAATAGGCTTTTCATCAGTTAAAATCACATCAGGATAAGTATATTCTCGATATTCGGGAATCCATAAACGTACATCTCCAATAAAAACACGATATTTTTTTCCTCTAATAACATATAATAAAAATGATGCAAAATTAAGCGCGATTTGATTATGATTTGTCGTGCAACCAGTCATAGGTATAATTTCTCCATTGCGATATTCGCTTTTATAAAGTGCTGTTTCCTCTAGTTCTAAATATTCTTCAGGGGTGTAAATATGTTTGCGAGTTTGTACTTGCATATTGTTTTACTTAATTTGGTTAATTGCAGAGAATGAAGGACAAAGCCAAAAACTTCATCCTTCATACTTTCAATTATGCTTCATCCAAAGCTGCAATACCAGGTAAAACCTTACCTTCTAGCAACTCCAAACTAGCACCACCACCAGTAGAAATGTGGCTCATTTGATCAGCTAAACCTACCTTTTCCACAGCCGCTACAGAGTCGCCACCACCGATAATGGTAGTTGTGCCGGTTTTGCCGATTTCTGCTAGAGTATGTGCGATCGCAACTGTACCCGCAGCAAATTTATCAAACTCAAACACACCCATAGGTCCATTCCAAATCACAGTCTTGCAATCAGCCAAAGCCGCTTGGAAAACCTTGATAGAATCAGGACCAATATCTAAACCCATACCATCAGCAGGGATATTCTCAATGCTGACAGTAGTAGCATTAGCATCAGGAGCAAACTTATCTGCGGAGACAATATCTGTAGGCAGCAACAAAGCCACACCGCGTTCCTTCGCTTTAGCTTCCAAAGCCTTTGCTAGTTCCAGCTTGTCTTCTTCTACCAAAGACTTACCAACGCTCAAACCACGGGCTTTATAGAAGGTGAAAATCATCCCACCACCGATGATCAACTTATCGCACTTTTCCAACAGAGTTTCAATAACACCGATTTTGCTGGAAACCTTAGAACCGCCAATAATAGCTGCTAAAGGACGCTTAGGTTCTTCAATTGCACTTTGTAAGTATTGCAATTCCTTCTCAACCAAATAACCAGCTACAGAAGGACTGAGAAACTTAGTTACACCCTCAGTTGAAGCATGGGCGCGGTGAGCAGTACCAAATGCATCATTTACATAAAAATCAGCGTTTGCTGCCAATTTCTTCGCAAATTCAGGATCGTTCTTTTCTTCTTCTTTGTAGAAGCGGACATTTTCTAGTAACAGCACTTGGCCATTTTGCAACGCCGCAACCTTAGCCGCCACATCATCACCAATACAGTCATCAGTTTTGACAACTTCTTGCCCCAACAATTCAGAAAGGCGTTTAGCAACAGGTGTTAAACGTAATTTGTCATCTACACCCTTGGGACGGCCGAAATGACTTGCGAGAATGACTTTAGCACCCTTTTTGGTCAAATCCTGGATAGTTGGCAGCGCAGCCCGAATCCGAGTATCATCAGTAATGCTGCCTTTATCATCCACAGGCACGTTAAAATCAACCCGCACTAAAGCGCGTTTTCCAGATACATCCGCCGCAGATAAACTTGCTAAACTTTTTTTCGACACAGCCAAACTCTCCTGATTGCCTTTTTGTTATGGTTTTGGAATATAACTATCAAGATTTTACCGGAGTGAGGGGTGCTGAGGTGATTTATGTTTAAAACAGTTCTGTTTCCAATTGATCAAAGTCGCGCTGCGCGGGAAGCTGCCGAAGTAGTTACCAACGTTGTGCAGAAATATGGCAGTCGCTTAGTACTGCTGTCTGTGGTGGAAGAACCAGCCGCAGACGCGCCGAATAGCGATCCTATGATGTCTCCAGAGGCTGTTGCTAAACTCCTGGAAAATGCCCAAGCTTTATTTTCTCAGCAGGGTATTACAGCCGAAGTCATGGAAAGACAGGGTAAACCAGCCTTTACTATCTGTGATGTTGCGGATGAAATTGAGGCTAGTTTAATTATTATGGGCTGTCGGGGTTTAGGCTTAACTGATGAGGGTGCTACTGATAGCGTCACCAGTCGCGTTATTAATCTTTCCCCTTGTCCAGTTTTGATTGTTCCTTAAAAACCTGTAGGGTGCGTTATTTTTAGCGCACCGCCGGAAATTTTGGTTTATAAAAATATTTTCTCGTTCCCACAGAGTATGGGAATGGCTTCTGCCTTCCTTTTGAAAGTAGAGTCAGAGCCTCTATGATAGCATTCCCAGCCGGAGACTGGGAACGAGATAAGAGATAAAGCAATACGCCCCTACTTGATTTGATTGAAGTTGATGCTCTCTAATATTTTTTATATCTTAAAAATAGGCGATCGCAATTAAACAAAGAATACCTCCTAGGGAGGTTTACAGAGAAGCTGTCTTATATTTAATCTGAAATACATAATTTCATCCTCATGGATATTGAATTTTGTATGGTACAAACTCCTGGATCACAGTCTTCATCAGAACAGTACAAAGTCGGTTCGGAAAAGACAACTGTAGAAGCGATTATACAAGCGACTACATCAGATACAGAAATTGATTTAGAGTTTCTTTACACCAGAGATATCGAATTTCGCCAAGAAACAATTTACTTTCTCGTAGTTGATCGCTTTCATGATGGTGATCCAGATAATAGTGAAGGTGCTAACTCAAAACTATATGATCCCACTCGCAAAGATTGGGGTAAGTATTGGGGTGGTGACTTACAAGGTGTGATTGATAAATTAGAATATTTGCAAAAAATGGGAGTAACTACTCTTTGGTTAACTCCCCTATTTGAGCAGGTAGAAGATTTATTTATTAGCAATGCCGCAATGCATGGCTATTGGACTAAAGACTTTAAACGAATAAATCCTCGCTATATTGCTGAAGGAGAAGATCCTTCGTTAAATAATACCCAAGAAGAAAAAAATACGATATTCGATCGCTTAATTACCGAACTGCATCACCGCAAAATGAAGTTGGTGTTGGATATTGTCTGCAACCATAGCAGCCCTGATACTAATGGTAGTAAGGGTGAATTGTATGATGATGGAGTCAAAATTGCCGACTTCAACAACGATGTCAATAATTGGTATCACCATTATGGGGAAGTGCAGAATTGGGAAGATGAATGGCAAGTGCAGAACTGTGAATTAGCCGGTTTAGCTACATTCAATGAAAATAATAGTGACTATCGTGAGTACATCAAGTCAGCGATTAAACAATGGCTAGATCGGGGTGTGGATGCACTGCGGGTAGATACTGTCAAGCATATGCCGATTTGGTTTTGGCAAGAATTTACTGGCGAGATGATGAATCACAAGCCAGATGTGTTCATTTTTGGGGAATGGATTTATAACCATCCTAGTGACGATCGCTCGGTGGAATTTGCTAACTACTCCGGGATGACTATTTTGGATTTTGGACTGTGTACGGCGATTCGGGCGGCACTAGGACAAGGTTCTGAAGATGGATTCCACGCAATTCAAGATATCTTTGATCAAGACCATGCTTACAACGGGGCGACTGAGTTAGTCACTTTCATTGATAACCATGATATGTCCCGGTTTCAATCGCTGAATCCTGATCCAGCAATGTTGAAAGTAGCGATCGCTCTCATTATGACTTCTCGCGGCATTCCCTGCATCTATTACGGCACAGAACAATATCTGCACAACGATACTGATGGCGGTAATGATCCTTACAACCGCCCAATGATGGATAAATGGGATAACGATACAGAAATTTATCGCACTATCAGACTGCTATCTGGTTTGCGACGACTAAATCCCGCTGTCGCAATGGGTAGCCAATGGCCAAAATACATCACACCTGACGTTTACTGTTATGTGCGCCGCTATCGTGATTCTCTGTGTTTTGTCGCACTCAACCGGGGTGGAGAAGTCACTCTCCCAGAAGTTGAAACCGAACTATCCGACGGTGAACATACCTGTGTAGTAACTCGCAATAAGTATGAAGTTAAAGATGGCAAGATTTATAATTTGCAACTGGAAGAACGGGGAGTAATTGTTTTCAGCCGCGTGGGAGAACGCATTCAAGGGGAAACAATTGTCCGCGTGCAACTCAATGGCGTAAATACCCAACCAGGAGAAACCATTGTTGTGACTGGGGACTGTCCAGAGTTGGGTAACTGGGATATTGCGAAGGCATATCCTCTAGAGTACATCAACGCTAATACTTGGTTTGCGGAGATTCCTTTTGATGAGAGTGCAGGTAATTTAATCAGTTACAAGTATGCCATGTGGCGGGAAGGGCGATCGCCTCTGCGGGAAAATCTCGTCAATCGCCGTTGGGTAATTGCCAAAGAAGGTACTGTTAAATGGCGTGATACTTGGGCTTCGGGTAGGGAATCTTAATCTATAAATTTTGTAGAAACGTTCTTTTTTGGAGATATCTAATAACTCAAGTTGCTAGTTATCTAGTTGAGAACGGGAATGGGTCATTGGTCATTGGTCATTAGTGAATAATTTTCTGTTTTAATCCTGTAAATCCTTAAATCCTGGATATCCTGATTCAGACATTTTCCCTAACTAGCAACTTACGTTAATATACTAGACATCTCCGAGAATGAATGTAGAGACGTTCCATGTAACGTCTCTACTACAAGGGTTTCAGGTGACGCATATTTAATTTTTGGAGATGTCCAATCCAGACGACTGAGACTTGAACTTTTACAAAATTAAGAAAAAACCTAAACCCTCACCTCATGGAATCAAACGATTAAGCATTTTTGTAAAATTGTGATTTCATAATTATTGTGTTGAGAATACTCTTCACCCGATTTTAGATTAACTTCTTCTTTAAAAAAGAGGCTTGAAACCCTTGATTTTAGATTTGCATTTTAATCCAAAGTCTAAAATTATTCAGTCAAGAAATTGCAAAGCCTTTAGGGGTGGGTTTTCTCGCCCTCGATTGTACTGCATCCGACCGATAACCGCTATATTAGCTTTGAATCATAATTAATTGCATATATTCTGCAAATAGAAGTTTCTTTCTGCTACACAATGGTTTCTAACTTTTTCGGAAAAATGCAGGTAATTTATTCACTCACCCAATTTATCAAATAAATCTGCCAATACCACATTAGAAAATAAAAATCCATTAGGATCAATTAAACGTAACCTTTCTTCCACGATTTCCACCCAACCCTTACCAAAATAAGGTTGCAAACACTGTTTAATTTCCTCTACTTTGCCTTTTCCAAACTTCTCCACCAACGTCATCAAACTCAAACCTTCTGCTAACCGCAACCCCAACATTAAAGTTTCTAACAATTCTTCATCTGGGGGTGTAATTTCACAATCAATCACTGCGCCATTTTGCAACCATTCGTAATATTCCATAGTTTTTCGTGGACGGGTGAAGCGTTTACCTTGCACATAACTAGCTGCACCCATACCAAAAGCATAATAAGGGAGATTTTGCCAATAAACCCGATTATGTCTACACTGATGTCCACTTTTGGCATAGTTAGAAATTTCATAATGTTCATAACCTGCACCGGTTAAGACTTTTTGCCCTTGTTGGTACATTTGAACAGTGGTTTCATCTGTCGGTAGGGGATTATCTCCTGGTTTGTAATAACGACCAAAAGCTGTCCCTGGTTCTATGGTTAAATCATAAATAGAGATATGGGTGGGGGCAATTTCTACTGCTTTAGTGAGGGAATCTTGCCATTGAACCAAAGACTGATGTGGCAACCCGGAAATTAGGTCTAAGCTAAATTCGGGTATCTCGACTTGGTGGATTAACTCTATAGCTGCAAAGATATCATCAACGGAGTGCGATCGCCCTGCAAGTTTTAATAATTCATCTTGAAAGGCTTGCACACCTAAACTTACCCGGTTTACACCCACACTGCAATAACCTGCAATATGTCCTAAATCAAATGTACCGGGGTCCATTTCCATAGAAATTTCTGCCCCCTCCGCAATACCAAAACGCTTCTCTAACGCTGTTAATATACATTGCAACTGTTCTGTCGATAACAGCGAAGGAGTACCACCACCAAAAAAAATTGTCTCTAGGGGTTGACTCAAGGTTGGTGAGATGCTGATTTCGTGACAAACTGCCTCAACATACTGGCAAATCGTAGCAGATGTTTCCCTCCGTGAGCGGTACATTGGGTCAGCGTAGCTATCGCCCACCACAAACACCGGGAAATCACAATAAAAACACCGTCGCCGACAAAAGGGAATATGTACATAAGCAGCAGTGGGAACTGCAACAGCAACATCTTTTAGACTCATTATGATCAAAAATTAAATTAATTTCATGGACAAATAAAAATCATGAAAATGAGTAGTTTGTTTACAACTTTTTATCTTTTGATAACAAAAATAAGAATAGTTATGCAGAGAAAACTCTTTAGTTATAATGTTTGCATATATTGTATTAACTGCCGAAGCACCTAGTTTAAGTTCATATTTCTCAATCAACCTCACCGTTGATCTAAAAAATACCTTACTCTACTGGGTAAATCACAGTTGTAGGAAAAAACCACAATCATGCTTGATTTCATTATCATTATCTCATTTATTCTGGCTGCATCGGGAATAGGTTACTACAGCACCGAACTACTCCCCCCTGGAACCCTCAACGGAGTCACAAACCTAGACGCATTGCGCTTAGTTGTTGCTGTCTTTGCTGCTATTATCGGTGGTGCAATTGGGCTGAGTTTCCAGACTGCATATCGTCGCTTAGAAGCGCAAGTCCGCGAAATGCCCCTGGAAGTCATTTTAACCCGTGCCATTGGCTTAGTAATTGGGCTATTACTCGCCAATTTAATGTTAGCCCCGCTATTTTTACTACCCATTCCCGCAGATTTTGGATTTATTAAACCTCTTGTGGCAGTTGTCGGCAGTATAATACTTTCCGTTACTGGCATGAATTTGGCAGATACTCACGGACGGGGTTTATTACGGTTAATTAATCCCAACACCGTAGAAACCTTAGTGGTAGAAGGAACCCTGAAACCAGCCAATACCAAAGTCTTAGATACTAGTTGCATTATTGATGGTCGCATTGAAACCCTATTAGAAACAGGATTCTTGGAAGGGGTGATACTTGTACCGCAATTTGTTTTACAAGAATTACAACAAGTTGCTGATGCCAGTAAAGATCAAAAGCGGGTGCGGGGAAGACGGGGACTAGAAATACTCAACCGCATTAAAGAAACTTACCCTGAACGCATTCTCATCAACCCAGCAGACTACGAGGATATTAGCACAGTTGATGCTAAATTGGTAAAATTTGCCCAAGAAATCAACGGTACGCTATTAACTAATGACTACAATTTATCTAAAGTTGCTAGTGTGCAGAAAGTCCCAGTTTTAAATGTCAATGATTTGGTAAATGCAGTTCGTCCTTCTTATTTACCTGGAGATAATCTAGATTTAAAAATTCTCAAAGAAGGTAAAGAACCAACTCAAGGTGTTGGCTATTTAGATGACGGAACAATGGTAGTTGTTGAAGAAGGCCGCAGTTATGTTGGTGGTGAATTACGGGTAGTTGTCACCAGTGCTTTACAAACTTCCGCCGGGAGGATGATTTTTGCCAAACCTCAAGCTTCCGCATTAGCGTGAGAAAAATGTGCGGAAAATAGAATTAATTCTGAAAATCGGTGCAGTTTCCTACACCGATTTTTATTTGGTGATTGTGCAGGATAACAGTCTAATATATAAGTACTTCCCGGTGTTATGAAGTACAAGAACCCCACCCCCAAACCCTTATTCCTCTGTGTCCTCTGCGCCTCTGCGGTTCGTTTATCTTGGGTAATTTATTTTTTGAAAGTCCCTTAGATTCAGACTTCTAGATTTTTTGAGCCTTCATCTAGATTCATCATCATTTCGTAAGTTGCTATATTAAATCCGTTAGCTTCAAATAGCTTTTTTGCAAATTCATTTTGTGCAGCTACTTGAAGTATCAAAACTTTTGTTCCTAACTGTTTAGCTGCATCTATTGAAGCATTTAAGAGTAATTTTCCTGCTCCTAGTCCCCGCACTGATTCATCAATGTAAATATCATGAAGCCATACTGCTTCTGGTGAAATATCAACAAAACTGCTTTCTTCTAATCGTATAAATGAGTACCCAACGATTTCATTTTCTACTTCTATAACTAATACAACTGCTTTTGGGTTATCAATTTGTTCAGCAAAGAAATCAAAAAGCTGTTGTTCATGATTTGTAAATTCAACAAACCTGTATGGATTGTAGTTTTGATGTTGATGTACTAGCTTGATTGCATACTTTGTCACGCCTTGATGATCATTTATGGTTGCTTTTCTGATTTTAATAGTTGGCTTTTTCATTTTTTTACATATAGATCAACAAATTTTATGATTTAGCGATCGCACTCTCATGACCAAAGGCACACTAATACAGATAATAGTTACACTATATGATATCATTTTATAACTATAGCTATTGTAACTATGGAACGAGAGGCAGTAACTATCCGCATTCCTGCTCACCTACTTCAGCAAGCAAAGCAGTTACGAGAGAGCAGTGAGTCTTTTAATGAGATGGTTGTAGAAGCGATCGCTCATGAAGTGCGAAGAAGGCGCTCCCTGGCAGCCCATCAGCGGATTGTGGCTCGTAGTGCTGAAGTGGAAGCTCAAACAGGTATGCAATCAAGCTCTTTAGACTTGATTCGTCATTTGCGAGCAGGTGAGGAACGGCGTGACTAAGTGTATTGACACCAGTGTTTGGATTCCCTATCTTTTACCGGAAATACTGCAAACCCAAGCCAGACAATTGATTATTCCCTTACTGACATCAAATATGCGCTTAGTTGCTCCAGCATTTGCATGGGCTGAAGTTGGGTCAATATTGCGAAAAAAAGCTAGATTGGGAACAATTACCGCAGCACAAGCAGAGGCATTTTATGATGATTTTTGCCAAATGCCTGTTGAGTACCTCGATAGTGATGCTATCCGCACCAAAACTTATGCGATCGCAGAAAAATTCTCTCTGACAACTCTCTATGATGCTGCTTTTCTGGCAGTTGCCGAGCTAGAATCAGCCGAATTTTGGACAGCGGACCAATCTTTGCTCAATACGCTCGTATCATGCCCCGCATGGGTTAAAAAACTTAATGCATAATTCAGGCATCATCCCACACCTGTTAACCCCTCCAACACCTGCTGCAAATCGTTTGTTAATTCAGACACTGCTTGTCTAGCTCCCACACGACTCCCCTTATACCCCGAATAACGTTCAGAAACAGATATCGGTGTACCCACAGTAATTTTCACCTGTTGCTTACCCAACTGCGGACGCTGTAAAGGATTATTGCCATTGATTTTATTGACCATACTCCATAAAAGCAAGGTTGTTTCTGCAAATCTTTCTACTGTTGGTTTTTCGCGGATATAAATCCCAGAAACGGCGACAAAACTCTCAACTAACCTCATGTGCCACATCCGCAAATAAGCTTCTTCGGCAATTTTATCGCCTAAATTTATCTCAATTGGTGATAATAATTCAATATCCTTAAAATCTTCTCTAAAGATATAATTCCAACCTGCTTGTTCTACCCTTCTACATCTATCATTCCAATTGCCTCTAGATGGTAAATCGAAATATTGTTCAGCAATAAATAAGGCTACATTCATGACGGCTTGTAACCGATAAGCTAGGGCTTCATTTCTATCTTTAATTTCTCCATTAATAATCTTTTCATCTGGCAATGTTTGATGATAAAATCGGGTATAAAATTGCTCCATTATAGATAATAAATGTTCTGCTAAACTCAATAATCGAGGATAAAGGATCTCAAAAGAAGTACTAGTAGATGGGTTGACAGATAAACCACTAGCTGATTCTAATTCAGTTAATAAATTTGCGATCGCTTCCCAAGGTTCATTAATGTAACTATACTGAAGTCCAATTGGTAAAATTAACACCTCTTCACTTCTACCAGCTTTCTGTAAATCTTCGGCACACCAAAAGCCCATTTGAGCAATACCTGGTTCCAAAGGACTGACAATTTCTGATAACCCATTAGTTGCACCTTCTGGTGCAGCAGCCATAGGAAACTGACCATTCATATACAAATCCCGCGCTGAACGCAACCCTGTCCAGTCAGCTTTACCCCGTTGAATGGAAGTACCACCTAAATGAGAAGCAAGCCAACCAATATGTTGACCAGCCCAGAGAGGAATACCCCGATCATAGATAAAATGGGCATGAATTGGATGCTGTAGTTGTATACCTTGCTCTCGTGCTGCCTTGGGTATAAGTTGGGAAAACAAATAAGCTAAACAAAGTGGATCTTCTGTTTGAGGATGACGGAACGCCAACATGAAGCGGATTTTACCTGCCTGGAACTGCTGATAGATATCTACCAAAACTTTGACATTTTCGGCTTCAATTTGGTGAATGGGAGTTTTCCAGCGTATCCAGTTGGGTAACAAAAGATGTACACATCTTAATAATAATGGGTTAAACGCTGGGGGAATAAATTCTAAAGGTGGTTGTGCTTGGTACATAAAATTTGACAAAGTAATTTTCTCCGCAAGTAATAATGAGAATATTTATAACGTTTCTTTTTAAGATAGCCTAGGGATTGTCACTAATGGGTAGAGTATAAGCGAACTGACAAAAGCCCTCCGGGCATCCAAGAAAGAGCGCGATCGCACTTGTCACCCGTTAAGGGCAAACTGAGAACAGATTCTGTAAAGAAAGGAGAACTCTATGGCTTGGACTAAAATTCTGGCTGCTAATGCATTAGCACCTGGTGCTAGAGAAGTTGTGAAAGTAGGGGACAGAAAAATTCTGGTGTTAAACCACGAGAATAACCTTTATGCTGTGGAAAATAACTGCCCTCATTTAAATTTACCCATGAAATCTGGGAAAATTAAAGACGGAACGATTGTTTGCTCTTTCCACCGGAGTGCTTTTGACTTGAGTACTGGTGAAGTGCAAACTTGGTGTCCTTGGCCACCCGGAGTAGGTAAGTTAATGTCAATGGTTTCCCAAGCCAAAGCCCTACCAGTATTCCCGGTGCGTGTGGAAGATGGCAATATTTTGATTGATGTTCCAGAGTAATAGAAACTAGTTCTGTATAGCGATCGCTTGATGGGACTCCTGAGAGCGATCGCATCTAGCAAATATAGATTTTAGCTTGAAACCCATAACTAGTATGAGTGAACAACAACCAGAAACCATACAGCAGAAGATTAAACAATTAGCCACCCAAGCAATAAAACAATCAAACCCCTCATCCTGGTTTGAAGTCTTATATGCAGAATCTCAAGGTGATGCAAATCAAGTACCTTGGGCAAACTTAACCCCCCATCCCTATTTACAAAATTGGCTAAACACTTATCCTCACACCCGTGACAAGCCTTCAGCCCTGGTAATTGGTTGTGGCTTAGGAGATGATGCCGAAGCTTTGGCTAAACATGAATTTCATGTCACAGCCTTTGATATCTCTCCCACAGCAGTTACTTGGTGTCAGCAAAGATTTCCTGATTCGGCTGTTACTTATATGGTTGCAGATTTGTTCGCAATTCCTACCCAATGGCAGCAAGCTTTTGACTTAGTATTTGAATGTCGGAATATTCAAGCACTACCATTGAATGTACGTTCCCTAGTCATTGAATCAGTTGCTTCTATGGTTGCAGTCGGGGGAACCTTATTAATAATTACAGGATTTCGAGAAACAGAAGCCGAACCAGATGGCCCACCTTGGTTTGTGTCTGAGTCCGAACTTACTCAATTTACAGCATGGGGATTAACAGAGATTTCTCGCCTTCCGTTCTTAGAATCTCACAAACAACACCTGAGAATTGAATATCGGCGGGAATTGTCTACTAAATAACAATACCTTGTCTATTTTCTGTAGGTTGGGTTAAGCGACAGCGCAACCCAACGCATTTTTTGGGTTGAAGCATGAAACCAAACCTTGTATATTAAGACTTTTTTCGATTTGGACAAGGTATTGAAATAAATCTACAAAATTTTACATACAGTATATTGCAGGTAAAAGGAGTACAAAATTTAACTCAAATACCAAGTATCAAGTGAGTTTTATACTAAAAACGGGTTAAAAGTGTCATTCTGTAGCTTGCTTCCCGTAGGGTACGAAGTGAAGAATCTCCGAGATACTTCCCTGCACTACGTTACGGTCAGTATGACATAAGTCCAAGTTTGACCCGTTTGCAGTATATGACTAACTCCTGAATTTTGATAATAAATCTCTCATGACTTGTCCGTTATGAGCTTCCGTATTATAGGATGAACAGAGTGTTACAAGGCCTGGGGCTATTATGGCTCGCTATACCTGTTCGTTTATTATTTCTGTTCCCATTGATCAGTTACAAGGATTACTAATACAACTTCTACAGGAATGTCATTTAGAGGTTCAATACTATACAGCGGACTACATTATGGCCCGTGAAATTCCCGGTCAAGTATCCTTTTCTAAATTAGTGACAATAGAAGTACTGATTGATAAATCCAATGCTACAGAAACCGAAACCGGGATGAATATTATCATGAAAAATGAGGAACTCCCACTTCAATTAAATAATCACTGCCGACAAATATTTGATTTTGTGAGGCAGTCCATTGAACACAGCCGACATTGGCATCTAATTGAAAGTATTTCTAGTTAACATTCTCCCGACTGTAAAAATAAGCAATAGCGAAATTTTCACAAAAAGTCGGGAAATTTTTGGTTCCGCAAATCCACTTAAACTATATTCCTGATGTTATGGTATAAATAAATTATCTAGGCAACCATATTACAGTAATAGCTTCACTACCAGGTATGCAAAGTAATCTTAATCCCCTCGAATTTCTGAGTGACAAGGTGCAAGCAGCTGTTACTGATACTCAGAATTTAGCTCACCAAGGCATTGCTAAAATACAAGAAACTACAACTCAGATAGGCAATTTTGCACAAGCAGCACCCAGTTCAATAGTTAGTGCTGGTATAATTGCCACTCAAGAAGCTTTTAAAATCGCTCATCATATCCGGTTTGAGAACTTGCCAGCAAATCTGCAATTTAAATTTGCACGGGCTGGAGTGCGTAATGGAATGCGTGATATTCAAGAAGCTGCAAAAGTGTTTGAAAGCATTCCTGCACAGATTCGCGCTCAAGGCCCAGAAGCAATTCGAGCGTTTTGTAAAGATAAAGACTGGAGTCATATCCAAGCTCATGTTAATGGAGGTGGCAGCGAAGCCACTAACGGCATTTTTGAGCATTTTTGGATTAACCGCGCTCGTGGTGGCGTAGACATGACACCAGAAGAACTAGCCGTAGCCCAGCAGGTTTTAGCTGACGCAGCATTTAAAGCCGCAGTGGCAGAAGTGGTGGGAGCAGTTTTAAAAGGAGTAGTTGCCGCAGCAGCAATTGAGTTGGTATTCTCCATCCTAGAAAATTCGTTGTTATGCGTCGAAGGTAAAATTACACAACAGGAATTAGTACAGAAAGTCGCCACAGCTACCGCTAAAGCAGGTATAGCAGGTGGTGTAATCACAGGAATTTTACTGACAATTTGTATGATATTCCCACCTATAGCCGCACTTTTAGGCGCAGCAGCCATTCCCCTTGCAGTTGCAGGTATTGGTTTTATGGGAGTTCGCGCTTGGGAAATTTTCTGTCATGCAGATAGCTTGTTTAGCATCACTGAACAGACACAAAAATTCCTGGGAATGTCTGAAGCTACAAGTTAAATTAGACTCCAACAATATCCTTCTACAGTACAAACTGCACATGATATGTGTGAACGAAATTGCCTAGTTTCAGGCTTTTGGCATCACATATTAGTATGGTGCGTCAGATAGATAAAATCTGTTGTTTGCTAAATTATCGGTTCTGATGCACCCTACAAGAGATAAAATCCATAATTCTATATCAATACCTTGTCCATTTTTTGTAGGTTGGGTTAAGCGACAGCGCAACCCAAC
>NZ_JAYGGY010000104.1:0-46250 GCF_034931625.1 Anabaena cylindrica UHCC 0172 | reverse complement strand
TCAAATTGGCTCTACCCAATTCAGCACTACTCAAATCGGCTTCCCTCAAATCAACCCCACTAAAGTTTCTTTCCCCAGCAGCATAACGCTGCAACAACTCTTCAGCATCCATAACTCAGATCCCTCATTAAATAACACATACAATTACATGGGACTTTGGCGACAACAGCACAGCCACAGGCATCCTTAACCCCACCCACACCTACACCAATATTAAATAAATTTAACGTGCAATAGCAGATTAAAATAATTCTTAATTCGCTGCTGATTTAGTCGATCTTGACTCAAAACCCTCCAGAATTTGGTTAAACCTAAAGGAAATGTTAAGTGTGATTTAGGAAAATAAAAATTACACCTCTTGTCCCTTCCTAGAGGGTAAAATAGCAACACCTCCCTAAATTAATAGGTATATTACACCCATTAGCCGGGGAAAAACCTGTGTTGTTACATACTCACAGATTGTTAATTAAAATACTTTGGAACAATTAGCTTTTTAAGGGAATCTCCTTTTAAAACCAGATTTTAATAATAAACTATGATTCGGTTCATCCTGATACAAGGTATAAATTTTCAACAAAACTGTTAGTCACTGAAAAGTAGGGCCTAGTTTGCAAGCAAAAGAGATAAAGGATAAACTAAAGTCACTGACCGAGAAAGCATCAACGATAGATCCTCAGTTAGCAAAAAGACTAAACGAGATCAATCGTTGGGTAAAATTCATTCGGCCTGGTTCCCTGACTGCAAAACCATTTGTCCTAGCGTTTCTTCTAGAGGTAATTACAGACTCTACAATTTGGCTGATCATTCAATCTTTACCTTCGGAAGCAGAACGACAAGCAAAATTTGACCAAATGACCGCAAATGAAAGATATTGGTACAGTTACCTATTTCCTCGATGGATAAACTCAACAGATGCCAAATTTTATATTTGGAAGAAAAAAATAATGGCAGGAGAGTTTAATCAGTTTGATAGTGATATCATTAAATCAATAGCTCAAGATATTGTCCGTCGTGAAGGGAGCTTTTGGCAGCGCTATATTGCTGATCTCTCTATGGCAACAGACTTAATCATTAGTAATCATCAGCAAAAACCACTTTGTATTCAAGTTACCAGTGTTAGTGAAGAGTTTCATGTCAGAAAGTATGAGAAGTGGCAAAATTCACTGCAATTGTGGGAAATAGAAAGAGGATTGTTTTTAAGTTACAACCCCGGAGAAAGTGATTTCATTAATCAGTTAGTCAACGTGGCACTCTATAACAGCGACCATCTTGCTCAAGGAAAGTATGTCAATTTTTCCTGATGTCAAATTTCGATATTGAATATCTCAGTCCTTTCCTACATCGCTATCTGCTTACAACAGCATTTATGGTTAACCAACAAACAATGAACAGCACTACTCAAGTAGATGAATTTGCTGAAATTTTAGCAGCAGCCCGCAGAATGCAACAAGACTGGTTAGAAAATGGGCTAAATTTTGTTCATCTCTATGTTGAAGATGTAGATGGAGATTGGTTAGAAACTTGGGGAGATGATGAAATCTCTAATTCTTTATTTGATGCTATTAAGGAATTTCTAGTTAGTGATGATGATGTAGCTGTGAAAATTAGGTATTATTTGAGAAATGAATCACTGTTTGATTTAGCCGTAAATTTGGAAGAATCTTTGCGGATTTATAGAGGAGATGAAAAATTATTTGCTGTGCGGGATATTTTAATTGGTAATGGTGATATTTGCAATCAAGAATTATTAGATTTAGCAAATAATCTAGTTGATAGGTTTTCTAGGTTTTCGTAAATCGGGAAATTAAATATTTAGGGCTTACAGCACACTATCAGCAAGCCCTATTAAGTCATCTAGTCAAATTTATTCGCGTAAGGATTCAGGATACAGAATATTTGATATAGCAGGGAACAGAAGAGAAAAATATTCTTCTTCCTCCTGAATTCTAACTCCTAACTCCTGACTTATTCGCTAAAAAATGAGCATTACTCAAAGTAGGTAATGCTTTCATCTTTCTGATGACATTTTAGAATTTTAAAGCAACCACTAAGAGGATGTTTTAAAAGTTTTCGGCGATTATAATATGGCTTCGCCACGCCAAGGGCGAACGCTACTACACAAGCAGGACACGAAGTGGCTTCCCTCCGAGAAGTCCACCTCCGTTGACTAACACAAAATTAAGGTTTTCAAACCCACGCAGGTGGGTTTTGTCTGTGTAGCCGCGACTTCTAGTCGCCAGGGCGAGTAATAATTGAGACTTTTCAAACAACCTCTAAGGAACAAGAATAGTTCTTAGTTCTTGTACGTGTTGTTTATAGACAAACCAGGTGGGATTATTGTCTGTATCCTGTTGACAAGGGAGTGGTTGTTCAAATGTAACTTCCCAATAATCACTCAATTTCTCAGTGTTACCTTGAGGACGTGCTGGTGCATTCTGAATTTGTCTTCTGATGGTAGAAACAAAAAATTTCGTACCTTGTCTAACTGAGCATTTTTCCTCATTACTGGTTATATCTTTCGATTGTTGATACCAGTTTTCTCGCCGCTTAAAAGTAGTACTTAAATTAGGTTTAACCTTTAAAATTCGGTCTACAGAAGTAGTTTGAGAAGATACAGTATCGGTATTTATTATACCTAAAATACCACATACCACCGACAGTGATAAGAGTAATTGCTGAGGACGTAATCTAATGTTACTAATTTTCATTTTGATTTTCTTGATTGTTTAGTTTTACCTTAGATGTTAATAAAACCATTTTTGCATAAATTCTGTTTGTAGTTAATTACCCACGCAATATTAATTTCATACTAACGAACGTTAATAAATCATTTTGTGTATAAAAGTGTAACTTAATGATCACAAATGCTTGTATATCTGCCAGCTTTTGAGGATTGTTAACACCGTAAATATACTAGTATGATAAAATTTTTTGGGGTTTATTTTTCAAGAAAGTCGTCATTAAATGCGCTAACTACACGTTAAACTGGACTAAAGTAGCAATTTCTTGCACTCTTGATCATAAAAAATATCTAAATCCTGTTAATTGAGATTTTCACTGTCTGAGAAATTGGAATGCTAGACCAAATTTTTAATCAATTAAACTTACATTTCAGCATAGAAGCCTTTATAGTCCTCTTAATCCTAGTGTTTTTAGAGGCTGTGCTATCGGCGGATAATGCGATCGCACTGGCTGCGATCGCACAGGGACTAGAAGACAAAAAGCTGGAAAATCAGGCGCTAAACATCGGTTTAGTATTTGCCTATGTACTAAGAATTACCCTACTACTCACCGCCACTTGGGTACAAAAATTCTGGCAATTTGAACTAATGGGGGCTGCTTACCTACTGTGGCTAGTATTCCAACACTTTACATCACAGGAAGACGAGGAAAATCACCATCACGGTCCACGTTTTAAATCTCTGTGGCAAGCTATACCCGTGATTGCTTTTACCGATTTGGCTTTTTCCTTAGATAGTGTGACAACAGCGATCGCAGTTTCTCAAGAATGGTGGTTGGTAATCACAGGAACCACAATCGGTATTGTTGCACTCCGATTCATGGCTGGGTTATTTATTCGCTGGTTAGATGAATATGAAAATTTAGAAGATGCCGGCTATATCACCGTAGCTTTTGTGGGTTTACGCCTACTGTTGAGAGTCGTTAATGATAATCTAGTGCCACCACAATGGATCATGATTAGTGCGATCGCTATTATCTTAGCCTGGGGATTTTCCAAACGCACCATTATTGAAGAATTAGTCCCAGAAGAACCAGAAAAAAGCGAAGTATCGAAATAGGAATTGGGTAATGGGTAATGGGTAATGGGTAATGGGTAAGAGTTTTTTCCAATCACCAATCACCAATCACCCATTACCAGTTCCTAATTACTCATGTAACCAAGGTGTTGAGTGTGGTTGCCAAGCTACTAATTCTTCATCTTTGAACCACAGTGCAATTTCCTTTTGTGCAGTTTCTGGAGCATCAGAACCGTGGATCAAATTGCGGCCAACATTAATACCAAAATCGCCGCGAATCGTTCCTGGTTCTGAGTTTAAGGGATTTGTTGCACCAATGATTTTTCTGGCAGAAGCAATAACGCCATCACCTTCCCAAACCATCGCCACAACAGGTCCGGAAGTGATAAATTCGACTAAACCTGGAAAAAATGGTCTTTCCCGGTGAACATCATAGTGTTGTTCAGCTAATTCCCGGCTGACTTTCTGGAACTTCAAGCCAACGAGGGTAAAGCCTTTAGTTTCAAAGCGACGGATAATTTCACCCACTAGTCTGCGCTGGACTCCATCAGGCTTAATTGCTAAAAATGTGCGTTCCAAAGCTATCTCCCAAAACTTAATAAAGCTTTTATGCGTTAATTGTCAGTCGTCTTTAGTTTTTTGTCTAGTACTCCCAGAATATTCTCTGAAGATGAGGGCGATGGGGAGGATGGGAGAGATGGGGAGATAGGGGAGATGGGGAGGTTAATAATCCAATTACCCATTACCCATTACCCATTACCCATTACCCAATTACCCATTACCAATCAAAAATTATTGCTAGGTACATATCGCTTGCCGGACTAATTTGTTAAATTATTATCTCGTGGGCGAAAAATAGAGGTCAGGAATCAATGGGTGTCGAGTCAACCGCTGATGAGATTGTCAAAATGCCTGCCAACGGGCATAAATTTGAATTGAAAAACCACAAACACAAGAAGCTGCTGCCACCTATTACCACGACAAGCGATTTACCTCGTACTTGGAAAATTGAGGACAGCGAAGACCTTTATCGAATTGAAGGTTGGGGAAAGCCTTATTTTTCTATTAATGCGGCTGGACACGTTACAGTTTCCCCCAAGGGCGATCGCGGCGGTTCTCTAGATTTGTTTGAATTAGTTAAGTCTTTAAAGCAGCGTAATTTGGGGCTTCCCATGTTAATTCGCTTTTCCGATATTTTGGAAGATCGGATTGAGCGGTTGAATGCCTGTTTTGCGAAAGCGATCGCTCGTTATAACTATACTGGTGTTTATCGTGGTGTATTTCCAGTCAAATGCAACCAGGAAAGGCACTTAATTGAAGATTTGGTGCGTTTTGGCAAACCCCATCAATTTGGTCTAGAAGCTGGTTCTAAGCCAGAATTAATGATTGCCCTGGCTGTACTGGATACACCAGGAGCATTGTTAATTTGCAATGGCTACAAAGACGCAGAATACATTGAAACGGCAATGTTATCCCAAAGGCTCGGACAAACACCAATTATCGTCATAGAACAGATTGAAGAAGTCGATTTGGTGATTGCTGCTAACAAGCAATTGGGAATCAAGCCAATTTTGGGAGTACGCGCGAAGTTAAGCACCCAAGGAATGGGACGTTGGGGAACATCCACAGGCGATCGCGCTAAATTTGGGTTAACCATTCCCGAAATTATGGAAGCGGTTGACAAGCTACGGGAAGCTGATTTACTCGATTCCTTGCAGTTGCTACACTTCCATATCGGTTCACAAATCTCTGCCATCAATGTCATTAAAGATGCCATTCAAGAAGCCAGTCGCATTTATGTAGAATTGGCGATGTTAGGCGCAGATATGAAATATCTGGATGTTGGTGGTGGCTTGGGTGTAGATTACGATGGCTCTCAAACCAACTTCTACGCCTCCAAAAACTACAATATGCAAAACTATGCCAACGATATTGTAGCCGAATTAAAAGATACTTGTGCTGAACGTCAATTACCCGTACCTACACTGATTAGTGAAAGTGGCAGAGCGATCGCTTCCCATCAATCAGTCCTCATCTTTGACGTTCTTAGCACTAGCGATGTCCCCCTTGAACTCCCAGAACCCCCACAAGAGGGAGAATCACCAATTATTAATTACCTTTGGGAAACCTACCAATCCATCAGTCAAGAGAACTATCAGGAGTTTTACCACGACGCTGCTCAATTTAAAGAAGAAGCCATCAGCCGCTTTAACTTAGGAATTTTGCGCCTGAAAGAACGTGCAAAGGCCGAGCGTCTCTACTGGGCTTGTTGTCAAAAAATTCTGGAGATTACCAGACAGCAGGAATACGTACCTGATGAATTGGAAGACCTAGAGAAAATCATGGCTTCCATCTACTACATCAATCTTTCCGTATTTCAATCAGCACCGGATTGTTGGGCAATTGATCAACTATTTCCCATCATGCCCATACATCAGCTAGATCAAGAACCCACACAACGAGGAATTTTAGCAGACCTCACCTGTGATAGTGATGGTAAAATTGACCGCTTTATTGACCTGCGCGATGTCAAATCAGTTTTAGAATTGCATAAATTCAAACCTGAACAACCCTATTATTTGGGAATGTTCCTGAATGGAGCGTACCAAGAAATCATGGGCAACTTACATAATCTTTTTGGTGACACTAACGCTGTTCATATCCAATTAACACCCAAAGGCTACCAAATTAAACACGTTGTCAAGGGTGATACAATGAGTGAAGTAGTTAGCTACGTGCAGTATGACTCTGAGGATATGGTGGAAAACATCCGCCAGCGTTGTGAAAAAGCCTTAGAAGAAAATCGTATTACCCTAGCTGAGTCTCAGCGACTGCTACAAACTTATGAACAAAGTCTCAGGAGATACACTTACTTGAATAGTTAGAATTGGTAATTGGTAATTGGTAATTGGTAATTGGTAATGGTAAAAAGCTATTACCCATTACCTCTTACCCATTACCTAATTGATATTCGTTCCCAACAATTCTGCGATCGCTTGGTGTTCCAAAGGAGTCTCCGCAGGTGGGGTTTGACGAGCATCTGTAATCAGCCAATCTAAAGCAGCCGCTTGCACATCAATCGCCGCCCCAGTCTTATCTACACAATAACGTCCAAACACCAGCTTATCTACCAAACGCACTCCCGGCGCTAGACGCGACCATTCAAAAATCACACTATTGTCTACAGTTGCACCGCTACAAATCCAACAATTGGGGCCAATCATCGCCGGGCCAACAATCTTCGCTCCATCTTCAATTCTGGTCATACCACCAATGTAAACTGGCCCTGTAATATCTACCTTATCCCAATTTACCGCTACATTTAAGCCAGTGTATATACCCGGTGCTACCTCATGACCAGGAATTTGCACATTTTTGATTTCTCCTAGCAACACACCGCGAATAGCCCGCCAATAATCTGGAACTTTTCCAATATCTACCCATTCAAAATCCATCGGGATAGCATAGAAAGGCGCATTAATTTCCACCAATTTGGGAAACAAATCGCCACCAATATCATATTCCACCCCAGAAGGAATATAGTTAAATACTTCTGGTTCAAAAATGTAAATACCTGTATTGATATTAGTGCTAAGAGCTTCTTCCGTTGAAGGTTTTTCTTGGAAAGCTTTAATGCGATTATCCTCATCAGTAACCACTACCCCATAGCTAGAAACCTCTTCCTGTGGAACAGATTTAGTAATGATCGTCGCAATAGACCCCTTAGATTTATGCCACTTCACCGCCGCAGTTAAATCTAAGTCAATTAAAGCATCACCGCACAACACAACAAAAGTATCATCAAAAAATGGCGAGAAGTCTTGGATACGCCGCATCCCTCCAGCAGAACCAATTGCTTCCCCTACTAACTTGCCATCATCATCAATTTTACCTTCAAAAGAATAGGCAATCTGCACCCCAAACCGTTGACCATCACGGAAATAATTTTCTATTTCCTCAGCCAAATGGCTAACATTGACCATAATCTCGTCAAATCCGTGTTGGCGCAGTAGTTCTAATAAAAATTCCATCACTGGCTTTTGCAGGATAGGAATCATCGGCTTAGGAATTGTGTAAGTAATCGGACGTACACGAGTACCCTTACCCGCTGCGAGAATCATTGCTTTCATAAGATTTTATACCTCCACCACAGGTCAGTTTACTTTCATCGAGAGCTTCTTAATCATCAGTTTTTATTCTGTTCTCAGCTAAAGGTATAACTAGATGATCATTAGTCAGTTATCTTTTCAATTTACTAGGATTCTGGGTTTTGCTGAAGCAAAAATTTAGTTGATCGAGTTGGAACTGTTGGCTAAACTAGGCAAGCGGATTTTTATCTCCTGGTAAAATTCTTCTTGAAATAGCTCTACCTTAGATTGAGCAGACAGCAGCAGTAAGGCCCAAAAAACACTGACTAAGTTACCATGTTCCGACTCATGTGACTCTCCAGGCTTATTTGGTTGCTTTGTTTGTGTCCACAACTGTACTAATTGTTCTAAATTCAAACATTGTCCCTCTAAATTTAGGTCTTGAGCCGAAAGATGCAACACCTGTTCTAGTTCTGAAGCTACTTCTGTTAGATTCTCTTGGTGAGCTAATTCTAGTGCTTCCCGCATGGTTTGCATACTAGGCTGACGCTTAGGACGGTGAGGCTTGTTGGCCTTTTCTACCCGTTTTAGCTGGTTAGCCATAATCTGCAATTGCTCGATTAACTCTTGCAGCGTCACACGACGTTTTGGTGGTGGCATTGCGGCTGGACGGCGACGCAACTGGCGTTCTAATTGCAACCGCTGAATGGGATACAACTCACCATCTTCACCATCCAAAAGTGAATCATCGGACACATTATCTATGATATTGTCTACTGTTGACAATTGAACCAAAGTATTAGCTTTGAATAATACAAGCATTGATGCTGATAAAAAAGCCTGTCCAGATTGAGACAAGTCAGCCTCATAACCTCTTGCTGTTGACTCTGGTGCCATTAGCTCTAAGTAGCGGTCTATTACCTCAATTACCTGCACATCCCAAGGATCAATTTCCCCCTGTTCAGCTTGGTGGATTAAATGTGTAATTGTTTCTAATAGCTCGGTAGCATCCATCAATTTTTAGATTTTAGATTTTAGATTTGTCTTGTCCTTTAAAGACAAGGTTTGTATTGATACAACTTAAATTACGAATTACGTTGGCGTAGCCTGCCGGAGGCACTATTACCAATGATTTTAATGCTCTGTATCGGATTGAGAATCATAGTCTATTGTAAAATTTGATACGAAATCATTATTTTTACTGTTTTTAATAGCATCGAAAGTGCCTTTGATAGTACCAGCTATTGGCACTGCCACCAGTGTTCCCAACAAACCAGCAATTTCAAATCCCATCAAAATAGATACAAAAATCCAGATGGGATTGAGTCCGATAAATTCGCCCATTAACTTAGGCGCTAAGAGATTATCTTTAATTTGCTGTAAGATGGTTGCTACCATTGCCACTGGAAATGCTAACCATGAATTTTGTAATAAAACCAACAATGTTACTAAGCCTATACCTAAAGCTGCCCCCACAAACGGAATCAGTTCAGAAATACCAATAATGATCGCAAATAGCAGAGCAAATGGTACTTTCATAAATAAGAAAATTGGTGTGAGTCCTACTACCATAAACAGTCCCAGCAATAATTGGCTCAGGAAAAAGTTCTGAAAATTTAGTTGCAAGGATTTAGTTAAAGGGACTCCAATATTAGATGGTAAGAGATTCACCAGACCAGACCAGACGCGATCGCCATATAACAGCATATAAAACGCCAGCACAACCACTAAGACTATGTTCAATAATCCTGATAATAGCGTCCCAGCAAATCCCACCGCACCAGAAGCTATCTGTTGTACCAAATTTTGAATATTAGCATTGACTTGATTAGTCACTAAGCTTAAATCAATATTTATACGTCGTTGACGCGCCAATAACTGTAATTTACCTAGGCTGTCTTGACTAGAGACCAACCAATCAGGAAGCTTATTTAAAAGTTGGATTGCTTGGTCAACTACCATTGGTACAAGCGTAACACCCAAAATAATTAACAAAGTTAAAGTCAAGAGTAAAACTATAATCACCGATTGAGTGTGAGTAATTCTAGCCTTCTCAAATAATTTCACCGGATAATTGAGTAAAAACGCCAAAATAGCCGCAATACTCAAAATCGTAATTGGGTGCTGAAAATAGCGAAATAGCACCGACAGTAGC
The DNA here is from genome assembly GCF_034931625.1 of Anabaena cylindrica UHCC 0172. Lineage (GTDB taxonomy): Bacteria > Cyanobacteriota > Cyanobacteriia > Cyanobacteriales > Nostocaceae > Anabaena > Anabaena cylindrica_A. Next base: position 36,249 of record NZ_JAYGGY010000104.1, on the reverse strand, counting down.
CAAACATTGAGAGCAATAATCGGGCCACTCAAACCGTAAATTAGCAAACTTTTAAGGGAGGTTGAACGGCGCATCTTGAGAAAACTAAAGAGAATTTATCAACTAAACCCGACAGAAGTCCTCCACCATAATTTTTGATAGTGTAGGTTTTTGACTCTGTGTTGCTACTGATTTCTATGATAGATATTTTTCTCCAACAATCCAACAATAGTATCAGCGTATCTGAATAATTCTGAATAATAAGGAAGCAAAAACCTATGGATAAAAACATAGCAGACCTACGCAAAGATTACACTTTGCAAGATTTAAATAAACATCAAATTGACCCTAACCCTTTTATACAATTTAAAACTTGGTTTGATCAGGCAACAACAGCACAATTACCTGAACCTAATGCAATGACTCTGGCTACCTGCACACCAGATGGTAAACCCTCAGCCAGAATGGTGCTACTCAAAGATTTTGATGAGCAAGGCTTTGTCTTATTCACTAACTATAACAGTCACAAAGGACAAGAACTCACAGCAAATCCCCATGCAGCTTTGGTTTTCTGGTGGGCTGAACTAGAACGCCAAGTCAGAATTGTGGGGACTGTAGAAAAGATTTCCCAAGAGCAGTCTGATGGGTATTTTGAGATGCGTCCAGCAAAAAGCCGCTTAGGTGCATGGGCTTCTAATCAAAGTGAAGTAATTGCTGGAAGAGAAGTTTTGGAACAACAATTACAAGAATTCCAGCGCAAATATGAAAATCAAGAAGTTCCCAGACCACCCCATTGGGGAGGATTTCGGGTAATTCCCCAAGAAATTGAATTTTGGCAAGGACGTTCTAGCCGTTTACACGATCGCTTGCTTTATACTCGCTTAGATCATGGCAGTTGGAAAATAGAGCGGTTATCACCTTAATTTTTTAGCGGGCTATTAGACCCTTCCTACGGTCACGGGCAAGAGGGACAGGAGCCAGCATTCCCTTCTGCCTCCTGCCTTTCCTGATAAAGGAAGCAGAGCCTTCGATAATTCATCCCCATACAGAGTATGGGAACGAGAATAGTCTGACCTTTTTTGTCTGAATCAGGATAACCAGGATTTCAGGATTTTCAGGATGTTATTTAATGATGCTTGGTTACGTACAAGTCATGGAAGAATGAACCACGAAAGACGCAAAGGACACGAAGGTAATAGGTTTTAGAGGTATTTGACAATTTCATCCTGTAAATCCTTAAATCCTGGACATCCTGATTCAGACAATAACAATTTTTTAATTCTGCAAATCCTGTAATCCTGATTCTAACAATGTATATCTCAAATAAAAACCACCCCAAACAAACAGAATAATTATCAAAGCCCCAATACCCAACATATTGGGAAGCCAAAAAACTACTTCTATATGGTTTAATTCACCTGGTTTGAGTTTCCATACCATTTGATTGCCATTTTTTTCGAGTTGGGTAGCATCTTCAGTTTGTTGAATATTTTTAACTCCCCAAGGTGTCTGTAAGCTAAAGTCTAAATTGATAATTGAACCTGTACCAGTTAAAACATTTCCTTTGCTGGTTAAAACTGAAAGAGAACGCAAATCTAAATCATAAATCAAGCGATTTCTAGATAAGAGTAAAAAATTGTTATTTTGTACGAGTAAGTTTGAGGTAATATTCGGCAATTCTGAATCACTGGAGACGGTTTCAGGTTTTTGGGAAGTGCGATAGTTGAAGAATCCGCTAAATTTTTCTTGTAATTCTCTTCCATTACTAAAGGGAATTTTGAGAATAATTTCCTCTGGAGAAATTCTCCTTGCTGATCCTTCTAATTTTCGGGCGCGACGCTCTAGACTATTTAACCATTCAGAAATATAATCACTGCTAAAACTGGTTAGTTTTTCAGATAATTGAATGTGCTGTATTATTTCGCCATTATTGGCATTATTAAAGTTAATGCCTAAATCATATTGAACACAACCAGATAATATGAAAGAGGCGCATATTAACAACCACAAAATAGGTTTGATTCGGAAATTAGATATTTTCATAAAAATTAGGCATCTCCACAAAGTTTAAATTTTGATTACCTGTTTACATACTTAACCGAACTAGATAAGAAATGGTGATAGCAACAGCAATAAAGGCTACCCAGATAAAACGATTATCTTTTGTATTGACTGTGCTGAGATCAACATATTCTGGTTCTGCTGACTTCTGTTTTAGGGTAGATTTGGTGGGCTTGACGGTGACAAGTCTTTTGGAGTCTTTGTCTGCAATTGCGCCCAAATCGGGAATTTCGCTCATCCACTCTTTTGGTCTTTTGAGTTTGGGAGCTTGTAAGATATAAATTAGTTGTCGTGCTTGTTTTTTGGTTTCCGCGTGGGGATGACGACGAAGTTGTTGACAAAGTGCGATCGCATCTTCGGTTCTTTCGGCAGCCTCATAAGCTGTCACTAACCAAATATCCACTTCACCGGCAAAGCGCGTATTCCGAGCTAATAAAGCACTGGCTTTTTCCAAATTTTCTACCGCTTCTCGATATTGTCCATTTTCAAAGGCAAGTTTTCCAGTTTCGTAACGAGATTTAGCAATTTCTAAACTTTCTGTCATTAGTCATTGGTTATTAGTCAGTTGTCATTGGTGGTGATTTGTAATAGGGAATTAAGAAGAGCAAGCAGATTACAGTTTTTCCAATCACCAATCACCAATCACCAGTCCTCAAATTATTTAAACTGAGAACCTAGAATCATTGTTCCAATCCCGACATCTGTAAATATTTCTAACAGGAGGGCGTGGGGAATGCGGCCATCAATGATATGTGAAGCTTTGACTCCTTGGGCGAGCGATCGCACACAACAAGTTACTTTAGGTATCATACCCCCACTGACAACACCATCGTTAATCAGTTGGCGAGCTTCCCGAATATCTACTTTGGGAATCAAGGTAGATGGGTCTTTGTAATCTGTTAAAATGCCCCGCGTATCAGTCAACAAAATCAGTTTTTCTGCTCCTAATGCAGCCGCTATTTCCCCCGCTACAGTGTCAGCATTAATATTGTAAGCTTGTCCGCTATCATCAGCAGCGACGCTAGAAACTACAGGAATATAGCCGTTACTAGAGAGAGTTTCTAAAATCTTGATATTCACATTACTGACTTCCCCGACAAAACCAATACCCTCATCACCTTGGGGACGAGCCATAATTAAGTTCCCATCTTTACCACAAAGTCCCACAGCCATACCACCAGCTTGGTTAATCAGGGAGACAATTTCTTTATTGACTCTACCCACTAACACCATTTCGACCACATCCATTGTCGCTGCATCAGTGACACGTAAACCATTCTTAAACTGAGCTTCAATACCCAGTTTACCTAACCAACTGTTAATTTCTGGTCCACCACCATGTACTAAAATTGGTCGCAACCCGACGCAGGATAAAAATACAATGTCGCGGATAACTTTATCTTTCAGGGTACTATCTTTCATCGCCGCACCTCCGTATTTGACAACAACAGTGCGACCTGCAAATTTTTGAATGTAAGGTAGTGCTTCGCTGAGAATTTCAACGCGATTAGCTTCAGCTTGCCTGATATATTCCTTATCGTTTACCATTCCGAGGATCTTCCAATTTTAGATTTTGAATTTTAGAGACTTTGGTGACAAGGTCTATGTGTTATCAAAAACTTTAGCAACTTTAAGATCATAAAATTTCTTGACTATCAATTTTGCTGTTGAGAATCCTGATTTTTGAGAACACGAGGAATTGCATCTAGGATGCAGGTGACAATTTGTTCTGGTGTTTGTGCTGTGGTGATGGTAATATGTAAATCCGCTTGGGAGTAAAGTGATTGACGTTGTTCAAGGAGCGATAGCAATTTACCTTCAAGGTCAGAATCCTGTAACAGCGGTCTTGTATCATCCTCAGCTAACCGATTTAATAATATTTCCACTGGTGCATCTAGCCATATAATCAAACCATGATGCAGATAACCCCAGTTTTCCCGCCGTAACACAATACCCCCACCAGTAGCTATAGTTAATTTTGTATAAGCACAAACTTGAGCCAAAACATCACTTTCTAACCGACGAAACTCTGCTTCACCCTCATCAACAAATATCTCATTGATAGATTTCCCAGCCGCTTTAACTATCACATCATCAGTATCTAAAAACCCATAACCAAGTTCCTTTGCTAGTAAGCGCCCTACAGTTGTCTTACCAACACCCATCATCCCAATTAAATACAGGTTGACTCCTCTTAATAAGTTACTCACAAATACCCTTAACTCCAGTTAAAAATTCTTAATTCTCTTATTTTTACTCAGAACTTAGTCCAAGATTGAAAATCTTTTTCCATTAACCGCTCAATTAGATAGTCTCTCCACACTCTGCTGAGGGATAAATTGGCTGCTTCTATATCCAACAAAGATCTCCGTTGCAGCAATTCTATAGTTTCCAGAATTAATCTCTGTCCTAATCGCACAGACCATCCTGATATCATATTAGTTTTTAAAGTTATCACAGAAGTACAATCTGGGTTGAGTACCAGCCAATATATAATATACTTCTCTAACTCAGACAAGCGATTAAACTGCTGTTCTAGACTTCTGCGAATCTCACCAAAAACTAGAGTACCCTGTTCCAAAAACTGATAAACACTACCACCAAATAAATCTTGAATAGTAGTGGCCACTAATTTCAAAAATAACGGATTACCCGCATACAAGTCAATCAATGCAGTACATTCTGTATATTCTAATTCGCCTAATCCTTTAGTATTGAGGATAACCAAGCTTTCTGTTTTGCTCAAACCAGTCAATTTTAAAGACCGAACAGGTAGCTTTTCTCCTTCAATCACAGCAATTTCTGGTGGTTTCTCCCGACTAGCTAATAACAAGCAACTCTGATGTTGAGAATCTCCTATCCTTCTAATTAATTCACCGTAACCTTCATAACCAGGACGATATTGGATTTGTGAACCCAGATCAGGTTTACTAGCTGCTATGGAAGATTTAGCTTGTGACTCATCTCCGTCATTGCTAGATAAAATCGAGTCAATGTTATCTAAGACCAAAAGACAACGCACCTTACGTAAACAATTAATCAATTGGGAAATTTTAGTATTCAAAGTTACAGACTGGTCTATCTGTAGAGTTGGTGATAATATCTGCACAAGATTATTCAACATCGCATCTATCGAAGGAGATAGATGTAGCGATCGCCAAATCACATATTCAAACTGGTCTTGAATCTCCTCAGCTAACTTAATCGAAAAAGCCGTTTTACCAATTCCACCCATCCCTAACAGTACAACTAACCGACAGCGCTGTTGTAAAATCCATTTTGAGGCTGTAGTTAGTTCTTTCATTCTTCCAGAGAAGCCATTAACATCAACAGCTTCACCCCAATCTTGAATATTTGGGGATTTAACTTTCAGTAATTCAGTTTCTTGTTCTCTCGTACTTTTATTAAAAGTATTTATTGATTTCAAATCAAACCAATTTTTTTTATACCCAGCTTTTTCTAATAAATGAGTCACATGACTCCAATTTTTCACCTTCACTGAGTGTCCCAATTGATTACCCAACATATCTTCTATGTATTTATATAATCCATTTGATAAATAAACTCTCACAGTACTACTACTGCGACTTTGATACACTTTATTTGCTATTTCCGCAGGACTACAACCACAAAGCAAGCCCCTCAAAAGCTTCTTTTCAACAGGTGTTAAAGCTTTTCTTTTGACAGAAGCTAAATCTACATATAATTTTTCTAAATCCCAATTTTTTTGAGCTTCTATAAATTCTTCTTCTGTTACTTGGGAATTTACGACCACCATTGTTATTAGTGTATTTACAGTTACGTTAGGGATATATTAACGGTTATTCCGTAAAATCCGAGTAAAGTAACAGTAAATTTATAACGAATTTCATAACAAGTGTTAGGTGCATTTTTATTTATTACTTAGGTATGCTTATGCTTAATGGAAATTTCATATAACTTGTTTGAAACTTTAAGGAAATAAATTCTGTCAATATAAAAAGGCGAAATGAGTTGTACATCACAATGATGTTGTTTACAACACAAGATTATGCTGCTGTGGAGTTCTCTAAATCAAATGGCTATTGTTTTCTAGGTGCTAAAAATAACCAGAGTTTCTATCTTTTTACAAACAAGCTTTTCTCCCTTGAGTAAGCTCTCATCAAATAATGTGGTACGCATAGGATGTCAGCTATGACTCGAATTAGAGACGTTGTGAAAATGGCTTTAGCAACTGGCTACTTAACGTTGCAAGCAGAAAACCAACTCAGAGAACTTTTAACTTGTCAGTATGACTGTGAAGACTTAAATGCCTTTATGGCTTTACAGGAAGCTGCGATGATGGGTCAAATCAAGCAAGAGTCACGAGAACAGTGTGCCAGAAAATAGACTCAATTTACCGACGGGGGCGTTTATTTTCATCATCTAAATCCTCGTCTTCAAAAAAATCCCAATCATCATCATCTGTTTGATTGGTGGTTGGTGGTTGATAAGGAGGGATAATTACCCGGTAATCAGCGTCGTAAATAGATTCAGTTTTGCCTACACCAGTATTTTTAGGTTCTTGGGAACTGTAGGAGTAAACCGAGTCAGATTGGGAAGTATTTTGAGGTGCTTGTTGATTTTCGTAGGTTTTCGGGCTGGAAGTACGTCGTGATTCTTGATCATCCCAATCATCACCTTGATTTGAATCTGTCTCCCAATCATCAAAGTCGTTACTGGTAGTGTACTCGGTTGGATTTACTGGTATCCGTGGAGTACTAGTAGGCTGCGTAGTTTTTTTACTAGTAGTTGTCTTCGCACGCGGTGTAGTGGCATTTGATGTAAATGAATTTGTTGATACCTGTTGAGTCGATACATAATTAGCAACTTTAAACAAGGCAGAAATTAACAAAGATGTAAAAGCACCAGCGGCGATGCTCAATAAAATCCATAATGCCAGTGGTAATGGTTGAGTCCGCATACCTAAAAATACTAGCGGGAGGGTAGGAGACAAGTTTTGAACTAACAACAGTGTTAGTCCTCCCAGCACCACCACCAACAAAATTAAGCGAATTACAGCCATTTTAATTCAGTTATTAATTATCAGTTACTAGTGGTTATACTTATCATCTCCCATCTCCTCAGTCCCTTATTTAAAGATGACCTTGCCAACGCTGAATGGGAATGCAGTCAATATCTAATTGATCTAAGGCACGAGCTACGACAAAATCAACTAAGTCTTCAATGGTTTGAGGGTTGTGATACCAAGCTGGAATAGCGGGAACAACTCTCACTCCTGTTTCTGCTAAGGTTGTTAAGTTCCGTAGGTGAATCAGGCTAAAAGGAGTTTCCCTGGGGACAATTACCAGTTTACGTCCTTCTTTAATTTGCACATCTGCTGCCCGTTCTAGTAAGTCTGAACTCAGACCTACTGCTAGTTTAGCTACTGTACTCATGCTACATGGCATGATGATCATCCCCAGAGTTTTAAAGGAACCACTAGCGATACCAGCACCAACATCACTCCAAGGATGACAGCGGAGTTGCCCAGATAGGGGAATTCCGGCTTGAGTTCGCCAGAATTGCTCTTGTGCTTCAGGGTCTGCCGGCATTCGGATATCTTGTTCTGCTTGCCAAACCATGTAAGTTGATTTTGAAGCAACCAGTTCAATTTTATACTCTGCTTCTAGAAGAAATTTAAGGGCGCGAACGGCGTAAATCAGGCCGGATGCACCTGATACGCCTAAAATCAGTGGTTTTATGTTATTGGACACGAATTTATCTAGGGAATTTACTCATCTTCACCATAGGGATCTAAGTCAAAAGATTCCATGTTGTTGGGTGAGTAAATATCTGATGTATCTTCATTGTTAATTCCCAGGCCTTTGACTACACCATCAGGGCCGACGGTGACTAAATCAATTTGCTGGCGGTAGTAATCAACACTTTTGACTTGTACGGCTACGCGATCGCCCAATCTATAGGAAGCGCGATTTTTGCGGCCAAATAGAGCTTGTTGTCTAGCTCGGTATTCATACCAATCATCTTTGAGTGAACTGACGTGTACTAGTCCTTCTACTCGTAGGGGTGTACTTAGCTGGGAGCCGATTTCTGACTCTGTAGCGGGAACTTCGATTTCGACAAAGAAGCCGTAAGATTGCACCCCAGTAATTACACCGGGAAATACTTGACCGATTCGCTGTTTCATCAGTTGGGCTTTTTGCAGTCCTGCTAAATCAGCTTCGGCTTCTTGGACTTCTTTTTCTCTGTCATTAATCTGGACGAGTACTCTAGTTAAGTCGCTTTGGAGTTCTTGTTGTAACTCTGGGGGGAGAACATTCCAGTTAATTTCTTCATGGGAAGAAGAATGGCGCAGGTTGACACGCTCTTTGACACGGGTGTTGCGGCGATCGCGCCCGTATTCTAATAAAGCATGATATACCCGTTGCATCAGTAAATCTGGATAACGCCGTAAGGGGGCGCTAAAGTGGATGTACTGTGGCAGAGCCAAACCAAAGTGTAATCCTTTGGTTGTGTTGTATGCAGATGGCTTGAGGGTATCCTGTAACAGGTAGGTGAGAACTTGTTCAGATGGTGACTCAGCGAAAGCTCCGGTTAAGTGCTGATAATCGAGAGGTTGAATGTCTAACTCTGGATCAAGTGTTAATTCCACACCTAAATTCATCGCTAGTTTGAGCATTTCCTGAACATCTTCAGGATCTGGTGTACCTTGGACTCGCCAAATGGCAGGAACTCCCAAAGCATTGAGATGTTCTGCTATTAGTTCATTTACCAATAGTACTAACTCTGAGAGGAGCGATCGCACTGGTAAATCATTAACTACCACAGCGCCCATCAGACCCTCATCATAGTAAGGATTTTGGCTAGGTGGCAGATTTAATTGCAAGCTACCGCGAGATAATCGAGCTTGTTTAGCTGCTTTGGCTAGGGCTGCTAGGTCATGTAACATCTGGATAGTTTCAGCGGACATTTTCGGTGCATCACCGCTGAGTATTGCTTCTGCTTGTTTTTTGCTGACAGATGTATCTACTTTGATCACGCTGGGTTGAATTTCCCACTCCAGCACTTTTCCCGATTGGGGATCAATTGTGATCACAAAAGAGAGCGCTAGGCGATCGCTACCAGATATCAAAGAACAGCGTTCAGCCACTGCTTCTGGCAACATCGGCAAAATTAATTCTCCCAGATATACTGACCGGCCGCGCTTGAGTGCCTCCCTATCTAGGGCTTCATCAGCTTGAATGTAGTGAGATAAATCAGTAATATGAACCATCAATCGCCAAGGTTCGCTTGGGGTTTTTTCCAAGCTAAAGGCATTCTCTACTACTTTATCGTCACCATTTACCCCCGCAATTGTGATGGTGAACAAACTGCGTAAATCTACGCGGTTTTTTAAATCTGCTTTCAGCAACTTTTTGGGCAACTTAGCTGCTGCGTCCAGGATATTATCTGAAAAAGTCCGTGATAAATCGTGTTTGCAAGTTACCAAATCTATATCAGCAGCAGCTTCTGCATCACTACCAAGGATTTGTACAACCCGACCCAAAGGTGGATACTGAGCCAGAGGATAACGCAGGACTTCTACATGGGCTAGGTGGTCTATAGCTTCAGCCAATTTCAAGCCGTTTGTGAGCAGTTTCAATTCAAACAGCAAGCGATCGTCTAAAGGAACAGCACGGAAACCCCCTTCTACCTGTTTAATCCGTGCTAGTAAAGTGTGATTAGAACGCTCCAGAATCAGCTTTACCTCACCTTCAGGAGAACGTCGGCGACTACCTTCCTTGAGAACTCTGACCAAAACGCGATCGCCATTCCAGGCATTGCTCAGATAGCTTTCCCGGATATAAATATCCTCAGAGCCTTCTATATCTTGAATAGCAAAGCAAAACCCCTTACTAGAGCAACGGAGTTTAGCTTCAATTAGACCCTCTTCGGATACACGACGATACTTACCCCGTTCCTTGACCAACAACCCAATTTTTTCTAGCACCTCCAAAGCAATGTGAAGTTTTTCTAAACTGTCTTCATCCTCACAACCCAGTTTCTTTTCCAAAACCTTACGAGCTACCAATTTATCATCCGTAAAATTGGCAAGAAGTGTAGCGATTGAAAATTCCATGCAGTGAACCGACCTTTGGTCAAAACATCATTTTTTGAGGACACCTGCGTGCGGGAGTTCCCCCCCGTACAGGAACCAGCACTATGGGAGAGTTTCCCAACTTGAGGAGCCACTACATTTCAGGAGTTCCCTCCCGTTGTAGCAACTGGCCTGTGATTGGCGTGAAAGTGTCCGGTGTTTAATCTGGTTCTTACCTGTATACCCTCACGGCTTACAGACACTTGCTACCAACGAATTGCCCGTACTCCTGCCAAGAAGTAAGCTAAGGCAAGGCTGCCAAAGTTCCTGTCAGAGTCAGCCTCTGTTCGGACTTCTCACTGCACGATACTCTCAGAATTCACCTGGGTGAAACTTTCTTCAGCTAACCAATCTTAACAAGGCACTCCTGATACTTTACTTGGCCTCACCCGGTAATTACCCAATGGATTGTTGAGAGGTTTGATTTACACAACTCTCGATGTTACCCAAAAGCAGCTACGCAGGGAAGGTACAGGTGTTTGATTGTCTAGATTAAAGGTAATTTCACGCCATGATCATCTGAAATTTAACTGAGAGAAACTGCCTATTGACCCAATTTTACCATCTGTAGAATCGGTAACAATCAGGTAAGCAGCTGTGACTTGCAATGAGGGCGGACCTTATCTTTATTATTGTAGATTTAGAGCGCACTTCCACAAAATACTTCTAGATATCGAATTGGGTAATTAGTATAGCATTGAAAGGAAGAACACCCTGATTTGGTCAACAGTAGCTAAAAATTTTCGCAAAAAACAGCTACTGCTACAATCGTGACAAACGATCATACCGTGAAAAGTACCTGGAAATCTTACAAGTACAACTAAAGTTAAACAGATTTAGATGGGTGGCATGATTATGTTGGCTCAATTTCAGAGCTTGTATCCCAATGGCAGCATGATTTCGGAATTAGTACAAATTTTCCAAGGAAAATATATCGTCCGAGTTAGTCTACAAATTGAAGGCGTTACCCGCGCCACTGGTATGGCAGCAGCAGAAACCGTAGAAGCCGCTGAAGACCAGGCCAGAAATCGGGCGTTGATGGTTTTGGGAATCACAAATGCTACCGGGGGTGCGATCGCATTTTCCCCAAAACCTATTTCCCCAGTCCCAGTAAAGACAACCGTAAATACCACAACTGCTTTACGTGAGTCTGTCTCCTCTTCAGAGGATGTTGCCAGTACTCAATGGTCAGTGATTAAAAACACAGAAAGGTATGCCCAAAACGATAGTGATATCTACAACCAAACCTCAAATCAAGGTGTTCCCAAAAGTCTAACCAGAAAAGAACAACTGGATACAGCATTAGAAGAATGGGATATGTCATCTAGTTCAGAACCTGAGCATCAATCTTTACCAGAAATTACTCCTAATAATGTCACCCCATTTACACCACGCAGTCATTCTGCTCCAGAAGATATGAGCTTTCCATCCGGTATAGGAACAAGAAACAGAAATGAACCAGTCAATTTATCTGATGTTATTGCTCAAACAGATGTACAAATAGAGCGATTAGCCTGGACAAAAGAACAAGGACGCGAATATCTCAAAAAAACCTACGGTAAGTTAGGACGTTCTTTACTCAGTGAAGAAGAGTTACTAGATTTTCTCAACTACCTGAAATCTGAACCAGATCCTATCGCTGGGTTTTAATGAGTACCGAGTAAAGAGTGCTGAGTGCTGAGTAACGAGTAATGAGTAAATTAGTAATGAGTGCTGAGTAACGAGTAATGAGTAAATTAGTAATGAGCGATAAAAATTTACCCAAAACCCGTTACTACATACTCAGAACTCAGAACTCAGAACTCAGAACTCAGCACTCAGCACTCAGCACTCAGCACTCAGCACTCAGCACTCTCTTAAACTACAGCCATTGGACGAATACCGACGGCGTGACGGTCAATCACTTGATCAATTAAGCCGTATTCCTGGGCTTCCTCTGGAGACATGAAAAAGTCACGTTCTGTATCCTCAGCAATGCGTTCAATTGGCTGGCCTGTGTGTTCAGCTAAATAATCATTCAACCGTTTTTTGTGGTATAAAATTTCCCGCGCCTGAATTTCAATATCAGTCGCTTGTCCTTGAGCGCCACCTAAAGGTTGATGAATCATAATTCGTGAATGGGGTAAACTCATCCGTTTACCCTTAGCACCAGCACTGAGAAGAAAAGCACCCATACTCGCGGCTAGTCCGGTACAAATAGTACAAACATCAGGGCGAATGTGTTTCATGGTGTCAAAAATACCCATCCCCGCCGTCACCGAACCACCGGGAGAATTTATGTACATATAAATGTCTTTCTCCGGGTCTTCAGAATCTAAGAACAACAATTGGGCAACAATCAAGTTAGCGAGACTGCTATCAACCTGTTGACCTAAAAAGATAATGCGCTCACGTAACAGCCGTGAGTAGATATCAAAGGCGCGTTCGCCGCGACCCGATTGTTCAATAACGATTGGAATCATTGAGCGTATTTGTAGGCTATTTGTCATTTATTCTATCGACGACAAAGGCTATTTGTGTTGAGACTGCTAAATTAACCTTTGGCAAAAATCTTCATAAATCGAAAATTTTTACTTCCTAATCGGTTCTCAGCAAGCGGATTCGGCTGAAAGGTCGGTCTAAAATCAGATATCTCAAATCAAAAATTTCTCAGGCACTTTTTGATAGCGATAGGTGTCTAACTAGGTATGGTGAGGTGAAAAGAGGCTAAATGAAAGGAAGATTCCTTTTCTAACCTTTGTACACTGCACCCTAATTATGTAACTTATGCCGCTGGTTTGTCTTCATTTAGCGATCGCAGATTAGTTGAAATTATTTTTCAGGTGTTAGTAACTTTTTTCACATTTTTTCACATTTTTTTGGTTAATTATCCGGACATATTTAGCAAATCCGGTAAACCGGGAGTATGAGGTGTATTTAGAATAACCAATCTTACTTGAAATGCTATTCATCAAGAGAGAGAGAAGTACTATGCTCGAAAGATTTATACAAGCTGCTTTAATTACCTTTTTACTGCATCTGATCGCTGGACTAAACGCTAGTACTCAAATTCCTCGCAAGACTATATCACCTATCACAGAAATACCGCCGGCTGTTATCGGTTCAACGATTCACTTTTTCAAGTAACAGATGCAAGAAGGCAAGGATCAGGCTAAATATCAATAAATAGTCTCCCCATCTCTCCAATGCCCAATCAACAGGCTAGACTGGTGATAAAAGAGCAGATGCTTTGATCATGACTAATCGCCTTGCTGAAGAGAAAAGCCTTTATCTCCGCAAACACGCCGAAAACCCGATTGATTGGTGGCCTTGGTGTGATGAAGCACTGGAAACGGCAAGGGTGCAAAATAAACCGATTTTTCTCTCCATTGGTTACTCTAGTTGCCACTGGTGTACTGTGATGGAAGGGGAAGCATTTTCTGATTTAGAAATTGCTCAATATATGAATGGCAACTTTCTACCTATCAAAGTAGACAGGGAAGAAAGACCCGACCTTGATAGTATCTATATGCAGACTTTGCAATTCATGAGTGGTCAAGGGGGTTGGCCGTTAAATGTTTTTCTTTCAGCAGATGATTTAGTCCCGTTTTACGCTGGAACTTACTTTCCTGTAGATCCCCGCTATGGTCGTCCTGGATTTTTACAGGTTTTGCAAGCTCTGCGCCGTTACTACGATACAGAAAAAGAAGAGTTACGCCAACGCAAAGCGTTAATTGTTGAGGCTTTGTTGACATCTGCGGTATTGCAAAAGGTTAATAGTCAGGAAGTTGCAGATCACCAATTATTGCAGAAAGGTTGGGAAACTTGCACGGGGATCATCACTTCTAAGCAGGTTGGTAATAGTTTTCCGATGATCCCCTATGCTGAATTTGCATTGCGGGGAACTCGGTTTAATTATCAATCTCAATATGATGGACAGCAAGTTTGTACTCAACGAGGACTAGATTTAGCTTTGGGTGGTATTTATGATCACGCGGGGGGTGGTTTTCATCGCTACACTGTTGACCCGACTTGGACTGTCCCCCATTTTGAAAAGATGCTCTATGATAATGGTCAAATTGTCGAGTATCTGGCGAATTTATGGAGTGGAGGAATACAGGAACCAGCTTTTGAGAGGGCTGTGACTGGAACTGTAAAATGGTTACAACGGGAAATGACTGCACAGGGAGGGTACTTTTATGCGGCTCAAGATGCTGATAGCTTCATTAACTCCACAGCTATAGAACCAGAAGAAGGTGCTTTTTATGTTTGGAGTTACAGAGAATTACAACAACTGTTAACGACTGAAGAACTAATAGAATTACAACAGCAGTTTGCTGTTACTGCTAACGGGAATTTTGAAGGACAGATTGTTTTACAAAGGTTACATCCAGGGGAATTAAGCCAAACGCTGGAAATTGCTTTGAGTAAGTTGTTTACGGCTCGTTATGGTGCTACACCTGAGTCACTGTCAACTTTTCCACCAGCGCGAGATAATCAGGAAGCGAAAACGACTAACTGGCCTGGTCGGATTCCGGCGGTGACTGATACTAAGATGATTGTAGCCTGGAATAGCTTGATGATTTCTGGGTTGGCTAGGGCTGCTGAGGTTTTCCAACAACCAAATTATTTGGAATTAGCGGCTTGTGCAGCTAAGTTTATTTTAGATCATCAGTTTGTCGATGGACGTTTTCACCGACTCAATTATGAAGGTGAAGCGACGGTTTTGGCTCAATCTGAAGATTATGCTTTTTTTATTAAAGCATTGCTAGATTTACACCAAGCGGCTGTGGGACAACTTGATCATGCTTCCCCTCAGAACTCTGATTGGTTGGAAAAAGCTGTTTCTCTCCAAGATGAATTTGACGAATTTTTATGGAGTATCGAACTAGGTGGTTACTTCAATACATCTAGTGATAATAGTCAAGATTTAATTGTCAGAGAGCGTAGTTATATTGATAATGCTACACCTTCAGCCAATGGGATTGCGATCGCTAATTTAGTGCGTCTAGCTTTATTGACTGATAATTTGCATTATCTCGATTTAGCAGAACAAGGTTTGACAGCCTTTCAAGGTGTAATGAGTAACTCTCCTCAAGCTTGTCCTAGTTTATTTACTGCTTTAGATTGGTATCGTAACTCAACCTTAATTCGGACTAGTACTGAACAAATAACATCATTAATCAACAAATATCTGCCAACTGTTGCTTTTGCGATCGTATCAGATTTACCAGAAGGAAGTGTTGGTTTAGTCTGTCAAGGTTTGAAATGTCTTCCCGCACCAGCGAGTATTGAGCAGTTGTTAGAACAGGTGCAGCGCAGTCAAAATAGAGGGTAGTATTATATCTGAACCCTAAATTACAATCTATCAACGACTGATTTGAAGCTGCATAAGCCAGAAATAAAAACTTGCACTTACCTGAATGTGAATTTATTCAAGAAATATCCACAGAAACACAAAGACCCTAGTAGGTAAGTAACCTCAAAAACCTCTGTGTTCCTCTGCGCTACCTCCGCGTACCTCTGCGTTAAAAAACAATAATCATGCGTTGGAAATCATCTGTAATAGCACTCATATTAACTCTATTTCTATTCTCCTGTACCACAGCAACAACTCAAACCCAATCTAATGTCATACCAGTACAACAACTACCAAAAACCTCAGCTAAAAGAGTTGTAGCACTTTCATCTCTTTCTGCTGATATTATTTCTCAACTTGATCAAACTAAACTTGTAGGAATAACTGGTAGTACCTTATTTAAAAATAACCCCCAATTGCAAGATATTCCTCGCGTTAGCGAAGGTCGGAGTATCCCAAATTTAGAAAAAATTGTCTCTTTAAAACCCGATTTAGTTATTGGTGCAGCAGGTTTTTCTGATGTAACTATTCAGAAACTTAAACAACTAGGAATACCTACTTTATCAACTCAAGTAAATAATTGGCAATCTCTTGAAGAACTAACTAAAACACTTGCTCAGACAATTGATGTAGATCCCCAGCCTTTATTAAATCGCTACAAAACCTTTTTACCTGCTAACTCAACTCCAAATATTTCTACTTTAGTCCTGGTTAGTCGTCAACCGATTTTAACACCCAATAAAAACAGTTGGGCAGGTGATTTAATTTCCAGATTTGGTGCAAAAAATATTGCAGCAGAATTACAAGGTACGAGTCCCATAGGTGGATATGTGACACTCTCGGCTGAAAAAGTTTTGGAGGCTAACCCAGAAGTTTTAATTGTAGTTAATGCTGAACCAACGCTGTTAGATTCATTAAAAAAAGAACCGTTTTGGCAGCAGTTACAAGCCACTAAAAACAATCGAGTTTATGTTTTTGATTATTACGGACTTGTAAATCCAGGTAGTCTAGAAACAATTGAAAAAGCTTCTCTAGAGTTAAAGAAAATCTTTGTAGCAAAAGAAATATAGCACATCTCATCTGATTGAGGTATACAAGGGCGGGCATCTTGCCCACACCACAAGAATAGGAAAATTAGATGTGGTTGAGCATATTACAAATTATTTTAATCCTTTAAAGGACTAATTGATTTTTGATCAACTCTAATATTCTTTTTCTCTTGAGGAGAACCACCTGTAATACTGCGTAAATACAAACCACCAATGCTGAGTAGAAACACAACATATCCTACGGCTTGGACGATATAGATTTTATCTCTGTAGCCAAACAAAGATTTAAAAATAATACCGGGAAAATTGTCATCAGACAAGATATTGGTAGTATTCCAAACCATTGGGCCTAAAATACAAGAATGGATTTTGGTAAACCGTTCGTAATAGAAACAAAGATTTTCGGAAGCGCGACTGCTGAGTGCAAGAGTAGATATTGCGGTATCAAAATGTTGTAAAGCTGAAACTACTAATCCAGCCACAATCAAAACTAATAAAATGCCCATTACCTGGAAAAACTGGCGGATATTAATTTTGACACCCCATTTAAATAACAGCACACCAATTGCTGATGCTGATGCTAAACCACCAAGTGCGCCTAATGTAGGTATTAATCCCTGTTGAAAATTTGCCGCTACAAATAGAACCGTTTCAAACCCTTCACGAACAACAGCGACTAAAATTAAACTAAAAACTCCCCAACCTGCATTTGAGTTTTGTGTTAGTGCTTCTGTAACTGCGCCTTCAACTTGTGCTTTCATAAATCTGGCTTGTTTAGTCATCCAGATCAGCATCCAACTCAGCATAATTATTGCTAATACACTAAATACACCTTCTAACATCGGTTCAACGACAGGGGTGTATTGAGGGTTAATTGCGCCTAATATTTTAATTAGCCAACTAAATAAAATACCTATCAATGCACTAACAACAAGCCCGACTGCAACGCCTGCATATACCCAAGGGTTGAGTCGAGATTGTTTTGCTTTTTTTAATAAAGCCAAGACAATACCCACCACTAAGGCAGCTTCTACGCCTTCTCGGAGGGTAATTACAAAAGTAGGTATAGCAGTACTAAAATTCATAGTTATTAGTTATTAGTTATTGAGTCATTAGTCCAATAAGTTTTGGACTAATGAGTATTGATTATTAGCTGAAATCGCGTAACATTTTTTTCAGTTCGAGATTGTGCATCTCTTCTTGTCCAATCATGCCACGAGCAAATTCTTCTAAATAGATGCTGGCATTAGTTACAGTTTCTAGCAGATTTTTGTACAAATCCAGTGCTGTTTTTTCGTGGGTTAAGCTTTCTTGCAAAATGTCCTTGACGTTGTGCTTATAAGTCTCCTCCATTTGAGCGATTTTGAGGGAGGGATGCCCATCTAAACCTGTGAGAATTTCGCCTACTTGTTGAGCATGGAGTAGAGATTCAGCGGCTTGGGCTTTGAAAAAAGCTACAATGGGAATGCGGTTTGGCCCTGTCACCATTAAGGAATAATGGGTGTAGCGGACTACCCCAGCTAGTTCAAATTCCATGATGGCATTTAGTAGGTCTATGGCCTTTTTTTGGTCAAGTTCTTGCATCAGTTGTTAAGATAAGCAAAATTACCGTTAGAGAATATTTAGTTACAAGTTTTAAGTTAGCAGTTATACTTTTTTCAGGTGTTGAAAAACTAAACTATCTTCACTCTTAACTCTTCACTCTTTTTTCTCTTCTTATTCATTTTAAACTTGTTATTCTGTACTTCCAATGGTATGAAAATACTAACTTTGTGCTTTAGTGCTAGTTTTTTCCAGCACTTTTTGAGTGTTTTCCTCTATGGTTTTCACTAGTTTGGTAACATTTTCAGGAGTTTTGATTGCTTGGGCTGGTGGGATAGCAGTCGGCCAAACTTTCACTAGTTCAGCCAAAGCTGTATCTATTGCTTTATGTTCTTCCGGATTCTCTTGTGCTATTTGGCTAGAAATGCCTTGATATAGTTCATTAGAGTAGACTACAAAGCCACGGGAGTCTTGATATTCAATTGGGGCGCTAATTTTGCCATTTGCGATTGCAGCACCGTATTCTGAGTTAGCTGCATCTAGCAAACCGTTGATGACTTGGAGGATAAATTCTGGTTGATTACGTTGATCTGCTGGTAAGGCTGCGATCGCATTATCCACTGCTTGTACTGATGAAACAAAGTCTGTTTTGAGTTTGGCACTCTTGGCGTTAGATTTGACTAAATCTTGCAAACTTACCAAAGTTGTTTTAAATTCTTTAACTTTGCGTTCATTGAGCTGATCTTCCACATCCACATAAATCTCTTCAACCGGATGTCCAATATGTGGTTCAGCTTGTTTCGGTTGATTTTGGTCTAATAGTTCTTTAGCGACGACAAGATGTCCCTTCATTAATCCCAACTTGGTCATGTAGTCAACATCTTTAGCCTCACCTGTCAGCACTACTTCCTGAACAGTCACCATATCTTTAATTTGGTCAAACTGTTCTTGAGTAATTACTTTTTTGCTAACTAAATCTGCTGGAGAACCATAGGGACGGCTGGCTTGAATTTTGTTTGATAATGCCGGTACACCTAGTTTAGCCTCAAACTTATCTAACTCGGACAAAATAGCAGTATTAATATTAATTTGCGCTTTAGCACCGTGACTACTGTGACTTTTTGTTTCTGTAACTGGGGTAGTACTTGGGTTGGACGGACTTTCTGCTGTTGGTGCGTTGTCAGTGCAAGAACTTAGAGAAATTATGGCACAAGCAGCGATCGACAAAAATATGTACCGAGATTTGATCATTTTTGTTCCTGATTAAGAAATTTATTTATAACATTAGATAATTATCTACCATAAATGAGATTTATTATCAACTATTTTCAAAAAAACAGTATAATGAGTGCGATTTTTTACTTAAAATGAGCGGGATGATACGCATATTGTAAATTACGTTGATACTCAAGAATCTTTTTTTGAGCGATCGCATAATCTATACTAGAAGTTGGTATTTTAGATAGAAGACTAATAGACTTTTGCCAATTATTAATCACTATTTTCCATTCCTCTGATGATTTCGCCCTTTGAGTGAGATCAGCAGCTTTGATAGCATAGTTAACAGCTTGACGAAAAATATCTGATTTAGGTAAAGTCCAAATTTTGATAGTTGCATCTGCACTACCACTTAATAGAGTATGAGTATTAGGGCTAAAAGCTAAAGACCAAACAGGTTTAGTATGACCAGTAAAAGTATTAATTAATTTACCATTTTCTACATTCCAAAGTTTAACAGTTTTATCATAACTCCCACTAGCTAAAGTGTGGCTATCAGGACTAAACACTACAGAATAAACTGCTTTATTATGTCCTGTCAACACAGTCGATAATGCTCCATTTTTGATATTCCATAATTTAATAGTATGGTCAGAACTAGCACTGGCAATATATTTACCATCTGGACTAAAAGCTATAGACCAAATTGATTTTTGATGTGCGGCTAAAGAAGTTTTTAATTTTCCTGTTGGTAAATACCAAAGCATTATTTTTCCACCTTCTCCACCACCAGCCAAAATTTTACCATCTGGACTAAATGCAATTGTTCTTACTTCATCATATTGTGGTAAATTGATAAAAATATTTCCAGTTTGTAAATTCCAAATTTTAATAGTTTTATCCCAGCTACCACTAGCTAAATATTTTGCATCTGGACTAAAAGCAACTGTTTTCACATCGTCTGTATGTCCAGATAATGTCCGAATTAATTTTCCAGTTTGTAAATTCCAAATTTTAATAGTTTTATCCCAACTACCACTAGCAATAATTTGATTATTTGGGCTAATAACAACAGAATTAACGGAATTTCCATGTCCACAAAGTTGATTAATAATTTTACCAGTTTGTAAATCCCAGACATCAATATCTTTATTTAAATTACCATCAACTATGGTTTTTCCATCTGCGCTAATAGCTAAAGAATAAACGCGTAAACCTTTACTATTTATAGTTTTAGGATTGAAATTTACGCCATAACTACTTTTATTCAAATTGAATTTTATCAAGCCCAACATTAACAAAGTGAAGAAAATACCTCCTTCTATATTCAGAATTATTTTAGAAATATGAGATATTTTTACTATCATTATTTATCCTCTCAAATTTTTTCAGGTTACACTCCAAATTCAACAATTTAATAAATAATTTAAGAAGTCAGGAGGAAGAATATTTTTCTCTTCTGTTCCCTGCATCAAATATTCTGTATTCTGAATCTTTACTAATTTAACTTATTTGTTTTTGATTATATTCCTTAGCATATTCCAACCATCTTCGTCTACAAAACAAGCTAATAATTACTGTTATTAGCATCAGTTCTATAGGAGTGAGAATATTCCATTGTCCAGACATTTTTTCTTGAATGTGCCACAATAATAAAAACATAGCTATATAAGTTAATTTATGTAATTTTCGCCAGTTGTTCTTCATTTTTTTTATACTCCAGTCATTAGATGTAAATGCTAGAAGTGCAAAAATAATTAATGTCAATGTTCCTTCTAAAGAAATTTTATAAGTTTGGATATCAAATAAATCTAAATTCCTTTTATTCACTATTAATATTGCATGGACTAGTGCAAATAAAAAAGTAATAATACCTAATCGACGACGATATTTCAATAAATAAATGGTGATTTTTGCTTTTTTAATTTGTGGAAAAACTGCTCTAATAGAACTAGGTAATAAGGTTAATATATAACTCAATAATGAAATAAAGCCTAGTAGATTAGCTAAAGGAACTGAAGCATTTATCAACATAATATTTGAGTCTTTATTATCTAAAAAATGACTTGGCTTTAATACAAATGAGTATAAAACACTAGGTTTTTATTGATTTTAGACAAATACTAAATATTCTTAAAAATGAAGTAAAAACAGGAAAATTGACAAATGACTAAACTGAAAAACTAGGTCAGGTGTTCCTTCCAGGTGTTTTAACTTCCTTTTCGGCTATGACTTCAAATTGACCCATACATCCATTTTCGGCCACAATATCTTGATGAGGATGAAACATATACTTACCGGGATAACGAAATGCAAATTCCAGGATATGCCTTTCTGCAACACCCATTGTTAAAACATCGGTTTTCTCACTAGGAATCATCGTCATTCCTGAACGATAAACATCAAAAAAATTGGCGTGGAGATGAAACGTCACCGCAGGGTCAAATTCAATAATATTCAGCACATAAACCCGAATTAACTGATTTTGATAAATTGGAATTGGATGGTGCATATAGTGATGTGGCACACCATTAAACGCATAATATTCATTTTTGTTATCATCATTCACGTCATACCCAGACATGATCAACACAATTTCATCAGCCGGAGGACGGGGTTGAGGAGGATCAATAATAAACATTCCATACAAACCCTTAGCAATATGACGGGTAACTGGTGCTACATGACAGTGATACAAGTGAACGCCATAGGGTTCAGCATCAAATTCGTATATTGTCGCCTTATTATTACTAATTGGACGCACACCATCCATTTCTGAGGGATGAACACCATGAAAATGGAGAGAATGGGAATGTCCTGCTTGATTGAGAAACAATACCCGCACCCGTTCCCCTTCTTTGGCGCGTAAGGTTGGCCCTGGAATGCGACCATTTAAATCCCAAATATTATATGAAACGGCACTATTAAGCTGAATTGTGGAAGTACCCGCTGTTAATTGAAATTCTCTGATTGTGCGACCATTTTCTTGTTTGAGTGTCCCATAATCAAAATTGCGTAGCACCTGCATAGGATTGGTCGCGCCCTTAGATGCCTCCATTTCCATTGGTGGTATTCTGACATTGGCATGATTGTTTCTATTTAACATTTGCCAAACTGTAGCCGCACCAGTCACACCAGCACCTGCTAAACCTAGCTTCAGCAATTGACGGCGACTCCAAAGTTTATCTTTACTCAGGGTAAAGTTGTCAAACATGGGATTAATTAGGGTAAGCACAGGAATTAAATTGCAAATAATTTGCAATTACTTCTGCGTATAATAGAGGAATTAGGAATTATTGTCAATTATCTAGGACTTAAGCAACTGGTTTGCTGTGTAGGGTGTATGAGGACGGTAATTCGTAACCCACCATTAACTTAAGCGATAATAGTGGCGTGCTTTTTGCGCTTACCCACCTTATAATTCTTGGGTAATTTATTTTTTGGAAATCCCTAAACTCAAACTAATTTATGCGAGGTCAAAAATGACTACTTTTTCTCTTACTTCAGTATTGCAAAAGACCGCAGGTGTTACCCTGTCCAAGCCTGTACAGGTAACGCTTTATATGATGTTATCTTCTTTGATTATCTGGACTGTTCTTTTCTCCAACTATTCTCCGGCGCATAACACTACACACTCATTACGTCACCATGCATTAGGTGTGTCTTGTCACTAAATAATCATAACTCGAAGATTTTTTGACAATAATGCTGTTTTCGCATCTAAGAGGTTGTTTGAAAAGTTTTTCATGTGGTATTTAACACTGGCAGATCCCCCTAAATCCCCCTTAAAAAAGGGGACTTTGATGAATTTAGCCCCCTTTCTAAGAGGGATTGGGGGGAGATGAAAATAATATGATACACAATGAGGGACTTTTCAAACGTCCTCTAAGAAAATACTGACTCCTGAATTATTACTTTTTTATTTACCATAAAGTTTGATGAAAAAATATCGCTTGTTTGCATTTATCAGTGCTGTTTGTATTACCTTATCTATTCTCTATTCTGTTGTTGGAGTTTCCCAAACGACTAAACCTTATGTGCAACTTTCTACCAATCCTGCTTTAGGAAAAATTTTACCATTTGAAGCCCAAACAGAAAAAGAACAATCTCCTGTTAAATTGACGTTGCAAGCGATGGATGCTGCTAGTAAACCTCTTAAAAATGCCCTGATTAATTTAGAAATTTTGACACCACAACGTAATCCTTTATTAACAACGGATTTTCCTATTGTTGAAGAAACTACATTGTTGGAAATCGAAGCAAAAGTACCTGATGGTAAATTAGAAATTCAGCAAATTTTTCCTATTCGTGGGAAGTATCAATTAAAAGTAAATGTTTCACCTTTAGTTGCAAATACTTTTGTTTCCTATCAGCAAACTTTAGATTTAAATGTTAGGGAAAATCCAGTCAAATATAAATATTTTGCTGTAATTGCAGCTATTTTGTTGTCACTGGGATTGCTAGGTGGTTGGGTGATTGGGGGACAAGAAGAACTGCAACAAGGAGAAATTGCGCCGCAGTCAGTGCGTTTGTTGTTAAGTGCATTGACAATGGTGGCTATAGTGACTTTATTGTTTATTAATGTAACTGCGGAAGTGGCGGAAGCTCACGGTAACGGACACTCTCATAATAAGGAAGTTGCCGCACCTTCAGTTGAAAAATCTCAGGGTATGGAAGTTAGTTTAGAGGGAGATAAAACCGCAACTGTCGGCAGACTCGCTAACTTGGAAGTAAAAGTAAAAGATAGCACTACAGGAGAACCTATCCCAGATGTGAGATTGCAAGTTAAAGCGATCGCACTCGAAGATAATTTAACAGTCTTTGCCTACAATGGCGTTACCAACAAAGAAGGTAAATTAAGATGGATGTCACAGTTTTTTGATGGCGCACCTCATAAAATCGAGGTAGAAGTAATGCCTTCAGCAGATTCTCAAAAGCCATTTACACCGATAAAAGTAGCGCAGGAAGTCGAAGTGGATGCGATCGCACCACCAATATACATCCGATTAATTGGTTTATTCTACTTTACGGCAATTGTCGGAATTGGCATGGTGATTGGGTTGTTAATACAGCAGAGAAGAGAATTTCTAAAGTCTTAGAGGTTGTTTGAAAAATTGGAAAATGTATCAAGTAGTAAGACAAAATTAAATTCACTCATGAAGTGAAGGAACTTTTAATAAAGTGTCAAAACTCCTAAATCTGAATTTTCAGTAAAAGCTTGGATATCTTCCTTGCACCATCAGCATTTGTCTTTCTCTATCAGCCGCATAACTAAGACAAGCTAAAATATCTTCTTGTGTCAAATAAGGAAAATCATAAAGTATTTCTTCATAAGTCATACCAGAAGCAAGATATGATAAAACATCATATACAGTCATTCGCATCCCTCGAATACAAGGTTTACCTCCTCTTTTTCCTGGTTCGATGGTAATAATATTTTGATATTGCATATTCATATTAGTTACAGGTTGCTTGGTTTTTATATTTTAATGTTAGCAAGTTCAAGCGATCGCTCCTTTTTATTTTGTACAAAGTCACAAAGGCATACATAATACATGATTATTTAAGCGTGTATACTTGATTTAAAGACGGGGTAACTCAAATTAACTACAAATTGCATAGCGTAGACAATTATAGTTTCAGTTGATATACTTAGAAGTAAGAATTTTTTTGAGCAAAATAATTACGAAGAGATTTAATCACGACTAGCAATCGCTTTATCAAGACAGGATGAATTATAAACTGTATTTGGATTCACAGCTATAATTCCCTTAGATGTATAACGAATAAAACCAAATGTCCGAAAATGTCACCCTCCAACTACCAGAAACACTGATTCAAAAAGCCAAAGAAATTGCTGCTTTCAGCCATCGCCGCCTTGAAGATGTATTATTAGAATGGATTGACCGTGCCAGCAATGAATTACCTGTAGAATCACTACCAGATGAACAGATTTTGTCCTTGTGCGATTTGCAAATGGAAACTGAGCAACAAGAAGTTTTTAGTGATCTTTTAGCACGTCAGCAAGAAGGACAGCTAAATGATATAGAAAATAGCCAACTAGACGAAATTATGAAGGTTTACAGACGTGGTTTAGTACGTAAAGCCAAAGCCTTAAAAGTGGCTGTTGAACGTGGTTTAATACCTGCAATTAATTAACATTCATGGCTCGTTTTTACATTCCTGTTGAAATAGAACGTCGCGTTCGTAAAGATGCTCAAAATCTTTGTGGTTATTGTTTAAGCCCTCAACATTTAGTAATGGCACGTTTGGAAATTGAACATATTATTTCCATAGCTAAAGGTGTTAATAATAATGAATAAATTTCATGTTTAGCTTGTCTTATTTGAAATATATATAAAAGTTATGAAATTAAATCTCAATTTTAAAGAGATGCCATTTTTACCATATAATCAGCGGAAAAATTTACCAGCCAAACCTGGTATTTATTATGTCGGTAATAGTGATTCTCCAGTAATGTATGTTGGATTTTCCCATAATTTGAGAAGTCGTCATATTAATCATCATCGCCAATCAGAGTTTGAAGTAATTGAAAAGGCTGTGATACGTTATCGAGTTGTCACCGAAGATTTATTAAATAGAATTTATAATCTTACAGAAAGTCTGAGGAGACTAGAAAAGCAAGCTATTAAATATTATCAGCCAGAGCTTAATAGAAAAGCTGTCCCTATTCAGCCTAAATTATCACTTGGAGGGGTTTATATTCAAACTCATCAACTTACAATGGCAGGATATTGTTCACATTTCGATGTGCAAGACGGAGAAGAATTAGCAATTAATACGAGCCAGAGTAAACTATCTTTTATAACTAGAGCTATTGAAAACAAGCGTCCTATTTTTTTGATAGCATCTGGAAATTATCAAGATTATAAGAGTTTAGATTATGATAATCTATATGAATTAGATACCTATAAACATGAAAAAATTTATCTTTTAATTAGTCGATTTATTCCTTATGGATATGAAATTGATCACAGTTACGAACGTAGTTATATTGTATATGGTGGTAATTCTAAAATATTTATTAAACCCTACGTTATTCTTAACGATCAACCAGGATTTCAAGAGTTTAAGAAAAGTTATTTAACAGTAGGATTTGGATTTACTAATTGTGAAAAGTCTCCATTCGCTCAATATTTATTAAAGTTAGGTGGCTTTCAATTACTTTAAACCATACTCAAAATATTGAATCAGTTAGAAATATGAGATTATGTTATAAAGCTTTACAAAAGTTAACAATACAAAAACAAATATATCATTTGCAGTATTTTATTTAAAACAAATCCATCTTTAGTAATACTAAAATATGCCCTGATAGGGCATTGTAAAATAAGTGAAACTATGGTTTTCTGATTAAATTGATGAACGTAGTTATATTACTTAAGTTAGTGTAAAGAAAACACGAAAACAGGGATTTTCATGCATATACCAGATGGATTTATTTCAGTTCCTGTAGCAGGGGCTACCAGTTTAGCAAGTGCGGCAGCTTTATTTGTGGCCTTTGGGCGATCGCAAGAAGCCTATGGAATTCGCCGCGCTCCCATACTTGGTTTAACCACAGCCTTTATTTTTGCTGCCCAGATGATTAACTTTCCCGTAGCGGGAGGAACCAGTGGACATCTATTAGGAGGCACTTTAGCCGCCATTATTTTAGGTAGTCCTTGGGCAGGGATGTTGTGTATTGCCACGGTGTTAATTATACAAGCAGTATTATTTGCTGATGGTGGGATTACCGCTTTAGGCTCGAATATTTTGAACATGGCAGTTATTGGCGTTTGGGTAGGCTGGGGATTAACCCAAACCTTACAACGGCTATTTGGGGGTTCCAAAGGGCGTTTACCCCTAGCCGCTGGGATTGCATCTGCTTTCGGTGTCGTTGTCGCCGCGATCGCTTGTGCCATTGAATTAGCCCTTTCTGGAACAGCACCAGTCAACATAGTTTTACCCACCATGACAGGTGTACATATTTTGATTGGAATTGGTGAAGGGTTGATTACAGGGGGTGTGCTGACTTACCTAGCCACCGCCAGACCAGATTTGTTACCAGGAGAGGAAGAGAAATTTAAAGGCTGGTTAGTACCCATCGTCAGTATTATTCTAGTTGCAGGTGTGTTATCGCTGTTTGCTTCCGCATGGCCTGATGGATTAGAAAAAGTTGCCGAAAATGTCGGCTTTATCAACTTAGCTGAGAATGTGCGAGTAATTGTACCCACACCCTTAGCTGACTATGGGATTAATGGTTTGGGAGCAATCGGTAATAGTATTGCTGGTTTGCTAGGGGCAACGGCTTGTTTTGGGGTGGCTTTTGGAATTGCCAAAGTCATGAAACCGAAGAATGCTTAAACTTTCTTTGCCTTTACGGTTACAACTATCTTTAGTAATTGTGATTGGGGCAGCTTTTTTAAAGCATTCTGCTTGGTCTAGCTTAATGGTGTATGGTGCGATCGCACTTTTGTGGATGTGGCTATTGCGTGTCCCCATTCGTAAATTAGGCGGTTTGCTAGGTACAGAATTAATCTTTCTGTCATTGATGGCTTTACCCTTGGGATGGGAGCGAGCTAGTTTTTTGCTCGTGCGATCGCTAATCTGTTTAATTACCATGAATAGCTTTTTGCTCACCTTACCCCCCCACAGCTTTGGCATCGCCCTCAAAGGACTACCTCTGCCATTACCATTAAAGGAAAATTTACTCCTAGCAGGGCAATATTTAGAAATTTTGCTCTCAGAAGTAGTGAGAATGCAACGTAGCGCCCAATTACGAGGTCTTAATGGGGCAACCGACTGGATACGTTATGCTAGTGGTGCAATGATTGGGGCTTTATATCTCCGTACCCTGGAAAGGGCAGAGCGAGTTTACGCCGCAATGGTCACTCGTGGTTATCATGGGCAACTGCCTATAGATTCCACCCTCAGACCAAAAGAACGTCTTACAGTATTAGCAGCTGGAGCGATCGCTACTTGTATAACTCTCAGTTCTTATCTTCAGAGTTTTACTCATAATTTGTGAGTAAAAGAGCAGTTGTGAATCTTGAATTGTGAATTTTGACATCTTTAACATCTCATCCCCAAACTTCTATCTCTCATCCTCATACTGCTGTAGTTGAGGTACAGAGCCTGGTTTATGCCTATTCCCAGCAGGAACCAGTATTAAAAGAAATTTCCTTTAAACTAAATTCAGGCGATCGCGTCGCTTTAATGGGTGCTACCGGCTCCGGCAAAAGCACCCTCCTAGAAAACCTCATCGGCTTAAAACATCCCCAAAGTGGCACAATTTTCATCAACGGCATTCCCGTAGAACCAAAAACCCTACCCCAAATCAGGAAGCAAATCGGCTTTACCTTCCAAGATGCCAACGACCAACTATTTATGCCCACCATCTTAGAAGATGTCACCTTTGGCCCTCGTAACTACGGTGTCTCACCAGCAACAGCAATTGATCAAGCACTGCAATTATTAGCTGATTTTGGACTAGAAGAATACGCCCACCGTTCAGCCCATGAACTATCAGGAGGACAAAGACGTTTAGCAGCCCTAGCATCAATATTAGCCCTAGAGCCAGCAATTCTCATCCTAGATGAACCAACTACGGGACTTGATCCCTCATGGCGACGGCATTTAGCCCAAGTATTATTAAAATTGCCAGTTCAGGTCATGTTAATTGCCTCCCATGACCTACATTGGTTAGGCAGAGTCACACAACGTGCTTTAGTCCTCTCTGCTGGACAAATTCAAATAGACAGCCCTATTCAGCCACTTTTGCAAGACGGAAAAACCTTAGACCAGTTAGGTTTACCAGTAGATTGGTAATTCGTAATTCGTAAAATAAGTAGTCGGACTAAATTAAATTCATTACTGGAGAGAGGGAACTCGTTCCTAATCTCCGACTAGGAATGCTATCAAGAGGTTCTGCCTCTCCTTTCATTAATAGCACTTCGTTATAAGCGCCATTATCTCGTTTATCTCGTTCCTAGTCTCTGACTAGGAATGCTATCACAGAGGCTCCGCCTCTACTGTCATTAAGATAGCGCAGCGAATTCATTCCCGAATGAAACCCAGTTTTTACAAGGCTTTTAAGGTAAGTTGACACCAATAGGTTTCCCTGCCCTCGATTGTATTACATCCGACCGAAAACTTTTGTTTACTCAAATTGCGAATTGATTATTTACTTACACCACAACTACTAAATTATTCGGTACTATTAATAGGATTTTACTGCTGCTGGATATTAATGTTCATTCTACGTAAATATACCATTATCACTTCCCTTAGTCTGAGTATTTCTTTATTGGTAACTAGTTGTAACGAGACTAAAGTTTCCCAGTGTCAACGATTGATTAAAGTCGTTAATCAAGGAACATCTCTGATTGATAACAATAAAGGAAAACAGGTAACAACCAGCTTGCAATTATCCAGAGATTTGCAAACCGTTACCAAGTCGATTCAAGAACTTAAATTAGCAGATCCCAAACTCCAGGAATTTCAAAGTAGTTTTGTCAAAGTTTTTGATAACCTCAGTCAAGGAATTTCTAAAGCAGCTAAGGCTCTTGGTGCAGCTAAAGTGGCAAAACCATCAACAGAAGGTAGAGAAAAAATCCAAAAAGCTAGAACAGACATTGACTCCACACTCACCGTCGCAGCCACAACCGCTGGTAAACAATCAGATACATTCGGGAATCAGTTGAATGAGTACTGTAGTCAATCGAAATAGACATCTCTGATCAAGTAGAGACATTCCATAGAATGTCTCTACAAGGATTCCAAAACAAGCATACTCTAATAGGACTTATTAACCGATTCTAGATTAATCAAACTTATTGCATATGAAATCAGAATTACTTGAATTAATAGCCATTGTAACCCAAGTATTACAAACCAATATGCGTTGGATGACTTGGAATTTATTTCTGGCTTTTATCCCCTTGGCTTTGAGTATTTGGCTATTTCGCACTAAAATTAGACGTTCTTGGGTTTGGTGGCTAGGATTTCTAGCTTTTTATGCTTTTTTACCAAATGCGCCTTATTTATTGACTGATGTCATTCACTTAATAGATGATATCCGTCAGATTCCATCTGTGTGGATAATTACATTAGTATTAATACCCGTTTATCTAATAGTAATTCTCGGTGGATTTGAAGCTTATGTAATCTCCCTCATCAATTTAGGTTACTATTTGCACCGCATTGGTAAAAGTAAATGGATTTTTGGTGTTGAATTAATTACTCATGCTTTGTCTGCTATTGGTATTTATTGGGGCAGGTTTTTGCGTTTCAACAGTTGGGATTTTATTACTCAACCAGATGCCATAATCACTAAAGGTGTGGAGGAACTTTTTGGTAAACAGCCTTTCGTGATTATTAATGTCACCTTTGTTATTCTTTTCGGGCTGTATTGGATTATGAAACGAGTAACTTTAGGTTTTGTGAATAAAGATGCCAATTCACCACCAGGTAATCCTCACATCTCCAAGGCAGGATAATTAACAGGTTGATTTACAACTCATGCCGATTCTATCTCAAGAAAGGAATTAGATTTTCTAATTTCTTATCCAAGGTTGCCATTAATTTGATGTCTAATAAAATACTTTAAAACTGGACTTTGTAAAAACAAACCTAATAAATCCATATTTGTACTATCAACTACTTTATGGATTATTTTTTCAGCTATAAAATATATTTCTAACTAGTTCGTAATAACAGGCAAATACTTTTTAAGGGTTTTGAAGCTTTAGCTACAGCACCTAGTTTTTTAATTAATCGTCAGAAGTTAATTAAAATTCTAAAAAGAATATTTACCTAAAAAAGTTAATTTTACAGGCTATTTTTCACATTCTTAGGTATTTATATGGCTTACAACTCAGAAGAAATGCAACAGATTCTGGAAGTAGCTTTTGCCCGTCAGCAACAGGGAGAATTTACACGGGAGCAAATTATAGAAATAGCATCAGAACTGGGACTTTCATCAGCTTCACTACAAGCTGCGGAACAAGAATGGTTAACAAGGGAAATAGAAGTGAAAAAACAACATAAATCTAAAGCCCAAGAACGTAAGGAATTTAAATCACATCTGGTTGCTTTTATTGGGGTAAATGGATTTTTGATTTTGTTAAACTTGTTGGTAAGTCCTTCATATTTCTGGGCAATTTTTCCTCTTTTGGGATGGGGATTAGGTTTATTTTTTCATGCGATAAAGACTTATGTAATTGAGTCTTGATAAATAGGATATTTAGAAAATAAAAATATCCAATCTGAATTTATGCAATGCTTATCCAGTTTTTATAGTAAGTAGGTGGGCGTAAATAAACCTAACCCACCATTACTAAATATTAATTAGGGGTAGTTATCAAACTACCCCTAATTACCCTCTTATTTAAGATTTACTTACAGAACCCTGTTCGGGATTTATAATTACTCGGCTATATTAACAATTTCAGAACTCGCTAATGTTGGTGTTGTGGAGATTTGCGAGTACAAGTTTGTTGGTTGTTGATGAGCAAA
Source organism: Anabaena cylindrica UHCC 0172 (assembly GCF_034931625.1). Lineage (GTDB taxonomy): Bacteria > Cyanobacteriota > Cyanobacteriia > Cyanobacteriales > Nostocaceae > Anabaena > Anabaena cylindrica_A. Next base: position 4,427 of record NZ_JAYGGY010000104.1, on the reverse strand, counting down.
AACTGGTAAAGCTTGACGAGCATGAGCAGCAACTTCGACTGTTTTCACATCATAAGCTTGTGTAGCTAACTTAGGATAGAAACCAATGCTGATGATAGGAAGCAATAAACAAGCGGTGATGAATAATTCACGAGGTTTAACATCAGATACTACAGCATCTAAATGTAACTCTTGGCTTTGCTCACCGTAGAACACTTGACGCAACATGGAAAGTAAATAAATGGGAGTGAGAATTACTCCAACTGCTGATAAGAAGATGATGACAATTTTGAAGCTAGAACTGTAAACATCACTGGTACCAATACCCAAGAATATCATTAATTCACCGACGAAGCCACTCATGCCGGGTAAAGCTAGAGAAGCCATTGAAGCGATAGTAAATAGTGCGAAGGTTCGGGGCATTACCTTAGCCATGCCGCCCATTTTATCCATCATTAAGGTGTGGGTACGTTCGTAAGTCACACCAGATAAAAAGAACAAACTAGCTGCAATTAAACCGTGAGAAACCATCTGTAATACAGCACCGCTGATACCGATTTCTGTGTAAGAAGCAATCCCAATCAATACAAACCCCATGTGGGCAATTGAAGAGTAAGCCAAGCGGCGTTTGAGGTTGGTTTGAGCAAAGGCGCAACAAGCACCATAAACTATATTGACTACTCCTAAAACTGCTAAGACTGGAGCAAAAACAGCGTGGGCATCTGTTAACATTTCTACGTTGAAGCGGATAAGTGCATAACCACCCATCTTCAATAACACACCTGCCAAAATCATGGAACCAGGAGCAGATGCTTCACCGTGAGCATCAGGCAACCATGTATGGAAGGGGAAAATTGGTAGTTTTACACCGTAAGCAATTAAAAATCCTGCATATAGTGCGAGTTCTAAAGCTTGGGGATATTCTTTCATTCCCAATGCTGTCATGTTGAAGGTGAAGTTATCACCATAGAATGCCATTGCAAAACCAGCTACCAGAATAAATATAGATGCTGCGGCGGTATAAATAATGAATTTGGTAGCTGCGTAGCGGCGGTTTTTTCCTCCCCAAATGGAAATTAGTAAGTAAACGGGTACTAACTCGATTTCCCACATTAAGAAGAACATTAGCAAGTCTTGGGCGAGAAATACGCCTAATTGGGCGCTGTACATCACCAACATCAAGGCATAAAATAATCGCGGCTTGTTGTCTACTTTCCAAGCCGCGAATACTGCGAGAGTGTTGATTAAGCCTGTTAAAAGTATTAGGGGCATTGACAAACCATCAACCCCAACAGCCCAGTTAAAACCAATCTGGGGTATCCAAGCATAGTTTTCTGTCAGTTGCAGGGCTGAACTTTGGAAGTCGTAGCTCTGCCAGAAGGCAAAAATCATTAAGGCAAAGTCTGCAAATGCTACTCCTAACCCATACCAGCGAACGGTTTTGCCGTCTTTATCGGGAATGAAGGGAATGGCTAGGGTGGCGACTAAAGGCAGAAAAATTATGGCTGACAACCAAGGAAGTTCTATCGCATTCATCACTTCTGACAATATATTTTTGGTTTCGCTTTTGATTACATTATATTAAGGAATCGTTACTTTTGTAAACGACTTTGGCCTTAATATTTAGTGTTTTGGGCATTTTTAGTAATAAATACTTACTAAAATAGGCTCGTGTCCATTCTAAAAGCAAAGTTTTGTAACGTCAACAAAAAAATGGCAACTGATGTTGCCGTCTTGAGTTATAATTTCGATTTTTAATATTGGGTTTACATTTCTACACAATTGCTTGCCATATCTTTACACAATGCGGTTGACAATATTCCATACTTCACCATCAGAACGGACGTAGGGAACGGAGATAGTTTTAAATCCAGTGATGAAGGGTTTGTAGTAAACTTGCCAATACATGGGACTAAGTTCATCAGCACAAGCTTTAAGGAATTTAATTTCGGTGGCGAGTTCCTGTGCAAGTTCATTCACACGCTGGGCGTGAACTTGAGCGACTTTTTTGGCTTCTTCTAGCTGCTCTTGCTGTTGAGAGATACGAATAGATAGGGCTGAACGCCTGCTTAGATAGCCTTGTTTCTGTTGTGCCTCTTTTTCTAAAAATGTGATACTTCCGGTGAGTGCTGCGATCGCATCATCAATGCCTTTGAGTTCAGCCGACAATTGCACATTTTCTCTAGCTTGACGACGGTAAGCCTCAACTATCGCCTGGGGTGAATCATTTTCACCAGACTCTATTTTATTATTAGTCAGTGTATTGCGTTCTTGCTGAAGCGCCTGAATTTGCGAGTTAAGTTCTTTTATCTGTACCTGCATTTGCTGCATATCCATATATATATTTTGGTAATTGGTAATTGGTAATTGGTAATTGGGGAGAAGAGTATTTATAGCGGTTCTCGGTTGAGTGAGATACAAGAACCCCACCCCCAACCCCCTCCCCGCAAGCGATGAGGGGGCTATGATGTATTTCATTCAAATGCATACCGCTATATCTTTCTTCTGCTCCCTGCCCCCTGCCCCCTGCTACAAAATTGTTGCCCCTTGGGTATCGAGGGGGAGCGATCGCACAATAGATGTAATTCCCGCTTGCTGCCAAGCATTTAACATGGCTGTTCCCACTGTTTTCGCCTCAGTTGCATCTGCTAAAGCTAAGAGTGTGGGGCCTGCGCCACTAATCACCATGCCATAAGCACCAGCAGCTACAGCAGCAGTATTCACGGCATCGTAACCAGGAATTAAAGCTTGTCGATAAGGTTGATGTAACTTATCTTGTAAAGCTGCTTTTAACCATGCTTCGCGGTTAGTTGCCAACCCACGCAACAATAAACCAAAATGAGCAATATTAAAAATCGCATCTGCACGACTGACTTCTGTGGGTAAAACTCGCCGTGCTTCGGAAGTGGATAACTCAAAATCAGGAATTGCCACTACTGGTACTATATGCCGATGCCAGGTAATATCACAAATTTCCCAACCTTTTGGACTAGTAGCAGCCAGACGACATCCCCCTAATAAAGCTGGTACTACATTATCAGGATGTCCTTCCATTGCGATCGCAAGTTCCATTACCTGCAACTCAGACAAAGGTGAACCAGCTAGTTGATTAGCAGCAACCAAACCCCCAACAATTGCCGTCGCCGAACTCCCTAAACCCCTAGCCAAAGGTACACCCAACTTAATTTCAATTTTCACGGGTGGCGGTGTCTGTTCTATATATTGATATAACTTGACAAACGCCTGATAGAGCAAGTTACTCTCATCAGTTTGCACCTTTTCGGCTTCAGCACCAGAAACTTCAATAATTAGCCCACCAGCATCAAGGCGAGTGAACTTGACTTCGTTATACAGCTTTAATGCAGCACCAATGCAGTCAAAACCAGGCCCCAAATTAGCAGTTGTGGCGGGAACTTTAACAGTAACAGTAGAAACCAAAGACATTTATTTGTAAATACTCACCAATCGATTAACCAGCATCTCATGTTAAGGGTTCAGTTGTTGCTAAAACTGACATTGGCGGAGAATAAAAATTAGCGAACTTACAAGTCAGCGCTTGCGCTATCGCACTTGACAATCAAGATAGTCGCTAGAAGATATGCGATCTGCTTGCAGCAGCGCTTCGCTATCGCCCTTAGATTGAAATAATCTGAATTTCTGTGACTCGGTGCATTGGTTTGGTTGGCTTTTCTGTGGTGATCAGTTGATCGGCTTGAATTTGCAAAGCAGCCGCAACATGAATCGCATCCATCGCAGCTAAACCGTAAGTAGAGGCAATTTGTTGAGCATTTTGGATAATTTGTTCTAAATCTGTCGCCCAGTGAATGACCGCGTTAAAAAAGGTTTCGTAAAATTCTGTTTCGTCTTGTTGCTTGTTAAAAATGGCTTTAGGCAAAACTTCTAACTGAACAAAGCGACTTGAGGCAAATTCCCGATTTTCGTCGTTAAGAATTTGATTTGCTCTGATGCTGACTGACTGCGTACCCTGAAAAGAGGCAATGAGTACACCAGAGTCCAAGTATGTCTTCCTAAGACTCACAGAATCCACCTCGACGTGCAGCCAGTTCCTGTTCAATTTCGTCCTCGTTCAGCAGTCGTAAACCAGTAGCGATCGCTCGTTGTCGGATTTCCCATAATTTTTGGGCTAAGGGGGTTTGTGGTACAAAATCAGATTCGGGAGGTGTTGTTTCTGACTCAGATTTCAGGAGTTCCACAAATTCTAAGACTTTTTTTTGCTTTTCCGGTGTGAGTTCTCGCCAGTTTTCTAGTAGTTCTTCTTCTTTACCCATAAATACCTCACTATTGAATTATATTTCTATTTTAGTGCTAGAAACCTTTACTCTTGGGTTTCTTTTCATCAACCCAATCTACAAAATTAGCTATCGCAGTATTCTTTCTATACTAAAAACGGGTTAAAAGTGTCATTCTGAACGAAGTGAAGAATCTCC
>NZ_JAYGGY010000103.1:0-48982 GCF_034931625.1 Anabaena cylindrica UHCC 0172 | reverse complement strand
AATCGGTACAATCTGCATCTGATAAGCTTTTTAGACTATTTCGTCATCCCGTCAGCCTGAAATGAGAGAGAACATTAAACAGTTTCTTCAAGAAGCTTGTCAGTGATAGCTTCTATTGCTTTCCATTGAGTAAGAATTTGCCTATCGAGGGTATTTAAACGAGACACTTCTGCCGTTTTGTCAATTTCTTGAGATTCTTTTTGAGCCAAAAGCTCTTGTAACTCTGCTTTCCGAGATGAAATGTCACCGTCAATTCTTTGAGTTACCTCCTTCTCAAAGTTATTAAAAATTTCTTTCACGAAATTATAAATTTTGATCCTTTCTGCCTTAGCAACATTTGGCAAACTCTCTTTCATTTTTTCTTTAGTTAACTTGACTAACTTATTTCTGGCTAATCGTAATTGAACAGCACCTGCAACTAAACCAGCTAAAGCTATACCTATTGGTCCTAAAAAAGTCCCACCACCATATAGTAAAAAGATATTAGCTCCCACAGCAGTCAGAAATTGACCAATTAAACTTTTCCAATCTAAAGCTCCAAAACCTACTAAAGCAGCCCCCGCAGGATTCCCTAAAAATATCCCAGCAGCAGCCCCTGCCCATCTCGTCCAGCCAGGAGTTCGTTCTTCAGAAGAAACTGTTCCTGTTTCTATTTTTTGTTCATTCAGTTTTGCATAAATTTTATCCGTCACTTGGGTATAAGCATCGCCATAATTTTCGGCACTTTGAGCAATTTGAGAAAAAGCTTCTTTCAGTTTTTGTTCTGCTTTTTTAGTCCAGTCTGCTATCTTGTCATTAGAATACTGATTAAATGCCTGCTCCAAATTCTCTTGAAACTCTTTTCGTTTACCACTTTTAAGTAAATCAAAGACTTTCAAGTCAGGTTGGTATGGGGCAAAATCGGTTTCAAATGTACTATCTAAGTTAGAAAGATAATTACAAAAATCATCTGCCAATTCATTAGCGTAACGTTCTGATTTAGTCCGAATTTCATGTTGAAATCCATCTCTAATCTCAACTAACTGATTGAATTCCGGCTGAACCTCTTGAATTTTTTGTTTTAATTCTTCTGCTCCTGTATCTAGTAAAGTTACGCGTATTCCCACAGCTTCGTGAACCTGATGATAGATTTGACGAACTAAACCTTTAACATTTAGTAGCTCGGCAATAATTCGTTTTTGAGTGAGGAAAGGGCGTAAGACAGCGAAAAACTTATCGAACCCAGTCCCCTCTAATGAACCAGAGGGATTTTTCGTGCGGGCTTTAAAAGCTGCTAAAGAATTTAGCTCAAATACTCGTTGCTCGTAGAGATTTCTGCCGTTGTTTTGACAATAAGGAGACAGATTGCTTTGAAATACCTGACGAAGTTTATTTTCAGCTTCTGGCAATTCATCTTCATTTTCTATTTTTTGAGCAATTAAATCCCAATTATTAATCAGGAAAAAAGTAGCTAATTCTTTGTCATGAATATAATTTTCTAAGTAACGCCGCTCTGCTTGAGTACATGGTTGCGTAGCAGAAAGAACGAAAAGAATAGCATGACAGTTATTGATATAACCCAGAGCTAAATTATTTCGTGATTCGGTATCATTTAAGCCAGGACTGTCAATTAATTCTACTCCCTTCTCTAAAATATCTAGAGGATACTCGATAACAGCATATTCTACATCTGGAAACGCTGCTATTCCTTCTTCTTCCAATTTCTTGGCTTCGTCAGGAGGTATAGTATAGCGTTCTTTAAAGCTATCAAAATCCATTGCTTCTGGTTGTTTATCGTCATTAAAATGAATAATCACTTGTTTGTTTTCTCCATAACGAACAACAGTCAGCACTGCTGTGCAAGGATTAACACCTGTAGGCAATATTTTTTCCCCAATAATGGCATTTAATAAGGTGCTTTTACCTCGTTTCATATCTCCTAGCACGAGTAATCGAAATACACCTTGACGCAAATTTTCACTAACATTATTGAGATATACGATATCCTGCTCAAATCCCAATTTTCCAGAGCTATCTTCACCTGCTATTTCTGATTGCATCAATATGTCTGCTGTTTTATTTAAAATTTCAGCAGTTTCTCGACGAACTTTGGTAGCTTTTTCTAAATCATTACCAAATCGGTCTCCTTCGTTGACAAAAGTTTGTTCCGTTGCCGTATTCATAGTATTAGTTTCACTTACATTAATTAGTTCAAGGATATTGGAGGCGGATTCATTGTTATTCATGATTTTCATCTCCCGATTCAAATGTGTAGGGAGCATCCACTTTTGGCGGATCACCTTTTTTAGATGAACCATATACCAGGGTTTTTGGAGTACGAGAATTATGTTTCTTCCAAAAGTGGATGCTCCCAATGTGTATTTCGCGTTTTGATATTTGCGAGGTTACAAATTGTGGCAATAGAATAAACGCTTGCTTAGTTCTGGAACTAAGGAAATTAATTAGATTTTTGTAATGAGCCGATTCTCTGTGTAATAGAATTTATTTGTCGATCATAGTTATTGATTTGAACAGCGTAGGAAGTTAAATCGATAGCGACCTTAGCACAATATTGAAAATTTTGCTGATTTAAACAATAATTAGTTCCAACTATTCCCATACCTGCTAATAATACTTTGGTAGTTGGATCTAAATTTTGTTTTAAGATTGCAGCAATCCCTACTCCTGAAACTAATACAGCAGCAGATGCTTTAGGATTTGTTAGCATATAAAAACCCATTTCTGTCTGTAGATTTTCTGCTTGTATTTTGTAATCTTCCCGACGTTCCAGCAATCGTTGAATTTCATAGTCATATTGAGCTAGTGCCATGCTTGGATACAAGCAAGTCAGGGAAAGTGTGACACTTAATAATATCTTTTTGATGATCATTGAAGAATTATCAGAGGGTTTTAAAAAGTTGATAACTGAAGTATTGAGCATAGTTTTGTTATCCTTTGTCTGAGGTAAATAATATTAATGTTGGCAAATACATGAATGGGCAAGTTATTTTCTCAGGAGTAGTTGACAGCAATAATTTTGATAACAAGCTTGCTGTTTCTACTTTTGATATCTATGAATTTACAGGTGGTGAGAATAAGGTGATTGTCTATTTATGCGAATGACAAAATTAATGAGATATTCTGTGATCACACATCAATCAGTGCCTAAACAAAATTGCTTCTCTAATTCCAGCAGTAAGACAACTATCCAAACTGTACCGTCGAGGTCACACAACGGACTTTTAAAGCACCAGTGTTTTGGTTAAAATCACCCAAATCTAAATTCCCCATCTCTGAATCAATCTATTTGTCTATTTGTAAGGATTCAGGTGGTTTAAACCCTGTCACAGAGATAGGTTCAAAATTTAATTTTGTTTATCAATACTGTAGCCAATTTATGAGGGTGAGATGATGATGCTTTGACCATCAAATCCCATTTATCTGAGACTTGGCAAAAATAATCAGTCCTAAAAATTCCTTTAAGGTTTCCCACTAGGTTTTTTTAACGTATTGACAGCAGGATAATGGTTTCAGATGACAAACTACCTTTTTATAGAAACGCTTATGTATGCTTAGTTTTGCCAAAAATTATCAATGCTCCTATTTTGGCTACAGTATTGACTAATCCATTTCAGTTTTTGCAAAAAAATATTAACAATACAATTCACACAATAGATAATACTGTAAGAACAATGCTGGCGACCTCGCAGCAATAACAAAAAGCATTAACATTATTAGATCATCGTCAGTTTTTTAAAGATTCAATGCGGTTAAAACCGCCCGTGTCGTGGCTGATGAGCCATGTCGATAGCGTAACGTGGCTCTAGCCATACCATCCCTCCCAGGTCTAAAGACACACTCGTTTCCCACTTACCGCGTATTTTTATGATTATTGCTTTTACAAATCAAAAAGGTGGCGTAGGCAAATCAACTGCGGCTGTTCATCTGGCGTATTGGCTTAGTCAACGCCAAAAAACACTAATGGTTGATGCCGATGCCCAACAAAGCAGTTCCGTCTGGGCTAAATCTTTAGGTCTGGTTTACCAAGTGATTCAAGACCCAGAAGATTTGTTTGAAAAAATTCCTGACTTAGCTATCCAGTACTCAGCCTTAGTCATTGATGCCCCTGGTTCACTTTCTGAAACTACTAAAGCAATACTGGCTCGTTGTGATCTTGCTTTAGTTCCCTGCCAACCTTCTGGCTTAGATTTACACAGCAGTCATAAAATTTTGCGTTTTATCAAACACGCCACTGAACTGCGCTCTGGTTATCCCAAAGCTGCTTTATTTTTGAGCCGAGCCACCAAAGGTACAGTGTTAGAGCGAGAAGCCAGAGAAGCTCTCATAGCCACGGGAACCCATCTGCTAAAAGCTGCTATCTATCAAAAACAGTGCATTGCTGATGCTCCTGGTCAGGGGTGTACTGTGTTTCAAATGTCAGGCAAAGCTGCAACCGAAGCCGCAACCGATTATGAGGCAATGTTTCAAGAAGCTTTGGAGGTATTGAATGTCAAGTAAAAGGCGAGAACTCAAAGATTTTTTATATGAAAACACTGAGCCAACCAGCGATTCACCGCCGCCAACCACAACGGTAGCTGTATCTGCTATTAGTCTGCCCTCTCAGCAGCCCCGGCGCTATTTTGATCCGCTCAAGATGGAGCAACTCATTCAATCTGTGAAAGAGCATGGCATTTTAGAAAATCTGCTCATTCGACCAATTTCAAGTCAACCAGGGCAGTATGAATTAGTAGCCGGAGAAAGACGCTATCGGGCAGCGCAAGCTGTGGGATTATTAGAAGTTCCTGTTACCATCCGCACATTAACTGATTCTGAAGCTTTTACCATTGCCCTAGTAGAAAATCTCCAACGGGAAGACCTGAATCCAGTGGAAGAAACAGAAGGTATTTTGCAGCTACTGTCACTGCGATTAGAATCCACTCCAAATGAAGTCACAGCTTTGCTTTATCGGATGTTGAATGATATTTCTCGACTGACTAATAACGTTATTAGTCAACCAGAAGCCGAAGCAATTAAGGTGATATTTACTGACTTAGGGCTGATGGGGTGGGAGTCTTTTGTGAGCAATCGTCTACCTTTACTAAAACTACCTATAGATATTTTAGAGGCGCTGCGTTCTGGGAAAATTGAGTACACCAAGGCCAATGCCATTGCACGGGTTAAAAATGAACCGTTACGCCAAAGTTTACTAGCAGAAGCGATCGCTAGTCGGTTATCGCTAACTCAAATTAAAGAACGTATCCGTAGTTTCAATGAAACTAAACCTAGCCAGGATACCTCAAATCCTCTCAAACAGCGCATTACATCCATTTTGGGACGAGTGCAAAAAACAAAGGTTTTATCCAATCCCCAAAAGCAGAAACAATTAGAAAAACTGTTATTTCAAATGGAAAATTTACTAGAAGAAGATTGATATTCGTCCGTGAGTAGCATTGAAACAGGAGTGTATGTTAAGCCCCAAATGCTTGCTGTCACTGAGTTTGAGTCGTTGCGTTAAAATATAACTTTTCCTGTAATAACAAGTTTTATCACAGAAAAAAATCTGCAAGCCTGAATTTACTATGAAAATGAGACCTTGAAAAAGGTATAAATTTTATTGTTATCACATGAATCAGCCGTTAATGTATATTTTGGTTCCGTCGCTACTCGCACGCAAGATTATACGTTCGTAAAATTACTAACTAAAATTAATTTAGGGGACAATCAGGTGTTTTATGGGGGTTATATATACCCCAAAAAGAGATTGGAGACTTGTATTTATTTCCTTTGACCCCTATATATTACCTGCTTATAACCTGCATAGGAGTTAATTAGGGTATATATTGCCAAATAAAATTAATTTGGGGTATATGTAGGGGTTATTTATGGGATAAATATACCCTAACGCGAAAATTGAAAATAATTAAACTTTTAGCCCCTATCTAGGGTATATATAGGTGATACTCAGGGTATCTTTGTGCCGCCCATTTTCTGTACCCCACTTGACCCCCATGCCCAACATTCACGCCTTACAAAAAATATTTCCAGCAGGATTCGATAACGGTTACGGCAGCTTGAAACTTTTTGTCGATGGATTTGAAGTCGTTCGTATCCCCAGCTATATTTCCACAGCAGAGATGGAAGATGTCCCAGGAAGAATTGTCTTAGATGGTTCAGCTTACACCGTGGGAGAATCTGCCTTTCGTACAGGTTATCATTTTGACCGCAACACTGACCACAACGAAAACAAAATTAAAAATGCATTGTTGATGTTATTTGGTGGATTAGCACATCTGCCACATCGTAAAGCTTGGCATTTAAAATTAGTAGTCAGCTTACATGACATAGGACTAGCAGAAAATTTAAAACAAGCACTCAACGGAGAATATCAACCAATACTGGCAGGTAAAAAATCAGATGTCACCCTAGAAATAATCAAAGTCGTGCCAGAAGGAATGGGTGCATTGTTTGGGCATCAACTTCCACCCAAGCTCACAGTTTTAGATTTTGGTAATGGCACCACACTCTATTCTCGTTACAACCAGGGAAAGCGAGAAGTTCACACCCCGTACCCAGCAGGTGTAGAAGTTCTCATCGAAGACATTGCCGAAAAAATGAAACATCTCAACGGGGGGAAAATCGGTAACGCCTCCCAGATTCGATTTTGTTTGGAAAGGGGACATACCAAATACAGTCGTGACATTGATATTAAAGATATCTACACCAGTTGTTTGAAAGATTGGTATGAAAAATTCTTAAAGAAACCCGTAAGTCTGACACTAGATGCCAAACACCAAGGGGATGAAATTTGGGCGATTGGTGGAGGCTGCTTGTTACCTGGATTTAAGAAGCTATTGGAGAAGAATGGGTTCAAAATTCTGGACAATCCCGTAGAAGCTAATGCCTATGGATTGCTAGAAATGGCAAAAGCCATGATCAACAAGACTCTCTAGCCCTCTTGACCACCCCTGGCTTGAGCTTGAAGGGTAACGATGCGCGAATTTTGAATCAACCAATTTGAATGGGAACGAAGCCAATGACACCGGAAAAAGTTCGGATTAAAGATAGCTACCGAGAACGTATATTCGCCGAATCACAGCAACTAGATAAAAGTTACCTAGAGACGCTTTACTTTATCATTGATTGCTATTTTGCTTTCAAAAAGGGTGCATTCCCCATGCAACAAGTAGTTACACATACCCCAGCTTTCACCCCGATTGCTACAAACCAAAGCCCACAAGACCAGCCCCTTTCAACTCCATCACCACCGGAAAATCCCCAAGATGCTGATGGCGAAACATTCACCCTTGATTTTGATTTATAACTGTTATACCTCGTCCATCTTGGAAACTGGAGATTTTGCTATAGAAAAAACTACGAATTTCAACTTAGACCGGGTTTATGTCTTGGTGTGGCTTAACTAGTGATTAATGATCCAGATATTTTGGCTGTAATAAAAATCGCCGCGTTGCTCCAAGACAAACTCACCCAGCAACAATCCCAGCCACACCTCCACCATTGGCATCTGTAACATACGTTGAAGTTTAGTTAAAGAAATTTCACCTTTGATCTGTGCAAGATAGTGAGCGATCGCACTCTGCCATTTTTGCACATCTTCATCACTAGCCAAATTATAAACATCCTCTAAACTCGTCACCTCTTCCAACATTGCCAACACTTGCGCCTTCTCCACAGGTGCTACCATTGAATCACCTGATTCACCAGTATAAGAAAACTGATGCCGTCCATGTGGCTGAAAAGTTTGTGGTAGTGGGGTTTCAATCAAATCATCCAAATCCAACTGCATCGTCGTTCGCACCAAGCCAGCAAATATATCGTTACTGATAACGGGTCCATCTGGATGATTTTGGTCACGTACATCCTGTAACAGTGACTCAGCGCGAACTTTGAGAATATCTGCAATTTGAGTAAAAGCCAGTGCTGCGTTTGATAACTGTGCTTCTACAGGTAAATCATGCAGTTCTGCATCCAAACAATTCCACACCGTAACCAATGAAGATGTCGCTGGAGCTTCTGACAACTCATCCAAGATATCCCAGATTGTTAATTGGCGGTATATGGCCATCTTTATGACTCTGGATGTAATGGACAGGGGCGGACTGGACAATGGTTTGGGCTAACCTCAAACATATCCTTATATTGATATAGTGGGATACTGTATTGTTGAGCAAAAGCCTGTAATACCTGATCAGTATAGGTGCGGATCTTGCCAGCTGTTAATCCAAAACAGTGAATGGGTTCCAACCGACAAATTGGTTTTTGTCCCAGCCACAGTTCTGCACCCAAGGCGTGTAATGGCTTATCTCCCGATTCCTTATATAGATATAGCACCGCAAAATATGTTGTAGGTGGCTCAACTGTTATCGCATCAATTTCTGCTGAATTATCCTCAGTTCGGTGGCGGTAAAAAGAACGGCGATTGTGACAAACTTGAGGATTCCAACATCCATCCCCTTCTGTTCCATGCAGTACTTTTGCTTTAGAAGTTGGTAATTTAGCGCATAGCTGACATTTAGGGTCTAGCGGTTTTGGCATCGTTTACTCTACTTCTGTTTCTTCGCCAATTGCGCGATAATAAGCAGAAATCGCCGCTTCTTGTTCACTACGCAGTGTATAGCGTCGAAATGCTCTCTCGCTTTGATGTCCTGTCAGCTTCCTAGCATGGGTAGGATCAATACCCAACAGTAATAAATCAGTCGCATAGGTATGACGAAAAGAGTGAGGATGCAAACCCTCAACTTCAGCAATTTCCCCTATTTTTTCGATAGCAAAGTAAATACCGTGATAACTCAAACGTTCGCCTTGATATGAAGCATGGTGTGAAATCATCAATGGACTCAGGCTAGTCAAAACCTCTCCCTGTTGTTCTCGCCATTGCAAATACTCTGTAACTACCTCCCGACTGTCTTGACGCAACGGTACTAAGCGCGGTTCGTTAGTTTTCGTATCCGGTAAAAATAGCAGCTTGCCATCAAAAGACCCAGCATTTAACTGTACAACTTCCCCAGCCCGCAGTCCATGACTGAGAATGTGAACCAGCGCCGTATCTCGTTGCTTTGTCTCTCCCAGCAACTCCAACGCTGACCATACCCGTTGCATTTGTTCTGGCGTTAAACTTTGAGCAGGTGGTAGAGGTACTTTTTCTAGTTTGATGCCTATTGTCGGATTGGTAGCGATGATATCAGGATACGTATAACACATCCACTTAAAAAAGCTTTTGAGAGCCGCAATCCCCGCATTCATACTGCTTTTAGCAAGAGGTTTACCAGTATCAGTACGTACATTATCCCTCAGGTACTCTTTATACTGCCCAAAATGACGTGGACGCAGATCATGATAGTGCAGTTCTGTCCAAGCTAAAAACCTCTTCAGTTCTCGTTCGTAAAGCTTACGGCTGTTAGGCGCAAGGTTGTTGCTGCGTAAAAACTCCTGTACCTTGACAAAACGAATATCAGTTGGTGCGGTGGTTTTTGCACTTATTTTATTGCCTTTTGGTTTTCTTATAACTCCGGTATCTTCAATTGGAATTAATTTAATTGGTGGTAATTCGGCACTTTTCATAATTTTTTATTCAATAAATTGAATCAATAGTGTTAGTCCTTAATTTGGAATAAAACTGGAGATTTTTGGAAAATGATGTGATTTTTCATTAGCACTAGTCAAATCGATTTAAAAAAAATGTAAATACTCGATTTAAACCATCCATTAAAACTCAATTTAATCCTGACTCTATCTGTCATGTAATTAACACTTACGGATATTTTTCTTGGCTCATTAACACTTTCCTTTCTAATACCCGATTGGGAATATTAAATTGAAGTAATCTGGTAGTGGCTTTTCCCATCTGTGTTTTTCCCTCAATTCTCGCACCTCCAAAATAGAAATGGTCTTCCCAAATTTGACGGCGTGGGTTAAACAATGGGACAATTTCTCCTGTAGCTGCATCGATAGTAGCGAAATCAGAACCTTTATGACGATTGCATGATAGACATGAAAGTGCTAGGTTTTCCGGCGCGGTTTCACCTCCATGTTTAACAGCGATAATATGATCTACTTCGTGAGTATAAATCGAATAATCCTGGTGCAGTAAGCAATATTCACACCGTCCTGAAGCTCTATTTACAACTAGCTTCCTAAGTTCTGTAGAAATTGAATTAGAAGGCATTTTCTTTAATTAATTTTTCATTGCACGTACCTTTAGCAAAATCATCATATGTTCTAATTGCTCGTAAACATCTAATTCTGCAATTTCTATGGGAGTAATTGTACCAAAACGGTTTTTTTCTAATAAAGATTGCAGTCGTCTTTGAGTATTAGGTGAGACTTTAAAAGCAATAATTTCTGCCGATGTGGGACGTTTAACCAAGAAATCTAGCACTTCCTGGTAAACTTCGGGAATTTCTTCCGTTGCTGTATCAACTTGAGACTGCTCACTTGTTTGTTGAGGTTCACTACCCAATAATAGCCAAAGCAATTCAGGTAAGCGACTGTGCAAAGGTTCTAAACGGTGAGCCAGTTCATCCGGTATTTGAATGTTTAGTTGTGCCACGCTTGAAACCATTAACTGATCTGTTCACTTGTATTATGCTGTAAATTACATTGTAATACAAGCTTACAATACAAAATAAGTGACTCTTATCTTTTATACGATAAAATCTCCGATTAATACCCCCTTTCCCCTCTTACTCGAATAATTCCCGATGCTGATAAGCAAACCGTGAAACATCCTGACTTGACACAGGTTGAGCATAAATAGCCTGATTGCGAATAGCTTGCATTTGTTCTGATTCTCGCTCCATAGCCGGAGTAAATAGCGATCGCTGTCTTAACAAATCCTCAAACAAAATCTGTCCTGCTCTAGTGTGTTAATTTTGACAGGCAAAGCAGGGATTTCCTTCATGCAGAAAGTGTGATAGAAAAAAAGAATGCCTGAAAGCCCATAAAAAGGTTTTAGGGAAGCAAAACAAGCAGAATGAAGGTAATAGGGGAATGGAAGGATTTAAAAGTTCAGAAAGCCGATTAGTCCGGCTATTTCAAAAAGGTCGAGAACAGTGGAGAAAAAGAGCCGCAGAAAAACAGAAAAAAATGAGAGGAATGGAAATCAAGATCAGAGACTTAAGTGCAAGTCGAGACCTTTGGAAATCGAAAGCACTATCAGCACAGCAGCAAAAAGAGCAATTGGAACAAGAATTAGAAAATTTGAAAAAAAAACTGAATTTGACAAATTAAAAAAACAAAATAATCATGCAAACGAATTAAGAAATCAAGAGCTAGAAGAGTTAAGACCCAAAGGGCATAGTTATTTAGTTTGTGTCATAGAAACAGCAATTAAATTCTTAATAACAGGCTTAAATAGCCTGAGAGGGATTGAAAGAAATTTTGAAATATTAACAGAACATTGGATATTTTCAACACCTAATTTTAATACGATACGACAATGGTCATTACGCTTGGGATTGTATGAGTTTAATCGTCAGAAAGAATATCGGAGGGATTGGATATTTATTTTAGATATGACCATAGAGTTAGGAGCAGCCAAATGTTTAGTTATTTTAGGTATATCTCAAGAAAAATTTACCCGAATTGTTAAGGAAGAGGTGAGAAGTTTACAACATGAAGATGTCGAGGTCCTCAGTTTAGAAATCATGGATAAATCACCTGGTACGGTGATATTAGAAAAGTTAAAAAAATTAGCCGAATGTGTAGGAACACCTGTACAAATAATATCAGACTGGGGAAGTGATATCAAGAAAGGAATAAATTTATATAAAGAAGAGAATCCGGGAGTTATTCTTACTTATGATATTACCCATAAAATGGCTAATCTCCTTAAAAAAAAGCTATTACCAGATGATAACTTTAAAACCTTTCTGCGACAATGCAGCTTGACTCGTCAAAAAGTTCAACAGACAAAATTATATTTTCTTATCCCTCCTAAACAAAGAACTAAGGCTCGTTATCATAACGTTGATGTTTTGATAGAATGGGCAATAAAAGTCATAGAATATGAAAAACATCAAGATTTTTCTCAAATTAGCACTACCTATAGTTTAGACAATGAAGCACTATTTTTACTAAGCTTTACTTTGGATGTAGATATTTTCAATATTCTCAAAAATCTCACACCATTAGTTTATGATAACCGTCATAAATTTACTGAAGCTCTTAGGAAACATTTAGGAAAAGAATTGTGCGTTGTTCATGAAGAAATTATTTGTCAATATTCTGATTTAGGACGGAGAAGTTTTTATAAGAAATTTGGTTGGCTCTTTAATTATGAACAAGATATTGATACGTATACCGAAATATTTACTCAAATTCATTCTGTGCAAAAACAACTAAAAACTCAAGGTTTACATTCTGAATCTCTAGAAGAATGGTTGAAAACTATCTCTGTTGATTCTTTGACTCCAAGAGGACAAAAATTTCATGAAAAAATTATTGAATATTTAACATTTGAAACTAATCAAATTCCGGTAGGTCAAATTCTACTTGTTACTAGTGATGTTATTGAATCCCTGTTCGGTAAATATAAATTCTTTGCAGCTAGACGACCTCTTAAAGATATTGGTGCTAGTATTTTATTGATTCCTCTCTTTACGCTCAAAATTACGACAAATTTCGTAAAACAGGCAATGGAATCTATTCGTTTTATAGATGTTATTTCTTGGACTGAATCTATTTTTGGTTCTTCCATGCTCTCCCAAAGACGAAACCTTAAATCCGCGAATATTTCTGACACAGAACCTGCATGAAGTCTTATGGGTAAAGGATTCACAGAATTAACACACTAGTCCTGCTCTACCTTGAGCAAAAGCGTTCTCAGCACAACGACGCACAGCATTACCAATTTCGGCTGGAGTGCAAATCCTATACTCAGCCAACAGCCTCCGCCATTGCTCATCACTCCAAGGCGAATCATTACCTGAAAAAGCTGAAAAATACTTAGCTAAATGTAAATTGAAAACTTCGTATCTTGCCCCCTCATGGGGTAAATCTACAAAAAAGATATCATCAAAACGACGTACTAATTCCGCAGGTAACATTTCTAGACGGTTGATAGTAGCAATCGTATAAACAGGCTCTTGATGTTCCTGCATCCAAGTTAACAATCCCGCAGACAAACGCCGGGCTATACCTCCATCTGCATTCGAGTCCCAGCCAGCAAAACCCTTATCAAAATCATCCCAGTAGAGAACGCAGGGAGCAAGGGATGTTACCAAAGCGATAAATTCCTTTAAAACTCGGTCAGGATGAGGGCTACCCAATAGTACACCCCAATTAGCGGCTAACAGTGGCAAGCCCATTTTCTTGGCAGCTAACTTGGCAGATAAACTTTTACCTGTTCCTGGTGGTCCCCATAACAACATTCCCGTGGGAAACTGCAAGTTATATTTTTGTGCTTCTGGTTGTAGCAGACAGGTAATAGTTGCCAGCCTTGTTTCCAGTAAATCTAACCCCGCAGATGAGGGGATATCCGGTTGGGCAATGTACTCTAAACCCCGTCCCTTTAATTTATTAACTTTATGATCCAGAACTAATTGGGCGATATCCTCAAGCTGCAAAGCAAAACCTAAACATTGTTTCAGTAGCAGATTTATCTCGCCTCTGGGTAAACCTTGACAGGCACGAATCAGCAATTGCAGTGCTTGGTTTGTTGAATTTGTGTTTGAGTAAGGATAGCCATTACCTAAAGCCGAGTGCAAACAATTATCAAAAAACTGCTGTACAATTAATTGCACCTGCTCTTGATTTGGCAGTGGATTAGACAACACCGGAATAAAAGGCTGTAATTCTAGAGGTAGTTGAACGTAAGTTTCCAGTAATACCCAGTAAATATCTTGCTGACTCCACAAGGCTTGATGATAAGCATTCAGTAATTGATAGCTAAGTTTTTGACTGATTTGGCTACCATCTTCTTCGTTGAGCATCCCCTCCAACAAATAAATACCTGGTTGATAGTCTGACAAAAGATACTGAAGAATATCCTTATTGTTACCCCTATCAGTTGACTGTAAGATGTACTGACCTTGGTGCTGAATTAATTGCTGTAGTTCGCAGTAACCGGGATTCCAGAGAAAGACTGACAAAGACCGTTCCTCACCCCAATAGTAAAATTGCTGTAAAATCTGCATTCTGTCAGGGGTATGATATTCCACAGCCACAATTGCCGTATTTTGGTTAGCTAAGGCAGTCCAATCTGTCAACTTCATTAATCTTGTTTGAACAACATACTTCCTCCTTGTAGAGTAAATTGATTACTGATGCCTTAGCCTTATGGACAATTATTAGTGACCAGTGGGCTATGTTTTTTATTTGAGCAATAGCGATACATTTAGCGCAACGTAGAATCAGGCGTAAAGCCAGGCATTCGGCACTAGATTTAGAATATGATGAAGTTAATCAAATTAAACAGATAAATAAATGCGTAAACAAATTATCGAATATACATCTCCACTAGATGCGTTGATTGCCCTTACTAAACAGTTAAATGTTTATGAAATCAAGTACCAAATGAGTTCAGAAGATTTTTTGACAAATATAGCCAAGGAGAAACTTCTGACGATGAAGTGTTTGTCGAATGGGCAGGAAATTATCAGCATTATCTAGCTTTACATCAAGAAATAACCAGCAAACTCCAAGATGCCACGTAAACTTATCCAAGCGTATTTAGATGAAATTGAGCAACTTTTACTCAATTGCTCTAATGCATACATTGAGGAATATAGCGCAGTCATTTTAACGACAGAGCGGGCTAATCTCCGCATTAGGGTACGTTTTGCGATTAGATATTTACTAGCAGTCAGTGAAGCCTTTGTTGTTGTAGATAATCAGATTAAATATACTGCTTTTAGTGATGGTAAAAAAAGCTGAACCGTAGCCCATACAACCGCCACATCAACCTGCCAATATTTATATATCAGCATATTCTCTAATTCATTCATTTTTATTTAATTCCAATTGAGCAATTATCTTACGGACAGGCAGATACTCCACACGATTCACCCGCAATAACTTAACAGTCACCCGCCCAATTGGCGTTAAAGGCTGAATCATACCGCTTTCTACATCAAACAAAAAATGCTCACTCCAATTATCCTTTCTCGGATGATAAAGTCTCACCGTATCACCAGATTCTGGATCAATTGAAGCAATATCACTACCTTTAGCCTGATTACATAGCGAACAGGACAGCGCCAAATTTTCTAACACCGTTGCACCATCATGTTTTTCTGCAATCACATGATCAATCTGATGAGTAGCCAAAACCAACATCTCTGGAATTAAACAATACTCACAACACCCCTGAGCGCGTTCAAATACAATTTGTCGTAAATTGCTAGGAATATAAGTTTTACTCATGCACCTTGTTGTAACTTGAGCAGAGCTTGAGCTTTAGCAAGACGCACTAAATGCTCAATAAACTCATAATGTTGCCAAAGACACAAATCCCTTTCATCCAAACCTTGATTACGATTTTTGTCTAAAAGAGATTCAATTTCAGCCTGAACCATAGGCGAAAGACGGAGAGTTAAAATTTCTTGAGGAGATGGTAACTTTGCCAAAAACTCTAAAACTTCAGTTAGTCCAGAAAAACCCGTCGCCGGATTAGCACTAATTTCTCGCAATCCTAAAGCCAAAATTTGGGGTAAATCTTCCTTACGAGATTCTAAATTTCGCGCCATTTCATCAGGTATGTCTAAAGTAATTTGCATAATTTTTCGCTCTCAGTAATATAAATTATATATAAACTGCCTCAGCCAAAACACACTCACGAATCCGTGGTTTAAGCCCGTTCTTAGTAACAACATCCACTTTTAAGCCAAACAACTGACTTAAATAATCTCTAAATTCCACCAACATTATAAAAGTCGGCACTGTTTCATAATCAACCAAAATATCTATATCACTTACTTCCGTCTCCTCACCCCTAGCATAAGAACCAAAAATCCCAATTTCTGTAATTTGATAAATTTCACAGAGAGATTGCTTTTGTAGTGATAAAACTTCCCGAATTTCATGAATACTTTTCATCATCTTTTATCATCAGCCAAAGTTAATTTAATCTTAACAAATACAATTATTTCCGCATTGCTTGCAATTTTTCCGTCCCTGCCAAGACTACACCCGACTTTCTGCTTCCATCGGTAAAACCTCTGCTTGTTGACGAATACGAGCAAGCACGTCATCCCTTTGCCCATAAAGTTTTTGCAACAAATCGCGGACTTCTTGCTCCATCGAAACCCCCTTTTGTGTTGCCAAGCGTTTAATGCGCTCAAGCAACTCATCAGATTATATTGCGAATCGTAATTGTTGCCATACTACCTCCTTTGCTAGTGCTAGTCTACTACTGGCTCATGTTGGCGTTTGGTGATAGTTCTGTAAATCTCTGTCTAGCGACCAAATCAACACTTCACTCATGGGGAAAAGTTTACACGATTTATTAAATTCTTCAATAATGCTGAGATCCCCGAAGCTTGTTCCTTCTTGTTTATCAGGGGCTTTGTTTTTGCCTGCCAACTCCGGGAACTGGTCAATCCACAACATTATCTCTGCGGTGTTTGGAAATGTAGTAGGTCTCCAGGGAGCTACGCCTGTAAATGCTTCTTTAACTTCTTTAACAAAACGTAGGGCTGTTGTTCTTCGCATTGTGCCGTCGCCGTTTTGGGCAATATGGTTGCCTGTTTCGAGAATGGTCGCCATAGGCAACAAAAAAGTACAGCCCGATTGAGCATAGGTCTGAAAATCTTCGAGAACTAATGCTCTATGTTGATTATAGTTAGGAACGTTGAGTATTTCCAGGAATATGCTGGTATCAATCAGGCAAATACTACTCATTGTCGTACTCCTGCAAACGAGACAGCCAGGCCAGAGCTTGCTGTTTTCTGTCTTCAGGTGTGTGGGGTGACTTAACGAACCTATCCACTACCCCAGCAGTTACCAGTTGTCCCAATGGTCCTTGCGATATGAGACTGGGGAAATCGTACATATCCCCAAGCCTGATCAGGCGACTATTTCCTTGATTCCCTTCCTCTGGATCTCGGTAACAAAAGACTACATCACCTAAAGCCGCATCCGGTAAAGCATCCATTAGGGCTGGGTTGTGTGTGGAAAGCAGCACTCGTAATTTACGCCGCTCGGCAATATCTCGGATGCTAGACAGTAGATGCTTGGCACGGTTGGGATGAACACCGTTATCAATTTCTTCGATAACTACTAAACTTCCTTCAGTTGCCGATAGCATAGCAGATGCGATCGCTAACACCCGCAATGTGCCATCTGATAACAATGCGGCTTCACAATAGCGACGGGTATTACCAAAAGTTTCCGCTAGTCGCACCATGACTTCATCCCGTGGACCAATAAGGAAATCTAGCCCATCTATAGCCTGTTCTGGTAAACTCTGGATAAAGTTGAGAATTGCCTGTTGATTTTCGGGTTGGTTCTCCCACAAGCGATAGAGAACGCTGGACAGATTAGTACCATCTTCTTGTAATCGCTTATCAGATTTGAAGCTGTACTCGCGCATTTTGGCGGGAACGGGATCTAGAAACAGGATATTCTGTAAGACTCGTTGATATTCGCGGACTGTCTCTGGAATTATCTTTTGGGAATTTTCATATTTGGCATCAAAACGGGCAGGGCTGTCTAATTGCACAAAGATAGCCATTTGATCACTGCACGTTATTCGTGGCTTGTTCTTTCCTTTGGTAAAATTGTTATACGCGACACTAACATCAGTATTTATCCCTTCAGAAGGCTGATTTAGCTCATATAGCGGAACTGGATTTGTTGAGTCAACAATTCGCTCTCTACTGATGTGCAGTTCTCCATCACGCACATTGAGGGTTATATTGAGTTCGTTCCACTCTGTTGAGTCTAAACGGCAACCGATAGTAAAACTTGATTCTCCCCGATGACACAAATCATTGACTCGACCGCGTACAACACGTTCTGCACTATTCACCGCATATTGAATGCTGGAGAGTTTTTGCCCTTGTGCCAGCCATGACAGAAAGCGCAAACCTTCGAGGGCGTTACTTTTACCTGCGGCATTAGCTCCTATTAGGACAGTCAAAGATCCTAGAGGCAATCGGCTTTTCGACAGGTGGGACATTGAGCCTGCCGAACTGCTCACAGTTCCGCTTGTACTGTAACTTTTAAAGTTGGCGAGGGTAAATTCGGTTAGCATGGCATTCATATCATAATTATCCTCAAAATGCTCGATTTTAAAGGGAAGCAAAGAGGAGATTACGCAAATATATTCGTCAGTATTCGCTCTTGTTGCTCCTGTTTAACTTTGCATTTTTTTACTGCTTTATTAACTATGAATAAGCACATATAGCATTTCCTGGTCTAACGGGGTACAAATTTATCTGTGTTTATCTGCGCTCATCCTTTTCCATCTGCGGTTAATTCTTTTTGCTCATACGTCACTTAAATGGGAATTGCTATAGTAATTCTAAATAAAATGTGAATGCCTTTTGTTGCTTGTTTTATGATTCAGTATGGCTACGCCTCGCCAGCTATGATAACTCAAATCGGATTGCTATATCACCAGAATAATCTGCTTGTTTATTTGGACATTTGCAAGCTTAAATAGTTATCACAGGAAAGATAGATTGGAAATCTCAATTATGAAATTGGAAGAAAATGGAGATGAAAGCCGCGATTGCGGCAAGGAGGTGAAAATTTCACTTTCTTAAAGGAGGAAAGTTAAATGGCAATCGCCAAAACTCGTACTAACGGCAATACTCGCCATACAGCTAATGGTAAAGCACCAGCAAAAACAAATAACACAGCTACCGCAACTAAATCAAAAACAACTAATACTTCACCACAACAGGAAGCATTAGCCTTATTGAAAGAATTGCGGAATTTAATCTTCAAAGAATACGGGATTAAATTACAGTTACGGGACTCAAGAATTTCTACCAAAATTGGTCATGCAGCCCGTGAAAAAATCGGACTTGATATTGCTGCTCAAGTCAAAAAGAAAGGCGGTAATAAAAAGTTTGATTGGCAGAAATGGAACAGCAAATTATTTCCTAAATTGTTTGGACAACCAGATACCCTCAAATATCCACCAGAAGTAGTTGCCATTTTCATGAGTATGCTGTACGACACAATCAGCAAAGATCCGGAGCAAGCAATAGCTGATTTAGTCGAATTCAACCGTGCATCACTAGAACGTCGCAACTCATTCCAAGAACAAGAAGAGGAAGAACTGGATGATTTAGATGACGAACTTGACGAGAACTTGGATGAAGATGACGATGATGAAGATGAACTCGACGAAGACTTGGAAGAAGATGACGATTTAGATGAAGACGATGATGACGAGTAATTGATTCTCTATAAGTGACAGAAGTATAACCACAAATAACCATGTATTGCTACCAACAATACAGGTTATTTTTTTATTTAATTTGAACAAAATAATGCAGGAAAATCAGAATTTCCTAAAACTTTGTAAAGAATCAACGAACTGAAATTTCAGCGAATTGCATCTTTCGATGCGGTTTTTATGAGAAAAACAGAAAATACCAAGGAGTAATTCTCATGCTTAAGACTCGCAAAATTACTAAAACATCCTCTAAAACTAAAAAGCACATTCCAGCTTTAGAGCAAGTAATTACTTATCAAGAAAAAGTCCACTTGATGATAATTGAGGTATTACGGGAAGAATCGGGCAGAGAATTAGCAGCTACCGCCCGATTTAATGAACAAGAGTTTGATTGGGAAAAACATAACACACAGTTTCGTAACGATTATATGAACACACCATTGAAAGAATTGGTGAATTATGCCCGCAAACTTTACGGCTTGAATAATCTGGATGAAATTCGAGATAGACGTGCTGCTCATAAAGCTGCTCGCTCTAAACGCATGGCGGGACTTAATGGTTTAAGTAATAACTCAGATGACTGGATAGATGACGATTTTGAACAGGATGGAGATGACGAAGATTTAGAATTTGAAGATTAATTATTATGCCCCGAATTATCTGAGTCGGGGCATTTTATTTGAGTGCGTAGCTAATACAACAAACAGAATTGAAGACAATAATTGCAACTGAATTTCAGCAATCAAAAAGTGAATTTTAATTCAGAAGGCATCTGTCGATGCTATCTATGCGAGATACAAGTAAGTAATTCGTTAATCAAAGGACAATTTTATGAAACGTGATCAGCAACAAACTAAAGTTTTAGAAAAAGCTATGGAATATCAAGGTAAGGAAAATCCAATCAAACGGAAACGTAATCAGCAAGAAACCAAAGCTTTGGAAAAAGTTATGGGATATCAAGATAAAGTAAGATTAATGGTACTGGAAGTTTTGCGAGAAGAAAGTGGACGAGAACTTGCTGCTAAAGCACAGTTTAATCAGCAAGAATTTGATTGGAACGAACACAACACAGAATTTCGTCAGGACTATGCTGATACTCCTATGAATGAATTATTAGCTTATGCTAAACGTTTCTATGGATTAAAAGATTTGGACGCAGTGCGCGAGCGACGCAAGGCTCACAAACAACGACGCGCAGCTAGATTTGCTGAAGCTTCTTAAGTATCGACTTCTGAAAACAGCAGCCCCACATTTAAGTGGGGTAACTTTTTTGCCCACCCACCCTGATCCGTAAAAACTAGTTATCTTGCTGAAAAAATCACTTTTTTTTCACAGGTAGAGGTTCACAACCAACACCACCAAATGTGGCAATTCTTCGAGTAGAAAACTGACTGGTCATTAACTCGTAAATTTGCTGGTTAGACAGTTGAGTTTTGTTAATTTCAATTGTTGGTTTTGTTCTCCCCTTATTGACATAAATAAGCATATCTGCCCAATAAAACCGTGGTTCAGAAGGTTGGGAATAAACAGGATAACAGCCTTTAGAACTAATCGCTAATTTGTGATCTACAGCAGACATTGATGGCAGTGCAATACCTGTCCGCACCAATTTTGCTGCTTCTACTGGTCCCCACAAACGCAGATTGTCCTTGATACAGCGTTTACCGTCTTTAACTGGAGCAATGATATTCCCACAAACTTTCACCTCAACATCATACATTGGTGGGTAATCAGGTATAGAGGGAGTTTGTGCTTTGGCGGCAATGCTTTGGCTATTAGTGCTTGAATCAACACTTGCATTGGTGCAAGCTGCTAAAATTCCTCCTATTACTAATAGCCACGTTGCGCGAAGTTTGCGGCTCATCATTGATTTCACTCCTATTTTAGAATTCAACAATTAATATCAAATCCGGTTAAATGCACATAGCTTCAATACTTTCAGAGGGAATAGGGAACGGTTCAGCCGTCAGCTTTCACTGCTGAAAGACAACTTTCGGAGAATTAATCGCCAGGTTGTAAATTGACTGACATGAACACTTCTGAATCTTTGCGATTCCTGTTTTCCTGCTCTTAGCTGACAGAGGAATCGCTGAATGCTTACATAAAAACTAATTTTTTGATTGAGAAACAAACTTACGTTGATTAAGAGGTTGCACCCAAAGAGTACAAAAACCTGATACGGCTTTTTTGCTGCTTGCTCCCATTTCTAGAGTTACTCCCAAGCGTTTTACTTCCTTAGTACAAGTCAATTGACCAGCACTATCTCGACTCAATAAATCTCGATTCCATTCCATGAAATTACGAGCAAACTTGCCTTCATTAGTGGTTGCCCATTCCAAGGCATTAGCTTCTTGTTGAGTCAGTTGGCGTGAACCAGTTGGGTCTAAATTGCTAGATTGATACCAAAGCATTCCCCACACACTGAGAACTCCACCCACTCCTGCGGTAATCAATAAGAGTATTCCAGCTACAATTAATGATGGAACTGAATGAATGGCACGCTCAAATTCTGTATGCTTGATTAATGTTGTGACTGCGTGAGCGATCGCTTTCTGCTGTCCTTTGACTGCTGCTTTTTCATAGCTTTGCAGATGCTCATAAAGTTGCGTTTGCCACTGGTCAAACATTGTCTCCATTTCTTGAGGACTGTCTTCTAACAGCACTTGTAGTCTGCCAGTCGCAATCATCATCAGAAATGCTGGATCATCAGGGTCTAGTCCGGTTTGAACAACTATTTCCCAAACCCTCGCTTTAAAAGCATCATCCTTACCACGAATGGCTAAATCTAGTAAAGTAGGGTAAGGAATCCGGCTTAAACCTTTACCTCTAGCAGCGACTGAATCCAAAAAATCATCATCTAAATCGAGTTCTTCCGGGTGATAATTTCTCATACCTTTATTGGCTTTTAAGTAGATTACTTCCTAAGAATTCAGCCGTCAGCAAGCGAAGATTTAGAGATACCTGTATTCAAAAATTTTAAATAATTGAAAGTGGGGCTAAAAGCACTCTTACTACTAACGTCTTGCAATGATTACCTTATTTCTTGGTAGCGACTTTGCCATTAGTATTAGCACTATCAGCTTTTTCTGAGGGTGGAGTAATTGAAGCTGCTGGTAGATGCCAAATTTTAGCTTTTTCAATTTCCTCACAAGCTTTTTTGAGAAAACTGTGCAGTCTCTGCTTACCTAATATTCCTAATTCTCCATAATCTTTAGCCTGAGAAAAATTTATCCGATGGGCATCAAGGAGATCCCGTTCTCGATAACTAAACTTGGGAAAGTCAATGACTGCTACTTTATAAGCCTTAATTAAATCCTGTAAATCTTCACGTCCATCTATGTGTTTCCAATCATCGCATAAACCAAAGTTACGGACAAATATATGTTTAATATTTTTTTCAAATCTTTGAAGAGATTGCATAAATAACTGCACACTATCATATCCTCCACTACAAACAAACCATTTATTTATCTTGACTTTATTTTTGCCAGTAATTTCTAGAATTTGATTACGCTCAATCCAATCAGTTACGGCTGGGTAGACTTGAGCAGGTAAATTGACAATTACAGAATTTGTCAGTGCCAAATTAAAGATTTCATCAGCTTCGTAAGCTTTGCGCTCTGATTCACTAAAAATGGCTGTTTTATGATTGTCTGGGTAAAATGCACCTACGTCTGGATTACTTTGGTCAGCTTCCACCAACTCATAAAGTAATTTATTGTCAATGCAGTATTGCACCATGACTCTGGCAAACAAAGACTTACCAACACCACCTTTTTCACCATCAATGAAGTGAATTGTAGCCATCTTATTCTCTCCTTTGTGATTTGATTAACTGTGCATTTATATAGGAATCTGGGTTGAATTTTGAAAATATACTGAGATTGAAATCTTTATCCAAACAGGGTTTTGTCTGAAAAACAGTTCAGAAATTAAATAGAGTCCTATAGATGCTTAAATATCTGTGAACATATCATTATCGTCATCATAAAAAGACCCTTTCCCAGGAATAAAAGAATCAGAATTAATTTGATTATTTGCCTGATTACTATTACCTTGGTCTTGGCTAAGACTATTATCATTACTACTGAAATTACCAGCATTTGAACCGAACATAGTAGCTAGTGTCTGAGGATTAGTCATCGTACTTATAGGTACAGCTAAAACATCACTTGATTTGTGTGGTAATCCCAATTCCATTCGCAAATAAGCTAAATGTTGCTCTAGGGCATGACAACAAATCAACCCTATGCGATGCACTTCTTGATCACTAATACCTACACCTGTATTTACTTGGGCTTTGTATGCTAATGGCAACCAGCATATTCTAATTGCTTGTAATACCATTTCTTTACCAGTTTGTGCTTTATTTCCCTGTTGTAAATATGCAATTAGTTTCCCATCTACAGTATTTGCCAGAGGACGATATCGAAAACTAAAATCTTCCTTTTGTCTGTTGTGTTGTCTATTAGGGTCATGATTTTTAGGTAATTTATTATTAGTCATATTTATGCCACTTTCTCCATTTGCGCTCTAAATCGCATAAACAAGCCAAAAGCATCAATTAACCTAAAGGACAAAGCTTCTTGTTCTCGGAAACTATGGTAATAATCATTATTGGCATTCTTGAAAGCTGCTTGCACCTGCTGCTGTAAATCCGTACCCCAATAAGTGGGAATTTCTTGAAAACATTCTTGTAATTCTTGTTCTAAGTACAAAGCTGCACCACCACTCAAAATCACTTCGTTGACCGCAGGTAAAGTTGATTCCAGCCAATCATAAAGCCTAGACCAATACTCAGATTTAGCAGTCGCAATGGCATTAACAATCATCTGCAACTCATAATCAATGTTTTTTGCGTCTCTGCTTTTTACCAAAGCGCGAATTGCTTGGTTATCTGCTGTAATATCTGCACCAGCTGCATAGATAGCAGCAGTTAAAGTAGTGGCATCCTGTCCAGAGGTGCGTTCAATTACCCGCTTTACCATTTGGTGGAAACCCAACCCATTGGTGTAACCCGCTGTCATCTTCCCTCGTTCAAATAAGAGCAGACTGGTATTGCGATGCCCAAACATCAGCACGGCAATGGTTTGGGAGTTAAACCATTCTTTCCCATTCTGGCGTTGACGAATCATGGCTAATCCCGCACCTTCAGGCAGACACTCGAATCGTTCCAGTTTTACCCGCAATCTTTGACCCCGAAATTTAAAATCTTTGAGTGCCACCCGTAACTGTTCTTCAAAGGCTTGACGATTCTGATATTCGCCATAGGGTAGTAGTGAGGTCAGTGATAATGAGAATTTGTTGGGCAGTTTATTGTGTTGAGCGATTACGCTCCGCTCGCTGCCGGAGGCGATCGCTAGGTCGCGCTTCCCTATCGCACTTTGCGCCGTGCTGGAAGTGATTTTGCTTTGCACACTGCCGCAGGCGATCGCACCAATTACTGCTAGAGCTTTGTCAATTGAAGTTTCGTACTTGAGTTTATCTAGTCTGGCGGATGCTGAAAACTGACGTGCCAGGAATCCAACTACTGTACATTGTGTATCACCATCTACCGCACAAGACACCCAAGCTTCATCTACTGGTTTAGAAGATTCCAGACCCTTGCGACTTGACATATAAGCGTCAATCGAACTTTGGGGCAACTTCAGCATTTCTGGTTCCATTGTCATTAAACATGGTTTGCCTTCAGTTGCTAGTTCGTAAACAATCTTGGTCAAGGAAGCACCAGGGTCAAAACTAACAATCAGGTTTGACATTGACATTAGCTGTGGTTATACGTAAAAGCTGCTTTTAACTTAAATCCAAATATTGCTTATGAACATCACTCTATTGACTATTTTTTTGCTGCAAATTTTAGCCAGTTGGTTATTTTTTTCACAATCGTTGTTCAATTCTTGGCTTTTCTGTTAATTTGATCCAGTTCTAAAAGTATGGCAATGCAACGCCACTGGTACTCCAGTAGAACTCCACTGGAATTACACTCAACCGCCATTAAAACTCCAGTAAAACTCCATTCAAACGCCATTGTCTGCTGTTTGTATAGTTAGAAACTGTCAATAAAAAAGCTTGTTGATAATAATTTTGGCAGTGAAACTCCACTCCTACTCCATTGGTACTCCACTGAAACTCCACTCATATTTTTGATTTGAGCAGACTAAAAAAACGTTTGGAGCATAGCAAGCCATGTCGCAATGTGCATCTCTAGGATGCAAAAATTTTGTACTTTTCAGGGAAGCAGCGACAGACTTGCCCTCCTTTCACGGTTCCCCTACCTCAGTAGGTTAACCACCGTGACGGAGGGGAAGATGATACGAAAAAAATCAAAACTCACAGAACTTGCTTTCACTTTCAATATACGAAAAAAATCAAAACTCACAGGACTTGCCTTCACTCTCAATATACGAAAAAAATCAAAATTCATAGAACTTGCATTCACTCTCAATGCTGGATGTCAAATTCAAATCGAAAATAGCCATTTGGTTAATGACTAATTTACTTAAATATTTCAAACTGGAAATAAAACATAATCTTTGCAATAAATTAAGCCATGCCTCAAAAAGAGCGCACAATTAGATTTCATATCTGCCTCACACCGCAAGAGAAAGAACAGGTGCGACAAATGGCAGCAGAAAATAGCTTGACGATGGCAGAGTTATTCCGTGCTAAGACTATCAAAAATAGATTACCCAGGCGTGTCACCAAAGTAGCAGGTCAAACTTACTGGGAATTGGGGAAAATAGGCAATAACCTCAACCAAATAGCTAAAGCTATCAATACATCGGTACTCATGGGTGAGCCAGTGGTTGTTGATAGAGGATTGTTGGAACAGGTAAGAGATTTGGTGAAACAGGTGCGGCGAGAGATTACGGAAGTTGATTTAATCACTGATTTACAAGACGAGGAAGATTGATTTGTCAAACAAGTGCGGCGAGAAATTACGGAAGTTGATTTAATCACTGATTTACAAGACGAGGAAAATTGATTGGTAAACAGGTTAAAGGTAAAAGTTTTATCAAATTGCTCAAATACCTTTTTGGCAAGGAAGGAGCAAGACAAATTGGTGGCAATATGGACGAAACAACCCCACGTTCATTAGCTGCTGAGTTGCAATTTTCTACACGCATTAACCCAAAAGTTACTAGAAATGTTTATCATGTTTCTCTCAGCTTGCCCCACAATGAGAGTTTAGATGATGACACTTGGCATGAAATCGCCCAGAAATATCTGCAAGCAATGGGCTTTACCATGAACCAATATATCGTAGTGCGACACACTGACCGGACTCATGATCATGCACATATTGTTGCCAATCGCATTCGCTTAGATGGAACTACAGTTTCCGATAGCTGGGACTATCCCAGAAGTGAAGCAGTAATTCGCAAGTTAGAGAAAGAATATAATTTGCAATCAGTAGAACCAAGTAAGAGAAAGGAAAACCGCAGTCCTACTACTGGGGAACGCAGACAACTTGCTATAACTGGAGAAGAAAGCGTTAGGGTGAGACTTCAGCGATGTCTACAGCGGGCTTTGCCATCGCTCGATGCAGCAACCCATGACCGCCCAACTATGCCAGAGTTTATCAAGCGATCGCAACAACAAGGTATTAATGTCTGCGTTGGTTACACTCGCACAGGCAAAGTCAAAGGCATTAGTTACCAACTTGATGGCGTGGCTTTCAGTGGGACGCATCTTGGTAAAGCATATACTTTTCCCGGTTTACAAAAACATCTAGGTGTCACCTATATTCCTAAGCGGGATGATCAACTCATCCAAAAACTGACAGAGCGAAATATTGAAAATGTTACATCCAATCAGCCAAACCAGGACGAGCAAAGCTTTCAAATTGAGGCAAATGTTGAAAATAGCACAATAAAAGTTGCTTCACCACTGGATAAGAAACACATTGAAATCGGGCAACCTGTTGAAAATTCCACACCAACAGTTGCTCAAAAACACAATGACAAACATCTTCAAATCCAACAAACTGTTGACCATTCAACATCAACAGTGGGAGCAAAACAAGATGATGAGCGTATCCAACGACTAACAGCACAAACAGTTGACCATTCAACACCACCTATCAGGCAACCAAATTCTTTACCTACACCAGAACCCGCAAACTGGGAACAAATACGGCTAAATTTACACCAGCAGTACAATTTACCCAATTCTCTGCTCACAGAACTGTATCAAAAAGGTTGGCTATATCCCAGTAAAACAGGTCAACCAGTATTTGTAGAACGCACACTTGATGATATTCCCACTCAAGCCAAGCAGCTAGAACCAACAGGTGACTTCACTGCTATTCCTCTCAACTCTGAACCTACGAAAAATGGTAGTTTTTGGATTGCTACGGATACCACAGTCACAAGAGCAGTGTTACTCAGTGACCCCATCGAAGTTCTTTCTGTTATTACCTTAGAATCAACTATTGACAAAAGAAAGCGGCAACCGACATTGTATTGGAGTATGGGCATAGAGAGAGAGTATAATGCCACAAGCGAACTGCTTGCAGCAGCGCCGAGCGATCGCACTTTGTCCAGTGTTAATAATGCTTTGCACACTACCGCAAACAATCGCTCTCAAATACCTTTAGAATTTTTACGCTCACTTGATACAGTGATCATCGCGGTTAAAGATAATGAGGACTTGGTATCTGAGATATTGGCTGAACTACCACAGGCCAAACGAGTTTCTCCTGGTCAAGTGGGTTGGAATAAGCTGTTAATTGACAACAAAACGCAACCCAACCATAGCCAAATACCACAACCTCAAGATTGGGAACTTTGATATTATTCACCAGTGCATAGCCAAGCAACATAAACTCATGACCAAATACGTCGCTGCAATTGACCAAGGAACGACCAGCACCCGCTTTATCATCTTTGACAAGAAGGGTAAAATTGTTGGCTATGCCCAAAAAGAACATCAGCAGATTTATCCCCAGCCAGGTTGGGTAGAACACGACCCCAAGGAAATTTGGTCATGTACTCAAACTGTAATTAAAGATGCTTTAGAGCAGAGTAATATTACTGTTGCTGAGATTACAGCGATTGGCATTACGAATCAGCGGGAAACAGTAGTAGTTTGGGATAAGCAAACAGGCGAACCTTACTACAATGCCATTGTCTGGCAAGATACCAGAACTGACTATATCTGTAATCAACTAGCAGCAGATGGTGGAATAGACCGTTTTCGCGCCACAACAGGTTTACCACTGACTACCTATTTCAGCGCCCCCAAAATTAAGTGGTTACTGGAAAACATACCAGGATTAAAAGCCGCAGCTGCAAATGGTAATGCTCTTTTTGGCACAATTGACACTTTTTTGATTTGGCATTTAACAGGTGGTACAGAAGGCGGTTTGCATATTACTGATGTTACCAATGCCAGTCGGACTTTGCTAATGAATTTGAGTTCTCTGGACTGGGAACCAGAAATTGTGGAAATTATGGGTATTCCTCGGCAAATGCTCCCAGAAATTCGCCCTTCATCGGCTATTTATGGTCAAGCTACGGGTATTTTGGCAGGAGTTCCCATTGCTGCTGATTTAGGTGATCAACAAGCCGCATTAATTGGACAAACTTGTTTTCAGGTGGGTGACGTTAAAAACACTTATGGTACTGGTTGTTTTATGTTGTTGAATACTGGTCAGGAAAAGGTGGTTTCCCAACATGGTTTATTGACAACGGTAGCTTACAAGTTGGGTGATACTCCGGCGGTTTATGCTTTGGAAGGGAGTATTGCGATCGCAGGTGCTTTGGTTCAATGGTTGCGTGACAACTTGGGATTAATTCAAAGCAGTGCAGAGGTAGAAACTTTAGCGAGTACAGTTACAGATAACGGCGGTGTTTATTTTGTCCCTGCTTTTTCTGGATTATTTGCTCCCTATTGGCGCAATGATGCTAAAGGTGTAATTGTGGGGATGACTAGCTACACCAATAAAGGTCATATTGCCCGTGCGGTGTTGGAAGCTACAGCATGGCAGACTCGTGAAGTTTTGGATGCGATGAGAGAAGACGCGCAGGTAAATTTAACGGCTTTGAAGGTAGATGGTGGGATGGTTTATAACAACCTGTTGATGCAATTTCAAAGCGATGTGTTAGGTGTGCCAGTGATTCGTCCCCAGGTAGCAGAAACTACAGCGTTAGGGGCAGCTTATGCTGCTGGGTTGGCGACTGGTTTCTGGAGTAGTTTGGAGGAATTATCTGATAATTGGCTTTTAGATCAGACTTGGAAACCGAAGATGGATGCTGTGGAGAGGGAAGGTTGTTATTGGCTTTGGAAGAAGGCGGTTACTAAAACTTTTGATTGGGTATAATCAATAAAAGCAAAATCTACAGTACATAAATTGATAATTTTTACGGGATATGCTTTGATATAAGGTGCTTTAGGAATAAGTGAAATTTTATTCAATTCTATCTAACCACTGTTTTGGATCACGTTTTGCATGGAAGCAAGCAAATACAAAAACAGTGTCTTGGTCAAAAACGTAGAGAATTACATAAGGGAATCGGCGGATTAATACTCTTCTTACGTGTTTGTAGA
Organism: Anabaena cylindrica UHCC 0172; assembly: GCF_034931625.1. Classification (GTDB taxonomy): domain Bacteria; phylum Cyanobacteriota; class Cyanobacteriia; order Cyanobacteriales; family Nostocaceae; genus Anabaena; species Anabaena cylindrica_A. The sequence continues at coordinate 19,086 of NZ_JAYGGY010000103.1, read as the reverse complement.
TAACTTGGTAAGCAAGGGGTTGTCTTCCAATTCCTGACAGACAAGCATCAACAGCACGAACAAATTCCGACCCTAAACCTGGATTTTGGGATTCGTACCACTCAAAACCATTCTGGATATCGTATTCTGCTTCTGGCTGAATAATCAGGTTATAGTTCATTGGAGAATCCTAACCGTTTTTTAACGTCTTCCCAGCTAGAACCATTTGTAGGGTTTTTTTTATAATTTTCTAACCGTCGATCTAATTCTTGTTGTTGTGCTTGACTCAAGGGAAGTTCCTCTTGCTGTTCTAAGATGCTGTCCCATAAATCTTCAGCAAGTTGGATACGTTCTGCAATGCTGAGTTCAGAAATGTCAACTTTCAATAGGGGATGGAGATTCATAATTAAAGAGTTGGGGTTGAGCTTTTATCTATTTTATAACATTGAGACATTGGGCTGAATATAATTGGTTTTTAGATCAGACTTGGGAAGCAAAGATGGATGTTGTGGAGAGGGAAGGTTGTTATAAGTTGTGGAAGAAGGCGGTTAGTAGGACTTTTGGTTGGGTGGAGGTGTAAATATAGATACTTAAAAATTTAAGTTATGAAAATGTAGAAGGTGGGGATATCAAACTAAAATCTCTTTCTAATAAATAACTTGCTTGTAAAGTTGCCATTCCCACAGACCAACCAACTAGACAAATCAAAGCCTCATCAATTTCATAATTACAAATTTCTAAAAGTCTTAGAAGATTATCTTGATGCCAAGGCCATGTATCTGTCAGACGGGTATATTCCTTTTTAACCTCTTTGTGCTTTTGGTTAATTTGATCTTCCAGAAAATTCCATCCCTCCAACGAAGTTTGGTACTCGTCTACCTTTTTTTTCCCAACAAAGAAATCACATCCACAATTTGAAGCACCATCATGAACAAAATGATTGCGAATAACATACGAAACAGCAATAGGCCAACCATAACTCTTAAGAAGAAAAAATGAATTGTAATAGGCTATTGAGGTACTTTTGACAAGTTTAGTCAATAAATTTGGAGGAGATGAGCGACTTTTGGCATCCGAGTTGTTCAAAAATAATACAGAAATCGCAGGTATTATTGAATCACAAACTGCCCATGTTGTTGAAAGATAGCTTTGAAATCCTAATAGTCGGGCAGCACTGAAAGGAATTTGTATTCTATGATAGTCAACAAGATTCGTGCTAGAATCTGTAATTGATGGTAGTTCCTGTAACATTTGACGTGCATATTCTCTGGCATCAATGAGATCGCATACAGAAACTAAATCCTGAGCCATTGTATCAAATTTTCTAATTTCATCTATACACTCAGTATGTAAAGACGAAGAAGAGATCGAATCTAAGGTACTAACAACCAGTCGTAACTTACTTGCACTTTCCTGTAGACGCTCTTTTAATCTTTCTGCATTCATTCTTCTATCTCCTCTTTAACTAGTTCAGTTTGACGTTCCAATTCCACTTGTGCTAATTGCAATCTCCATTCCCAGTATGGTTTTAAAACTGAATCATTTTCAGTTTCTAGTTTTTGTTCTGCTGTTTCTACCTCTACTTCAAAAATTGCAGCAACTGTTCCTATACTTGACATCCATGTTTTTGGTTTAGGATTAGTCAGAGCTTGTAGAATTAAATACTTATCACTATCATCAAAGTGAACTGCTAAAGAGCAAACCTCATGGGCAATTTTACGCCAGGTAGGAGACTCTTCTGAGTAATAACCAGCAAATTTTGACCACCTATAAACTTCTTGCGTATTTTCCCTTATTTTAGAATCTCTGAGCTTTTCTATAACTAAATCACTGGTAAATACTCCATTAGGATCAATCTCAAATAAATACTGAGGTAAACTATATACTAACATTGGAAAACTATCAATATATGATAATAAATTTGTCAGGATATTTCTTATCCTCGTGTCGTCTCCTTGTTCTGAAGAAATGGGAATAATCCATTGAGATAATCTTTCTCGACTAGGTAATATTCTGATCTTTGTAGAACTATCTGAACCTGAAGACATTTTTAACCGTGTTTGTATAGCATTCAAGAGCCACTCCAAATTTGGTTTACCAAGTATTTCCAATAGTTCTTGTAAATGGTGAATAGTTGTACCGCTAAGATTATCAATGTCAGGTAGACGTAAAACTTGATCTAAAATCCAATAAATCAAGGAAGGATTATTTACATTATTGGTCTTATTATTCGATGAATGTATTGCATAGTCTAATGATTCTAAAAATGTAGCTAACCCATTAGACAATTGTTGATGATCAAGCTCATTAAATATATTTTCTACTGTATTTTTGATTTTGTCTTGACAGGGGGAGAAGAATATGCAACCCAATAAACCGAGAAATCGGACAGATGAATTAGTCTGTAAGAAATTATTTTTCTGCTCTAATAAAATATTTACTTCTGTATCTGAAACACTATCCCACGTAGTTTCATAAATTGCTTGAATCAGATTTACAATTTTTTCGGTATTGTTATTAGTCCATTGTAAAATTTTCTCAAATACCTTTGTTAGTTCTGAGTACTTAACCCAGTGTCTACAAAGTATTGTAGCAAACTGAAACTCTGGATTTTCAATAGATAGTGTTAATGCTTGCTCAAGAAACTCATGTATGACTTCAGATTGTTCTGCTTTCTCACCTAATTTAGCAGCTACAATGAATAGTCTAGATATTTGATTAGGATTTCCCAAAAACTGAATGCCATTCTGAATAAATTCATGAATACTCTGTGAGTTATTTGGATTAACTAGTTTTTGGCTTATGCCATTTGCCCATTGTTCTCTAACTTCGTGTTTGTACCCTTCTCTACTAAGAAGAGGAGCATAGTCTGGAAACAGTTGATTATCTTGAAAGAAATTTTCACAGTCAGTTGCTATTTTCTTGAGTTCAGGATCTGGATCAAATTGGTAATGCCAATCCCAAATTTTCCGAGCAGCAGAAAGTTCTTGAATATTTATACTTTTGTAAGTGTTTAGGAAGTTTAATACCCACTGTAAATCCTGAATTAAAACATTGCGAAATTCTTCAGAATAGGAAATTGCACGATTAATTTCTCGATGTAATTCAACTAATAAATCCCAGAAAATTAATGACTGATTTGATGGAATTTTGCGCTCTGATAGAATTTCTATAATTTTGCTACGAAGTGAATCTCTAATTGTCCACTCAGCTTGATCTGGTGTAATTATCCATCTTTGGATGATTATATTTCTTCCATTAAAGCGTGTATCTTGTTTTTCAACAGATAAAAGTGCCTTGCATAAAACATTAAGTTGTAACTTATGATCTTGATTAATATTCCCCGTTGAACGGATGTTTTCTAATATAGTATTTGCTATCGTTAAAGCAGATTTTTCAAAATTACTAATAAACGCTGAACCACCTGTAATGATTTTAGGTAGAACAATCACTGCTCTTTTACCATCATTGGGGAATCCTTGTGGTCTACGATTTACAATATCATGTTCTTTGATTACTAAATCACATAGTAATAACAAAATAGTTTTGTGATACTTTGAAGTTTGAGCGGTAATAGCCGTATGATAAATAATCCAAGGTAGTGCCAATATTACATCATCATGGTCAATAATTCTTTGTCCGAAAATAGTTGAAACAACTTCTGATTCTGAGTTGGAATTTAAGATTGCCCTTAAAATGTTCAAAACCTCAGATACATGAGCAAAGGAAATTTCAGAAATTTCATCCAAAAGACTAAGGTATACTAATTTCTGACGGGCATTCATCTTTGGAATTTTCTCATGCCAGTTGTCCAGAAGTTCTTTCAAAATATTTATATGGTTATTGCACTGTAACTGTTGATTTAATTCAAATTTAGCAATACTGTTTAATAGTAATTTGGGGATACTTAAAACTTCCGTATAGTTTTCTAACATTGTGCTGATTTCTGCAACAATTTCTAATGCTTCATCCGAAGCCTCATTGTCACCACGTCTTGTTTGATAAATTAACCAGTCTTGCAAAATGTAATCTGCTAAAACATCTGGCTTGATTTTCAATAAACGGTTATATGCTCCTCGCTCAAAAATCACATTGCAGTCAATTAGTTTATCCAAAAGTTTCTTTAGTTCTGTAGAATTTCTACATCCAACTTTTGTTTTAATCCAGTCCATCACCGCAGTATCTTTTCGATTGATGGTATTAAACAATGCTATCCAATGCAAAAGATTCTTGATTTGCTCTTGGGGAATATTCTGTTTCTGTGTAATAATCTTTTCTAAATATTCAGATGCTAACCCCTTTACCTCTTGCGGCATTGTTTCAAGATTACCTTTACTCTCCAGTAATTTAATAGCGATTGCCATCCAGATGGGATAGTCATAATGTTGAGCAATCCAGGTAGCAGCTTGTGTTTTCCAATCGGCTGTCTGTGTTTGCAGAGAACCCGATTCCAGAAGTTCTTGACAAAAAGTAACTGCTTCACTTTTTTCTAAAGCTGATAACTGCAACTTTTCAACCATTGGGCGGATTCCAGATTCTTTCACATACTTCAAAACCAGATCGTTAAAAGAGCGAACAGCAATAGCAACTTTCCAAGTCTTACTACGACCACCGAAAATTTGTTCTATTAGCGTCTTCAAAACAGTTTCATCATCAGGTTCATCAATCAAAACTAAAGTACGGCGTTCGGGAATTAACCCCCTTGACCATGAACTGTTTGTTGTCATGGTTGACACATTTGCCCAAAGTACCTGCCATCCTTCTGGTAAAGCCTGAGTTTTTGCACCTTCAAGAAGAAATCGAGTTTTACCAATGCCTCCTGCTCCATGAATGACAAGAATCTTTTTATCAGCATCATTGATAAAATTCCGAAATAGCTCTAATTCCTTTGTTCGTCCTTGATAAGTGGCATTTATAGCATGAGGATGATTAAATTCTTGGAATTTTTTTATCTGTTCAAGTGCTTCAGCAATTCCTAAGAAAACTCGCGTTTCTTCTTCAAAATAAGCTTGCTTCAGGTCAGGATATTTATGGAGGCGTGTCTCAATTTGTGATTTTTCCCAATAAGATGCTTCTAATCCCAGGCAGCCAAATAGCGGTTTAATCTCTTTATTCCATCTCAACTCGTTATTTGAATTAAATGCTACATTACTTACCAATATCCATTTTTTTACTCCCTGCCAAACTTCTTGTGATTTACCAGGTGTTTTTAAGTATTTAGCAATTTGCTCGGCCTCTTTTTTGGCATCTGTAATAGCTGAAGAGGTAGACTCATTTTGATGAAATTTCATTTGGTAAATAGTCAGTCCATCTCCTGAACGTGCATCCTGGGCAAAATCTTTTCCAGGGCGGACGTAAAGACGAGCTTCATGATCCTCAAGAAGGATCAACGAGCAAATTAAATTTTCAAATGTTGAACCGCTTCTAATTAATCCCCAGTTGATATCAGACATAAAATTTAGCTTAATACTGATCCCTGTTCTATTTTAACTATTTTGACGTATTTACCTCTACTTCGGACAAACTATGGCTGTGAGCGCCACCCAAAGGGCATTGGCGATCGCTCATCCTTTCCTTTCTCTCTCAGTAAGCGATCGCTACCCTAACACTACCTATTCCATCTATCACCCCATGAATTATCATAAAATTATATAAACTAAAGATTAAACAGCAGGAGAGATCATGAGTTATCAAGACATTATTACGATTGAGCCTGGAAAACGCAGTGGGAAACCTTGTATTCGAGGAATGCGTATTACTGTGTACGATATTTTAGAATACTTAGCAGGTGGGATGACAGAAACAGAAATTTTGGAAGATTTTTCAGAATTGACATCTGATGATATTAAGGCTTGTCTTGCTTTTGCTGCTGATCGAGAGAAAAAGTTATTTGTTGCATCTCTATGAAACTGCTATTAGACGAAAATTTGTCAGATCGGATTGTTGATAAAATTATTGATCTATATCCTGATTCTCAACACGTTAAAACTTTAGGACTTATAAATACTGATGATGCTATTATTTGGGAATTCGCCAAAATGAATAATTTTGTGATTATTTCCAAAGATTCTGACTTTCATCAACGTAGTTTACTTTATGGTCATCCACCTAAATTTATTTATTTACGTATTGGTAATAGTCCCACATCAAAGATTGTGCAGATTTTGAGAGATAATTTGACCACAATTACTCAATTTGATAATAGTGACATGGAAAGTATTTTGGTATTAATTTAATTACACTCTCAGATATTGTAGCATTGTAGCACGATATTTTCTGATATACAAATCATGCGTAAAAAGATTTTAACCAAATGGCTCTGAAATATATTCTAAATGTTTTTGTACTGTAACAATAATATCTCGCTTTATTTTACCATTTCTGGCAGATAAGACTGACGATAATTATTCTTAGCCATCAGCCTAGCTTCACGCCTTGTCCACCGTTTTTGTAAAGGTAGATCAGCCAATCTTTGCAGCAGCATAAACACACTATTATCTCCTGTCAACTTAGCAATTGTTTGAGCAATAACCTTACAACAATTCCAAGGATGACGCACCACCTGAATTTCTGCAAACCTGACCACACCCCAATTCCGTTCCAAGAAAAAACGGTTACGAATTTTATCATCATCAACATCAATACAGTGGTGAGGTTTACCCGTATTTCCAGTATAAGGTTCATCAATTTCAATATCCAAAGCTAACCCAGATGAGTGATGATAAAAAATAAAATCAGCCGAGTAGCGGAGAGAATAACCTGGAATTTCAAACTCAACTGCTTGACAAATCAAATTTCCAGGAAAAGCTGCCAGTAAATGCCGAAAAAACTGCTTTTCACTCACACCTTGCTTGGCTGTACTCTTATCATCTGGTAATGCAACACATCCTTGAAACGAAGCTTTCAGATGCTTCTGTCCTTGATTATCACCAGTAAACCTCCTAGATAATGGTGGATAAAGAATCACGGGATAATAAGCCGTAGACATAACCAAACAACCACACTGTTTGTAAAATTTTACAAATTCAAAAGCAGTGGAATCAAGCAATAGTTAAAAACTATCCAATCTAATATCTTTCCAAATATCAGAAACCTGCCATCCCGTCTTGCCAACAGAGTGAACTATGGGATTGTCTCGTAAAGGAATATAATTAGGTTCTTGATATTCTATCCCTAGCTTTGGCTGTTCTGCACCTGTTAGTTCTTCTATATTATTTACAAAATCAGGATTATTTGCAAAATCAACCTGCAAATTTGGTTCTTTAGTTTCCTTTTTCGCTTCCTTGTTTATTTTTGTTTCTTGGACGAGCTTTTCAGATTTTTTGATGAGTTTCATATCTCTAGTTTTAATTCTTGATATTGACAAAATAACGAACAGAGGACACAACATTAACTTAAAAGGAGTGAGATACAAACATAGATAAACCCCGTTCAAGTTGAAACCTATAGTTTTTCTATGGTGCAAACTCAAGTTTTCAAGATGGATGGAGTTTAGATGCGCTACCGCGCTCAAATTGATGGCGTTACGCAGCCCAAACAATGCAACAACTAACAGTAACTCTAACAGAAAGTGTAACAACACTTAAACCTAAGTTGACTGCCGTAATTGAGCAAAATAATCAAGTTACACAAAAGGTCATTTCCGATTTATGCCTAGATACTAATTTAGATGTAGGCACGATAGCTATTCTAAACCAAATTGAAGCTGAACATAACTACTATCAAACTGGTGGCAGGTGGTAATCATGGTTTTATCACTTGCTCAACAATCTCTAGCAGGACTATCCCAAACTGCTGCTCATCTCTGGGAACAGTTAACCAATTGTCAGATTCCTGAAGAGGAAGCTGCTATCATCACCGCTATTTGGGAAACTCAAGAAGTACAATCTGAAGCTGTTGATATTCAAGCCGAATTAGCATTGCAATTAGATGCAGAAATAGCAGCTATTAAGCAACGATTAGAACATCTCAAAGCCGTGCATCAATCAGCATTATTAAGACTAGAACGCTGGCGAGATAAATTAGATCAAACCATTTTAGAACATAATGCCACAGGAATTCTCCCTGAGCAAATAGTTGGTAATTCACTGCGGATCACAATTAAAGAAAATCCACCGAGTTGTGACATTCTTGTAGAAGCAGAAAAATTGCCTCTAAAATATCGCAAAGAAAAGACTGTTTACTCAGCAGACAAGAAAGCGATTATTGCTGCTTGGAAGAAAGGAATTCCTGTAGATGGTACTCATGTCGAACGTAAGCGTCGAGTTGTTTATGCTTTGACAGCAACAGCAATTCAAGACTTCAAAGATTCACTATTACCCTAGTACCGCAAGGCGGAAGTCAAAAGTCGAAACGAATACAGCGTAATTTTTTCAGCGATTTGGAATGGTTGGTTTATTTACGCCGTTCTGTACTAGCTTTTTACTCAACTAAGTAATCAGCCAACAACAGTTTGTTACTGTCTTGTTGGCTTTTATGTATAACTCTTTTTGCATTGTTATACGTTAATACCAGAATACCGTGAATAAATAATCATTTTCCTATATTAGGACTAATGCGTTCTTACTTTCAAATCTTACTACAACTATGGAAACAAGCATTGAAACCACATTAAATAACACTACATCTACAGCAACTCTATCAGTCGATATTTTACGAGCAATTTTGGCAGACCCGCCCCGAAAGTCTCCAGTAATTCAAGCCGAATTACTATTTTTGGATGGCATTTACATCTTACACCATCGAGACAAACAAATTCCCCAAGCTCATATTTATAAATGTATTTCACCCGCAGCTTTGAGAACTGCTTTCAGCCACGCACCAATTGATACAGGTTGGATGGAATCGGGTATTGTACGCTGGGGAATGCTCAGTACAGACACATATTTAGTCAAATTCATCCCACCAGCCACTTATACAATTAACTGTGATCAACTTGGTTCTTTAACCGTTCCGCTACCTGCAATGGTATTTGTGGGCAAGAAATTAAATTATTGGGTTTGGGCAATTCAAGAACAAGAGTTCACTCCTCAAGCATCAGCCTTTCATGTGCCACTACCCAATGTCTATAGTTCTGGACAGGTGTATTGGGAAGTTAACGAACCACCTACTGCTAATGGTCTATCAATTAACCATGCCTGGAATTTGTTTATCTCTAGTATTTTCACTAGCCATTTAGTAACAGGTAAATCGCAAAGATGCCAACAGGATATTCGTCGGCAACTCTTAAAGCTGCACAACAGATGCAAACGCTTTCAGTACCCTGTATCTGACCTTGTGTCTATCGGCAATAAGAAAAGTGTTGATATGTTAGTACAGGAAATCCTTGATGAATCCATTGTTTGAATACGATGTAAGGGGGCAATATCCCCCTGATAGGTGTAGGTTTTTAATTTAGGTGTGAGTTGACACTCTCAAACGCAATTTAAAACTGCTTTTTTCTAAACAGTAACTTCAATTAAGCAAACCAGCCCGTAAGGCGATGACAGCCGCTTGAGTGCGATCGCTTGCACAAAGCTTGTTCAAAATACCTCGAACGTATACTTTTACGCTTCCTAAGCTGAGATAGAGTTGATTGGCAATTTCTTGATTGGTGAAGCCTTGGACAATTAACTCCAAGACTTGTAGTTCCCTCTTTGTCAGTGGATCTGCTTCTAGAATACTAGATTGCTCTGGGTCAATTGCAGAGATAGTCACTGTTTGACCAGTATTCAGTTTCGCCGTAGCCACCGCCGATTGACGAATATGCTTGAGAATGATGCGAGCGATCGCTGGATCAATCCAAGAATGTCCTTCATAAGTCATGTACAGTGCTTCTAACAACAACTCAAACTTAATGGTCTTGACACAGTAAGAATCTGCTCCAGCTGCAAACGCTGCCAAGACCATCTGTTCTTGAGCAAAAGAAGTGAGCATAATGATTTTCGTTTGCTCTGCTGCTTCAGATGGCATAGATTGTCGAAACTGATGCACCAGTGCTATCCCATCCATATCCGGTAAGCCAATATCAACAATAGCAATATCCGGGTTAGTATCTTGAAGCAATTCTAGACCAGTAGCAGCAGTATCTGTGTCTCCTACAACTTGAATATTTTTTTGCTCATTAAAACAACTACGTATACCTACCCTTGCCAAATTGTTGTCTTCAATAATTGCCGCTCTAATATTTTCCATCACTTACCTCAGCAACTGGCTTAACGTACTCTCTCTAATGTGGGAAATAATTGACTACAAACGGCTCAGTCTATCGGTTAAATTTTTTTAGCATTCTAGCAAAATCTATCTACTGAGATATCCAAAACAAAACATTATAGCAAAAATCTACCTATTGAGGTAAGCAAAATAAAGCATGATAGCAAAAAATATACTTATTGATGCATATAAAAAGTACATTATATCAAAAAATCTACTTATTGGCGTAGGCAAAATTTAAAGTTTTAGTGAAGAAAGTATATTTAAGTGTTAAGATTCATTAAAGAAAAGAAATAGCAAACTTGATTTAAATAAATCTACTGGTATCTGTATGACACCTTTCTCTTGGAACTCAAATTCAACAGAAAGTATCCTTTTGGTAGATGACTCAACCAAAAATGTTTGCTTGCTAAAATCTACTCTCAAGCAACAAGGATACAGGGTAACAGTAACAGACAGTGATAGTGAAGCCTTGATTAAGATTGCCGAATCTCCACCTGATTTAGTATTATTAGATACGTTCATGCCAAAGATTGATGGCTATGAAATCGCTCGACAGATCAAGCAGAATTCCAATTTACCCTTCATACCTATTTTACTTATTACCAATTGTGACGAGTCCAAATTAATTCAAGGTTTACAAGCTGGTGCTGATGACTTTTTGATTAAGCCTGTAGAACAAAATGAATTGTTAGCAAGAGTGCGTTCGCTCCTCCGGTTAAAACATAGTATCAATCAAAGAGATCAAATTGCTCGTCAGCGATGTGAAGATTTTATGATTAAGCTGACTCACGATTTACGAACTCCTTTGACATCAGCAATTCAACTACTGCAAATGATTCAAAAAGGCAATTTTGGGTATAATTTCTTAGAAATACGGAAACATCTGCAATTACTGACTGAAAGTAATCAAACGCTACTGTCAATGGTTGAAAATATGCTGGAGGTTTATCAGTATGAAACCGGATGTAAGGACTTGGAATTTTTTCTCGTTGATTTGTGGGAGTTAGCTCAAAAAGTAGTTCGGGAACTCAAACCTTTAGCTGTTGTTAAAAACTTAGCTCTGAATGCTAAATTAAACAACACACAACCATCTGTGGTGAAAGTGCGGGGCGATAGAATAGAACTTTACCGACTGCTAACCAACTTAATTGGCAATGCTATTCGTTTCACTGATGCTGGGTCAGTAGAAATTCGCCTCAGTTCCACTGTTCAAGGAGTAAAGATTGAAGTAGAGGATACAGGTATTGGCATAAGTCGATCAGAAAAATCACTTTTATTTGAACGCTTTCGACAGGGTAAACATCAGCGTCGGGGTAGTGGTCTTGGATTATATTTGTCCTGTCAAATTGTTGAAGCCCATCAAGGTAATATCTCCGTTTCATCGACTGTAGGGAAAGGCAGTATATTTACAGTGTATTTACCCAAGTCGCACTAATCATATCAAATCCGGTTAAATGAACATAGTTTAGATCTTGAACAGGGTTTGTAGCTTGTTTTTGGTGTGGTTATTCTAAGGGATTTGATACAGAACTTCCCGATCTCAATCAATAATCTACCTGCGTAATTCCTGATGTACTTAGACAATTAGATCAGTCCAAACTCTTCTTCAGCCATCGTCAGAAACTTTTCTTGCAGTGGGGTCAAAAATGGCTGATATCGCTTACCTAAACCAGTTAGTAACCAACCCACAGCATCATCAAGATTTCCCACTTGATGCAACCTGACAAGACGCTGACACAAGTTCTGCATATATTCACATTCAGTCTCATCATAATCCAAGGACTTAAGGTTTTCTATCTTAACTAGATACTCTCCATTCCAGGTAGTAATTCTGCAACTATAACTACCCACATGAGTAATAATTCCCCAACAACCATTTTTACCCTTGAGTTCTGGAATGTCTTTAGGTAGGATTTGACACACTTGTCCTAGATAGTAGGGGTTGGGTAGGTTCGTTTTCTCGCGTAATTTGTCCACAATACTTTTAACAATCCGTCCTGATGGTACTTTACCACCAACTGCTGCTACTGCTTCCTGCCAACAGCTAACTTGTTCCTCAGCTTCCAACTTTGTCAGTGGTCGTACCTGTCCTTCAGCGGTTGGTAAAATGTCCACAATTTGTGGACATTCTTCCAGGTTGTCCACAACATCGGCTGCGTCAATGAGTTGATAGGAACGAGAACGATTATAACTAAACCTATCTTTGCAGTATTCCTCAAAGGTTTTGTGAGTGCTGCGATATAGCTGTCTATCTCTCAGTTGTCTCAAGGCTTTCCCCGCTGCGGAGAACGCTCTCTCCACTTGACGCTCTAAACGGAAGCGATTCCTACGGAGCGCTTCGCTATCGCGCTCTTCTTCTTCAGTTAATTCTTCAGTAGCAAATATTGCTATTGTAGTATTACCAGTATCACCATTTTTAGCACCAACAGCCAAATTGTCACTGATAGTGGTGATAATGTTGTCAAGCGGCGCATCAATCATCTTACTTGCGCTCCTGGTTAGTTATCATCAAAATTATAACGTAGTACCACGCAATTAAGGTATCTGATTTAGAAATATTTGTCTGATGCTAATTGCGATATAATTTAGATTGTCGTTACAAGTGTGGAACTAATGGCGAGACCTGGTGGTAATCCCGATTTTGGAACCAAGTATCGCTTTGATTATGGCAGAGATGAGCCACTTTCAGAACAAGTGAAAGTATTGATGCATCCACAGATGAAGCAGCATCTTAAAAATCTGGCTGATCTGGAAAAATGTACAGTACCCGATTTGATTCGTGAAGCCATCGAGCAATATTTGGTTGCTAAACAAACAACTAAAGTAAGTTAATAGAATTGATATCATCGTCCTGTTCGTGTTAAGAACCTATAGATTCTGGCAACAGTCAAATTTTGTAAAGGGGAAAAAAACCTAAGTAACACTTATGAAACTATCAGATTTATCACCTGAAACTTTAGAAAAAATCAAACTGGTTAGGTGGGATAGGATTATTGAAAAACATGAAGGACCAGAAGATTGGTCATCTGTTTTGCAATATGAGGAACCGGAATTTATGGAAATTGATGGATATCCAGTATTATTACCTGTGGATAAATCTCATCACCCCAATATTTCCATAATCCGTTCTATTTGGGCTGAAGATAAAAAATCACTCACGCTATTTTTATCGGATACCACCTATGAAGATGATCCATTCTTTTCTGGCTTTATGACAGTTTGCGACCGTCTAAAAAATGAAAACTTCTTTCTAGCAATTTTGTATCATGAATGGTTTGTTATTGAAAGACCAGAAATCTTTGATTAATTGACAATTGTTTCGTTTTATTCAAGGTTTTAAACCTCGCCTTTCAAACACATTTAATATTATGACGGAAGTGAACAACGACACTACTGCAAGTATTACAATCACAGTACAGCCTCAAGACAATGGACAGTACATTTGCCAGATATCATCGTCTTTGGATGATACAAGACAGAATTGGCAATGTTATGGTCAAACAAAAGAACACGCCATCGCCATTGCCTTAGAACAACTAGCTGATGAGTATCGCCGAATAGCGGAAGAAAGACAAAATATAGATTGGGAAACAGTGGAGCGTTCAGACTCTGGAGAACCAATTGTCAAGCATTATCATGTCATTCTGCACTACGAACGCATTGCTGAAGAAGAATCGAAGTTTGAGGCAATGCACAATACAATTATGGGAAATACGGTGGTGGAGAATGCTAAAATCACCGTGATTGCGATTGATCCAAGTATACCAATTGATCCATTAACCCGCTCTTGGGATTGATTTACTAAGTCAAGTCGTAAGTATTCAGCCGTCAGCTAATGCCTATAGCTTGCGTGACGACGTAGGAGTCATACGGCACGCTACGCTAACAACCAGATGGTGAATTATATGTTACCACCAGTAACTGTGGTGGACGGGGAAATTGCCCTCCACAGCGGGATAAAATTCTCCGCATTACCCGATAAAAACCTGAGAATGCGATCGCTAGAAGGAATAGGATCTTGCGTAGGTTTTGCTTATCGTCCACAAATTGTGGACATTTTTGCGGGAACTAGCACCTAACCCGGTTGTGAAAGATTAAGAACTTCGATTTTTGTCCACAATTTGTGGACATTTTTTTAAGAAAGAGTAGGTATCTCTATGTGGTATTTGTCCACACTTGCTGCACCAAAAACAGTTTATGCTGCTAAAACTAAAGTAAACTTTGATTTTTCGTTTTCACCCGTTGATAAAGTTCCTCCATCGTTTCAATAAAAGAATTATCTTTATGCCAAAAAGCCGGAAAATCACCCTGCTTCTTGACGATAATTGCCGATACACCACTAGAACTAGGCACTTCTATAGTTTGGGGTAAACGCTTAGTTCCTAACCAAAATTCCCGCACACTTGGCTTTTCATCAACAGATTGTTTTTCTAGTTTGGTATAAAACGATGTAGAAGATTCTAAACTAACTGCTTGAGTATTCAATCCCTGTGAAAGTGCTTTACCTAAATTAGATTTAGCCAGTTTAGATTGAAGTTCCTCTTTTGATAACCCTCTCAATTCAAATAAAAGAAATGGATTATTATCCAATTGAGACGCAACTAAATAATAAACCCCAGCAATATGTTTACAGGGATTAGCATAATCTGGACAGGAACATTTAGTTTGAAAATCCTTACTACTATGGGGTAATAAATTTAATCCCAATTGCTTAAAAGTATCTTCAATATTTTCTGGAACTTCATTCAGCAGCAATCTAGAAACAATACTAGCTTTAGATGATAGCTTGTCAATAACTTCATTCCAACTGCTTTTAGGAATAGATTTAATTTCAATGGAAATATTGTAAGTCGGTTCCTTATACACGCCAAAGTAAGGATTAACTGAACCTTTGACTCTAGCAGTAATATGATTTTGTTCGATTTCAAAATTCAGAACTTTACCATTATTCGCATAGGAACGTCCTCGTTGCAAGCGACCATCATCAGTAAAATTTTCTAATGCTTTAATAAACCTATCTCCCCACCATGTCCGACTAAATTTAACCATATTACTATATTCTCACTCCAAAATTGCACTTTTATTCAAAGCAATTAATTGTTTGAAAGCATCATTATCTAACTCAGTTAACCAAGATTCATCATTGCCAACTACAGCATTAGCAAGTTTTTTCTTATCTTCTATCATTTGGTCAATTTTCTCTTCTAAAGTACCAATAGCCACAAATTTATGCACAAACACATTCTTTTGTTGTCCAATCCGAAAAGCTCTATCTGTGGCTTGATTTTCCACCGCTGGATTCCACCATCTATCAAAATGAAAAACGTGATTAGCTTTAGTTAAAGTAATCCCTACACCACCTGCTTTTAATGATAAAATAAACACCGAAGCTTCTGTGTCGGGTTCTTGAAATTCTGTAATCATCTTTTCCCGACGTGGACGACTTGTGCCACCATGCAAATAATAGGTATTGCAACGTAAATTGTGTTTAATGTATTTTTCTACTTGTTCGCATACCTCCGTAAATTGACTAAATATCAATAAACTTTCCCCTTCAGAAACAGCCTCATCTACCATTTCTACTAAGCGGCTAAGTTTGTGAGAACGTTCTGTTGAAAATTCGCTGTTATCTTGTAAAAATTGAGCAGGATGATTACAAATTTGTTTCAACTTCATCAAGGTAGAGAGAATTAATCCTTTGCGTTGAATTCCCTCCACTGTTTGTAATTTCTCTTCTACATCTTTCACCACTACTTCATACAATGAAGCTTGTTCTTTAGTCAAATTGGTGTAGAGTTTTTGTTCAACTTTATCTGGTAAATCGTTAATAATAGATTTATCTGTTTTAACCCGACGTAAAATCAAAGGTTCAACTAATTTCTTCAGCATACTTGATTTAACTCGGTTATTATCTTTTTGAATAGGAATCTCAAAAGATTTGCGAAATTGTGCTTCTTTACCCAAGTAACCAGGATTGAGAAAGTTAAAAATTGACCATAAATCTAGCAAACGGTTTTCCACCGGAGTTCCTGTTAAAGCCAGTCGGTGTTTAGCTGAAAGTTTGAGAATCGCTTTGGTTTGTGCAGCTTTAGGATTTTTAATATTTTGCGCTTCATCTAAAACAATTCGTTGCCACTTGACACTATGCAAAAGCTTTTCATCTTTGCGAGCTAAGGTAAAAGAGGTAATGATGATATCGTGTTGTTGACAAGCTGTTTTGAATTCAGGAGCAGTTTGGATGCGATCGCTCCCATGATGTATCATACTCTGAAGATGAGGCGCAAATTTAGCAATTTCCTTCTGCCAGTTACCAACCACGGAAGTAGGTGCAATTAACAGAGTTGGTGGCAGATTAGATAATCTTGTTTTTCCGTCCCCTCTGCTGTGTTTCTCCCCCCTATTTTCCTCATTTTCCCCATCTCCCTCATCTTCCCACCTTCCTTTCTCCTCCTCAGAGGAAAACAATTCTCGCTCCTGAACAAGTCTAGCAATTACCTGTACCGACTTACCTAAACCCATATCGTCTGCTAAACAGCCATTTAAACCCAAACGTTCCAAATATTCTAACCAAGCCACACCACGCTTTTGATATTCGCGCAGATTACCTTGCAGATTCAACTGGTCAGAAATTGGCTCTAAACTACTTTTATCTTGTAGTTTTGCCATCATATCTGACAAAATTTCATCATGTTCAATATCCCAATCTTCCCCAGATTCAGCATTACGTTGCAGGAATTCCAGCACAGACATCTCTGGTTTTTCATCACCATGAGATTGCCAAAATTCTAGTAATTGCTGCATTTTATCACGGTCTAATTCCATCCATTGACCGCGAAAATGTACTAAAGGAGCTTTAGCATTAATTAATTGCTCCCATTCTTGTTTAGTAACAGCTTGTTCACCAATTGCTAATTCATATTCATACTGCACCAAAGAATTCAAACCAAAATAGCTTTTGTTTTCTCCCTTAGTTGCAGAACGACTTTTACCAGAAGCCTTGAGTCGCAGTTTAGCACGACGACGACCAGCAGGGGTATACCAAGCCGGAACAGTAACTTTAAAACCTGCATCTTCTAACACCCAAGCACTTTCTTGTAGGAATGAAAATGCCTCTTCTAATGTTAGTTGCATTCCCACGGGAGTATCTGTTTCTAATCCTTGCCATAATTGCGGATACATTCGTGCTGCATATCCTAAATTTAATAGTAAATTAGTTTCAAAGTCTTTACCAAACAGACTCTTAATTGATGATTTAACATTAGTCATTGGGTATCGGTTATTCTCTCCATCTTCCCCAGTCCCCAATCCCCAATCCCCAGTTCCTTCTTTCATTGGCCAATAATCTGCTAAAGGTAATTTGAGAGAAGGATCTTGTTTACTAGATACCAAAAACTGCATTTCCCAGTTATCTATTTGTTCAGCAGCAGGTGAATTTAATTGAAAACAGAGATGAAAAGGTAATTCTGATTGGGAGCGAGTAATTTTACTTTTCCATGTCTGCCATTGTTTGTATTCCTCTAAAGTTATATTTGCTGTGCGGGAATTATGTTGTTGAGAGAAACAATAGTAAACCAAGGAATCTGTAATTTGTTTATCAAAGGCAGCAGTAGAGGGAGTGTGAGTAACTATATTATGGAGGATAGATTCAGAAAAGTGACGTAACAGGGTTTCTTCATCAAAAAACTCAATATTTTCATTTTTTACGTTTGAACCTGCCACACAAATCAAGGGCATATATTCAATATATTTTTGAATATTGGCTTCATATTGCTCGGAAATAATTGACCAACCAGCATAGATTTCAAACGCAGGTGGAATCGGTTTTTTACTTTTACCTTTGGGTGGAGGAGTTTCTAATTGGCGATATTTGAGAGTTGGGATATATTGGTCTTTAAGAATTATTTGTTTAAATGATTGCGTATAGTGATACCAAAATAATAAATCAGAACCGAGTTGAATTTCACTGAGGTTATTAATTGCTAAGAAATGAATATCATTGAGCAGTCTAATAATATTAATTGCCGGCGTATTATTTTTAACAGAAGTTAAGGTTTGATAACAATCTACTTGCCAATATTGAAATTCTGTATATTCTTCGGGGATTTCTATTTCTAGATACTTAATTAATTCTGGTGAAGGCAGGGGTTGATTATCGGCAGTTGGTAAAGCAAAATATTTAGTAGATATACGTTGGCTTAATTGGGGTGCTGGTTCTTTAATTCCCAATTCCTGGACTAAAAAGTTGATTAATTCACCCTTAGCTAGATGTCCAGGATGAATCTGTTGTTTATGATTGCGGCTGCTTTTTGGTACAGGCGTTTCTATCCACAGATAAAATGACCCTGACTGAATAAAGTCAGTTTCTGTGTGAGGTATCCAAGTGCCATGAACGATTTTCATAGCGTTATTCTCATTATTTATGAAGATAAACTTTAATATTTAGCATACATGGATTTGGTGAGAATATAACAACCAAAAATTACAATTTGTATACTTGTAGAAGATGAATGTTAAAAACTGCTGTTTCCAAACAACGATATTTGGGGATTAGGATAATACCAAATTAATATGAAGTTGCATAGAATAAGAGATCAATAATAATTAACCGCAGATGTACGCAGATGACCGCAGATAAATACGGATAATTAATAAATTTCTTCCTTCATTCTGTGCAGTCTCACATTAGATTGGTATAACAAGAAACTTGTGAAAGTAAAACAACTTGAAAAAACCAAAGTATTTAACAAAAAGTCAAGGTAGCCAAAAAATTTATTTTCTCTTGTATGAATGCCTATTGCTTTGTCGTTACGACAATTTTTAACGCTAACTTAATTAGACGCTAATTATTGTGGCAATGGATGCTGACGGGATGACAAAAATGGTTAAAATGCAGACAGAATAAGCCTCATAGCT
>NZ_JAYGGY010000102.1:0-52442 GCF_034931625.1 Anabaena cylindrica UHCC 0172 | reverse complement strand
TTCAGGCTCTATCCCTTATGAAACAAGCTGTTTAACCACCTTGTCACCCGTTAAGGAGAAATATGGGAAGACTAAGCTTGTTGGCTGCTGTACTCCGTATAAAAGATTTCTGTAGTATGATAAAACGTTTTCAATTTACAAATCATGTCAATATTTCATTACGTTTCCTATTAATTGTTCCTTTTCTCATTCAAATTTCGGTGACTGTGGGTTTGGTTGGGTATCTCTCCTACCAAAATGGGCAGAAAACAGTCAATGAGTTAGTAGCTCAAATTATGGACAAAACCAGTAGCGTAGTCAATCAACATTTGAATAGCTACTTGGCAGTTCCCAATCAACTAAATCAGATGAATGCTGATGCTGTTGAAACAGGAATGTTGAATTTACAAAACCTGGAAGTTGGAGGACGATATCTCTGGAAACAGATGCAGCTTTATCAAAATTTGGGCTATAACGGCTATCTTTTAACTACAGGTCAAGGGGCTGGTGCTGGGAACTATGCCGATAAAAAACTGAAGACATTAGAAATATTTCCGAAGGCTGTTAAGGGAGTATCTAAAATTTATTCCTATGCTACGGACAATCAAGGTAATAAAACTACACTACTCAATACTTATAATTATAACGGCTTAGAACAACCTTGGTATATAGAGACTGTCAAAGCTGGTAAACCGATTTGGAGTGGTGTCCATCCTTGGACTGGTGCTTTTAATTCTGGTTCTATTGCTGCATCGGCAAATTATCCTATCTATGACAAAAACGGTAAATTATTTGCTGTCTTTGGGGTTGATTTGCTGCTTTCTAATATCAGTAATTTTCTAGAAAAGATTCACGTCAGTAACAATGGCGTTATTTTTATAATTGAGCGTAATGGACTATTAATTGCCGATTCTAGTTATACAAAGCCTTACAAAATCGTCAATGATCAAACTAAACGAATCACTGCAACTGACAGTTCTAGCCCTCTAATTCGAGCAACTGCACAGTATTTACAGCAAAAGCCGGGTAATTTGCAGCTGATTCAAGACCCACAACAGTTGAGATTTAATTTTCAGGGTAATCACCAATTTGTCCAAATTACTCCTTGGCGCGACCAGTTGGGTTTGGACTGGCTGGTTGTCTTGGCTGTTCCTGAGTCGGATTTCATGGCGGAAATTCAGGACAACACACGTAACACAATCTTTTTGTGTCTGGCGACTTTGGTAGTGGCATCTCTTCTTGGTATTTATACATCTCGTTGGATTATTAAACCCATTTTAGATTTGAGTCAAGCAAGTCGGGTAATTGCTGATGGCGATTTTAACAAATCGGTAGAGCTAAAAGGTATTAATGAATTAGAGATACTTGGCCAGTCTTTTAACCATATGGCTAGACAACTGCAAGAATCTTTTACAGCTTTAGAAACTGCTAACCAAAATTTAGAACAGTCTAATACTGAACTAGAAAAACGGGTAGAGGCACGAACGCTGGAACTGCAAGCAACAATTCAAGAATTACACCACACTCAAACTCAGATGGTGCAGAGTGAAAAAATGTCTGCCCTAGGTCAAATGGTGGCGGGTATAGCTCATGAAATCAATAATCCTGTCAATTTCATTCATGGCAATCTCACCCATATTGAACAGTACACTCAGGATTTGTTGTCTTTAGCACAAATGTATCAAGATTATTTACCTGAAACACCTGTAGAAATTATAGAGAAACTAAATGAAATTGATTTTGAATTTTTGGAAGATGACTTAGCCAAAGTACTCAAGTCAATGGAAATGGGAACGACGCGGATTCAGGAAATTGTGTTGTCATTACGAAATTTTTCGCGTTTAGATGAGGCAGAGGTGAAAGAGGTTGATATTCATGAAGGTATTGATAGTACGCTGGTGATTTTAAATAATCGCCTCAAAGCCAAGCCTGATCGTAAGGGTATTGAGGTGATCAAAGAGTATGGAAAGTTGCCTTTGATTGATTGCTACGCAGGTCAACTCAATCAAGTGTTTATGAATATACTGAACAATGCCATTGATGCTCTAGAAGAAAGGGATAAAATGCGATCGCTAGATGAAATTAACACTCAGCCTAGCAAAATCAAGATTTCTACAGTATATCAAGATGGCTGGATTAGTATTCACATCACAGATAATGGACCCGGTATCAGAGCAGAAGATAGTTCCAATGTCTTTAATCCATTTTTCACTACCAAGCCTGTAGGTAAGGGAACTGGCTTAGGTTTATCCATTAGCTATCAAATTATTACCCAAAAACACTGCGGCAAGTTTTATTTTCACTCAACCTCTGGAGAAGGAACGGAGTTTGTGATTCAGTTACCTATAGGTAGTTTTCAGGGTGCTGAATAAATAAGTTGGTCAAATAAGAGGATCAGGTGCAGGGGTTTTCCCTCTACCTCTTCGGTCAATTTTATATGAACAGAAGATGAATTATTTTTTGGTTCATTCACCAGTAATTATGTAATATTACTTAAATAGTTTGATGGTATTTTCTCTTTAAATGAGCATTTTTTATGTAAAAATACTTAATTGTTTTCATAATTACAGTTGATTAGTTAGGAATTTTTCTTGATTATCAATAAATTTACTACTAGCTCTTAATTTTTAATGACTCACTTAGGTGAAGGTCAATAACTTGATATTTAGAATATACAAGTATTTTTACGCTTTTCTATTCAATATAAATAAAGTTCTATTGAACATAGGCTATGTTAAAAAATGTTCTTTTGTAATAACGAGCTTAAAGATGCTACTGCAAGATATCAGAACCCAACCGAATCAAGTTCAGAATCGTGATTATGTGCAGGAAATCAATGATTATGTGGAACATTTATACGGAGACATTCCCATTTCTCCTTGCCCGTTTACAAAGAAAGAAATAGAAGAATTAGATAGTCACAATGAACTACTTGTCTACTTGCCTGCCAAGATGTCAATGAAGCAACTTTGCCAACAATTTGGGATCAAAGCAAATGTAGACTTCGAGCATGAAACCATGATCAAAAACACAATGGTTTCTGAAGATCAGTGGTTTATTACATCTGCATCAAAAACTCCAGAACTTATGTACAAAACTGGAGTAGCTGCAAAACGGATGTATGAAGATGAAGGTTTGCATGGAATGGACTTCAGGCGTTATCTAGCCTTTGCTGCTACTTTTAAGTATAAGTTTGGCGTATTACCAGACCAAACATATTGGACATTTCTCTTATCGGGAAGTTATGACCGGAGTGGAATATCTATTGTAGGATTCGATTCCCGAAATGTTTTAAATCATCATGGTTGGATGAAGAATTTCAAAGCCAAATTTTTAGGTTCAAGATATATAGTCATTGCTCCGAGAGTAGAGATTGTACCTGAAACCGTAGACCTAACAAGAGCTTATCGAGAAAAAAGAGGTACTGCGGGTAAAGAAGCAGATATGGAATAGAGTCAATTCACTGTAGGAGTAGTTTGTAATCAATGTTGACTGAAATTTTGCAACAAGGGGAAAAGTATGACTTACTTAACCCCTTATTTTTTGCCAATCCTGATGCAACTTTGCATCAAATGCGGACTGAAGATCCGATTTATTGGCATTCTCAATTGGAGTCATGGATTCTTACTCGTTACGTTGATATTTACAATGTCATCCGTGATCAAAGATTTTCTGTAGACAGAGGTGGCAAGATTGGCAAAAGCAAGTCTTTAGTAGTGAAGACAAAGCTAGACTTTTGTAATCAATACTTTACTCAATGGATGGTATTTTCTGATCCTCCTAGACATACACGACTCCGTAATTTAGTGGGTAAGGCATTCACTCCACAGCTAATAGAAAGCTTACATCCTTTGATTCAAAACTTTGCTGATGAATTAATAGATGCTATTCAAGATAGTGGCAAAATGGAAGTAATTCATGATTTTGCTGTTCCTTTACCAGCCCTTGTCACGGCAAAATTATTGGGTGTACCACTAGAGGATATCCCACTGCTTAAACGCTGGAGTAGCAATATGTTTATGCTATTTGGGGCTGGTTGGGCTAGTGAGGAAGTGGTAGAAACTACTTATCAAAGTTTAGTTGATAGTATTAAATATTTTGATGATTTGATTGCAAAGTACCGTCAATCTCCTAGCGATAATTTAATTAATCAGTTAATAGCTGCTGAAGATCACGGTAGTGTACTAAGTGATGAAGAACTGACAGCAACCTGCATTACTTTTATGGCAGGTGCATATGAAACTACAACTTATTTGATTAGTAATGGATTGTTGGCGTTGCTACAAAATCCTGAACAGCTACAAATGTTACAAGAGAATCCTCAGTTGATTGATTCGACAGTGGAAGAAATCTTGCGATATTGCGGGCCAGCGTTTAGTGTAGTTCGTAGAGCTATCGCAGATATTGAGATAAATGGTAAGTTAATTACTAA
This sequence comes from Anabaena cylindrica UHCC 0172, assembly GCF_034931625.1. Taxonomy (GTDB): domain Bacteria; phylum Cyanobacteriota; class Cyanobacteriia; order Cyanobacteriales; family Nostocaceae; genus Anabaena; species Anabaena cylindrica_A. Next base: position 48,031 of record NZ_JAYGGY010000102.1, on the reverse strand, counting down.
TGGGGAGAAAATATATTGCGTTTTACACGCTGCTAATCATGATCCCGCTAAGTTCCCTAATCCAGATAAATTTGAAATAACTCGCAAGGAAAATCGTCATCTTGGCTTAGGACAAGGTATTCATGTTTGTCTAGGTGCGGCTTTGACACGTCTGGAAACAAAAATTGCTATCAACACTATTCTCCAACGCTTGCAAAATATCCGCCTGGATACTGAACAGTTGACTTGGATACCAAATTTGGCAATGCGGGGTTTGGAAGGATTACCTATTGTCTTTTCTCATACTAGAGAATAGGTAAAAAGCTCTGTGTGGGTGTAATAGTAGAGGCAGAGCCTCTGTGATAGCATTCCCAGTCGGAGACTGGGAACGAGATCAACTCCTGAACTCCTGAACTCCTGAACTCCTGAACTCCTGACTCCTGAACTCCTGACTCCTGACTTCTGACTCCTTCTGTATCTTCTAACCTGCCATTTCCTTTAACACTTGCCTAATAATATCCGCTGGTACTTCATCAGTCACTTTCACTGCACCAATTTGAGTTGGTAACACAAACCGCACTTTACCTGATTTGACTTTTTTATCTAATTGCAAAGCATCAATAATGGCTTCAATATCCAAACCTGCTGGTAATTGTGTCGGTAAACCTGCTTTTTTAATTAAAGCGTTTTGACGTTCTGTGTCTGATTTTTGCCAAAGTGCCAATTTTACAGCAATTTCTCCTGCTGCCACCATGCCTATTCCAACGGCTTCCCCATGTTTAAGTAAACGATACTCTGTCAAGCTTTCTACTGCATGACCGATAGTGTGACCATAGTTAAGAATGGCGCGAAGTCCAGATTCTTTTTCATCTTTGCTAACAACATCTGCTTTCGCTTGACAAGAATGGGTTAATATGTAATTTATCAGGTCGGATTTTACATAGCGGAGTTGGTCAAGGTGTTTACTCGCTTCCAATTGGGTAAACAGTTCAGCGTCCCAAATTACGCCATACTTGATCACTTCCGCCATTCCCGCTCTAAATTCTCGCGCTGGTAAGGTTTTTAATACTTCTGGATCAATTAAGACTAGGCGTGGTTGATGGAATGCGCCAATTAAGTTTTTGCCGTGGGGATGATTTACCCCGGTTTTACCACCAATAGCTGAATCTACCATTGCTAAGAGACTGGTAGGGACTTGAATAACGTTAATCCCCCGTAACCATGTAGCGGCTGCAAACCCGGTCATATCACCCACTACACCTCCCCCCAAGGCGACCATTGTTGAGGAACGTTCTAGACGGTTTTCGAGGGCGATATCATAGATTTTTTGGATGGAGTTAAGGGTTTTGTAGCGTTCACCTGGTGGGAGGTTGTAGCTGACGACTTCAAAGCCGGCATTTTGCAAGGATGCGATCGCTCTTTCGCCATAATGTTTAAATATCATCGGGTTAGAAACTAGCAAAACTTTCTTGCCTAGCTGCAAACTCGCCATCTGTTCACCCAGTTTATCTAAACTCCCAGGTGCGATCGATATATCGTAAGACTTTTCCGGTAGATTTACGCTAATTGCAGAACTCATTCTCTAACCCTATTGAAGCACTCTTCCGCGTATTTTATCGCAATATGGGAACTGGGGACTGGGAAAGAATTCTTGAGAATTACGAATTACGAATTAATAATGATTCAATAGAAAGTAAGTAACTAACCTAATGTGGAGAAACTCAAATGGCTGTAGTTGAATATATTGTATTTTTAGGCGTGTTCATGGGTATAGCTGTCGGTTTACTGTTTGGTCTGCGTTCTGCCAAGATCATTTAAGCCGAAAATCCCGTAGGGGCAGGATTTTCCTGCCCTTTTGGTTGGTTTCCCTATATTGTTATTTCATCATCACAGCAGCAGGTGTTTTTTCCTGTTTTTGGAATGGTGGACGCATTTCTAAACCCAGTAAATTCAGCATTTCCCGGTCTGCATCATAATCTGGACAGGGAGTTGTCACCGTTAGCATTTTGTTATCATCGCTGGAAAAGATGGAATTAGCACCAGCCATAAAGCATAAAGCTTGTTCAACTTGGGAGAGTTTTGATCTACCTGCACTTAAACGCACATCAGAAGTGGGCATGACAATTCTCGCGGTAGCAATCATCCGTACCACTTCCCAAATTGGTACTTCCGGTTGATTTGCCAAAGGTGTACCGGGAACCTGTGAGAGAATATTAATAGGTACAGATTCTGGATGTGGTTGTAAATTAGATAGCGTGTATAACATTCCTACCCGATCTTCCACACTTTCACCCAAGCCGAGAATACCACCAGAGCAGACAGTCACATTAGTTTGGCGGACATTTTCAATTGTATGCAAGCGATCGCTATAAGTCCGACTAGTAATCACCGCACTATAATATTCTTCAGAAGTATCCAAATTATGGTTATAAGCATACAATCCCGCATCTTCTAACCGCTTGGCCTGATTCTCTGTCAACATTCCTAAAGTGCAGCACACCTCCAAACCCATAGCCGTGACATCCTGCACCATATCCAGAACATCATCAAATTGAGAATTATCCCGCACCTCTCGCCAAGCAGCACCCATACAAACGCGACTCACACCGCTTTCTTTAGCCTTTTTAGCAATATTAATCACCGTTTCTTTTTCTAACAACGCTTCCGGCTTCACCTCTGTTTTATAGCGAGAAGATTGGGCGCAGTAACTACAATCTTCTGGACAACCACCTGTTTTAATAGAGATAAGCTTACAAACTTGTATTTGTTTTGGGTCATGAAATTGGCGATGTACACTAGCAGCTTGATAAATAAGCTCTAGAAATGGTGTATTATATATTGCCAAAATCTCCGCTTGCTGCCAATCGTAGCGTATTCCCACCTTCACTATCCTTTTATAGATTAGATTTATCAACAACTGTATTTGTGATTATTAACATAACATTACAGTCAAGTACAGCCAGCACACAATAAATTTACAACTTCTTCAGCATATTTTAAAATATACAGATTTACTGATTTATAGTATATGAATTTAGAACCGCCATTAATTACAAGCGATCGTCTATTATTACAAATAGCAATTCCAGAAGATATTCCCCAAATTCTTAAATACTTCACTGCAAACAAAGCTTATCTTACACCATTTTCACCTACTTGGATTAATGGTTTTTTCACAGGAGAATATTGGCAAGATCAGATAGAACAATATCATCGAGAATTCATTAATGACTACTCCTTAAAATTATTTATTTATCCCCAAATCCAACCAAAGGAAATTATTGGACTTGTCAATTTCAGCAGTTTTGTACGCGGAGCAGCTAGTTTTTGTAATGTTGGATATAATCTAGCAGAAAATGCACAAGATAAAGGTTACATGACAGAAGCTCTAAAATCCGCGACTGAATATGTATTTCAAGAGTTAAATTTTCACCGCATCATGGCTAATTATATGCCACACAATCGCCGCAGCGGTAACGTACTAAAAAAACTTGGTTTTGTCATAGAAGGATATGCTAGAGACTATTTATTGATTAATGGTAAATGGGAAGATCATATTCTCACTAGCTTGATTAATCAAAACTGGAAATCATAGCCAGGAAGTCAAAAGGCAGAATGCAGAAATAATTAATTACGAATTACGAATTATTTCAGATGTAATATTAAAATAAGATCAATTTAAATTTACTCTTACTCATAATGACACCGGCTGAAACTCCAAATCACACAAATTCCATTAATCCTTTTCTCACCCTTAACTACGAAAGCGCCTTAGAATCCCTAGGTGATGACTACTTTGACGAAGTTGCAGCAGCAGAATTTCCCCAACATATCCTGCGTTGGCGCAATAATGCACTACTACCCCGTTTAGGAATTGATCCCCAAGCAGTCACAGACGAAAACTTTATTAGCGCTTTTGGCAAATTTGAAGGGCGTAAACCCTTATTAGCTCTGCGTTATCACGGTTATCAATTTGGTGAATATAACTCACGCTTGGGTGACGGTAGAGGCTTTCTTTATGGACAAATACGCGGCACTGATGGCGAATTATACGACTTTGGCACAAAAGGCTCTGGGACAACACCCTACTCTCGTGGTGGTGACGGAATGCTCACCCTCAAAGGTGGAGTCAGGGAAGTTTTAGCAGCAGAATTGCTACAACGCTTGGGTGTGAGAACCTCACGCTGTCTGAGTATGATTGAAACAGGTTTAGGTCTTTGGCGTGGAGATGAACCTTCCCCCACTCGCTCATCAGTAATGATCCGGATGAGTAAATCTCATATCCGATTTGGAACTTTTGAACGATTACACTATTTAAAGCGTCCTGACTTAACTAAAAAGCTATTAGATCATGTAATAGAAACTTATTACCAACATCTAAATGCTGAAAATGATAAATATGCCCTATTTTATCATGAACTAGTGCAGCGAGTAGCAGAACTAGTAGCACAGTGGATGGCTGCTGGCTTTTGTCATGGAGTTTTGAATACCGACAATATGTCGATTACAGGAGAAAGTTTTGACTATGGGCCTTATGCCTTTATTCCTACTTATGATCTCCACTTTACCGCTGCATATTTCGATTATTATAGACGCTATTGTTACGGACAGCAACCTAGTATTTGTCACTTGAATTTAGAAATGCTGCAAGAACCTTTAAAAGCAGTAATTGATATGGGTGACTTGCAAAGTAGTTTAGCTAACTTTGCCGAATATTATCAGGCAGAATATCGAACTGTAATGTTGAAAAAATTGGGTTTTGAAAATTGTACATTTGCCCAAGCTGATCAACTCTTAGAATTAACAATTACCTTTTTGCAAGAAAGTCAAATTAGTTATCATCAGTTTTTCTCAGATATGGCTTTTACTTTTTCGAGCAAATGGCGAGATGAACCTGCATTCGTGATGAACACTTCAGAAATTGTCCCTGTGTTAGGAGCATCCTCAATTTTTGATAATTGGTGCATACTTTATCATCAAATTCTCAATCAATTTGATCCCTATCAAATGGAAACTATTGCCAAAACTCTAGCTAAATATAATCCACCATCCACCTTGCTAAGACCTGTAATTGAATCAATTTGGGAACCAATTGTACAAGAAGATAATTGGCAACCTTTTTATGATTTAATTGAGCAATTTCAAGTGTAAAATTAGTTATTAGTCCATATTTAAAATTGCCTGGAGACTAGAAATAATTTCTGTCTCCATCATATTATTTTTCGAGCTACAATCAGGTTTCTACCATGAATTTTAGCTTCAGCAAGTGCTTTGTCAACCATTTCAATTAATGTATTTGGAAGTATCTTTGTCTGAGGAAATATAGTTGCTAATCCTATACTCAATGTAATAAAATTATCAACTTTAGATTCAGAATGAGGAATTTTGAGATTATACACTTCCTTGCGGATTAGCTCTGCTAAATAAACAGCACCTTCAAATTCTGTATTTGGAAGAATTATGGCAAACTTTTCTTCTTGATAACGAGCTAATAAATCAGTTGAACGCTTAACCGATAATTTAATTGTTTTAGCTATTTGTTGTAAACAACTATCTCCTGATAAATAACCATAAGTGTCATTATAGCTTTTGAAACAGTCTACATCACATAATAGTAGAGACAAGGATAAATTTTCACGAGAAAGTCGTTGCCATTCAAGATTAAAATATTCATCAAATTTTCTCCGATTAGCAATTCCTGTTAATTCATCTACTAGAGTTGTTACTTGGATAGTTTGTTTAGCTTTTTGAGATTCCCAAATTTCTTGCCATAATCCTTGATTTTGGTTCATTATTCCCTCATGCTGTTGCCAAAATAATGATTTATTTTTTCTGGGTGCTAAAACTTCTGATTCTTGAAAATTTTTTTCTGTGTAATCCACTCGTCCAATATTAAATGACATGATTTTTGCTAGAGTTTGTTCTGGAGTACTAATAAATAGTATGGGAATATTGGCAGTTTCTATCTGAGTTTTTAATTGCTGATAAACTTCATATCCATTGATTTCAGGTATATTTATATCAAGTAAAATCAAGTCAGGAAGTTCTTGTTTAGCAACTTCTATGGACGTTGTACCACTTACAGTCTTTTTGACTGTTATTCCTTGCGATTGTAAAATTTTAGATAAAGAGCATTGATTATTTGGATCATTATCAATAATCAAAATAGATTTATAACTCTGACAAGATTGATGAAAAAACATAGATATACCTACTTTTATCAAGGAGAAGTAAAGCAAACAATTTTCTCTACATGAAATTTGTCAACACTCTCATTTTTATGCAGGTATGCTCACTCGCACAGGTAGGATACAGCCGATAATCACGGCAGAAATGTTGCACCATTTAAGTGCAAAAAATCCTTCTGTTTGAGTAGTATTACCCACACTGAATTGCTGACAACGATAGATATGCCCTGTTTAAAAAATTAGTCAAAAGAGTCAAAGAATTAATAGCGGAGTAGAAAGTCATCTGGCTTTTATCATCCAGCCCTGAATACTGATAATATGTCACTCACGGATAAGAATTGTGACTATAATCAGAAAAACCCCTATATCTTCATCTCTGCTTAATAAGCTTTACACGTCTATATACTCTATCTAGTATAGACTCTATTTTTACAATCAGCAACCTAGTACTTATACTAAAAACGGGTTAAAAGTGTCATTCTGAACGAAGTGTTCGCGTAGCGTGCCGTAGGCTCTAGAATCTCCGAGATACTTCGCTGCACTACGTTACGCTCAGTATGACATAAGTCCAAATTTCACCCGTTTGCAGTATAATCAATTTACATCAGATATCATAATCGGATAATTAGCAATTACCAGCCCCAACAGATATGATCAGTATAAAAAACATGATCTTACTCGATACTTTTAGCTATAATTCTGTTTCTTCCCTGTGCTTTTGCAGTGTAAAGTGCTTTATCAACAATCTCTATTAAAGTATTTGGTATAGTTTCTATTTTAGGAAAAATAGTGGTAACTCCAATACTTACAGTCACAAACTTATCAACTCTAGATTGAGTGTGGGGAATCTTGAGATTATATACTTCTTGTCGGATTTCTTCAGCTACATATACAGCCCCTTGAGAATCTGTATTAGGAAGAATTACTGCAAATTCTTCTCCCCCATAACGAGCTACTAAATCAGTCGGACGCTTCACCGTTAATTTCAGTGTTTTAGCTATTGTTTGCAAACAATAATCTCCTGTTAAATGACCATAAGTATCGTTATAATTTTTGAAAAAATCTACATCACATAATAATAAAGATAGAGGCAAATTTTCACGAGCAAGTCGTTGCCATTCTAGATTTAAATATTCATCGAATTTTCTCCGGTTGGCTACTCCTGTTAATCCATCTAAAAGAGCAAAAACTTGTAGCTGCTGATTTGCCACAAGTAAAGCTTCTTCGACTCGTTGACGTTCCTTGATTTCTATCTGTAACTGTTGATTTTTTTCAAAAAGTTGCTGATGCTGTTGGTAAATAATTAGTTGACTTTTAACCCGTGCTAAAACTTCTAACTCTTGAAAAGGTTTTGTAATGTAGTCTACTCCACCAATTTCAAAAGCCATAATTTTATCTATAGTTTGATCTAATGCGCTAATAAAAATTATGGGAATATTTGCAGTTTCTGTTTGGGCTTTTAATTGCCGGCAAACTTCATAACCATTAATATCAGGCATATTGATATCTAGTAAAATCAAATCGGGAGGTTCTAGTTTTGCAGCTTGAATTGCAACTTTACCACTAACTGTTTTTTTTACTTTAAATCCTTTTGATTCTAACATTTTAGATAACAAGCGGAGATTGTCTGGGTTATCATCAACAATTAGAATTAGACTACAATCGTTATGGTATCTAGTTAAATGCATTATTATATTTTACTCATGAGAAGTAAGATTAATAATCGTTTCGATGTGGAAATTATCAACCAAATTTTTCAATATATCAGCTATTTGTTGATACTTAGTAGGAATTTGTTTAAATAACGTATAGAGTTGAGTTTCGTCAATAATCAAGGCTGCTGCATGAACTTGTGAAATCCAAGTATGAGGCATAAATTGTAAATCTGATGCGTTCAATAGTTTAAATTTCTGATCATCTATATGTGGTTTTATTGGATGAGTACTATCTGCATAAAGATAGCGTAAATTTAAATATTGTGCCATTTTTTCAAAAAGAATATTTTCTTCAAAAGGTTTAGCAACAATATCATCACAACCTACTTGTAAAATAGCTTTTTTATCTTCTTCAAACGCGCTAGCAGTCAGAGCAATAATCATCAATTTTTTACCCTGAGTCATGGATCGAATTTTCTTAGTTGCTTCATATCCATTCATCACAGGCATTTGAATATCCATCCAAATAAGATCGGGTTCCCATTCTTTGTAAATTTCAATTGCTTCTAAGCCATTTTCTACTGCACGGACATCAAACCCAACATATTTGAGTAGTTTGACAATTAGCTGTCGATTTTCTAGAATATCCTCAACAATTAAGATTTTATATTGAGGCTGTCCAGGTTCTAGAGCAATTACTCGCTTGATATTTTGGATGGGAGTAACAACATCAATGTTATCAGTTAGACTAAGTTGGACACGACAAGTAAAAGTTGCACCTTGTCCGAAAATACTATCAACTTTCACATCACCTTTCATAAGTCTGGCAAATTGACGACTAATTGCTAGACCCAATCCAGTACCCTGCATAAACTGTCTTCCACCTTTAGCTTGTAAAAAAGCTTCAAAAATTAATTCCTGGTCTTCAACAGCAATACCTGTGCCTGTATCTTCAACTTTAAATTCAACAGTTACTTTCCCTGTTTCTACTGCTAAAGATACAGAATCTTGAGGATAGGATACCTTGATGGCGACATGACCAAAAATGGTAAATTTGATAGCATTACCTATGAGATTAATTAGTATTTGTCTGAGCTTACCTTCATCACCAAACACATATTGACTCACTTCTGGACTAAATTCAGTAATTAAATTCAATCCTTTATCAGCAGATTTGAGGGTAAACATTTCTTGAATAGAGTAAATTAGACGATGTAAGTCAAAGTAGCTTTCGTTAAGGGTAAGTTGACCAGCTTCAATTTTAGACATTTCCAAAACATCATTAATTAAAGCTAGTAAATGTTCACCACTCCGACTAATAATGTCTAAATTTTCTTGGTCTTCTTCAGATAATGAACTATTGCGGGTTAATATTTGAGTAAAACCCAAGATAGCATTGAGAGGAGTTCGTAATTCATGACTCATCTTGGCTAAGAATTGACTTTTAGCGCGGTTGGCAATTTCTGCTTGTTCAGCAGCTTGTTGTAATGCTAATTGGGAAAACTCTAGTGCGACAAGCATGAGACTATTTCTCATTTCTTGTGCTACTTCAATTTCAAATGCTTGCCAAGGTAGTGATTTGTCTTTAACTGTCTGTTTCCATAATTCAAAGGATTTGCGTGGTGTGAGGCACTGTTTATCTTCTGAGTTAACAGATACGGCTTTGTGCGGATTACCTGCCCAATTCACAGTTTGGACTTGCTCTGTTCTGAACCAAATCATGTGATAAGACCTGTGATGGATAACTATTGAGATTGCTAAAATACCACTAGCTATATCTTTAAAATTAGTAGCTTTTAGATATAGTTGCGAGAGAGAATCTGTGTAAAAAATCTCTTGTTGATTTTTTTGATTTAGTATCCATTCTACTAGCTCTTGAGTATCTTCTACGGAGGGAGTATTACCGATTAAGATTAATTGTCCTTGCAATAAGACAGCAGCACCAGTAGCTCTAAGTAAATTTAATAAACTTGATTCATTGCGTTTGAAAACATTGCCAATGTAATCTAATTCATTGGTTAAGTTATGGTTTAGTTGTTCCTGAATTAATTTGACTTGTTGACGGTAGAAATTGAATGAACGGTCTTGTTGATTAATTAATTCAATAGAGGCAAAGTGTCCAATAAATTCACAAGTTTTGCGAACTTCATAATCTATATATTTGGGAGAATAATGGTGACAAGAAATCAAACCCCAAAGTTTGTTTTCGTTAATTATAGAAATAGACATAGAAGCAGTGACACCCATGTTTTGCAAGTACTCAATGTGCAGCGGTGATATGCTTCTTAATATGGTTCTACTTAAGTCGAGGGGTGTATCTGTGAGGGGATTATTTATGGGAATAATTTTGACAGGTTGATATTTAGTATCTGGGATAACTCTCAGTAAATTTTCATAGTAAAGTTTTCTAGCTTGAGTAGGGATATCAGAGGCTGGATAATGTAGCCCTAAGTAACTTTCTAGATGAATTTGCTTATCTTCAGCAATAACGACACCACTATAATCTGGTTCAAATTTGTAAACCATCACTCGATCAAACTGGGTTATATTTCTAATTTCTTGGGCGATAGTTTGCGATAGTTGAGGTAAATTTTGTGTATTTCTGATGTTAGATACTGCTCTTTCTAGCAGATTAATATATACAAGTGAATGTGCAATTGATTGAGTGGGATGAGATTCCAGTTCTAGAATTATAAAATTATCAGAGCAGCGATGAATAATTCCTAAAAAAACAGGGTAGATTGCTTGAGTAGGTGATTGAATTTCTAATAAATGAATAGATAAATAGTTTTCATCAGTTAAGAATTTATTCATTAACTGGAATTGTTCTTCAGATAATAAATAGCTTAAATTTTGACCAAGTAAAGATTCTGGGGGAATACCGAAAAATTGAGTTGTGTTTTCACTAGCTTGTACAATTTTCAGATTAGGTATTTGCAATGTAAGTAAAACACCATGTGGCTGAATATGTCCTGAGATATGAATTGGTTCTTGATCACAATTGGTAATGTCAAAATTTGATTGGGTATGAATATTTGAAACTTCCATGTATTTATTATTATTTATTATTTAGTTTTGAGGTTTACAATTCTACCATTAAATAAAAATGGCATTCCATAAAATAGAGGATTTTAAAATTAAATATGAGTCTTATATATTGCTTCAATTGAGTGGTTAGGAGAAATTTCAATAACTAAATCAACGAAATGAGATTTAAGCAATGGTTTGATGAATAATTCTGGGTGCAATGAGAGCCAAAAATAATTAACAAATTCTTCTATTTGTGAATTATTCATCCCGGATTTACCAGCGGCAATCATTTGTTTTTCTGCTTGCTGACGCCACCCTAAAGAAAGGCGGTAATCGTTGGTATATAGGACTATTAAATTATCTAAATGTTGCCAAAGTGGGAGATAATTTTTGAGTTGATGATTCATTTCACGAGCAAAAGCCCGGTCATCATCTGTAATAATGGGCGGTGGTGCGTTGGTAAAAGCTTCCTCTTTAATTGGTTGTACACCTACGAACCAACCTTCAAATAAGACAATATCCACATCGGTGACAATTTCTGGGGTGGTGCGATCGCCTGCACCAGAGTAAGCTGATTTATCAAAACGGGGAACGCTCACAGGATTCTTGCCTTGACGAACCTGATCGAGTAAACTTAAACCTAAGTCGATATCGTGGGTTCCTGGTGGACCACGCCAAATCAGACGGGGGTACTCCTGCGTTAAAGCCAGGCGATCGCTATAAGTTTTGTACAAGTCATCCAAAGATAAGCTCAAAGTACGATATCCCAACTGCTGGAGAATCAAGCTGAGAATCTGCGACATTGTGGTTTTACCAGTTCCTTGTCCACCTAAAATCCCCTGAATGAAAGGTCTACCCAACTCTTGACGACTTGATGCTATTTTGATCCCCAACGGTAGCCACAAATCCCACAATACCTGTAACATTTGCTGCGGCGGAATTTGTAGGTTATTTTGGCAAAATTGCCGAAAAGAAGGTAACACTAGTGATAGTAGGTGCGATCGCTCTTGAATGACTTGAGATACATTGGCCGGAGTGATATCAAAAACCTTTGCCCTCTCAGTATCCGCCAGTGCCGCCCTTTGTGCTAAAACTTGCCAAGATGCATTTGTAGCACCTGGGATCAAAATTTCATTCAGCCACTTACTGACCATAACTAGCACCCGCTCTAAAAAATCAAGAACCTAGCTTAAAGGCTTCCACAAATAGACTATAGATGAAACCAACTTTAAGAAAGTTAAGTGCTTCTACCCAGAGCGCCTGTCTAGCCAAAAAGCTGCGACTGTAAAATATTCTACTAGTAACCTCCGTTAATAGGACTAAAACAGCAGCTATCACCATGTCCAATACACCTCTTTGTCCAGTGGTAGTAGACACTGCCGATCCCAAAAAGAAACCAAATAAAAAATTAATTACCAGAAGCGATAGTCGCCGCCAAGGATTAACAAACCATTGCCCCAAGAGCCTAGCAATAGTATCTAACAGGTTGTTAAGACGAGTATTTTGCATTGATGGGACTGTGGGAAAAAATCAAAAAATGTTTAAATATTCCCATACTGAAGGTATAAATTCCAGATTAGGTTTAATCAAACTGATTTAATAGCATTATAAATCAATACAGTTACATTCAGAAAAGTTATCTATTCAAGCAAGTAGAAAAAATAGGCGATTCTGAACTACATTCACTTAAACCCAAAGGATGGAACTCTCAACTGAGAATTGACAAGGATTAAGCCTAAAAAATATTATCTCTGAAAAGTATCATTATGAAAACTTCCATATATCGTAACTTTACTGTTATATCTTTAGCATTTGGGCTACTAGGAATCCTAGCTGGATGCTTGGGAATGAGTGTATCCTTTGAGCCTACTAACCCAAACCTATCCCCAGAAGAAACATCTACATTACAGCAAACAATACCCGCACCTCTAGGTTCCGAAAAAGTTATATCTGCTGGTGCAAACAATATTACAACTACTCCCAACCAGCAATCAGAAAAACCCAGTGTAGAAAATTCACCTGATGTATCGGCCTATCAGATAAGCTCTGCTAATAAAAGCAAAGTCTTAGGCAGTTTGCGAATGAGTAATCAAACAAATCAACCTGTACGTCTAGCTCTATTAGCACACAAGTCAACAAACAAACAATCTTCCAACAACAAAACTAAATATAATGTTCCCGCTCATTGGGATTTTGCTCCCCAAGAAGGTAGTCAAAAAGGTTTAATTTTATCCCTACCAGAGGGTAATTTAAAACTAGAAACAGGAGATATTTTAGTAGCTTTTGCCCAAGATGGTTCCCGAAGCTATTGGGGTCCTTATGTTGTTGGCGAAACTCCCTCACCACAATGGAATTCCCAAACTAAAGAATGGCAATTGGAACTAACTCCATAATGGGGAATCAATGAGCAACAAAAATGTACAAGTTGCAAAAATAGCTTAATAATAGATTAAACCTAATATGGGTAGACCACAAAATTTTCAATTTGAGGGGTCTTAAATCCGTTTATTTATGCGCCAGTCGGACAAAATTCATTCTGAATTCTGACTCCTGACTCCTGAATTCTGTTCGATAAAATGCCACTCTAGAGAACAAAATTGAACTTAAGAACGACTTTTGAATTATTGTGGATGAGAAAGACGCGACTCACCGTGTCTATAAGTATGGATTTATGAGGCTAAAATTGAGCGTTACCAGCCCTATTGAGCAATGGTTTAAAAAGATAGAAAAGCGTCCAGCCCTTGCTGTGACTATTTCAATTGTGTGGTTGCTGTTGATTAACTGGATAGCTTTTGGTTGGAATTTAGGCAATATTGGCTTGATTGATGAAACTGAGCCGCTTTTTGCGGAAGCTTCCCGACAAATGCTAGTTACAGGTGATTGGATTACCCCATTTTTTAATGGTGAAACTCGTTTTGACAAACCGGCGTTAATTTATTGGTGTCAAGCGATCGCATATTCTATCATGGGGGTGAATGAATGGGCAGCCCGTATCCCTTCTGCACTGGCAGCAACGGCTGTAACGGCTTTGGCATTTTACGTTGTCCAGTGGTATTTTGCTAAAAAAGATCAATTAGAGCAAGTTGCCAATCCTACTCGTCGTTATTTAACAGCCGCTGTTGCATCGGCTTTAATGGCATTTAATCCCGAAATGATTGTTTGGGCTAGAGTCGGTGTTTCTGATATGTTACTCACCGGTTGCATAGCCTCAGCTTTGTTATGTTTCTTTCTGGGATATGCTCAAAATTCTTTACCCTCTCGCTTCCCCAATAAATGGTATTTGGCTTGTTATGTGCTGATTGCTGGGGCAATTTTGACTAAAGGGCCAGTCGGAATTGTTTTACCAGGACTAATCATGATTGCCTTTGCCCTATATTTGGGTAAATTTTGGGAACTCTGGCGAGAAATGCGGCCGATTTTGGGCATAGGCATAGTCTTCGCTTTATCTGCTCCCTGGTATGTCTTCGTGACTTGGCGCAATGGCTGGAATTTTATTAATGCCTTTTTTGTTTATCACAACATAGATCGGTTTACAGAGGTTGTGAATGGTCACTCAGCCCCTTGGTATTTTTACTTTTTAGTGGTGTTGTTGGGCTTTGCACCATACTCAGTTTTTCTACCTGCATCCATAGCTAGGTTAAAATTTTTGCAGAGAAGGCACTGGCTAGATCAAGAACGTTCTCAACAATTGGGTTTATTTGCTGGTTTCTGGTTTCTGGGTGTCTTTGGTTTTTTCACCATTGCTGTCACTAAACTCCCCAGCTATCTATTACCTCTAATGCCGGCAGCATCTATTTTAGTAGCATTGTTTTGGAGTGACCTTTTCCCAAATCCCCAAATTCCCAAACCTCTAAAATCTTTCAATATTAGTAGTTGGGTAAATGTGGCCTTTTTATCGACATTATCAATAGGACTATTTAACCTACTCCAATTAGTAGGTACTGATCCGGCTGCACCAGATTTATACCAAAAGATTGAAAATCTGGGGTTAACAAATTTGGGAGGGATAATTTGGCTTGTTAGTGCGATTATTATTGCTGCTTTGATATTGAATTATCATCTACGTCCCATTATTGCGATTAATTTAATAGGCTTCGTGGCATTTTTATCAATGGTGTTAATGCCCACTTTGTTTGTAATGGATCAACAGCGTCAGTTACCTTTAAGAGAATTATCTGCGATCGCTGTCCAAGAAAAACAACCCAATGAAGAATTAGTCATGGTAGGTTTCAAAAAGCCTACAGTGACTTTCTACTCTCACACTACTGTCAATTACTTGAAGTTTTCCCAAGAGGCTCTAGGCTATATTCAAAATCAAACCTCCGCAAAAGTCAAACCACCATCACTACTACTTCTAACGGAGCATAAAAAGTTGATTGAAATGAACTTTCAACCAGACGATTACAAGAATATAGCCACCAAAGGTGCTTATAATCTCATTCGTATTCCCTTGCAGAAAATTGAGAAAAACAAACAGGATATTTCTTAATTTGAGTCAGGAGTTAGGAGTCAGGAGTTAGGAGGTAGAAGAATTTTGGATTTACCAATGACCAATGACCAATGACCAATTACCCATTTTTACTTTTAACTAAAGCCTGATTAATTTGACTTAATAAATCTTCCATTGAGATAGAACGAGGTAAAACCTGGGTAGCAATACCGTCGGCAAGCTGTTCTAATCCACCAGCTTCATGAATTTCTGGGGAGTGATATCCTTTGTTTTTATTTTGCCCTATTTCTGGATATGTTACTTGATTTAATGTTTTATCCAGTACTAAAATTGGCGGCAAATTAAACGGTAAATCAGACAAAGTTGTTAATGCTTTTTGTACTTCTTTATGAATAGCAGACTCACCCAAACAAATTAGTAGTAAATCAACACTTTGATGACGGAGTTGTTGCAGCACTTCTGCCCAGCAGTTGCCCATAGCTGCCTTAAAACCAGCGGTTTGTAAGTACTGAATTAAAGCTTGGAACCATTCAGATCCTCGCTCTGTATTCTGAGAGCAATCATTACTACTATAGTCACTTTTGAGCGATAGCGTAGCGCTGCTGCTTTCAGCAGATCGCTGATTGTTTCTCAAAGCAGAACTTTTTTCCCCTCGATAACCCTTAACCGGCTTACCTCTTACCTGTGGCAAATCGCGCAACATAGTCACATCAACTACCAAGATATTGGGAGGACAGCCAATAGCAGAAGCAATTTGTAGTACTGACAATAAAGCATCAGGTTTGGTTTTGGGACTGGCACTTTCCTTACCTAATGGAGTTAAGTAAGGAAACACTGATAATCCAGGGATTTGGGAAGCTGTCAAAGTAGTAGCAACATCGCAAGTTACCAGCGGAATAGCTGCTAATCGGGGGTGGTTAGTCAACTGTTGGAGATAATTTTGGGCTGTAGAACTTTCCACATCCAGTAAAATTACATCAAACTGCCACACCCGTGCTAAAAGTTCAGCCTGATCTAAATCATCTACTTCAATAACTCGATGTTCTCGCAGGGAGGGTTGGGGATTGACGGATTCTAATTCTGGATTTACCAACCTGAGAATCCGCAACGGAGTTTTTGTAGTTGCGATTTCGGTATTTTCTAAACTTATCTGCTCAACTTCTGGTGCAGCACATAATTTTTCTAAAATGGGTACTAACGCTTGATGCTCTACTGGTAAGCTCAAGAAATTATCAGCTCGGTGAGCAAATGCCTGTTCCTTTTCTGCTCCTGTGGCTGTGACAACCACCGGAATATGACGAGTTGCAGTATCAGATTTTAGTAAAGTCAGCACATCCCAACCTGATAGCAGGGGTAACAAAGGATTCAAGAATATAGTTATTGGTTGTAAGCGACGAGCTTTTTCTAATGCTTCAGTCCCCGATCGAGCAATTACCACCCGATAACCTAAACCTTTGAGATGTTGGGTGAGGTCTTCAATATATCGAGCTACTGCCTCTACTACCAATACTAAGCGTTGGGAGGAAGCTGGTTGATGTGATTCGGAATTTCCCCCTTCTGATTCGGCAAAGCTGGTTTTGGGAGGAGAAGGCGGTAAGAGTAATGTAAACTGGCTACCGTTGCCTTCACGAGATAAAAAGCTGACATCTCCACCATGTAGACGAGCCAAAGCCCTTGTTAATACTAGTCCTAAACCAGTACCTTCAAACTGACGTGTGAGGGGATTTTCCAGTTGTTGGAATTTTTGAAAAATTAAATGTTGTTGATGTTCAGGAATGCCAATGCCTGTATCCCAGACTGTGAATGCAATCCATCCTTCCCAACGATTCACCCGCAGTCCTATTTCTCCAGAGGTTTCGGTGAATTTAAAGGCATTGGAAAGTAAGTGTACTAGCATTTGCCGCAATCGTAATTCATCGGCGACGATCTGTTCTAAGCCTGGTTCAATGGTGAGGCTGAATTGGTGATCTGGTGAATGCTGACTTGCGGATGAAGAGGATGGGGTAATTTTGCTTGGTTGATTGTGGTGTGTTTTTATTTCTGATAAAGCGCGATCGCACACTTCCCTAATTTGCACTGGAGACGGATTCAGTTCCATCTGTCCAGTTTCCATCCGCGTCAAATCTAAAATATCATTAACCACACTCATCAAATGTCGGCCACTTTGATGAATTAAGCTGGCATAACGCGCTTGTCGCTCGTTCAATTCTCCTAATTGTTGATCAACTAGTAACCGTGACAAACCCAAAACTGCTGTCAGCGGTGTTTTCAATTCATGACTAATACAAGCTAAGAACTCATCCTTTAACCGATTTAGTTGAATCAAATCGGCATTCTTAGCTGCCAGTTCTTTAAAAAGTTGTTGTTGCTCGGTGACATCAGTTGCTAAAACTAACCACAACTCATCATTACCCAGTTCTGAATTTTCACTTCTGAGTGTAATTTCAGAATCAGCACTCCAAATCTTCAACTCAGGACTATCTAAAAGGATTTTAGTAAACTGCCAAATTCGCTCCTGACCATTCTGAACTTCGACAACGCAAGTACAAGTACCCAGTTGAGTATCCAAAAAGCAGTGACTAGATGTACTATTTACAGGTACTTGTGGCTCCTGCATGATAGGCAAAACTGAAGATGAACCTGTGGATTTAATTCCTTCACTTCTAAGATGCCGTTTCATCAATGTGGTTGGCTCTTCGTTTTCATCTCCTCTACCATTGAAGGAAACTTTCACAGCTTTTGGATTGACTGGATTGACGTATTCTTGATTTTTTTCTTGGTTTTTAACATGAACAGGAGCAAGGATAGTTTCTACTTCTTGCCTAATTCCTTCTGGATCTTTGAAAACTCCCAATTGTTGCCACCAAGCTGGATTTTGTGTTACCACTTCGCCACTACTGGTTTGTAACATCAAAGGCCAAGGTAGTCTTTCCAGCAACTGTACTAAAGGATTTTGTCTACGTGACTGATGTTGATTTTGCTTGTAGCGACGAGTTTTTGCCACAGCATGATTCTTTGTCTCAGTTGACGGCATACCAGAAACAATTGCTGTTTTCTCTTTAGCCAAAAAACGTAGTAGCTTGGGGTTATCTAGCAGCCCCAACAATTTCCCCTCTGAGTCGATCAACACCCAATCTAAATTTCTATTTTTTTGGCTTTGTTGGCATGGCAAAAACAAACTAAATTTTTCTAGCCGCTCAGAAGCTGGTATTGTCTGTATTGGCGAAATCAGACTAGAACTCAACGTAGAGATTGGCTGTTGTAGATTTAAAAACGTGTCACCATTGGCTGCTGCCAATAATTTCGGAATTAAACGGGCAGAGTACAACAATCCGATTGGGCATTGTTGTTGATTCACCACTACCAGGCGATCGCACTGCTCCTTCTCCAAAATCTCCAGCACCACTGCCAGAGTACTCGTTTCTGGGCAGCTGGGTACGGTTGCTAGAAAGTCATAAAGCGGGTACTGTAGCATTAACATAAGGCTTAGGGGGTCATTCTTCCTGTCGTCGCCTCTGGCTTCAACATCTGCCAAAGTGCTGATGGTTTTCATACCTGAAGCAATATCCTTCAAGAAGACTCATATAAGCGTCTTTGGTTACAATTCAAATTTAAATGAAGCAACTAAATTGGCTCTGACAGGCAATCGCTTGCCTCCCACAGTTTCCAGAGCCTCCATACTTCTCTCTGTCACTCTGTTTCCAGAGCGGTCATCTTCACCAGTCAGATACTGGTATTTAAACTCCTCTTCTATAGTTACAGCTAAAACAATTATCGCTCCAAAGATTCGTTTTAGAACCTTGAGGAATTATAATGATTTAGAATGCGACAATACTTTAAGTTCGTTTATGTATCTTATCAAGGAGTGAAATGAAAAAATCTATATTCAGATAGATATACATAACTCAGATCAGGAAATTAGCTACTGCATCCTTTCTGCTCAACCCTTCATCAACTACTTAGTCAAGTTATAACATTCACCTGATTTAGATAGGTTATAAAGTAGCAATTCTTCAATATTTGTTGACATAGGGCGCTCTTTAACCAGGTTTTACTTAAAAGTTTTTACCCGAATAAATTAGCCCAGACACCATAGTCTGAGCGATCATCTCCAAGAAAATATATAAACAATAAATGATATTACCTATATTATTGATTTGGCGAACTGATGTTAAAAAATATTTAGATAATCATGCTGTTCTATATAGTCATCAAAGTTTAATTGAGCAGTTATGGAATTTCATAGAGAGTATTATTACTCAATTTTTTGAATTGCCACTTCCTGTTACTGCTCCTGTGAAAATTCACTCTTTACAAAAAATTAGACAGTTAAACACAAACGAACAATTGGTTCACAGTCAGAAATATAGTTATGTATTAGCGTGTAATCAGCAATGGTTTCAGGAAATGAGTCCAGCCGAAAAGCAGGAAATATTAGATCAACTTAAATCAGATTACCGCCTCATTTTGATAAATTACTTTACTACAGACAAAAACCTAAAGATTATCATTGATAAATTTATCAACGCTTTATTTTATGCTAATATTCCTGTGCCACGGATTATAGAAATGCACATGGAACTCATTGACGAATTTTCTAAACAACTAAGGTTAGAAGGCAGAAGTGATGAAACATTACTAGATTACCGACTAACATTGATAGATGTTTTGGCAAATCTGTGCGAAGCATATAGATGTTCGGGTTCTAAAATCAACTGAACGATGACTAGTATCTGCGGTCAATTCAGGCAAACTCTTCAGCATATTTTGTATTCCTAGTTCTCATACCTAGTCTATAAATTTATGAATAAAGTCGGAAAAACTTATGTTCTCAAGCTTTATGTAGCGGGGAACACACCCAACTCCGTGCGGGCTTTAAATACACTTAAAAATATATTAGAACAGGAATTTCAAGGTGTTTATGCTTTAAAAGTCATAGATGTCCTCAAAAACCCACAACTAGCCGAAGAAGACAAAATCCTAGCCACACCAACATTATCTAAAATATTACCTCCCCCTGTCCGCAAAATTATCGGTGATCTTTCAGATAGAGAAAGAGTATTGATAGGATTAGACTTACTCTATGAAGAATTGAGTGAAGAAGACTGGGAAGAGTAAGATATTACTGAACATAGTCAAAGCTTTAGTAATTTTAAAAAACAGTTTAAATAACCTGATGTGATCAGCAATGAGTGACAAAGAGCAAAAAGAAAAACCAAATCCACCAATTGAGGGTGTAGAAAAAATTCGCACAATGATCGAGGGCTTTGACGACATTAGTCATGGCGGTTTACCAGTTGGTAGAACAACCTTAGTCAGTGGTACTTCTGGTACAGGAAAAACTTTATTATCTCTCCAATTTCTCTATAATGGTATCACTTACTTTGATGAACCAGGAGTATTTGTAACCTTTGAGGAATCACCAAGCGATATCATAAAAAACGCCCATATTTTTGGATGGAATTTACCAAAACTAATTTCAGAAGGAAAACTATTTATTCTCGACGCATCACCTGATCCTGAAGGTCAAGATATCGTCGGCAATTTTGACCTTTCGGCTTTAATTGAGCGATTACAATATGCGATTCGCAAATACAAAGCCAACCGTGTTTCCATAGACTCCATCACAGCAGTATTCCAGCAATATGAAGCTGTGGGAGTAGTGCGACGGGAAATATTTCGTTTAGTAGCACGTCTTAAACAACTAAGTGTCACCACCATAATTACAACTGAGCGTAGTGAAGAATATGGACCTGTAGCGTCTTTTGGTGTAGAAGAATTTGTCTCTGATAATGTGGTAATTGTTCGCAACGTATTAGAAGGAGAACGCCGCCGACGCACACTGGAAATTCTCAAATTGCGCGGTACGACTCACATGAAGGGTGAATATCCATTTACAATCACCAACGCAGGAGTCAACATTTTCCCCTTAGGCGCAATGCGTTTGACACAACGATCTTCAAATGTCCGCGTATCTTCAGGAGTCAAAACCCTCGATGAGATGTGTGGTGGTGGTTTCTTTAAAGATTCAATTATTTTAGCCACAGGAGCCACTGGTACTGGTAAAACCCTATTAGTCAGCAAATTTATTCAAGATGGTTGTGTGAGCGGTGAGCGAGCAATATTATTTGCTTACGAAGAATCCCGCGCTCAACTGTCTCGCAATGCTTATTCTTGGGGAATTGATTTTGAGGAATTAGAAGACCAAGGGTTACTAAAAATAATTTGTACCTATCCCGAATCAACGGGATTAGAAGATCACTTACAAATTATTAAATCAGAGATTGCTGACTTTAAACCAGCCCGTATCGCCATTGATTCCCTTTCTGCAATGGCTAGAGGCGTTAGCAACAATGCTTTTCGGCAGTTTGTAATCGGGGTGACAGGGTATGCTAAACAAGAAGAAATTACTGGCTTCTTTACCAATACAAGTGACCAGTTTATGGGGTCACATTCAATTACTGATTCTCATATTTCCACGATTACTGATACAATTATCATGTTGCAGTACGTAGAAATTCATGGAGAAATGTCGCGGGCGATTAACGTTTTCAAAATGCGGGGTTCGTGGCACGACAAGGGGATTCGCGAGTACAATATTACTGCTGATGGGCCTAATATTAAAGACTCTTTCCGTAATTATGAACGAATTGTCAGCGGAGCGCCTACCCGCGTTAGCATAGACGAAAAGGCGGAACTTTCTCGCATTGTCAAACGTTTTGAAGACAAATAGAGTTCTGCTCTTAACTTCGGTATAGTACTATATTCTTTGCTTCATTTAGTATCGTGCTATATTTCTGTGTGGAGACAAGTTTTCTGCCGCTAGTTATAGATTTTCGTGTGAGGAGATGCGGTGAAAGGACAGCAATTATTTTATAGTTTCTTACCTGGTGTAACAGCAGCGGTATTAACAACTCAGTCGGCTTGGGCTGGTACTTTAAAAGTAGGTGAAGTAAAGCTGGTGTCTTCTCCTACTGTGTTGACTGCAAATGATGTGAAAACTGCGATCGCAGACAACATCAATAAGCAACTGCCCAATACTGCGGGTGATAGTTCTCCAGTTTTAGTACCTGCCCTTGATTTCAGGAACCTGGGTGGGAAACCCTTGGTTAACCATAGTGTTCCCGAAATGGCTGTTGTTAACAATGCTAAAGTACCAGTAGAAAAAATATCAAAAACAGTTTTACCGGTTACGGCTACTAGTGGCAAAGTAGCACAACTACCAGCAAAAAATAAATGTTTACAGGCAGAGCAGAAAAGCCAAGCAGCTTTGCTCCTAGCCTTAAGTGCCTGTTCACAAAAAAAGGCCACTATTGAGCGGGTAGCTCAGGTGACTGTGCCTACTGAATCAGGAACGCCTAATACTTCAGAGCCACCAGATCAAAATACAGAAACTGTCACACCTGTACCGACAGGCTCTGTAGAGACTCCTGAAGAACTCAATCCTAGTCATAATCCTCTGTTGTTTCCTACTGAACCAGAGGAGGTAAGGCTCCAGACAAATCAGCCAATTAGTTTGTCACAGGCTCTAGAACTGGCAAAGCGCAATAATAATGAGTTGCAGGTATCAATATTGCAGCTGGAACGTAGTCAAAGCTCTGTTAGGGAACAACAAGCAGCTTTGTTGCCAACCGTGGGATTGAGTGGCAGTGTCGCTAATAGTCGTAGTGCTTCTAGTACACTGGCAGCTACTCAACAACAGAAGTTGAATCCAAATGCCCCAGATGCCAGCGCTGATACTAGTTTCAGTGGTCAAGCACAACTGAGATATGACCTTTATACCTCTGGCAGACGGAATGCGGCGATTAGAGAAGCTGAGGAACAGGTACGCATTCAGGAATTGGATGTAGAAAGGCAAGTTGAGGACATTCGCTTGAATGTGGCTAGAGAATACTATGATTTGCAACAAGCCGATGAACAAGTACGTATTTCTCAATCAGCTGTCCAGAATGCTGAGGCTAGTTTGCGAGATGCGAATGCTCTAGAGCGGGCTGGTGTGGGGACTCGGTTCGATGTGTTGCGATCGCAGGTAAATTTAGCTAATGCTCAACAAGACCTGACAAATGCTGTTTCCCAGCAACAAATTGCCCGTCGTCGATTAGCAACTCGCTTAAATATTCCCCAGTCAGTAAATATCAGCGCGGCTGATCCTGTGCAATTGGCTGGTTTGTGGAACGAAACCCTGGAAAAGAGTATTGTTCTGGCTTATCAAAACCGTCCTGAACTACAACAGCAATTAGCACAGCGTCAAATTAGCGAGCAACAAAGAAAACAAGCTTTGGCTACTTTGGGACCACAGATTAGTTTAGTTGCCAGCTATGACCTGTTAGATGTTTTTAATGATAGTACCAGCGTTAGCGATGGTTATTCAGTGGGCGTGCAAGCAACCCTAAATTTATACGATGGGGGAGCAGCAAAAGCTAGAGCATCTCAGGCAAAATCTAACATAGCGATCGCAGAAACTCAATTTTCTGAACAACGCAATCAAATTCGCTTTCAAGTAGAACAAGCCTATTCTACCCAGCGATCTAATCTAGAGAATGTGCAGACTGCTAATGTGGCTCTAGAACAAGCTAAAGAGGCTCTCAGGTTAGCCCGTTTGCGATTCCAAGCAGGTGTAGGTACTCAAACTGATGTCATTAACTCAGAAAATGACCTCACCAGATCCGAAGGTAATCGGATTCGAGCAATTTTGGATTACAACCGCGCTCTGACTGAGCTACAACGCTATGTTACCTCCAGAGCTTTTAATCAGTAATCCAATTTATTCGTCATCTAATTCAGGCTGGTAACAGGTAATTGGTTAAATTCCTGTTAAAAGCAACAAAAAGCCTCATTGACAGTAAATAAACTGCAAAATGAGGCTTTTTAGTTAAAAAGGTTATATTTGTCACCCGTTAAGTGGAAAAATGGAAAAATGCGGAGATAAGGGAGATAGAAAATAGGGAAAAGTTCCCCCCTGCTCCCTGCCCCCTGCCCCCTGCCCCCTGCCCTCTGCCCCCTGACTCCTGAACTCCTTCTTCCTATGACTAAAGTAACATCAAAAGAAATCGCCCAGTTTCGCTCTCAATTAGTAGATGATCCCCAGGCTATGGAAGCGTTAGACTTAATTGAGGACTGTGAAGGGGACTTAGAAGATGCAGCCATGACCCTAGCAATTCGGGCTGGACAAGAACCAGAACAAACAAATACCGAGTGGTTAGAGGCTTTAGCAAAAAAATGGCGTGCAGTCATTTGTGAACAAGAATATCGAAATGACTTATTGAATGGCTCAATTTTAGAAATGATGGCACATTTAAAAACAATCCCTTCATTTCCGAAAATTTTGGCAACCCCAGTTTTGCTATATATTATTCAGCAAGGCGTAAATAATTTTTGTGCGCCACTAGATTCGTTAAAATAACATTGGTGCTGATACGCTGGTAATTAAGGCAAACTTCTGCAAAATAACCGTTTTAAAATCAATGAATTACCTTGTTGCCGTATTAGCAGACCGCATCCAAGCTGAATCTGCTTACTTAGGCTTAGAAAGAGAAGGCATAAATAGTACTATCCTAGGTAGAGGATACAAAACCGCTGACGAGTTTGGCTTAATTGACCCCAAAGAGCAAGCGCAAAAACAAGCAAAACTAATGTCATTCTGGTTAGTACCATTTGGCTTTTTTGCTGGCTTTACCTTCAGTTTAATCACTGGGTTAGATACCTTTGCTTGGGCTGGAGAAATTGGGAATCATGTCGTTGGTGGTTTATTGGGTGCTGGTGCTGGTGGGATGGGTAGCGTATTTGTTGGTGGTGGAGTTGGTTTAGTTGCCGGTGGTGGAGATGCTTTACCCTACCGCAACCGCTTAAACGCTGGCAAATACATAATCGTAGTTCAAGGTTCAGAAACTTTGACTCGCCAAGCTACTCGCATATTACGCCAGTTTGAGCCAGAAAATCTCCAAGGTTATGCAGAAACAAACTAACGTTTGGTAATTGGTAATTGGTAATTGGTAATTGGAAAAAAAGCAATTCAAAAACTCCTGAACTCCTGAACTCCTGAACTCCTATTTTTCATAATGTTACCTAGAGAAGAACTTTTAAAAAGTGTCGAAAACCGGGATAGTATAGCTCGTGTGATTGACCAGGCAGAGCAAGCTATTAAGACCTGGGAAGTAGTTTATACTGATTTTTTGTCTCCGCCAGAGTTGGCAGAAATTCAACGGGTATTTAGCCGATTAACAGAGGTACATTTAGTGGCGTGGGGTGGATATCCCCAAGCGGAACGTCAAAGAATTGCGATCGCACGTTCTGAGTTACCCTTAGATCAATCTCAAGTTGCGATCGCTGTTTTAGAAATTGCGGGTAATTTCCTATTTGATACTGCCAATCACCGAGACTTTCTAGGTGCGATGTTGGGGACGGGAATTGTCCGCGAAAAGACAGGAGATATCATCGTTTTGGGAGAAAGAGGGGCGCAAGTAATAGTCGTCCCTGAATTGACAGAATTTTTGGAAATGAGTCTCCAGCAGGTGCGTTCAGTCCCTGTGAAAACCCAGCGAATTGATATCAACGAGTTAAAAATCCGGGAACCGAAGAAAAAAGAATTAACCACTGTGGAGGCTTCTTTGCGTTTGGATGCGATCGCATCCGCCGGTTTTGGAATGTCCCGCAGCAAAATGGTGGATTTAATTGACTCTAATGATGTTCGTGTCAATTGGAAAGAAGTCACCCAAGCCAGTTTTCAACTTAAATCAGGCGATTTAATTGCCATTCGCGGTAAAGGACGTTTAGAAGTTGGCGAAATCGCCGTTACTAAAAAAGACCGTTACCGAATGCAATTGACTAGGTATATGTAGGAACAGGGAACAGGGAACAGAGAACAGAAGAAGATGAAGAAACAAGGGAAGTAATATATTTATTTCTGCATCCAATCACCAATCACCAATCACCAATCACCAATCACCAATCACCAATTACCCATTATTTTTAAACTGTTTTGCCACTATATTTACCAATGATTCGCGTGGCAAAAATCTGTGCATATTGACGATTAATTGATTTGCTAAACCACCGCTAACCACTGTAGAATCGCCTTTTTCTAAAGCTTGCAAAGCATCACGCACAACTTCTTCAGGAGTCGCTATTTTATTGTTTGAACCTGTTAAAGATTGAGGAAACTTAGCTTCTGTGAAAAAGTCTGTTTCTGTTGGACCTGGGCAAACTACCAAGACGTGGACACCATAATCACGATTTTCTGCCCACAATGCTTCACTAAAACTGAGAACAAAAGCCTTAGTTGCCGCATAAACAGAAAGATAAGGCATTGGTTGAAATCCGGCAATTGAGGAAACATTAATTATGCTACCAGAACGTCTTTGTCGCATTAAAGGTAGAAATTTGTGGGTTAAATCTACTAATGCCATAATATTCAATTGAATCATATTTAATTGCCGTTCTCCTTCCCGTTCGGCAAAATCGCCATAATCGCCAAAACCAGCATTATTGATTAACAAATCAATTGTTAATCCCTTGTTTTTTATAGCATCAAATACATCATTAGTAGCATTAGGTTCGGTCAAGTCTTTAGCGACAACTTCTACTTGTATTTGGTATTTCTGTTCTAATTGTGTAGCTATTTGGTTCAGTTTTTCTATGGAACGAGCAACAAGAACAAGATTAGTTTTGCGTGCGGCTAATTCTTCTGCAAAAGCTTTGCCAATTCCGCCAGATGCACCTGTAATTAAAGCTATTGACATTTTAGATATTATCTGATTTATTACATCACCTTATTTATAGTAGCAAAACTTTCTCTTACCTGTTGTCACCAAAAAGGGTTGATTTGAGAATATATGTATAATTTTCAGCTACAGATGGGAATACTATATTTAGTAGATATTGGTTATAAATATGTTTGGCAAAATCAAATTTGCGGCTATTCTCATAGCAGGTAGTGCTGGGGTATTATGGCTTGTAAATTTACCATACCCCATGATTCGCAAACCTGTGGCACAGGTAGCACCCCTATTGTTATTACCTAGCTTTATGAGTATGGATCATCATTATCGAGGTGCTATTGATTCCTTAGAACAAGCAGATCAGTTAATTAGTCGAGCCACTAGTAGTGCAGATATTGAACTAGGTGGGGAAAAAGTCAAAGCAGCAAAAAAACACTTGGAATATCTACCCGTTTGGTTTTTGGGTTACTATCCTCAACGTTATTGTAGTCTGTTCAGTTGTAGTTGGCAGTTTACTTTAGATGAATTTGAGCAAGCACGACAACGGGTAGCGCGATTAGATGCTGTAGTTTTCCAAGACAAAAATGCTTTAATTCCCTTGAATGATGCCAGAAAAGCTTTATCAGATGCCAAGCAGCAATATGAACAAGCTACAAATACAAAAGATCGAGAGAAAGCAATAGCTTCTTGGCAAACAGCTATGGATCAACTAGAGGAAATTTCTCGACAAACTCTAGCAGGTAAGACTGCACAAACTCAACTCATAGCCTATAAACGTGATTTTCAAAATGCGCGGGTTGGTAATTTTATTGCAGCTGCTCAAGAATTTGATTTAGAAGCACAAAAAATACAATCAACAAAATCTCAAACTGCATCAGAATTATGGCTACAAGCAATTAACCGACTCGAACAAGTTCCCAATGATAATCCTCGTTATTTAGACGCGCAGAAATTAATTGCTGCATATCAAGTTAAGCAAAAAGTTGTGAGTGATACGAGTAGTGGTACATATATTGAAGGTGCAAAGCAGTTTGCTTTAGCGGCTGCGAAAGCTGCCCAAAATCCTCCCCATTCTGCGCTTGAGTGGCAACAAATTGGTAATTTATGGGAAAAAGCAATTAACCAATTAGAAAATATTCGAGTGCAAGAACCAAGCTATGTGGAAGCACAAAGATTATTAGCACAGTATCAAACTAACTTGGGAATTATCGAAAATCGTCGCCAAATTGAAAATAATTCCCAGGAAATTCTCAACCAGACTAACAGCGAAATTCAAAAGTTGATTGCTTCTCCACCAACTGATAAAAATGAAATGAAATCTGAAATTCAGGGAATAATAACTCGTCTCAATACTATTAAACCAGGAACGACTACCTACACAGAAGCACAGCGACTATTAACATTGGCAAATAAAAAAATTCAGCAAATAAAGTAATTTATGGTGTTGATCTGATAATTGCTTTTTGTAAATGAGGGTTATTATGAAGTGTGCATGGGCTTTATAATAGAAAAAGTATTATTGGCATTTGCTGTCAAAAAAACGATTCATAATCAATAAAGTATTAAACTTTACTTTAAATACACTCTATGCGCCAAACTGCGATAAATCTAATTGCGATATCTGTCTTTCTCATTACTCTCTCAACCCTGTTAGGACCTTTGGTACACCTGTCACCGACAATACCAGCTTTAGTTACTGTGGCGTTTTTGGGTATTGCAACTTTGGACAATTTCAGCTTTCAGGGGAAGGGAGGGACAGTATTATTAGATTGGTTAGCGCGATTTTCACCAGAATATAAAGAACGAATTATACATCACGAAGCAGGTCATTTTCTCGTAGCTCACCTGTTGGGGATTCCTGTAACTGGCTACACTCTCAGCGCGTGGGAAGCTTGGAAACTAGGACAACCGGGACAAGGTGGGGTAATTTTGGAGGATAGCGAAATCTCGAAACAATTGGAAAAGGGTAAGATTACAGTCTCAATGTGCGATCGCTATTGTAATATTTGGATGGCAGGAATTGCCGCAGAAAATTTGGTTTTTAACTCTGCTGAGGGTGGTGATGATGATAAAGCCAAGTTAAACCAATTTTTACAAGCTTTGGGTTTTGCGGATACGGTATTTGAACAAAAGCAGCGTTTTCATTTACTGCAAGCTAAAAATTTGATTCAAGAAAATTGGGAAGGTTATCAAGCTTTAGTAGCAGCGATGAGAAACAGGGTTTCAGTTGAGGATTGTCAAAAAGCTATTGGTTAGTGAGTATGTTCTAATTATTTAGACTGGTATGAAAAATTCATGAAACAGCAAGATAAGGATAATAATATAGGTACTCTAGGAAATTGGTTATTAGCTATTGCGGTAATATTTCTTTTATTTGTGGGTGGTATATTTTTAGGAGTTTTAAATATTGAAACCTGGACTTTAAAAGAAAAGTATGACTATGGAACTAAAGCTTTAACATCTATTGGTACAGTTTTTGGAGGAATTGCAGTATTTATTAATGCTTTCTTTGCCGCTAAACGTGCAGCCGCTATGGAAGAAAGTGCTAAAGCTGCAAATAAAAATGTTGAAATTGCACGTGAAAACTTAAAGATATCAGAAGATAAGCAAATTACAGAACGCTTTGCAAAAGCAATAGAACAACTTGCCAGTGATAAAATTGAAGTCAGACTAGGAGCGATTTATACCTTAGAACGAATTGCTAAAGATTCAAAAAAAGACCAATGGACAATTATGGAAGTTCTTACAGCTTTTGTGCGTGAGAATGCACTTATTAAGGAAGAAGTGGAAGAATTACCAAAACTTCGGCTTGATATTCAAGAATGTCTCACTGTAATTGGACGACGTGAACACCCAGATCCACCAGATAAGAGACTTAATTTAAGTAATGTTAATATCAGCAAAGCTAACCTGACAGGAGCTAACTTAAAAAGAGCCATCCTTGGAGGTGTCAACTTCAAAAAAGCTATCCTCGTAGGAGCAAACCTTGAAGAAGCTATTCTCACAAGAGCCAACCTCACAGAAGCATTCCTCACAGGAGCTAATCTTAAAAAAGTCATACTCTTAGAAGCTAAACTCATAGGAACTATACTTGCAGGCGTAGACCTCACAAAAGCTCACTTAGAAGAAGCCATTCTTAAAGAAGCCGTACTTGAAAGAGCTATAATGCCTGATGGATCAATTCATGATTAGGAAGAGTTGATTTCTTACATTCTCAATAAATAGAGAAAAAACTGTAAGATTAATTGTTCCACTAGGATCGCTTGGTGTTAAACCTGATTGAGATTAGATTTATTGTCCACGTCCTGGTTTGCAATCTGCAAAACCTAATGCTTCTGTATCCAGGAAACTAGCAATTGCCATTTCAATAACGGCCTCAACCGGATACTCGATTTCAGTTGCACGGGCAATTAAGGCAGTTTGAATTTTTTCAGGTAAGCATTCTAAGATGGTTGCAGCATCAGAAGAGGAAAGTTTATCTAAAAGTTTTGCTTGCATAAATCAATTAAGCGACATTAATCAATTGTTCTAAAGATTTAGCTAAAGGTAAAGGTTTGCCATCTTCTTGATATTCAGCAATTAGCATTGCTATCACTTCCTGAGCATTTTTAACAGCTTCTTCATAAGTATCACCATGAGTATGGTATTTTTGAGTAGGAAATTCAGGTAAATGAACTAAATAACATTTATCTTCACTACTCCACTGAATAATGATAGTATAAGGTAAATTCATTCTTCTGACTCCTCCCCTTGAATTGATTTTAATTTAGCTAATTTTTCTTTAACTTCTTTATTCTATATATAGTTTAGCATCATCTCCATATTTACCAGATATGGTAATAGGATCTCCTGGTAATAAAGGATGACACCAACGGGTATGACTTCCTTTTGCTGAACGGTAAATAAACCCGGATTTTTTAAGTAAATTTTTTAATTCTCTGATTTTTTTAGGCATTTTTTCAACAGAAATATTATCAAGGTATATCAATTGATGTTAATTTGATACCAATCAGCAATGAGAAACTTTGACGAAAGATACTGAAACCTTACTATATTTCTTATTTCCTGTCATAAGTTATAAATAGTAATGATGCTTTTTGCAGACTTTCCCAAAATAATTAAATTTGATTTCTTAAAAACTCATGTCTTCAACTCCCCAGTATCTTAGCGGTAACGATATTCGTCAATTATTCCTCGACTTCTACACCCAACGGGGACACCAACCGCTTCCCAGTGCTTCCCTTGTACCAGAAGATCCGACGGTGCTGCTGACTATTGCAGGTATGTTACCATTTAAACCGATTTTCCTGGGACAGCGGACACCGGAATTTAAACGCGCTACGACATCGCAAAAGTGTATTCGTACCAATGATATCGAGAATGTGGGACGAACTCAGCGCCACCATACATTTTTTGAGATGTTGGGGAATTTTAGCTTTGGTGATTATTTTAAACCACAGGCGATCGCATGGGGTTGGGAATTATCAACTCAGGTTTTTGGTTTCTCTCCTCAAAATCTGGTTGTTAGTGTCTTTGAAGACGACGACGAAGCTTTTACAATCTGGCGCGATACAATTGGTGTTACAGAAAAACGTATCAAGCGCATGGGTGCAGATGATAATTTCTGGGTATCCGGTATAACTGGGCCTTGTGGGCCTTGTTCGGAAATTTATTATGATTTTCACCCAGAACGAGGGGAAGATAACATTGATTTAGAAGATGATACCCGATTTATCGAGTTTTATAACTTGGTATTTATGCAATATAATCGGGATGCGTCAGGAAATTTAACCCCGTTGCAAAACAAGAATATTGACACGGGAATGGGTTTGGAAAGAATGGCACAAATCCTGCAAAAGAAGCCGAATAATTATGAAACAGATTTGATTTTTCCCATTATTGAAACTGCGGCGAAAATTGCTAAAATTGATTATCATCAAAGCGATGAAAATACCAAAATTTCTTTAAAGGTAATTGGTGATCATGTTCGTGCTGTTGTTCACATGATTGCTGATGAAATTCGCGCTTCTAATGTGGGAAGAGGTTACGTTTTACGCCGTTTAATTCGTCGCGTTGTTAGACATGGCAGATTAATAGGAATTTCTGGGGAATTTATTAATCAAGTTGCGGAAACAGCAATTTCTCTTTCGGAATCAATTTACCCAAATTTGCGACAAAGGGAAACTGCTATTAAAGCCGAGTTACAAAGAGAAGAAGTTAATTTCCTCAAAACTCTAGATAGAGGAGAAAAGCTGTTAGCTGAAATTATCCAAGAGGTAAAACACAAAGGATTAACTTCGATTAGTGGTGAAAGTGCTTTTACTCTCTATGATACCTACGGTTTCCCATTAGAATTAACCCAAGAAATTGCAGAGGAAAATAACATCACTGTTGATGTTGATGGTTTCAATGCAGAAATGCAAAAACAGGTAGAACGTGCAAAAGCTGCACACGAAACCATAGATTTAACTGTACAAGGTTCTTTAGATAAACTTGCAGAACATATTCACTCTACAGAATTTATTGGTTATACAGCAGCAGCAACAACTGCAAAAATCGAAGTTTTATTAGTTGCTGGTGTTTCCGAAGAAGCAGCAGAAGCAGGAACAGAAGTGCAAATTGTTCTTGATAAAACTCCATTTTATGCTGAATCTGGGGGACAAATTGGAGATAAAGGATATATTTCTGGTGATGGTGTTTTAGTCAGAATTGAAGATGTGAAAAAAGAATCTGATTTCTTTATTCATTTCGGACATATTGAAAGAGGCACAATTAGAGTTGGTGACAATATTACCGCCCAGATTGACACCGCTTGTCGCCGTCGTTCTCAAGCTAATCATACAGCAACTCATTTATTACAAGCTGCTTTAAAGAAAGTTGTTGATGAAGGAATTTCTCAAGCTGGTTCTTTAGTTTCTTTTGACAGATTGCGGTTTGATTTCAACTGTCCCCGCGCTTTAACTGCTGAAGAAGTTCAACAAATTGAAGAATTAGTAAATACTTGGATTTTAGAAGCCCATTCTGCTAAAGTGGAAGTAATGCCTATAGCAGAAGCAAAAGCTAAAGGTGCAGTTGCAATGTTTGGGGAAAAGTACGGTGATGAAGTGCGCGTGATTGATTTCCCTGGTGTATCAATGGAATTGTGCGGGGGAACTCACGTTAGCAATACTGCGGAAATTGGCGTTTTCAAAATCATTTCTGAAGCGGGAGTTGCTTCTGGGGTGAGAAGAATAGAAGCGGTTTCTGGTGCGGCGATATTGGATTATTTGAATATTCGTGATACAGTAACGAAAGATTTGTGCGATCGCTTTAAAGTCAAACCCGAAGAGATACCAGACAGAATCACAACGCTGCAAACCGAACTCCGCAACAGCGAAAAACAAATCGAAAGCCTGAAAGCACAGATAGCTATAGTCAAGTCTGACAGCTTATTACAGACTGCGGAAACAGTAGGTGAACATAAAATAATTATCGCCCAAATGGAAGACGTGGACGCAGAATCATTAAAAGCCGCTGCGGAGAGATTATTGCAAAAAATCGGTAACGGTGCGGTGGTTTTAGGTTCAGTTCCCGAAGCGGGGAAAGTGAGTATAGTTGCAGCTTTCAGTTCCGAAGTGAATAAGAAAGGTGTACAAGCTGGGAAATTCGTCGGTGCGATCGCTAAAATATGTGGAGGTGGTGGTGGAGGAAAACCCAATCTCGCGCAAGCTGGGGGAAGAGACGCGAGTAAATTGCCGGAAGCATTAGAAACTGCGAAAACAGAATTGCATACTTCTCTAGCTTAACATCTTGCGGGGCGGGCATCTTGCCTGCCTTGTATTTTGCTATACTGTTTTTTGACGCATTTTTAAGTGCATCAACGTAACATCCTGACTAATATTTTATGAGTATTGACGCTTTTGTGGATAATGGGTATGCCCCAGGTATAGAGTTTTGTGAGCAATTTCTATCTAGTAACGAATTTACTGTTGAAACCCTTGAAAGTATTTCATCAGGTTCAAGTCGGCTTAGAAAAAATGAAGTCGCCGCAAATATAGCTAATGATCTAGCAAAAGGTAAGCTTACTCCAAACGAAGTATTGGTTGGATATGTGAAACAGCCAAGAAGATGGCTAAGTTTAAAATCGGGTTCATGTACTGTTACTCCAAATATAAATTCTGCTGCGATTCTGTTAACTGAATTTGGCAAAGATGGTTGGTACGGACCAATTGAGGACGCAACTCAACCCAAGAAGAAGTGGTATATCCGAATTTATAGAATTGTTGATTCTGTTCGGAGAGGAACTGGAACTGCGAGTAAACTAGATGAATGCTATATTCGCTGGTCTGTCATTGCTGAAGTAGGTAAAAAGTATGCAGCTTTATCCTGGTATGGGTTTACGTATAGTTCCACTACAGATGAACATATAGAAATAGAAAATCGTACTCAATTCCCTTTCTGGAATTATATTCCTGGATTTATTAATGAATTAGCTAATCATTGTCAAGCTAACTGGGAAGATCCTAATCTTCAAAAACTTGTTCTGCATGATATGTGGGATAAGTATCTCAATTGTGTTCCCTACAAATGGCAACACTTACGCATTAGAGCAGAAGCATCAGGACTGGTTATTAATGCTCATAGTGCGGGAGTTCAGGAGGTTAATGTTAAAGGATTAAAAGCTTTGTCAGAAAGATTAGCTAATTCGGTTTTACAGAAACTGGGTTTGGTAGGTAATCCTGACAAAATGAACGATGCTGAAGATGCAATTTTGTTAACCTTGATTAAAGAGTGGGGTACTAAATCTTATGAGTTTCAGCTAGATAAGGAATTAACTGCAACTGAAATAGAGACAGAAAAGTTAAAAAAAGTTACAGTAAAACGTCTCATCAAAACACACTGCTATTTTGGACTCAAACCGGGAGCATCCCAAGATTCTCTTCAACACTTAAAGTGCTATGGTGGTA
This sequence comes from Anabaena cylindrica UHCC 0172, assembly GCF_034931625.1. Taxonomy (GTDB): domain Bacteria; phylum Cyanobacteriota; class Cyanobacteriia; order Cyanobacteriales; family Nostocaceae; genus Anabaena; species Anabaena cylindrica_A. The sequence goes on along the minus strand of NZ_JAYGGY010000102.1, from coordinate 13,066 downwards.
GTACCTCTGTTCTTGAGTTTCTGCTAAAAGAACTTGAACTTCAAGGCTAAAGTTATGACTAGCTTCATCCACAAGGGTCATTTGGACTTCTTATCTGAAAATCAGAAGGCTGAACTAAGTAAGCATTTTATGACGGCATCAACCAATGATATGATGCCACATCAACTTGCTGTACAGTTGGGTATAAAACGCTCTGATGCTCTTGCCGTCTTAACAATTCTTGAAGATGAGGGACTCTGTGAAATGAAACTGCTTATATATCATAATTGTGAACCAGATGTACCCGCTGGTGCTATTCCATTTGGTCAAGGCTTTCCTAACTTGCCGTGGTTTTGCCCACTTTGTGAAAAGAGTGTACATGATTATAATGAGTTATCTTATGATTTAATGGCACATTTTATGCAACAACATGATTTTGTTGAATCAAGTCATGCCTAGTTCAGATGATGAAATTATTGAAGATGCTATTAAGGCATGGGAACGCGTAAAAAATAGCCCTAGCGGTATTAAATCAAATAAATTGGCTTCTTATTTGTATAAAGCAGATGATAAACTTTCTGAATATTTAGATAAATTTAAGATATTTACAGAATTAAAAAAACCCACACTCAAAGAAAAACAACAAGCTGGAAAACTGTTGGAGCAAGTTGTATTTTTAGTTTTTAAAGGACTGCAAGGAGTTCAACCAATTAAAAGTTTTCAATCAGCAGGACCTCAATATGATTTATTAATCAGTGGTAATGATCATGCTTGGAAAATGGTGTGTGAAACTTTATATCTAGATTGGAATAAGAGAGATATAGTAATTGAAGCTAAAGCTACAAAAGCTCCTTTACCACATAAACAATTTGCCCGATTATGTAGCATAATGGAGGATAATTTGAGATGTGCAGGTCTGGGGATTTTTGTTACATTAAACGGAGCAACAGGTTTTCCTAAACGAAATAGTAAAGAAAGGCAAAGAAAAGTAAGTGATTGTAGACTTCAGCAAATAATTTTTCATGCTAGAACAAATAAAATAATCATTGTTTTAGACAAGGAAGATTTATTTGAATTATCAAAAAATGGAACTTTAATTGAACTATTAATTAGAAAAATAAAAGATTTATCTGAGTTAAGTGGTCTTCCTACTGCTTCCGTCGAAAATTGGCAAGAAGATGTAGATTTACCTAATCATTTAACAATTCTTTTATGAATCTAATAGTTAAAAATTATAATATCACCTTTTATAAATCATTCCATGCTGCATCTTCCTCTGGCTTTAACCAATCTTTTTGCAGGGATAATTCACTCATGATCGTGATTTCTAGCATCTTATTTTGTTGGTGCTTGTTTTGCAAAAATCGTACAAAATCTAAGATTTCCTGTAACACAGGTTCAGGTAATTTTTCTAATTCTTGCGCTATTTGTTCTTTAACTGTCATTTGAATGTTACCCTTTCGTAATTTTCAACAGAAACCTTCATAATTGATTAAGCTATGTTCTTTGTCCTAACCGCACATATTTTTTTTCAATACAAACAAACTGCTAGAATATAATTATAACTTAGTTAGGAAATTTGTATAAGCGCCAATATAGCAAACCCATAAAATCAACAGATTAAAACATCATGACTCTTGCACAAGAAACACGTTACTATTCACCTGAAGAATATCTAGAATTAGAAGTAAACTCAGAAATACGTCATGAATATATTGATGGATTAATTATACCAATGACAGGCGGAACACCAAATCATAACCAACTTGCCCTTAATTTCAGCGGTACACTAAATTATCTTCTCAAACGTCAACCTTATCAAGTCTTTGTCACAGATCAACGTCTTTGGATTCCTGATAAAAAAATTCATACTTACCCTGATATTCTAGTCGTTAAAAATCCCTTAATTTATGAAGAAGGAAGAAAAGATACTTTAGTAAATCCTGTAATGGTAGCAGAAGTTTTATCCAAGTCTACCAGAAGCAAAGATAGAGATGAAAAATTCGCCGCTTATCGCACAATTAGCACGTTGCAAGAATATATTTTAATTGATCAATATACAATGCACGTCGAGCAATATTTTAGAACAGATAATAACAAATGGATATTTTCAGAATTTGTAGACGCAGATGAAACTTTAAACTTAGATTCCATTCCCTACCAAATCACCTTCGCAGATATTTATGATAAAGTTGAATTTAATACAGAAGAATAAAAACCTCAACTCAATCTTCCTCTCCGCGTCTGGAGCGCCTCTGCGTGAGACAATAATAATTCCAGCTACTAAAGGAGTCAAAAAATGAGTCGCTTAAATCCCTACACATTACAGTTACAAATTACCCGAATGTTTGAACAAGGGCAATCATTCTTTGCTATTACCAAAGTACAAGAATGGTTGCAAGAACGTCAACACAACCCAGCAGACTATGACATTATTTTTCATAAAAAACCCGCACCTCCAGGTTCTAAAGAAGTGATGGTAATAGAAATAGAATTAAAACGCAAAGATGGACAACCTGTAGATCCTTGGTTACAAGAACAAGCTAACCTACACGCTTAGTGAATAGCTAGATTAAAATTCCCAATATATAGCTGTGCAATTTGCGGAATGTGTAATGATATCTCTGTATTCAGCAAAAACACCTTTCAAAATTATACAAATGACAACTCATCAGCGTTGGGTTTTTGCGTTTTGGGTTTACTTGGGAATTTTACTTTCTATCTCTATTTCCGCTTACCTGCGAATAATCCCCACCGAAATAGCACAATTTCCCCATTACGATACAATTTTACATTTTCTGTTGCTGGGAATTGCTGCTTATCTCAGTCATCAAGCCTTAAATAAACGTAAGTTTAAAATATTTAATATTCCTTTACCTCTTGCACCATTCATAGTCTTATTATTTTCTATAATTGATGAGATAGTACAATCTTTTGTACCTTATCGCAGTGCTGATATTGCAGATTTAGCTGCTGATATTTTGGGTATTATTGTATTTACTTGGTTGGCAGAAAAATTTCCAAAATTACTAACATGAATAATATCAATCTTTGGACATCATCAGAACACGCTTTACGCTATTTGGAAAAAGCAGACAAAATACCCCACCGCACTGAAGGGGAAGCTGTTTTGTTAGCACAAGTTCCTCAAACTGTTAAACGCATACTTGATTTAGGAACTGGAGATGGGCGCTTATTAGCATTACTCAAAATTGACCGTCCCCACATGAATAGCATAGCAATTGACTTTTCTCCTACCATGCTAGAAGCAGTCAAACAGAGGTTTTTTGAAGATGAAACAGTGCAAGTTATCAGCCATAATTTAGATGAACCTTTACCAGATTTAGGTTTATTTGATGCAATTGTTTCTAGCTTTGCTATTCATCATCTCATCCACGAACGCAAACTTTCTTTGTATGCAGAAATTTTCCAACGTCTGGAACCAGGTGGTATTTTCTGTAACTTAGAACACGTATCTTCGTCAACACCTACGGTACATGAGAAGTTTTTACAAGCACTCGGTATCGACATAGAAAATGACGACCCCTCAAATAAACTTTTAGATGTGGAAACACAATTGGTTTGGTTACGAAAGATTGGTTTTACAGATGTTGACTGTTACTGGAAGTGGCTAGAATTAGCTCTATTGATAGGGGTAAAAGCAAAAGACACCACACACCCTATCAAATGAATCAAACGACTGATGTAGATTCTGAGCTTTAGCAGTATTTTCGTTGATACTAAGCAAAATACTGCTATTGAAATCCAGGAACAGAGATTTTGATGGAGTTTCCTGATGTATTAATACAAATGTTCTAGTATTCTCCCTGATTTAGCAACGTTATTCATTACCAACAGCATTCTCAAAAATTCCTTTGCAAGATTCTTTGATCCCCCCTTATCAGCTGCCACATACAGTCCTAAACTGTAGATGAGAGTTGAAAGGCAGTTCGGAGAAATTTTGTGAAAAAAGTCTTAGCAATCATTCTTGGTGGGGGTGCGGGTACTCGGCTTTATCCGCTAACCAAACTCCGTGCTAAACCAGCAGTACCAGTTGCTGGTAAGTACCGCTTAATAGATATCCCTGTTAGCAACTGCATCAATTCAGAAATTTTTAAAATCTATGTGTTGACACAATTCAACTCAGCTTCTCTGAATCGTCACATTGCCCGCGCTTACAATTTTAGTGGTTTCAGCGAGGGTTTTGTAGAAGTGCTGGCTGCACAGCAAACACCAGAAAATCCTAACTGGTTCCAAGGTACGGCTGATGCGGTGCGCCAGTATATCTGGTTATTGGAAGAATGGGATGCAGATGAATATCTGATTCTTTCTGGTGATCATTTGTATAGGATGGATTATCGCCAATTTATCCAGCGCCATAGAGAGACGAATGCTGATATTACTCTTTCTGTCATCCCTATTGACGATCGCCGTGCTTCGGATTTTGGGTTGATGAAAATCAATGATTCCGGTAGGGTAATTGACTTTAGCGAAAAGCCCAAAGGTGACGCTTTAGCACAAATGCGTGTTGATACTAGCATACTGGGATTGACAAAGGAACAAGCCGAAATCCAGCCATATATCGCCTCAATGGGGATTTATGTCTTTAAAAGAGATGTCTTGATCAAGTTGCTGAAAGAATCTGTAGACAAAACTGATTTTGGTAAAGAAATTATTCCTGATGCGGCCAAAGATCATAACGTCCAGGCATACCTCTTCGATGACTACTGGGAAGATATTGGAACAATTGAAGCATTTTATAATGCCAATTTAGCTTTAACTCAGCAACCCATGCCGCCCTTTAGCTTCTATGATGAGGAAGCTCCAATTTACACCCGTGCGCGGTACTTACCTCCTTCAAAGCTGCTAAATTGCCAAATCACCGAATCAATGATTGGTGAAGGTTGTATTTTGAAAAATTGCCGGATTCAGCATTCAGTGTTAGGAGTGCGATCGCGGATTGAGGCAGGATGTGTAATTGAAGAATCCTTACTTATGGGTGCAGACTTTTACCAACCATCTGTAGAACGCCAATGTAGCCTAGAACAAGGTGACATCCCTGTAGGTATTGGAACAGACACCATTATTCGCAGAGCCATCATTGATAAAAATGCTCGCATCGGTCACGATGTAAAAATTATCAATAAAGATAACATCCAAGAAGCAGAACGTGAAAAACAAGGCTTCTACATCCGTAGTGGGATTGTAGTTGTTCTCAAAAATGCTGTGATTCCTGACGGGACAATTATATAGGAGTACCGAGTACCGAGTACCGAGTGCTGAGTACCGAGTACCGAGTACTGAGTACCGAGTGCTGAGTACCGAGTGCTGAGTATTGAGTTATGAGTTATGAGGAATTGAATGATGGATCAAACTTCTAGTTATTCTTCACTCTTAACTTCTCACTCCACACTCCTAAATTTGCACTCGGTACTTAGTACTCATAACTTGGTACTCTTCTTGCTGATTGGTCTTCCTGGTAGTGGTAAATCAACATTGGCAAAACAATTACTGACGCAATGCCCCCAGATGCAGCTAATTTCTACAGATGCCATCCGGGGGCAACTTTTTGGTTCCCAAGCAACTCAGGGGACATGGTTGTTGATTTGGCAGGAAATAGAACGGCAATTTCAGCAAGCCACAACTGTAGGTATCCCCACTATTTTCGATGCCACCAACGCCCAAAGAAGAAATCGCCGTGAAATCATAGAATTAGCCCGTGATTTGGGCTTTACATACATTACAGGGATATGGGTGAGAACTCCAGTCTGGATGTGTTTAGTACGTAATCAAAAACGCGATCGCCAGGTTCCAGAAGAAATCATTTTGCGAATGCACCGTCAACTCCGGGATGCTCCCCCCAGCTTAGAAGAAGGATTAGATCGGCTGATTTGCTTTCCAGAATGGTGAGAGTACGGGAATTGCGCTGAGACTGAGAGCGAGAACCACACTTGATTTTCAATATTATTTGTTAATTTAATATCAGAATCTTTTGCCCATAATATCTGGCAAACAGTCAATCTCAATATCTTAGAAAAAAACATAACCTAAATTTTTACAGGAGGCTGGTAGATGGCTGCAACCGACTTCAAAGACTATTACTCAATTTTAGGAATCAGTAAAACTGCCACTCCAGAAGAAATTAAACAAGCTTTTCGTAAACTAGCCCGCAAGTTTCACCCGGATGTGAACCCAGGCAACAAGCAAGCAGAGGCAAAATTTAAAGAAGTTAACGAAGCTTACGAAGTTTTATCCGACCCAGATAAGCGCAAAAAGTACGACCAATATGGTCAATACTGGAAACAGGCTGGTGAAGGCTTTCCCGGAGGTGGTGCTGGTGTTGATATGAGTGGCTTTGACTTCAGTCAATACGGCAGCTTTAATGATTTTATTAATGAGTTATTTGGTGGTGCTGGCCAACGCACAGGAAAACAAAGTTACTCTTATCGCACTTCTACAAGTAGAGCAGGTGGTGGTTTTGGGGGTGTTAATGATTTTGGTTTTCAAGATGCAGGTGCTAGTGCTACCCAAGATACTGAAGCTTTAATCAGTTTAACTTTTGCTGAAGCTTTTGCAGGTGTCCAAAAACGCTTCAGCTTAGGTAACGAAACAATTGATGTTCGCATCCCTTCCGGGGCTAAATCTGGGACTCGTCTGCGGGTGCGGGGTAAGGGTCCAATCAACCCCATGACTCAACAACGGGGAGATTTGTATTTAAAGTTGGAATTGCAACCCCATTCTTTTTTCCAACTGGAAGGTGATAATTTAGTTTGCGAAGTGCTAATTACACCAGATGAAGCTACTTTGGGTGCTGCTATTGATGTACCTACACCCGATGGTAATGTAAATGTGAAGTTGCCAGCAGGTGTACGCTCTGGTCAATCCCTGCGCTTACGTGGTAAAGGTTGGCCTCTGGCTAAAGGTGGACGTGGTGATCAGTTTGTGAAGGTTGCGATCGCACCTCCAAAAGACCTCAGTCCGCAAGAGAGGGAATATTATGAAAAAATCCGGGCTATCCGTACCTATAATCCCCGCAGTCATTTAGAGCAAGTTAAATTATAATCCGCGCCTAACTGAAACAATTTCGCTAAACTAAAAGACTGCTATGTGTGTTACCTGACATAGCAGTCGTAAATTAGGGAACTGAGATTTGAGACTCTCAGCACTCTTCATATTTAATATTTACGCTTACTGAATAAATCTATCCTTTCGCTGTCACTTTATTTTGTGAGCGTTTGTATAGTGAAGTCATGCCAAAAGCACCTACTGCTAACACACCTAACATCATGTTAGATTCTGGAACACTTCTATTAGCTAATCTATAGGTGTGGTTATCTGTTTCAAAGGCAATACCTGTTGAACTCATCACGACTCGGTCAAATTTTTCGCCTGCGTCACCGACAAGATTGATAAACATATTAGCTTTAGTGCTAGTCCAGCTACCATCAGCTACAGCAGTTGGCACATCCTTGCCACTAAAAGAATTTAACAACTGATCACCGTTGTAAATTTTAATATTGTTGTAATCATCCAATGAGCCTGCATAAAAACCGAAGTAATCAACAGCTTCTTTGAAGTTAATATTGACAAACCCACTGTTACCTGCGACCTTGCTACCTGATGGAGCAATTGTTAGAAATTTTGTATCATCCCCAAGAGGTGAAGCATATTGACCAGACTTACTGCCTTGAACAATGTTAGTAGTAATATTGGAGTAGGTAACAAAACCATTTGGGTCATTTGCTGTGCCATCATCAAAGGTGACGACCTTAGTATCAGAGTAGCTAGAGAACATACCACCGCTTTTGGTCATGGTAACGGCACTAGCTGGATTTGCGCTCAGGACTACAGCAGTTATTCCGAGTAAAGCCAAGGATAATTTTTGCAGCATTCTAACAAGTAACCTCTAAATAAATATCAACTGGATGGAAACGGATTTTTTCTCTTAAAACCTAGCTATGAATAAGCTGGATTTATAAATTCAAAGACTCACAAACAAGGATTAATCTCTCTTGAAGCCCTGTGATATTATTTTGATCGTTATTGATATAAAAATATACTGTACTTATACGGATTTATTCTTAAAGATTAAGTGAAGACTATTGGCTACAATTGTGAAAGTATTTTTTAGTAGAAGATAGGATAAATTTTGTACCAGAAAGTCAGTTTATATTTATAGCTATATTTACGTAGGGTTTGCCATAAAAGTCTTTTGGTTAGGACTAGGAGTCAGGAGTCAGGAGTCAGGAGTTCAGGAGTTCAGGAGTCAGGAGTCAGGAGTCAGGAGTTCAGGAGTCAGGAGTTCAGGAGTTCAGGAGTCAGGAGGAAGAAGAAGAAAGAAGAAGGTAAGAATAGTCTCGAATGTGGTCAAGTGATCGGTTTTTGATGGTTTTCAGACTTATTCCTTGCACATTTTTCACCTTCTACTCCCCCTGAATCTCTTAATTTATAGATGTTTCAGCTTTATATGCCTAACGGCACGCTCCGCGAACAGTAAGCCCTATATAAATTTTTTTGCTCTTTCCACTTAGACAAAAATTTAGCCCTGAATTTTTGTAATTAATTCTGTAAAATTACTTAATGCACGTAGTTTGCCATGATGGATGTGCATTCAAGCGATCGCAATGCCGATTCTGCACCCTACCTTAATTAAACTGTTCCAACAATCTCTCTAAAGTTGCATTGTGATCTAAAAATGAAAATAAATGCCTATAAAGCAATTTCCCATCCTTATCTAACACAAATTGTGCTGGCAAAGGCGCTCCTAAAGCTTGTCCTACTTGATAAGTCCGAAATGTATGACAACTAGGATCGCTTAATAAGGGCATTTTTAAGCCTAAGTCTTGGACAACTATTTGACTTTGCTTTTTATCAGTACTAGTAATCATCAAAACTTCTACACCCCGATTCTTAAACTCTTCATAATTTTCATTTAAGGCTTTTATATGGGGATAGCAAAAAGGGCAATATTGTTTTTCTGTAAAAATCCGGGTAAAGGCCAGCAATACGGGCTGTTTACCTCGATAATCAGATAATTTTAAGGTGCGATTATTTGTAATGTCAGATAATTTAAAATCTGGTGTTCCTACTCCCAACCTAAATTCATCTAATGCTGGTTTTGGTAACAGGTTGCGAAAGAATCGCTCATTGAATAAGCCAGTAAAATCTGTTGAGGTCAGCATAAATAATTAAATATTAAGAATTCAGGAGTTAGGCATTAGGAGTTAGGAGTCAGGAGTTAATTCATCCTCCCTATCTCCCTATCTCCCTAAACTGCTGCGAAGTAAACTTTGGACTTGACTGGGTCGGGAACCATTGTTTTTTCTCCAGGTTGCCAACCAGCAGGACAAACTTCATCCGGGTTAGACTGAACGTGCTGAATAGCTTGTAATGTACGTAAAGTTTCTTCAACACTGCGACCAAAAGCTAGGTTGTTAACGGTGGAGTGTTGAATGATACCATCTTTATCAATGATGAATAAACCGCGCAAAGCAATACCTGCTGAGGGGTCGAGAACATTGTAAGCGGCGCTAATTTCTTTCTTGATATCGGAAACTAGGGCATAATTTAAGTCACCAACACCACCGGCTTTACGATCTGTTTGAATCCAAGCTAAGTGGGAAAATTCGCTATCAACGGAAACACCGAGAACTTCTGTGTTAAGTTTCTTAAATTCTTCGTAGCGATCGCTAAATGCTGTAATTTCGGTGGGGCAAACAAAGGTAAAGTCTAAGGGGTAGAAAAATAAAACAACATATTTACCCCGATATTCGGAAAGTTTAATCGTTTTAAATTCCTGGTCTAGCACAGCTGTTGCTGTAAAATCGGGAGCCTGCTGACCAACTCGGCGGCAGTCTACTGTTTCGTAAGTGAGCGTCATTAACCTGGTTCTCCTTTAACTTATATCCATTTCTTAGCTTGGGACTTTAGATAAGTTACAACTTACCCATCTAAGCTTGTCACAGTTTAATTACGATCTGTTACAACTATATCATACTCATAACGATTTTGAGTAGCCAATGACTGATTTAGATACTAGAGAATGGTTACTAACCAATGGCTTCGGTGGTTTTGCTAGTGGTACATTTTCGGATGTGCATACACGTACTTATCATGGTTGGCTATTTGCTGCAACAAATCCACCTTCTGGGCGCAAATTACTGTTTTCCCATTTAGAAGCCAGCTTAGAAATCCCAGGTAAAGTGATAGCACTAGGGACAAATTTTTGGGGCAGTGATCAAAAAATTGAGCCAACAGGCTATAAAATGCTACGCTATTTCGATAATAACCCAGTTCCTAAATGGGTTTGGGGTGAGGAAAACTGGCAGTTAACTAGACAGTTGGTGATGCCTTATGGGTTGCTGGGGGGAGATAGGGAGAATATATTACCAAATATCAATGCTCAAAGAATTTTGATTCAGTATTGCTATGAGGGTAAAGAAGCAGCGATTTTAAGGTTAAGACTGTTGATAGGCGATCGCGATTTTCATCAGCAGCAAAGTGAAAGCGAGAAATTACAGTTTTCCCAATTGGTTAATCCACAGCTAGTTTGTCTACAAGCGAATAATTTTGGGCAATTTGGCACACCTTGGTATTTACGCTGGACACAAGGAGAGTATCAAGCCCATGGAGTTTGGTACTGGAATTATGTTTTACCAGAAGAAACGAAACGGGGTTTATGCGATCGCGAAGACCTCTATAGTCCCGGTTATTTAACAGTTAATCTCCAACCAGGAGATATTCTCACCCTAGAAGCAAAAGTAGGTTTACCCAACCCCCAGCAACCGATTCTCTCTCCTGATAGCTTTGTAGAAGCCGTAGACGCAGAACAAGAGAGACTTTCGCAAATTTTCGGTTGGAGACTAGAAGAGGTAGGGAGCAAGGAAAGCAGGGGAGCAGGGAGCAGGGAGCAGGGGGAGAAAAACCAATCACCTATTTATCAAAAACTACTCGAAGCTAGTGACCAATTTATTGTCTATCGTGCTTCCATCGCCGGACCCACAGTAATTGCTGGATATCACTGGTTTAATGATTGGGGACGAGATACTTTAATTGCTTTACCAGGATTGACTTTAGTTACACAGCGCTTTGATTTAGCCAAAGGACTATTAAAAACTTTTGGACGTTACTGTCGTCATGGACTGATTCCTAATGCCTTTCCTGATGTTGATAGCGAACCGTTTTATAACAGTATTGATGCCGCATTGTGGTGGATTGAAACTTTAGGACTTTATTTAGAAGCTACTCAAGATTGGCAGTTTTTAGTAGAGCAATTTCCAGTTGTACAGCAAATTCACAAAGCCTTTGTTGGTGGAACTCGCTACAATATTCAACTTGATGCCACTGACGGGTTAATTTGTTGGGATGCTAATGGTGTAGCTTTGACTTGGATGGATGCGGTAGTGGGGGGATTACCTGTGACACCCCGTCGCGGTAAAGCTGTAGAAATCAATGCTCTATGGTATTCGGCTTTATGTTGGTTGAGTCAATGGGCCGAACGTTTGAGCCAAATAGATACAGGTAATTCTGTGCGTTTAACTCACCAAGTGCAACGCTATAGACAGCAAGCAGAACAGGTAAAAGTTTCGTTACAAAAGTTCTGGAATCCGCAGATAGGCTATTTTTATGATTTTATTGATCCAGATGATGGACGGAATTCGCAAATTCGCCCTAATGCTGTTTTAGCTTTATCTTTGCACCATTGTGGTTTTTCTCAACAGCAAAGTCGTCAAGTTTTGGATTTAGCAACTTCTCGATTGTTGACTCCTTATGGTTTGCGAAGTCTTGATCCTGGTGATTCAGAATATGTTGGCATCTATGAGGGAGATTCAGAAAAGCGCGATCGCTCTTATCATCAAGGTACTGTGTGGTGTTGGTTAATTGGTGCATATATCCGGGCTTGGGAACGTTTTTACCCGGAGGAAGTTTTACCTTTTGATTGGGAACCGCTAATTAATCACTTTCTCTCTGATGCTTGTCTGGGTTCAATCTCGGAAATCTTTGATGGTGATGCACCGCATATATCTAGAGGTGCGATCGCTCAAGCTTGGTCTGTGGCTGAGGTGATTCGGCATTTCAAATGATTTTATCACGCAGAGACGCAGAGAAAACCACAGGAGTATGGGCTGTGAAATTGCCTATTTTTTCTTTAAGAGTTTATGATCTAATTATGACAAGATTTACGTTAATCTACTTATAAATCGTTAAAATAAGCAAAACTCCGTCGTAACTGTTGTGAGTTTGCTACGACGGAGAAAGAAGAAATTGAAACATCAAGATGAAATGCTGACGCTACAAGGGCAGAAAAAAGTAAAAATGAAGACTTAATTTATCTTTTACCTTTGCTTTCTCCCTCGATGTTTCCTACTGTGCTAGATGTACTAAATATATCGGTTTTTGGTTTTGGCGAAAGTATTAAAATTATCAATTTTGATGTATTAAAATGCACAATTGTTGAAAATTAATCATTCCTTAGTGTGATTTTGTGCTGATTTACAAGGTTTTTACGAGATTCTATATAAAATATTAAATTTATTTGAATACCATTAAATAACTAAATTATGCAAGTAGATTTATTGTTTCTACGAGTTTTATGGGTGGGTATCGGTTGTCAAAAAGGCATTTCCTACCACTTAATTAATACTGCTATTCAGGAAGTTTTTCGAGAATATCAACTTGCTGATACTGATATAGCAGGTCTTGCGACTATTGAATCTAAAGCGTCGGAAGTTGGTTTAAGGGAATTTTGTCATATACATAATTTCCCTTTAAAAACCTTCACAGCAGAATTTTTATCTAGTGTCTGTGTTCCTAACCCTGGCAAAATTATTAAAGCGGTAGTCGGAACACCAAGTGTTGCAGAGGCATCTGCTATTCTGGCAGCTAAGGAAATTGCTGTTGACGGTGTGAGGTTATTAGTCCCCAAGCAAATTTTTCGCTTACCAGGAGAATCAGGTAGTATCACGATAGCTGTTGCCCAAGGGATTAGGGGTTTTGTTTAGAATTTATACCAATTTTTTATAAAGTTGTGCCAAATATACTAAAAACGGGTTAAAAGTGTCATTCTGTAGCTTGCTTCCCGCAGGGT
>NZ_JAYGGY010000101.1:0-54025 GCF_034931625.1 Anabaena cylindrica UHCC 0172 | reverse complement strand
CTCGGAGATTCTTCACTTCGTTCAGAATGACACTTTTAACCCGTTTTTAGTATAGTTACAGCTATGCGAAACAAAGCGATCGCTCTCAATGCAGCAATTTTTAATTATTGCAAGCCTAGTTGTACTTGCAATAAAAGCGTGGTTAGTTCATAGGAACTCACGCAAAAACTCAAATGGATTATCTTCCCAACATGGTTCTGGGACTAACCAAACTAATTTACTTTTGATTTCGGCTTCAATTTCATCACTATCGTCTCTGTCGAACAATAATATCAAAGCTTCCCAGTCCCGTTCTCTGAGGGTGGTGTATGAGGACGGGCTTACCTGTAGATTATTGGAGTAATTCACAAGCACATTTTCAGTTGATGTATATAAAAAGTGAGTATATTTGCTGGCAAATGTACACATTGTACGTTGAATACTTTGATTAAAATGTGACGTAGATCATAAAGCTCTCATAAAGTTTTCTCATTGAGTTAAGAATATGCAGATCCTTTTAGCTGAGATTCGATTAATTCTACGCCAAATACTTCAGAAAAGCAGTGGGCTACACAAAAACGTACTTCTTGACATTTAATACCGGGAATCCAGTCTGCTAAACTGCCGACAGCCTTATCAGCAATACCACAAGGGACAATACGTTCAAAGCCTTTGAGATCAGGACAAACATTTAAAGCAAAACCGTGCATAGTCACCCAACGACTGACTTTAATGCCTATGGCTGCGACTTTGTAACCTTCTAACCACACACCAGTAAAACCGGGAATGCGATCGCCTTTCAGTCCATAATTTGCCAAAACGCGAATTAACACTTCCTCAAGTTGACGCAAGTACCAATGCAGGTCTTGACGATAACGTTGCAGATTTAAAATCGGATATCCCACCAGTTGACCAGGACAATGGTAAGTCACTTCACCACCTCTTTCAACTCGATGCACATCATACTCACTTTTGTCAATATCAAATTTGATAAATTCTAAATTAGCTCCTTTACCCAGAGTGTAAACAGGGGGATGTTCTAGCAAAATGAGTACATCATCTAGGTTGGGGTTATTGATACGTTCTTTGAGTAGCGATCGCTGCCATTGATGAGCATCTAAATATGGCATTAATCCTTGATTATATAAAAAACACCGATATTTTTCGGTTGCGCTACTATGAATCATGCCAAAAATCAATTGGGTAAATGACTAAATATATTTCAACTTGCCATAATAAAGTCAATAAATGTCAAGCTATGCAAAGGATTTTAAAGGAACATCAAGGGAATTAGCTATATAAACAACAAAGTGTTAATTTGAATATATAACCTCAATGGTGTTAGGAGGAATTCTCTACAATCATCATCAAGCCAAGACAACAGGAAAGAATGCACTGGCTGATAGATCTTCAGAAGTTGATGACATTGATCAGGATAAAACTTCAAGAAAGGCTTGTATATTGTTAAATATAAAGATCAGCAAGCCTACCAAATAAAAAAGGAGCAACTACTTCTAGGTTTGTCAAGGTTGTTCTAACTAACATAGCAAGGATAAAAAAGTCAAAACTGCTTTATTTACGGACGTTATGGGTAGATTCAATTGTCTAGCAACCAGTTGGAGAACCGAGCAGAGTTTGACAAGGTAAATCAAGGCTAAAGGTGGTCATAAATTAAAGATGCGACAGCCATACATCAAAAGCAGTTCAAAATTTGTATTAGCGGTAATGATAGACTGACCGCAATCTCTGTTCATACAAAATACATTCACATCAAATAAATATTGAGCGGGAGAGTTTACATGAAGCTTGTCATCCACGGTAAAAATATTGAAATCACCGATGCCATTCGGGAATATGTGCATCAAAAAATTGAAAAAGCAGTTAATCACTTCCAGAACATCACAAATGAAGTGGATGTCCATTTAAGCGTAGCTCGCAATCCCCGAATTAGTACCAAACAAGCTGCGGAAGTCACTATTTATGCTAATGGTAGCGTCATCCGAGCGGAGGAAAGCAGCGAAAACTTATATGCCAGTATTGACTTGGTTGCAGATAAAATAGCCCGGCAACTGCGTAAATATAAAGAAAGACGACAAGACCACAAAACCCAACCCATACCAACCAATGAGGTAGTAGCACCTGAACCAGTAAATGATTTAATAGGCGATCGCACTCCCGAACTACCAGGAGAAGTCGTCCGCACCAAATATTTTTCCATGCCTCCGATGACCCTTGCAGAAGCCCAAGAACAACTGCAACTCGTAGGACACGACTTTTATATGTTCCGTAACGCCGAAACCGGAGACATTAACGTCATTTACGAACGTAATCACGGCGGTTTTGGTGTCATTCAACCCCGCAACGGTAACGGTCATACCAACGGCAAAAACGGCAAAACAGCCAACGTCGCTGTACCAGAAAAATCTAAAGCCTAATTAAAACGCAGAGGAACGCAGAGAATATACTCTGTGAACCTCTGCACCCCCTCTGCGTTAAAAATTCTCTGACTTTGCAGCCAACTGTTGCAAAGTTTTCAAAGTTTCCTCAACATGACCTTTAAAATTCAACATCGAATCAAACACATACTGCACAATTCCCTGTTGGTCAATCACATAAGTCACCCGGCCGGGGATCAAACCAAAAGCGGTAGTCGCACCGTATAGCTTCCGCACTTGATCACCTTTATCACTCAAAAGCGTAAATGGTAAATTGTGCTTGGCTGCAAATTTTTGGTGGGACTCGCTAGAATCACCACTTACACCAATCACCTCAGCACCAACAACTTTAAATACTTCATATTGATCCCGAAAAGCGCAAGATTCTATAGTGCATCCTGGTGTATCATCCTTGGGATAAAAATAAAGAACAACGGCTTGTTTACCGCGAAAATCTCTCAAGCTGACTGTAGAACCATTTTGGGCTGGTAAAGAAAAATCTGGGGCTTGATCTCCAACTTTGATAGCCATAACGTTTGGAAATAATTTCTTAACAAATCTACATTAACTAATTATTTGCCACTTATAACAAATAAGTATTGCTACCAACACATTAATGTCAAATAGGCAAGTTTTAATATTTAATTCTTCTAGGAATTATCCATTATTGATCAAAAAGTTCTAATTGGTTTGGTAAATAAGGTCTTGTAATGCGTAAAAGAGGCTCGCCTATTGTCCCAGACAGCTTGATTAATCCTTCATCGAAGGTTTCTAGAACATCTACCTTAGCCTTTATTGCAGTTGCTACGTGTGCAGCATCTTTAGGTTTTAGACTTTCATGCTGCCACATTAAATCTCTAGCTAACTCTCCAATTATGCGGTCAAGTTCATATACATAAATCCATTCGTGCCTGAAAAAAGAACGTATTTTTTCCTCAACATCTTTAGATAGTTTAGGTTTACCTCTTTCAAGTCTAATAACTTCTATAAAAGTTAATGCAGATGTTACTATAATAACTTCGCCAGCTTTAGCAGCCTTCATTACTGAAAGGCATTCCTTAATTTTATCATCTTCATTTTTAAGCACAGCTAAAAAAGTACATGAATCCCAGTAATGACGAGGCTTAGATGAAGGTTTCAATCTTCGCCTCCTAAAATACCTATAATATCTTCAATGCTGGGAAGTTCTATCTCACTTAGAAAAACTTCCATGTTTTCAACTTCTACACTAACCTTTTGTCCGTCTTCTCTAGAACTGATAAGACCATACACAGATACTCTTTTGCCAAGAGCATCCTTTATCTTGTCAATAAATTCTGGCGTAAAATGGCATTTTACACCTTTGCCAGTAAGTAGATCATAAATTCTGAATAGAGGCCTTCGGTTTAAATCTATTGCGTTAAGAACTCCTTCTACAGAGCCAAAACTTTTGTAATGAGCGCCTATAAGCTCATCAACATTGGCAACTAAATGTTGTGTAAGATTAACTCTTTTAGAGTTAGCTCCTACCTGAATAGTTAATATATCTTTGCCAATTAAGGCAGCCAAACATTTAACACTTTCTAAAGCTCGGTCTGAAAAAAAAGGTGGTCGTTCAGGACGTTCCTCAAGAGTAGCAATTCCTGTTTCTACTGTAGTAATAACTTCAGCTATTGCAGCAATTGCTACACGCTCAGTAGCTACACCTTCAATTGTTAGGTGAACGCTACCACTTGTAACCGATGAAACAACCCAATTTACAGATGGGCGTTTTTTTTCACCAAGATTCTGATCTACTTCATGTAAAATACTAGCCAATTCTTCTTGCGCCTTGCGGAATTTGTCAAACGGAAGCAACGAGCCATCAATGTCAACTGTTAGGCTCGTATGGAGTTCTCCAGATTGAACTAGCTTCTGTCGTTCCATTTTTGAGGCAAAGTGATTCAATTCTTATTTTAAATTAAATTTGTACTTTATAATCGTCAATATACGCACATCAACCATATTTTCTAGACAAATTAAGTAGTTTCAGGTTTTTTGTCTATTAAGCAGGTGTCTTTTATGATGGTTGATTAACAAAATTTAACCTTGTAACCTAGTCTATAAATTTTCCTTGATCAGGTGCATCTGGCAGGGTAGGGTAGATAGTCATCAAAGACAAAATTCTACCCATGCGCCTGACTTCACTCGATGTTTTTCGCGGTATCACCATTGCGGGTATGATTCTCGTCAACATGGTGGGAGTCGCAGATGATAAATATTCCCTTTTAGATCATGCTGAATGGAATGGTTGTACACCAACTGATTTAGTATTTCCTTTTTTTCTGTTCATTGTTGGTGTAGCAATGACTTTTTCCCTATCAAAATACACCGTAGACAACAAACCTAGCAAAGCGGTTTACTTACGCATTCTGCGCCGTGCAGCAATTCTCTTTATTTTAGGATTACTACTTAACGGCTTTTGGAATAAAGGTGTTTGGACTTTTGATTTAAGTAGTATCCGATTAATGGGGGTGTTACAAAGGATTAGCCTTTCATACCTTTTCGCATCTTTAATAGTTTTAAAATTACCCCGCAAAAGTCAATGGATATTAGCTGGGGTATTACTCATCGGTTATTGGTTAACAATGATGTATGTTCCTGTTCCCGAATATGGTGCGGGAGTGCTGACGCGAGAAGGTAATTTTGGCGCATTTATTGACAGACTAATTATTCCCAAAGCGCAGTTATATAAAGGTGATGGATTTAACTTCATGGGAGATCCAGAAGGACTTTTCAGCACTATTCCAGCAATAGTTAGTGTTTTGGCTGGTTATTTCGCTGGGGAATGGATAAAAGAGAAAAAACAAGCTAATTCACAAACCAGTATGGATTTAGTTTTATTTGGTTTGTGTTGTTTGGTAATTGGGATTATTTGGGATGTAGCATTTCCGATTAATAAGAAACTATGGACAAGTTCTTATGTTGTATTTACCACTGGTTGGGCGTTAATGTTATTAGCCGCTTGCTATGAATTGATAGAAGTGCGGTTAATAAAACGCTGGAGTAAACCGTTTGAGATTATGGGCTTAAATGCGATCGCTCTTTTTGTTGCATCTGTCTTGTTAATCAAAATCACAGCTAAAACCCAAATTGGTATAGGTGAAACAGCTATCAGCATCTACAATTGGATTTACCAAAATCTTTTTGCATCTTGGGCGGGAAATTTCAATGGTTCATTTTTCTTTGGACTTGTTACTGTCTTTTTGTGGTATGGTGTGGCTGTCTTGATGTATCGAAAACGCTGGTTTCTTAAAGTTTAAATTTCGCATTCTTATCTAAGGCGTAAAGATGCTAATAAAAACTTTGCGCCTACTCTTTGAGATATGCCTCCGGCACAAATTTAGGTGTTCTTAGCCAGCAAGCCCTACTTAAAAGAGCCTCGATTGCTGGTTTTAATTATAGTTGTATGGTCAGGTTTATTTCCCAATGACGAATTGAATTATTCCGGTGGTATTATTTCCTCCTCTAGAGGACGAACAATTGGCAGTGCTGGTGTTTCTTCTGTTTGAAAAATTCCCTGCAAGGCTTGCTCTAAAGTTTGAGCCATGACAATCCGATTTTCATAAGCAACAACCACCCTGACTAAAGTTGGTAAACTATTTTGCGTTGCTTCTAAATAAATTGGCTCAACGTACAATAAAGATTGTTCAATGGGAATAATCAAAAGATTACCTTGAATTGCTCTTGAACCTTGACGATTCCATAGAGAAATTTGTTGAGAAATTACGGGATCTTGGTTAATTCTGGCTTCGATTTGTTCTGGTCCATAAATTAAACGTTCTTTAGGAAAGTTATAAAGCAGCAATTTACCGTAATTCTCACCATCTGAACGTGCTGCTAACCAAGCGATTAAATTTGTCCGCTGTTTTGGTGTGTAGGGAAGCAGTAAAACAAATTCTTCAAAGGAAACATTAGGAAGACTAGTAATTAAATAATAAGGTTCAACTTGACGAGTTTCAGTACCGTAGATTTCATTGGGGATTTGCCATTGATCTTCCCTGTTATAAAATACTTGAGGGTTAATGATGTGATAAATCATTAACCTTTCAGATTGAATTTTGAAAAAATCCACCGGATAGCGAATATGACTGCGGAGATTAACAGGCATATTTGTCAGCGGTTGAAACATTTCTGGGAAGGTTTTTGACCAAGCAATAATTAGAGGATCTTTTGGTTCAGCAATGTAAAATCTGACTGTGCCGTTGTAAGCATCAATTACAATTTTAACAGAGTTACGAATATAGTTGATGCCATCGCCATTTTGGTCAGAATAAGGATAGTGATGACTCGTTGTATAAGCATCTACAATCCAGTAAAGATAATTCTTTTTTCCTGGAAATTGCGCGTTTTTATTTTCAGGGTTGGCATTAGCAGCTACTAAATAAGGTTCACTGTCAAATTTTAAAAAAGGTGCGATCGCACGAATGCGTTGGTTAATATTTCTCCGGAATAATACTTTAGTCTCAGGTAGAAAATCCCGTGTAAATATCATTTGCCAGTCTTTTAAATAGGTAGCAAATAGCCATCTGCGCCACGGTGAACCAATTCTAATTCCACCTGCACCATCATAAGTATTGTAAACATTATCACTGCCGCTGGGATAATCTAATTCTCTAACTCTCGTGCCAGTCATGACATGAGTATTAGAAATTTCACCGTAATAAATTCGTGGTTCACCAATCGGAATACTTTCACGAATATCTTCACTTGAAGTAGTTAGCGCACTATCATTACCGCTAATATCTTTGACAAAATATTCTGGTAAACCACCAGGTGCAACTGTATTTACAGGACTCATGGTAAAGCCATAACCGTGGGTGTAAATTAAATTGCGGTTTACCCATGTCTGAGCTTGCTGTGGGACGGAAGTATAGTCTAATTCTCTGGCAGCAATTAGTACTTGACGTTTTTCTGTTGATGCTTCTTGATTGGGTTCGGTTTTGATTATATAACGATCAATATCGGCATCAGGAAATTGATAATAAGGACGAATTTGTTGTAGTTGTCTGTTAGTTTTTAATAATGGCTCTTGATCCCATAGCCGAATGTTGCGAATTGTGAGGTCATTAGCTTGAAGATCAGCTTCAGTTAATTTTCCTTGGGGGTTAAAGGTTTGAGAATCAATTGCTTCTAAATCGAATGCTTGACGAGTGAGAGCAATAGTACGTTGAATATAAGGTTGCTCTCGCTGCAATTCATTGGGTTGAACTATTAAAGATTGGACAATAGCAGGTAAGAGAGCGTCACCTGCAATTACTAATCCCAGATAAATACCTAAAGCATAAATTATCCATTGATGATGTTGAGATTTGGGTTTCCAGAATATAGTTTGCCATAATAGGTAAAATGCGATCGCTACAGCTAGAACACATAACATGGTGTCAGCTGGCAGTTGTACCTTAGCATCAGTGTAACTAGCGCCGAAACTCACCCCACGGAGAGAATAGACGAGTTCATAACGACTTAGCCAATAACTGAAAGCTAGCACCAACATTAAACAGCCACCCAAGCCGAATAAATGGCGTTTTTGTGGTGGGGAGAAGCCAGGAAAAACGCCTTGACTGAGACTGTCTCCGGATAAAAGATAGGTGAGGGTGACGGAGATAAAGCCATATAAACATAATCCCATTAGCCAAAAAGCCAACAGTTCCCAGACTGGGAGAGAAAATATATAAAAGCTGATATCCTTGTCAAATAAAGGTTCTGTGCTGTTGAAGGGAGTGGAGTGAAGGTAAAGGAGAATTTTAGACCAATTTTGAGATAGTATCCAGCCAAAACCGAGACTAAAGACAAGTGCGATCGCTCTGAGCAAAAACTGAGAATATACTAAAAGAGCGATCGCAAAGCCGACTAAAGGTATCACTATGGCCACAGCCAAACCAAAATGCCAAGTTTGAGAAATAATCCTGCTACTCAACTGCAAAAATATATCTGGTCTAAATAGAATAGTAAAAGGCGAGTTAACCTGATCAACTTTTCCATACCAGTAACTCAAAGCCACTTTCCCGTAATGCGTCATCATTAACCCCATCAACAAACTCAAGCCTAATGTCAGGGGTAACAGCCAGCGCAATCTCATTTCTCTATTTCCTGTCTCAATTTGGAGAGTTTTATAAACTCTGCCATGCTGGGAACTCGGAAAGTTTATCAGTTCCCTACCCAGTCTTTTTTCTCCACTTCTGACTGGTTCACTTTGCAGAGACTGGGGATATCTCCAACTTTGTGCTACAGCCAGATTCCCCAGCAAATAGATAACACTGACACTAACAACACTCACCCATAAAGCACCCTGAGTTATTAACCGCAGCAAAAATGGTTGCAAATAGCCAATTTCTTGAAACCAAAAAATCTCAGCCCCTAGATGGGAACCTAGATCCAATATTACCCACAACCCCAGGCAGAGGATAATAACTCTAAAGTACCATTTCCTGAACATTCCTTTTACACTGCTGAATTGTGATCAAAACCAAGCTGAATTGTAAGAATTGAGGAGTCAGGAGAAAGAAGGAAAGAGAATATTTTTCTCTTCTGTTCTCTGTTCCCTGCTATATCAAACATTCTGTATCCTGAATCCTTACGCTGAATTTAGTTAACTGACTACTTTTAATTCCAGTTACCAATCATTGTAAAAGCAGACCAATAATATGGATGAGACAAGTTGATCTTACCTAAATTAACCAGTTCTGGCGGTAGAGCAATAGGCTTTTCTGGCGATAGATATAATTCTTTATCTGTTATGTGTACTTCCCCCTTTAGCATAGCTAATTGAGCTTGTCTAAGAGATTCAGATCGCAAAGAAGTAGTGCTTAACTGCTCATAAAATTTAGTCATTAGCGCCAGAGAGCCTTGATCACTCACATACCACAGACTACCCAAAACTGATTTTACCCCTGCTTGCACAGCTAAACCAGAAAATCCAAATTCTGCCTCCTGACTACCCAAAGCAGTTCTACAAGCACTTAAAACTAGCATTTCTACTTTTGGATCTTTTCTCCATCCTAATTTCTGAGATATATTTTTCAACTGATCTATGTGAATTTTTTGATTCCAAAATTGCAGGTAAGAATTGCTAATTTTTCCCGATTTAAAATCACCATGAGTTGCTAAGTGCAGAATTCCAAAATGCTTATTAAAACTGAGAGATTCAAAATTCTCTAGTGTTGAGTCTTGATCTAATAATATCTGACTTTGACTGCGCCAAATATTTTTACTCACTGTGTTGATTTCTAATGGTACAGATGGTAAAGGATCTTGCCCTTCTGTACTTTTCGATATTCCTAGTGCTAAAATATCTGAATCAACTATTGGTATATAACGGGTATCTGTGAGGCTAAAACTGGGGATGATACCCACACTATATTTTTCAATTAAAAACTGTTTTCCATCATATAAAGCAGCTACAGGAAGAGAGCGTAAACCACTATCCATTGAAAATATTACCGTATTTATTTTATTCACTTCTAAGGCTGTTTCTATAGGGGCGATTATCCATGTATATAGTTTTTCAGCACTCATGAAATAATCTTTATCTCTAACATTAGTAACTTTAGAGCGAAACTCTTGAGCAATTTTTTGAATATTGCTACTGTTAGCTTCCACAACATATTTACGAACAATCTCACCAACTTTTACTGAAGTTTCTTGTGATAGCAGCAAAAAACTTTTTTTCCAGCTTTTAGTATCGTTTAATAAATCTTTCTCCTCTGGTTTTGGGGGAATGAGAATTAAACTAAGTTTATCTTCTAGCGAAGTTACATAAAGAACTGCTGCATTTCGTCCTGTCAATTTAGCCAACTTACTCAAATCATCAGCAATTTCTTCAGGTGAACTAATTTCGCCAAAAAAATCAGTCCCCAGATATGTCCCATATTCTACTGCATTCAGTTCTTCAAGCTGTTCAACTGCTGCATCGGGTGTTGTATTATCAAAATTATTATCAAAGACTTGACGATCAATGATTAGGTTATCAGGCAGATCATTAGAATTAACAATTTCTTGAGGATCAGGATTAGTAATATCTGACTGATTTCCTACTTGAGCTTGAACAGATTTAAAGAAAAATAGAACTAAAATAACTGATAAAAAAATAGAGAAAAATGAACGAGTAAATTTCATCATTGTCATCCTAAACTTTGGCGATAAATTCATTTAAAAAGAAATGCTATAACCAATTCCTAATATAAATCGTATACCATCACCAGCATTGCCAGTAATATCGCTAATACCTGGAGTTATAACTAAAGGAATTTTCTTAAATGGGGCTACAGATATACCCAAACCTAAATCTTGTCCACTCCATTCGACAATTGTAGTCACAGGTTGAGCAACTTTCAAAGCCACACTACCAAAAACACCGATAGAATCAATATTATTTCTAATATTTGATTCTGAACGAAACTGTCCCCCACCAACACCAGCAGAGACATAAAGCCGACTAAATGGCTTGCTATCGCTATCTTGGAGACGGAACATTTTCGTAATCACACCGTAACCAGATGAACCCCCATCAGTGTTACCAAAAGTCACTAAATTCTTAACACCAACAGCCACGGCTAAATCGTATGGAAGTTGACGATGTAATTTGAAACTAATGTTTCCATCTTCAAAAGAACTTATGTCAACAACACCTATATTGACATCTAAACCAACTGATTTTTTCCCATCACCAAAACCAATACCAACCCCTAGAACTCCATCTATTGCGTCAGTAAAGCGAGCGCGAGATTGTAATCCTACCCCAAAAGAAGCTCTCCTCCAGGATTTACCATAAGCTGATGGTGTGAGCATAGTAATACCCGGAGATGAAAGCGGGCGCACTTTTTTCTTTTCTAAAACCAAGGGCAGTTTTTGTGGTTTAAATGGTTTTTGTTCTGGGTATATAGGCTCTGTCTGTAAGCTATTTTCACGAATTAGATCAACACTTTTATCTGTATCTGTTGCCGGTAATTGACTGAAGGCATCAGCAGACTCTGTTATTGCTGTTGGTGTGATTTGATTTATATATCCTTGGCTCAGTCCTGTGGAGAAAAACTCATTGAGAGGGTCTGGATTTGAAAACTGACTGGTGGTTAATTGATGATCATAGATAATTTCGCTATGCAGATAATTGTAAATTTCTATGTAAGAATAATTGTCTATAAAGTACATAATTATACCCTTGAGAGAAGATGATGTAAATTAAGAAATGTCAATTAGCTGTATCATATAGTGTGGATGAAAATTTACCACTCTATTTATGCTGCCAAGATGAAACAATTATTTATACCTGATGGTGGTGGTTATTATATCAATAGTCATAGTAATTTTTTAACTTTTCTCAGAATAAATTTACTTATGACTTAGGGGTTTGGTAACTGTTTTAAGTTTATGGTTAAGACTTAAAAAGTTGACAGTTTTGATGATGATCAACTAGTAGCTCATTTACTGGTATAAAATAAATAAGATTATTGTTAAGCTTGCACGTCTCCCTCACAGGTTTTGTAACGACTGATTAAAAATCTGGTTAAATCTAGATGTACGCAGAGCGTTCCCGCAGGGTAAGCTGATTACGGTTTGATACTTGTACTGATGTTCTATTTATAATTTGTAATTATGCTCACTAGCGTTGATCGTTTGTTATTTGTCCGGCGCGTTCCCATTTTTAATGAATTACGAGATGATTTTGTGGTCAGACTGGCTTCTGTGATGAATGAGTTATCATATCCTGCTAATTACAGTATCTTTAAACAAGGAGAAGAAGGGCGATCGCTCTATATTGTGGTATCAGGTAAGGTCAAAGTCCATATTGGGGAAACAAAATTAGCGGAAGTCGATCAAGGAAAATACTTTGGAGAAATGGCAGTATTTGATACTCAACCCCGTTCAGCTACCGCTACGACTCTAGAATCTTGTGAATGCTTGGAACTCACCCAAGAACAACTTTATGATGCTATTGAAGAAACTCCAGAAATTGCAGTAAATATTATTCGTGAACTATCTCGGATAATTCGCCGACTGAATGAAAGTATTAGTCATTAGTGATTAATTGGATTCTTGCGTCTCTTTTATGGAGAAAAATAAAATCACTAAAATTTAATGCCGACAAATTTAAATCAAAAAAGCTCTATCCCTGAGGGCAGTAGCCAAAGCGTCTAAATTTACTTTTTTAAGTGATTGCAGCAGTAAATCTGTACAATCTGCAAATCTCCATCTGATCAGCTTTTTAGACTATTTCGTCATCCCGTCAGGTTATTTTATTATCTGTCTGAATCAGGATTTACAGGATATTGATTTTATCTGTGATGTACTAATATTTTAATTTGTCTGAATCAGGATATCCAAGATTTGAGGATTTTCAGGATATTGTTGAATGATAGTTTTTCAATGATTATCAACTATCTATAAATTACCATCTTGTTCATCCTTTAATCCTGGATATCCTGATTCAGACTTTTGACTTCCCGAAGGGTGTTCTGATTATCCTGATTCAGACTTAATAATTTTCTGTAAACTTTAAATATTAAAGTTTACAAGTCTCGATGCGAGAGAAAAGCCTCAAACCTTTCACCGCCTCCTCATACCACTTGGTTAATTGGTTGAGGTGTAGAACTTTGATGAATGAAAGTTTCCTGAGAATAAGAATTTCCTGGTTGTAACATAGAAAGATGTATGCTTGAATATGACCGTAATTTTAACAGAATCGGGTGATTGAAAATCGCGGTTAGTTCTAAACTAATGACTAAATACTAATTATGATTAAAATTCTCCATCTTTCCGATATTCACATGGGAAGTGGTTTTTCCCACGGACGCATTAATCCAATTACGGGTTTAAATACACGATTGGAGGATTTTGTCAAAACTTTATCTTTATGTATTGACCAAGCTCTAGCTGATCCTGTAGATATGGTGATATTTGGTGGTGATGCTTTTCCTGATGCTACGCCACCGCCTTACGTACAAGAAGCTTTTGCTAGTCAATTTCGTCGCCTTGTTGATGCTGATATTCCCACAGTGCTGTTAGTAGGTAATCATGATCAACATTCCCAGGGAGTGGGAGGCGCAAGTTTAAATATTTACCGGACTTTGGGTGTACCTGGGTTTGTGGTGGGTGATACTTTGACTACTCACCACATCCAAACTCGTAACGGCAAGGTGCAGGTAATTACTCTCCCTTGGTTAACCCGTTCTACTTTGATGACTCGTCAAGAAACTGCGGGTTTGTCTATGGGGGATGTTAATCAACTGTTAACAGATCGCTTACAAGTGGTTTTAGAAGGAGAAATTCGCAGACTTGACCCGGATGTACCAACGGTGCTTTTGGCACATTTGATGGCTGATAATGCGACCTTGGGGGCGGAACGTTTGTTGGCTGTGGGTAAGGGTTTTACGTTACCTTTGTCTTTGCTGACTCGTCCTTGTTTTGATTATGTGGCTTTGGGACACGTTCACCGTCACCAGAATTTAAATAAATCTAATGATCCACCGGTGATTTATCCGGGAAGTATTGAACGAGTGGATTTTAGTGAAGAGAAGGAAGATAAGGGTTATGTGATGCTGGAATTGGAACGAGGGAGGGTTGAGTGGTCATTTTGCTCGTTACCTGTTCGCACTTTCCGCACGATTGAGGTAGATTTATCTAAGGCTGATGATCCACAAAAAGTTTTGTTTAAAGCGATCGCTAAATATAATATTCAAGATACTGTAGTCCGGTTAATTTATAAACTGCGTTCTGAACAATTAGATTTAATTGATAATTCTTCTATCCATGATGTTTTAGACACAGCACATACATACACCATTCAACCAGAATTAGTTAGTCAGTTAGCTAAACCCCGCATTCCTGAATTAACCGCCAGTAGCAGTATTGACCCAATGGAAGCGTTGAAAACCTATTTGAATAATCGGGAAGATTTAAAAGACCTGGCTGAGTCTATGTTGGAAGCAGCACAGAATTTATTAGGAGATGATGGAGAAATGTGGTTAGAGTCAGTTGGAGAAAATGTCTAGATATAGAAGGTAACAGTGTCACAAGTTGATTTTTGTCTAAGTTTTATCAATACCTACATCAAGGATTTTGTTAGGTTATGCCTTAGGCACACTTCGTGAAAATTGTCACTCAACCTAGTAGTCTGATGTGTTAATAATCTGCAAAAATTGCTATATTCCAGAGACTCAGTTTTGGGTTAATCTTCAACTGAGTAGGAATAAAAATATTTATCAGGTGGACTTTCTATGTCCTTCTACCCTCAGTTTAAGCAATTTTTTCTCGGTAAATCCTTACCAACTAGCGCCCATAGTGAAGAGCGATTGAGTAATGCTGCGGCTTTGGCGGTTCTTTCTTCTGATGCTCTCTCTTCTGTCGCATACGCAACAGAGGAGATTTTGTTGGTTTTAGTAGCAGCGGGAAGTGGAGCGTTAGGCTTGTCTCTACCTATAGCTATAGCAATTATCACCCTCCTGGGAATAGTTGTGCTTTCCTATCGCCAAACCATTCGCGCTTATCCTCAAGGTGGCGGTTCTTATATTGTTGCTAGGGAAAATCTGGGACTGTATCCAGGTTTAGTAGCTGGTGGTTCGTTGATGATTGATTATATCTTGACTGTAACTGTCAGTATATCTGCTGGTACAGCCGCTCTAACATCAGCCGTTCCGGCTCTGCAATCCCACACGGTGCTGCTGTGTTTGATCTTCATCTTTTTATTAATGCTGGCAAATCTCAGAGGTGTGAAGGAATCAGGCCAAATATTTATGGTTCCTACTTTTGCCTTTATTGTGAGTATTTTCCTGCTGATTGGGATTGGTTTGTTTAAATATGGTACTGGGCAAGTTGTGACAGAATATCCCTCACTTCCTGTAACTGAAGGACTGAGTTTGTTTTTCATTTTGCGGGCTTTTTCAGCTGGATGTACAGCACTGACGGGAGTAGAAGCCATATCTGATGGGGTGTTAGCTTTTAAAGCTCCAGAATGGAAAAATGCTCGTCTGACTTTGTTGTATTTGGGGGTAATTTTGGGGTTAATGTTTGTGGGTATTAGTTACTTAGCAAACATTTATCATATTGTTCCTGAAGAGGGACAAACGGTGGTTTCTCTGTTGGGGAGACAAATTTTAGGAACTGGTCCGCTTTATTATTTTGTGCAAATTGTGACTTTGTTGGTTCTGCTGTTAGCGGCTAATACTAGCTATGCAGATTTCCCTAGACTCTGTTATTTTTTGGCACGAGATGGATTTTTACCCCGCCAGTTGTCTTTGTTGGGCGATCGCTTGGTTTATTCTAATGGTATTGTCCTCCTTAGTATCTGTGCAGGGATTTTGGTAATTATCTTCAAAGGACAAGTTAACGCAATTATCCCTCTTTATGCAGTCGGTGTCTTTACTTCCTTTACCCTTTCCCAAGCCGGAATGGTACGTCATTGGTTTCACGAACACACTGAGAATTGGCGTGCAAGTGCAGTCATGAATGGGTTGGGTGCGATCGCTACTTTTATAGTACTGTTAGTTATTATTTCGACTAAGTTCCTATTAGGAGCTTGGTTAGTAGTAGTAGCAATTCCTTTAGTAGTGGCTCTATTTGCCAGCATTCATCGTCACTATCAATATGTAGCTCAACGTCTCAGTATTCAGGGACTACCACCCCGAAGTTATATCCCTAGAACTAAACCAGAAGTTATCACTCATCCTGCTGTGGTTATAGTAGGACATCTGAATAGAGGAACAGTAGAAGCTCTAGACTATGCTCGCACAATTGCTGATGACATTGTAGCCATTCATGTTGATATTGGTGCTACAGACCGAGAAAAACTACAAGAAAAATGGCAGAATTTAGAGTCAGATATTCCTTTGGAAATTATTGACTCTCCTTACCGTTCCGTAATTGAACCAATTGTTAATTTCGTCAGTCAATTTGAAGAACATCATCCAGATGTTTTTACTACTATTATTATTCCCGTCTTTGTCACCCGCAATTGGTGGGATGGTATTCTGCACAACCAAACAACTTTGTTTTTAAAGAATGCTTTACGAGCGAAGAAAAGCCGAGTTGTAACTACTGTCAGATATTATCTGTAAATTTGAGGAGTGCGCTATGTCTAAGTTAATTTTCACAACATTGATGGCTACAACTTTATTGTTAACATCAACTAATAATTCTCCTGTCACATTAGCTGGAACTTGTGCTTCTCATTGTGGTGCAAAATCACTTCAGTTTACACCTGGTCAATATATCCGCCTACAAGTTGTAAACCGCACACCTAGAGTATTAAAACTAGAAAAATTACCAGAAATGCACCGCATCACTCTACAACCAGGACAAGAATATCGTATAAATCAGGAAAGTGCTACAGAACCAAATTTTTCTCTCCTATTTTGGGATGATACAGGAAGGTCTTTAGAAGCCACTGCTTCTAAACCTAATTTTGGTACTCTGCATTTAGAACTGCGTCCTAGTAATAAGTTTCCCGGTTATCGCTCTCTTTATATTCTCAACGATGGTAAAGTAAATATATTTTGACGGATAAAGAAGAAACGAATCGCGTTCGCGTAGCGTCCCATTAGGGATAGACGCAAAGAACGCGTTCGTCGAAGACGTTCCGTTCGCGCAGCGTCTCCGACAAGAGAAGGAAAGGGAGAAGGAAGAAAGAAAATTTATTTACCCGTCAATTAGTTCTTGACAGACTACTACTTCCCTACGGGACGCTCCGCGTAGCTTGCTTCCCGTAGGATACGCTATCCAAGTTCACCAAATCAAAGCGACTTTTCTTCCCCCTGCTCCCTGCTCCCTGCTCCCTGCTCCCTGCTCCCTGCTCCCTACCGTCACAACGACGGGATCTTTTTTTAGTTGGAAGTCTCTAAGGCGTTCCTGTGGGTAAATTATTGGGGTCAATACCCTGAGATTTTAAATAATCTATTAGCCGTTGTTTTTCCTGACGTTCCTGTTCAGCCCGTTGGCGTTCTTGTGAAATCTGTTCTACAGACCAAGGTAACAAATTACCTGCTTCATCCCACCATCTTAACCAATAACCTGTTCTGGCTTCTTTTTCTCCTCTCCAAGTTCCCAAAAATAAGCCCATTGCATCAATCCAATGCAGACCATTTTCATCTGGTTGTTTTAATTCATAGCGACCGTTTTCTAGTTGATAATATTCTAATAAACCGCCATTAGGGTCAAAAATTACATAAATGGGAACTTGTAAAATTTGCTCGTAAAAAAACCATTTTCCTGGTGGATAGGTGCGTTTAAAAGAATACTCTCCACCTTCATTATCCGATAAAAATTCCATCACTATAGCTGGAATATCACCTTCTAAATTTGGTGTGTAGCTTTTACGTTCAGCTAAAATCTCTTTAACCGCTGGAACATATAACCAATCAGGTGCTTTAGCTATAAATTGACCATTTAGTGTGGCACACAAACCAAAATTTGAAGCTATCAACATTTGAGGTTGTATGAAATCCGCAATTTCTAAACTTTCTCGCAAAGCACCAGCTAAAATTGGCTGTCCTGTATTTTCCACCGGTTCATCCTCTAACTGAAAATCATCGGGTAAGGCTTCCCAAGAGATTACCAGTTCAGTGGGGGATTTGATTTCACTGATTTGGGCTACCATAAAGACTGCCTTTTGTGGATTTGTTTTTATTTTACAGCACTTCCCGGTGTTATGAGGTACAAGAAACCCTACTCCGCAAGCGATGAGAGGGCTATGATGTAGCTTATATAATTGGAAACTGCTGTATCTGATACTCTGATACGATGTAATTTTATGTCTGAATCTTGTCTGAAGATCCATTAGGATATTACCTATGACCAATTACTTAATTCTCAGTGCTAGATCGACCTGTAACTGAAATTTTAAAATCCGTCAAACGCTTACCTCACCAACGTTGGCAAATTGCACCAGCAAATCCTGAATTAGCTCAAAAGTTGGCTGATTTAACAAATATATCGCCAATTATCAGCCAGTTGTTGATTAATCGGGGTATGGAAACACCAGCAGCAGCAGCAGAATTTTTAAATCCCGAATCGTTAAATTTACCTTCTCCATTGGAGGATTTTCCCGATTTAGCGGTGAGTGTAGAATTATTGGAAAATGCGATCGCACATCAGGAAAAAATAGCTATCTGTGGAGACTACGATGCAGATGGCATGACTAGTACTGCATTACTACTCCGCAGCCTCCGCGCTTTGGGTGCTAATGTAGATTACGCTATCCCTAGTCGGATGCACGAAGGTTATGGAATTAACAAACGCATTATTGAAGAATTCCACAGCGAAGGAGTCGGATTAGTTTTAACTGTAGACAATGGTATATCTGCTTTTGAACCCATTGCTAGAGCCAGAGAACTGGGTTTAAAGGTAATTATCACCGACCATCACGACATTCCCCCCATTTTACCCCCAGCTAACGCCATTCTTAATCCGAAATTAATAGCTGAGTCTTCACCTTATCGGGGTGTGGCTGGTGTGGGTGTGGCTTATATTTTAGCCGTATGTTTAGCCCAGCAATTAGGACAAATTAAGGGTTTAGTGCAACCGATGTTAGCGTTGTTTACCTTGGGAACTATTGCCGATTTAGCTCCTTTAACTGGTGTTAATCGCCGTTGGGTAAAACGTGGTTTAAAGTTATTACCTAAATCTACTTTACCAGGAGTGCAAGCTTTAATTCAAGTGGCTGGAGTGCAAGCAACTGAAGGGGAAACTGAAAGTAATCCAAAATCAAAAACTCAAAATCAAAAATCGTTAAAGCCGGAAGATATTGGATTTCGATTGGGGCCACGCATTAATGCCATTGGTCGAATTGGCAACCCACAAACAGTGATAGAATTGCTGACTACTGATGATATGGGATTAGCACTGGAAAGAGCAATGCAGTGTGAACAAATAAACATCCAACGTCAGCAGATGTGTGAGCAAATTGAACAAGAAGCGATCGCACTTGTTGAAGATTTATATGTAAACTCTTTACAAAAAGACCGGGTATTAGTCGTTGTTAAAGATAATTGGCATCATGGTGTCATTGGCATTGTCGCTTCTCGCTTGCTGGAACGTTACGGTGTGCCTGTGTTCATTGGTACTTATGAGGATGACAGCGTAATTCGCGGTTCAGCGCGGGGAATTCCTGAATTTAACGTTTTTGCAGCTTTAGAATATTGTCGGGACTTGCTGGGGAAATTTGGTGGACATAAAGCCGCAGGAGGATTTTCTCTGCCAGCAGATAATTTACTCTCAGTGCGATCGCGTTTATCTGAGTTTGCAAATCAGTGTTTAGAACCCCAACACCTC
This sequence comes from Anabaena cylindrica UHCC 0172, assembly GCF_034931625.1. Lineage (GTDB taxonomy): Bacteria > Cyanobacteriota > Cyanobacteriia > Cyanobacteriales > Nostocaceae > Anabaena > Anabaena cylindrica_A. The sequence continues at coordinate 34,331 of NZ_JAYGGY010000101.1, read as the reverse complement.
AAACCACTACTAAAAATTGATGCCCAAGCCAACCTCAATCAAATCAATCAGGATTTATATCAACAGCTAAATATTCTCCATCCCTGTGGTATTGAAAACCCAGATCCTATATTCTGGACAGCTAATGCACAAGTAATTGAGCAGCAAATTGTCGGTAAAGGTCACATTAAACTGACCCTAGCGCAGACTATAGATAATATCAGATATCAAATTAAAGCGATCGCTTGGCGTTGGCGTGATTACTTCCCCCTACCTGCGCGAGTAGATATAGCTTACAAACTCCGGGAAAATAACTTCAATGACAAAATCACCATTGAAATGGAGTTAGTCGGTCTTCGACTCCCCAGCCAGTTTTCAATATTTTCTCACCCACAATCTCAAAAATTACGCGCCAACTTTGAATACCAACAACGTCAATATACCTGTGGCGTTTATCAAAACGGTGTTGATGCAGAATTAAGAATTAAAAATCCTGAAGGTAAAGTTTTAGCCATGCAGCCTGGGGATAATACTGGACTATTAGGAAGCAATCGTCATGATGCCAAAAAGGTTAATCTATCTCTACCTCAGTATGATGGCATTATTGAAGCTGCGGTTCAGGCTTTGGTTAGTTGTGAGCAAAACTAATCAACACAAATCTTTGAATAAGTGGTAATTGGTAATTGGCTAAACTATACCCATTACCCATTACCCATTACCCATTACCCAATCTACAGGTTGCCGTTGCGAAAAGCCAAGAGAAAAATTACTACTGGCCCAGAAATGATGATTAGACCTACGCAGGTCAATTGAAAAATGACTTCCCAATTAATGTTGGCTAAAGCTTCCATTGTTTTCTTTTCCTCTCTAATTGTCTTAAAAAGTTTAATAATTCAACTGCAAAACCCGCAATAGATCATATCCGGGAAGCGGACACCAGATTTAATTTACTTAACAAAATTATAGAAAACGATATAAAAAAGTAAAATAGCAACAAATCACAAGGTAAATTAAATTATGACTACCTGGCAATGTGTAAAACAATGTGGAGCCTGCTGTCATCTTGATCCAGCAGATCGTCCAGATTTGGAAGAGTATCTCTCACCAGAAGAACTGGGGCTTTATCTGAGTATGGTAGGGGACAAGGGATGGTGCGTTAATTTTGACCATACCACGCGAGAATGCGGCATTTATGACCAGCGTCCGCGTTTCTGTCGGGTGGAAACTGAGATATTTCAGGATATGTATGGGATTGAACCAGACGAACTTAGCGATTTTGCTATTGACTGCTGTCGTGAGCAAATTGAGGCTGTTTATGGCGATCGCAGTTTGGAAATTATCCGGTTTGATCAAGCAGTTGGTTTTTGATTTAATTCATACAGGCATTCTCTCATTGTGTTTTTGAACGCAGTAATCAATGAGAGATTCATTTTAATAGACCTAAATGTTGCTAATGCTTACAAAGTTTCTATGCGATCCCATATATCTAACAATAATTTCAAGCTAGATAAATGATTCATTGATTCACATCGCTTTTTTAACGCATCTAGATACTTTTTATCTTCTACAACCTTTGGATTTTTCTTACTATAAGACAAACCAAATTGTCTGAGATATTCTTTGAGATAATGTTCATGAAATTTCGCTTTTGTGCTAAAAATATGCCCAGGTGGACATAAATACATTTCTTCAGGATCATTTACCAAAATATCGTAATATGCCTGAAAATCTGATAAAACTGTAGAACTTCCAATTGAACTATATTCGTTAGGAATTTCTGCATTACCCAATGCCCATGTTTCAATACAGCAATGCTGAATTATTATATGAATCTCTGTTTTTGAGCTATCTATATTGTAGCCTGACTTTAGATCATCAAGTTTAGATTTCACTTCATTAAAACGATCAATATAAGAATTTTCTTCGGAGTCAATACATATAAAAAAATGATTTACATTGCCGAATGTTTCTATATCCATTAAACAGGCTTCAAGTCGAGAAACTCCAGGATATTGCTTAGGCTTACTCACCATATTTGGATATCCATCACCTGCAATAATTCGACAAGTATTCATTGTCATATCTTCAGGGCGCACAACAAAAGTTAAGCTAGGAAATAAATGTTGTAACCATGCTTTATATACTTTTGGTTCAGTCTTTCCCCCCTCTACTAAAAATAAAAGATTCACTCAGAAACTTCCTCACTATCAAGTAAATTAACTAATTGAGTAAACTTATCTAAACTAGAAGCTGTATTAAGTTCTGGAATATCAGAAGCTTTTCTAACTCTGACTTTGTTTCCGTATTTACTAACTATTTGCCAAGTTTCCCAAGGAATATTATTGATAATATATGGATGATGGCTAGTAAGTATAAACTGTACATCTGGGGATTTATCAAGGATAAAATCTGTTAGTTCAGCCATACAGTTAATTCCTAAACTGTTCTCAAATTCATCAATTAAAATCACGGATTCTTCAGGAGCAGCAGTTACTTCAACCAAAAAAATTAAAGTACGAAACATACCGGATGAAATTCGCTGTTGAGGAATCCAGTCTTCTAAACCATTTTCTTGAATTTCAAAGGATAACAGAAAATCACCATCTAAGTCTCTCTCGCTACTAACTCTCACATCTTTCACATCTGGGAATATATCAAAGTAACAATCTTTGATTTCACTAAAAATATCAGGAAAAAATTCCTGCAAAAATAAAGCCTTTAAGATTGGTGGAACGCCAGCAAAATCTTCTAATACTGGTGGATCACCAGCAAATTTTATATCTGAAATTTGTTCTATTTTATTCAAAATATTAGATTCTGCCTTAATCATGAGTTCCTGACGAGTTTCAAAATTGAATATTAATCTCTCAAAGGCTTTACCAACTGGAATAATCAAATCTTCTTCTGAAAGAAGAGTAATTGCACTTTCAGTTCTTTTCAACTTAGGCAATTTTTCGTTATTGAATTTTGAATCTGAATCATTGCGGAGAAGTATCTCTAGTTCAGAATCATCATCATATCGAACTAATTTTTCAGAAACAATTTCGGTCTGTTCTGACTCATTTACATTTAGAAGAATTTCTTCGTCCTTGAGTGAGGAACTTTGTAATTCCCACCTATAATTTTGTCCTAAATGAGAGAAATTGATACTCCATTCTAAATCATCTAAGTTACGATTTCTACCTTTTGCAACATCACAAATTAAATTAAGTGCCTTTAAAATTCTTGTCTTTCCAACTCCAGAACCACCGACAAGTAAATTTAGATCCTCAAATTTAACTTCCTCAATGTGCCAATTTTCTTTATTGTTACTGAATTTAAAACTCTGTATTTTCATATTTCTTATTTTTCTTAACAAGTAATTATATAGAGAATCTAAAATATCTTCAATTCACTCTATATCCGGTATTTTAGCACTCAAAGTTATGATAAGAGATTTTGTTTTAGATTACTTTTTAATATCATTAATTAAGCGCATATTCTCATCAACAATCTTTATGTAAACAAGAAATACTGCTATTTGCTTGATATTGCCTCATTACGAGTATAAGCAGAGCGATCGCAGTTTGGAACAAATCCGGTTTGATCAAGCTGTTGGTTTTTAATCTGCTATTTTCTTGACTACAGTTGCAATTTATTACAAAAATCTGAGAAAATGAGAAGAATATGAAAACAACTTAAGGACAAGATAACGCCTGTGAAACTTGACTCCGTATCTGTAAGCCAGTCAGAACTAAAAGACACCAATATTTATCTAGTTGAGCCTGTAATTCAGGATAGTCCCAAAAAGCAGGATTCAGCCTTGGTGGTATTTGGAACTACCTTCATCACCATATTTTTGGCAGAAATTGGCGATAAGACTCAACTATCCACTCTGTTAATGAGTGCAGAATCTCATCAACCTTGGGTAGTGTTTATTGGTTCTGGGGCTGCATTGATTACTACTAGCTTGTTAGGTGTGCTTTTGGGTGGTTGGATAGCCAGTAAACTCAGTCCAAAAACTGTAGAAAAGTCAGCAGGGGTAATGTTACTCCTAATTTCTATAATGCTTTTTTGGGATGTTTTTATCGGTTAATCGTTATTAATTATACAGAGAATCAATTATGAACTGGCATCTTTTAGGTTTGAGCTTTATTACAGTTTTTCTATCAGAATTAGGTGATAAAAGTCAGTTAGCTGCGATCGCTCTTTCTGGTCGTGGTCAATCTCGAAAGGGTGTGTTTTTCGGCACTGCTGGAGCGTTAGTATTAACCAGCTTGTTGGGAGCATTAGCCGGGGGAGCAGTTGCGGAATTATTTCCTACACGCATCTTAAAAGCGATCGCAGCGGTGGGTTTTGCCATTCTCGCCATCCGTCTACTTTTACCAAACAGTCAAGCTGAAGCTAAATCAGAATAATTCAGTATTTGCAGTAGGGTGGGAAATGCCCACCTTAATCTCAAACTTCCTGCCAGCACCAGTTTAAAATCATCCCACCTGCAACAAGCTTGAATACTTCCAGGAGAAAATAACCACCGTGTAGTACATTCATTGTTGCTGGCACTGTACTGGATGCAAATAAACTTAAATTACTTCCTAAAGCGCACATTTGTGGGGTTAAAAAATACGTATCCAGCAAAGCGGCTGTTAGCAAAAGTGCCGATAAAACTATACTTCCCAAACGCCAATTAGATTTAGCTTGGCCAATAGCCAGAACTCCAGTCAAAACTACAGCCGCAGATAGTAATTCAAGGCGATTAAAATTCCAAAAAATTGCATAGCCTGCTGTAGAAAAACTAGCTTGGTTCATCATGCCAGAGATATAAAGACTAGGCATAATTACCCAATCTAAAACCAAGCTGGCACTAAGCCAAAAACCCAAAGTCAACATAATGGCTGTTTGCCAAGTTGAGCGTTTAAATTCAAAATTAGAAATAGCGTTCATAAAAATAATTGCTTGTGTTCTACTCCTAGTTTCTATCTAGAGAATTGATTTGACAACAAATATCAATTAACTGTTACAAACTAGAGGCTATACAACCTTTCTACAGTGAATTTTGAGGTTTTGTATCTTCTTTTTTTAAGTTTAATTACAAAATAATAAAAACCATTAAAAAACAAAAACCTATAATAATTGAAGTTAGTAAGTATCTAAATACAGCTAAATTTTGGAAATTAATACGGTAATCAATCGGGCTTTTTCAAATTTACGCCAGCTTTGCAGCTTTATTTATATTCATAAATGGTGCATTAGGCCAAGAGACATAACACACCCTAAAAATGGCAGATTTTTTCCAGCAAGCAATTACAGCGGTTTCCAATTATCTAAGGTACATCATAGCCCCCTCATCGCTTGCCTACGGTATATACACATCCTGACCCAGAGAGAGTTTTCAGCCCTAAAAACCGAATTTAACTGTAAATCCGGTTCCCCTCCTCGCTTGCGGGGAGGGGGTAGGGTTCTTGTACCTCATAACACCGAGAAGTGCTGTAAAGCTTATTTTTCATTAAACGTCCAAACACCATCATCCCAAGTTTGATCAGATGGGGGTGACTGTATCCAATGCTGACAACGACCTAGATATAACATAGAGGCTTTATCATTGTTGTCAGCTAATAAAGCTTTGACAAACTCCGATTGGGCTTTTACGAACTGACGTTGAAGATAATATTCGCGTCCTTGATGATAATGCTCAATTAGTTCTAGTTTGGTATCACTAATCAAATCAGAACGCAAACCTAGCAACTCATAGATAGCTACTGGCTCATTTCGTCCTTTAACGCGGATATAATCTAATTCCCTCGCCCAAATATCTTTTTCGCAGATTCGATATGTATTATCGCTGACAATAATATCGCAACCATACTGCTTACTGACACTTTCTAGTCGGGAACCAAGATTAACACCATCACCAATAGCGGTAAATTCCATCCGTTTACTAGAGCCAATATTGCCACTAATGACAGTATCAGAATTAATCCCAATGCCAATCTTGATCCTGGTTTTGTTCACAGCTTGGCGACTTTCGTTCAATTCTTCTAAACGAGAGCGCATTTCTAGAGAAGTTTGCACTGCCATGCGAGCGTGTTCTTTTAAAGGTAGAGGAGAACCAAATACAGCCATGATGGCATCGCCAATATATTTGTCTAAAGTACCTTTATGTCTAAAGACAGCCTCAACCATTGATTCAAAATATTCATTCAGCATACCCACCACTTCCTCAGCTTCCATGTTTTCCGTGAGAGTGGTGTAGCCACGAATATCAGAGAATAAAATAGTAACTTCTTTGCGATCGCCCCCTAGTTTAGCATCATCTAATTTCAGCAGTTCTTCTGCCAACTCCTGAGTCATGTAACGGTACATAGTACTCTTGAGCCGCTTTTCATCACTAATATCATCCATGACCACCAGTGCGCCACAAACTTGATTTTGGTCGCTGACATCAGCAATAGTATTCAGTGATAAATTAATACTATGCTGTTCGTTATTTGTAGTCAAAAGCGTGCGATCAGGGTAATATTGCTGACTAGTTTTTAAATCTGTTGCGTGTAAAGCATCTACAAACCACTTACTAAAATCACCTTCCTTAATATTCACAACATCACTAACTAATCTGCCTTCCAAACGTTCTTCGTCATCAAATCCTAATAACCGTTTAGCACTTTCATTAGCAGTGATGATATGTCCTGTTTTATCTGAAGAAATTACACCATTAGAAAGACTCCGCAGAATATCTCTCTGCATTTGTTCTTGTTGTTGAACTTTGGCAAACAACTGAGCATTTTGTAGCGCCACACCTGCTTGAATATTAAAAGCTTCCATGAACTCTTCATCATTATGATCAAAACTAGCTTGGAAGCATTCAGGAGCATCAGGCCAATTAGCAGGATCATAGGGAGGAAAATCTCCTAGTTTCTTTTTATTAACTAACTGGGTAACACCAATCAACTCTTGATCGCTGTTAAACACCGGCATACAAAGTAGGCTACAGGTGCGGAAGTTAGTTTGTATATCCATAGCTTTAGCCGTGTCTGAGTCTGGATGCTCATATAAGTCAAAGGGAATATTTAACTTCTTGCCAGATGCAGCAACTATACCAGCAAAGCCTTTACCCATAGGTACTCGTAATTCTTTATCTAGGCCATTGTCCTGAGTAATTTTTGTCCACAATTCATTGCGATCGCGGTCTATTAACCACAAAGTACTGCGATCGGCATTCATCAATTCCTTAGCCTCAGCCATTACCCGTTTCAGGGTATCTTCTAAATCAAGACTACTTTGACTCAGAGACTTGATCGCCTTCATTAAAGCCGCAGCAGCCCTTTGTTTTTGTGTCGCAATATAAAAAGAGCGAGATGACTCTAAAATGAGGCGAATTGAAGGTGCAAAATCTTCAAATAATTTCTCATCAGCACTAGTAAATCCATTATTATCAATACGCTCATACAGCGGATCTTCTGGATTATGTACGTATTTTAATTTGTTTAATAATTGTACAACCGCCACCAATTTTTCATCTTCATTTAACAGCGGTAAAGCTAACATCGTGTAGGTGCGGTAGCCATTTCTTTTGTCTTGTTCTTGAGCAAATCCTGACCGCTCATCTGTATAAAAATCAAACGGTATATTGACTACTCGCTTGAAAGTTGCAACTTCGCCAGCAATACCTTTATCCGATGGAATCCGAATCTCTAATGGTCGCTTACCTTTTCCTTCAGCTAAAATAGACCAGAGTTCTTGGTTTTCTTCATCTAATAAAAATATTGTTGTCCGATCTGCTCCGAGTAATTCCCCTGTTTTCAAGGTAATCGAATGTAGCATTTCCTGTAGGATAGTTTCAAAACCCTGATAATCCAGCATGGATAAGGTTTCGTTAACAATCCTTAATTTATGCTCTACTTCCTGAACTACTTGTTTAAAAGTATCTTGAGTCAAGGGAGCAAGAAACTGAGAAATAGATCCTTTTCTTGTAGCTAGACTAACTACAGGTGAGGAGTTTTTTTGTAACTCATAGACTTCTTGATTATTAATATCAATCATCAAATCTGTAGACTCTTCAGCATTCGGGTTTTGCACTGACATAACTTATTTGATATAGTATGATTTAGAATTTACGACTGTTCAACTGTACTATTAATTTATCTTAGTTTTTGCTTCTAACTATCTATCATTGCCTGACAGTATATACTCTTTGTTTCGCCAGGGTAATCCTGTGGAGGAGAAAGGCTGAACAACGGAGAATTCACGTTAGAGCTAAAAAGTACTTGCATAGGTGTACCCAAGCTCAGATATAAAAGCAGGAAGCTTTACCAATCATTATATAGGATATGGGAATATAAGCGGCTTTTAAACCTCCTCTTTTGTTCTTTTGATTCGACGTTTCAATCCACGTATCAATTCACGCAACACATCTGTCTGATTTCTACCTGTTTGTTCACAATACTCTTTCAGTAAATCTTTCTCTGGCTGGGTCAATCTAAAAGTTATGTAAATTTCAGGTTTAGGCATATTTTCAGATACCATTAACTGAGGTATCTTGATTTTAGTAGATTTGGCAATTACAGGAAAGAGCAATAAGTTTTATTATTGCCAATAGATGAAATAGCCTCAGTACAAGTATTACCCATATAAAATTCAAAATTGGTATCAATTACTTCCAAAAAATCATATTAGGGAGACTATTCACCTTAAAAACTATAGGTGCAGTTGAGGTTTAGCATTGCTCTAGCTGCATAAATTTACGTAATAAATTTTCGATTATAGTCTAAATTTAGTACATATACCAGGAAGATAAAAGGACATCGTTTTGAATTCGGAAAAAGTTCCGAATCATTATTTGTGGTAAATGTATAATTTCTTGAATAAAGATTACTGGATTCAAGGAACTTTTTTATACATATAATGTAGATTATAAAAAATCAACATATCGGTTATTTCGTAAAACCTTAATATAAAATCTAACTTGTAATTGAATGTAGAGAACTCCACAAAAAGAAATGCCCAATGTCATTTTGTATCCCTGACGGGAGCGTATGACTCCTACATCGTCACGCAAGCTATAGCCATACGGAACGAAGTGTAGTGTTCGCGTAGCGTTCTGAAGGAAAGAATCCTCCGAGATGCTGAGTGTAGCGAAGCATGACAAAACAGGATCATTTATTCTATCGGCTTGTCTGAACTGTATTTTCATCCCATAAAGTATTGAAATAATTCCTTAAAAGCTAGATAACATTATATTCAGCGTATTTACTAGCGGAGTTAATCACAATGTCAAAACAGCAAGGTAAAAAAATCTCACCCATCCCAATGTCAGCCGATATTGGAGTGGTTGATTTGATTAATAATTACTTCACCGCTTACAACTCAGCACGCTTGCGAGAAGCCTGTCAACTACTCAGTCATGATGTATTTACAGACAGGGTTACAGTGGGAGTTAGCCTTTCCGGAGCAATGACACCAGCCGGATTTGGTGTTTCTGCCCTTGCACCCTTAATTCGCAATGGTTTTATTGACTGGATGATTAGTACAGGTGCAAATCTTTACCACGATATGCATTACGGTTTGGGTTTTGAACTCTTTGCCGGTAGTCCATTTTTAGATGATGTCAAATTGCGCGAAGAAGGTACCATCAGAATCTATGACATTATTTTTGGCTATGATGTGCTACTAGAAACTGACGCTTTTATTCGCAAAATTCTCCAAGCGGAACCTTTCCAAAAACGCATGGGAACAGCTGAATTCCATTATTTGCTGGGTAAGTATGTACGAGAAGTAGAAAAGCAATTAGGTGTCGAACATTCTTGTTTATTAGCCACAGCTTATGAATGCGGCGTACCGATTTATACTTCTTCTCCAGGTGACAGTTCCATTGGCATGAATGTAGCAGCATTAGCATTGGAAGGCTCAAAATTGATATTAGATCCAGCCATTGACGTAAATGAAACAGCAGCTATTGCTTATGGTGCGAGGGAAACAGACGGTAAAAGTGCGGCTGTAATTATCGGTGGTGGCAGTCCTAAAAACTTTTTATTGCAAACACAACCGCAAATTCACGAAGTACTGGGATTAGAAGAACGAGGACATGATTTCTTTGTCCAGTTTACCGATGCCAGACCAGATACAGGTGGTTTGTCAGGGGCAACTCCAGCGGAAGCTGTAAGTTGGGGTAAGATTGACCCAGATGAGTTACCTAGCACCATTGTTTGTTATACAGATAGTACGATCGCTCTGCCATTAGTCACAGCTTATGTTCTTAATCAATGTCAACCTCGTACCCTAAAACGTTTGTATGATAGACGAGATGAATTGTTAGGCACATTACAAAAAGACTACTTAGCAGCTAAAGACAAGCCAGCAAGTGAAAGTAATTCACAGCAAGCGGCTACTTATCCCTGCGGTACACCAGTGAGAAAATAATACAGACCATCAACTTAGAATAAAGGTGGGTTAACAACATCTTAACCCACTCTAAAATCTCATCTTTCTTGACAAAATTATCTCTGCAAACTGCGAGGATCAAGGGCATCGCGCAACCCATCCCCTAGTAAATTAAATGCTAACACAGTCAGGATAATCAAAATTGCTGGCGGCAAAATCAGCCAAGGTTGTAAAACTAAAATAGACGCATTACTTGCCAAAGAAAGCATATTTCCCCAAGAAGGATCTGGTTGTTGAATCCCTAAACCAATTAGACTCAATACAGCTTCAGCACCAATAAAACTAGGAATTGTCAGAGTCGCTGAAATAACTATATAGCTGGCAGTTTGGGGCAAAACGTGCCGCATAATAATATATATTGGCTTACCACCCATTGCCTGTGCTGCTTGTACAAATTCTCGCTCTTTAATTGATAGTACCTGCCCACGAATGACCCTTGCTAAACCAGCCCAACTAATCACAGAAGTAATGACTACAATTAATAAAAACCGCTGCGTACTAGTTAATTGTGGACTTAAAACTCCTGACAATGCTGCCAACAAATAAATACTCGGAAAAGTCATCAGCACTTCTGCTAAACGCATGATTACACTATCAATCACACCGCCAAAATAACCAGAAATCCCACCTATCAATAAACCGAGAGGATAGGTGATAATAATCCCAAAAATCCCAATAAATAAACTAATACGACCACCATAGAGTAGTCTACTAAATTGATCTCGCCCTTGGTCATCAGTACCCAACAGGTTAAATTTTGCTTCACCAGTTGAGCCAAACAAATGCAAATTCAGAGGAATACCAGGGATAACAGTTACTTCATCCCACTTAGGAGGTAATGGCAAACTGAGTTGAAATAATCTATATTCTGGACCAGAGACAAATAAACCCAATGGTGAAGACTTTTTAAAATCTACAATTAGTTTTCGTTCCCCTGTTTCTAAATTTGTATCCCCTTGAGTTGTCGGATATATGTGCGGGCCAATAAATTTACCTGCCGGAGAAACCCAGTAAATACGAGTCGGTGGCAGCAATGAACCATTTGGCTGTGATTCATATGGGTTATAAGGTGCAATCAAGTCAGCCCCAACTACTGCCAAATAGAAAACTAACAGTAAAGTTGCCCCAAATCGCGCCAAAGGATTTTTTTGTAGTCTCTGCCACCAATTCATAATTTTTTATCACAAATCAAACAATTTTAGATTTTCGATTGACCCCATATCATTAATGACTATCTAAGCATTTAACTGTTCAGCTAAATACCGTAATTCCTCATTTTGTTTTTCATGTTCGACAACAAAAACATTGGAATAAAGATTGGCTAAAACTTGTTTTCCTTGTTGTGTTAGAGATAGATAATGGAGTCCTTCTTTAATATAAGGATAGACACCATGCCAATAAAATTTGGCGTAGTTTTTGCGTAAATCTCCAGGATTTTGATAGCCTAAAGCTTTATTTATCCCCGTTTCTTCAAATTCATAAAACAAACTTGTGATTTTTTTTAAGTAACGCGGATCACTTAATTGCCCAATTAAATCAGCAGCACGTACTAATCCAGCAAAGTGATTGCTATCTTGATGATCATCTGCATGAGGTACTGGGAAACGAGTTAATTCAATATTGCGTTTAATCGCTTCCGAATCTATTAAATAATGTCCACCAAATCGCTCATCAATAAATAGTTTTGCCCGATCTACATGATAGGGTGTAAGACTAGCATCAGAAGCACCTGAAGGGAGAGAAACCATGTTGCCATTCTGCCCGGTAGCATATAGGCTTTCTGATTCTTTGTCTTCACGACAAACTCCTTTCACATAGCCGATATCATGACACAATAAGGAAATGATTACGTGTAACCAGTCTTCACTAGAAACACCACCTTCGCGGATGTGTTTACCACGCAAAATTTCTTGTCCAACTAGAGTAACGAGGACTGAGTGTTCAACATTGTGATATAAGGCATCGCTATTGGCAATATTTTCTAAAGCCATATTACCTGCCCAAGCTATAATATCTTGATAATCAGTTTTTAAGCCACCGTAAGTACGTTGGTAGCCTGATCTAATTTGATTTACAAAAGCACTAATGATAATTTCAGTTGTATTGAACATACTGGATACTCAGGTATATATTTTGTATAATCGAGTCCGCTTCAATTTCGGCTTGTGGCTCGCACTCACAAAGGATAGCTTTCTCAAAATGAAGAAAGCTTTTCAGGTGGACGAAGCGCATGGAATAATGAGGAAGTTAGTATAGTCAGAGACTTTGATGCTTTAAACCGCCTTTGAATTAAGTTTACATTATCCTTCTCAATTTTTCCTAGCACATGAGTTAAGTTCATTGTTCAGAACCCAGTATAGGCTATGAGCAAAGGAAATTATTTTTATTCCCTGTAGAAAATTAATGCTCCTGGCAGATCAGATCATTTAAAATTTGCTTTTTAGGTTTTACTAAATTTATGATATTATGTCTAATGACATAAATTTGTGATTATTACTCATTGCGGGTGTAATTCAGTGGTAGAATGTCTGCTTCCCATGCAGAATGTCGTGGGTTCAAGTCCCATCGCCCGCTTTTAAAATTTGAGCAATGATACATGGTGTTCAATTATTGTACTAGGTTTATCAGCATGGTGCTGTGTATATCTATATTGCTGACTAGAAAATGAATTGAGACGCAAGAGCTAAAACTCTTTCCCTCCTATCAACAGGTGATAAATCAATTACCACCTGTTTTGTCAACGCGCTTTTTTGATAAGGTTATTAATTAGGGTTTGCTGCGGAGCGTGCCGTTAGGCATATAAACCAAACACCTATATATACTAAAAACGGGTTAAAAGTGTCATTCTGAACGAAGTGTTCGCGTAGCGTGCCGTAGGCTCTAGAATCTCCGAGATACTTCCCTGCACTACGTTACGGTCAGTATGACATAAGTCCAAGTTTGACCCGTTTGCAGTATATATCAATAGTTTGAAGGTTGAAAATGTAAATAAGGTACAAGAAATAAGCGTTGACATCATCAAAATCAAAAACCCATCACTTGACCAGATTCAAGACTATTCTTACCTCCTTCTAATTCTGACTCCTGACTCCCTAATTAGGGTTTGCTGATAGCGAAAAAACAAAAGTATGTAACAAAAAGTAAAGTTGCCCAAAAGCCTCTTCCCTCCTGCCTTGTCATAACGACAATTTTTAACGCCGACTTACTTAATTACGTTGCCACATCTTGATTGTATTATCAGCACTACCACTAAATATAGTATTTCCGTCAACACTGAAAGCTAAACAATGAATAGTTAATGAATGTTCTGCAAGAGTATTTATTAATTCTTTTGTCTCCAGATACCAAATCTTAATTGTTTTATCAATACTACCACTTGCTAAACTTTTACCATCAGGACTGAAAGCAACGCTAGTTATAGAATCTGTATGTCCCAAAAATGTGTGAATGAGTTCTCCTGTTGCCAAGTGCCAAAGTTTAATTGTTTTATCATGACTACCAGTAGCAAAAAATTTACTATCAGGACTAATAGCTATAGTATTAATTGCATCGGCATGATCAGTCATGCTAATCATTTCTACTCCTGTTTTAATATTCCATATTTTGATAGTTTTGTCACAATCACAGCTAATTAATTTTTTTCCATCTGGGGTAAAGACAACAGAGTTAACATAATTTTCATGATTAGTGAGAGTATAAATTAACTTTTCAGTGCTTAAATCCCATATTTTAATAGTTTTATCTAAACTTGCAGATGCAAATGTTTTACCATCAGAGCTAAAATTAACTGAAGTTACGCAACCTGAATGCTCAATGAAAGTTTTACTTTTAAAGGAATACCATAATTTAAATGTTTTGTCATAACTACCACTAGCTATTATTTCTCCATTAGGAGAAAAAGCAACTGATGAAATATAGTTTGAATGACCATTTAAACTATTAAGCAGTTCACTATTTTGAACATCCCAGATTTTAATTGTCTTATCAGCACTACCACTTGCAAATGTTTTGCCATCAGGATTGACAGCAATCGAAAAAACATGATTTGAATGTCCATATAAAGTATTTACACAACTCCATAATGTTGGTTTTTCTATTTGCACAAATGCTAGTTGTTTTAATTCATAATTATATACTTCTCTATACTTTTGCAGGATCAACCTTAGTTTTTGCAGCATTTCACTTGTCCAGACTGAAGGAAAGTCCGCACTTAATTTAAATAATTGAGGTTCATAATTTGGGTTAATATTCAAGTAATACCAATCTGCTAAAAATGCTGCTAAGAGTTTGTGTAAAATAACTATAGTGTGCCTGATTGCACGCAAACTCTTAGTTTCATCACTACCAGATTCTTCAAGTTGTCCTTTAACTTCTTCCCAATTCCAAGGTTCAAAAGATAAAGAAACTGGTTCGTGCAGTCCCCAAAATTTGACATTGAAATAAACTTCATGATCTGTGATATCAGTGTAAATAATTGCCGTTGGGACAGCGGACAAAATGGTTTCTAATTGTTTTACTTCTGCATCAAAAATTGAACGTTCAAAATATTTACCGTAAAACTCTACGGGACAAAAATCACTGTGAAGAGGGTAATATTTTTCTAAAAATAGTTTTAATTGATTGCGAATTTCTTTTTTGAGACTATCACGGAAAGATATAGGAAAATCGTCACTAATATCTGGTGGTGGAATTAAAATTAGTAACCGTGGTTTTTTTTGTTCATCTACAAAAATCCGCTGTGCTTCATCACGACTTAAGACACCAGGCCATTTTTGTTGGTCGAAAATTCCCTGAATTTCTTTTTGTTTAAGTTCAATTGCTTTAGATGTCGTCTCTCGACTCAAGTTTAGATACAATGAACTTAACTTACCTCTATCCTCCATCTCTTCCCGTTTTAATTGCATTAACCTCTTTTCTCTTTCATCTGCTGTAAATGTGATTTCTATATCTGTAGAAAGAGGTACTTGTTGAATTTCCAAAAATTCTTTTTTTCTAGCTTCTCGACGGTTGTAATAATCTACCTCTGCTTGTATTACCCGCTGATCTTGTCTAACTTTTTGAATTCTTACAGGTAAGTTAATTTTATTTTCTTTAACTAGTGTTTGGTTAATAAATGCGGAAATAACTCGGTTAGTAGTATCAGTAACAAAATCTACAGCAGCACCAACAATATCAAATGTCATATAGGTTATGAGGATAAGTAAATTTAACACTTAGCCAATTTTAGCCGTTAAATTTCTGATTGTGTACGTAAAGACTTAATTTTGTTAGTATCAATTTTTTGGAATTGCCTGTGAACCTATGAACCAAGAAAGTTTAACCCCCTTCTTCTGGGGGTGCTACTTTGTACATAGTATTAAAATTGCCCGTTGGCGGACATAAAAACCCTCCACGAAACAGTGGGGAGGGGGACTAGATTTTTGGTTACATAGTGTTTTTAGGGTTGGAAACTCATTCTGGGGAAGGATGTGTATGCACCGTGGTTCTGAGGTGAGGGGTTGATGCTAATTTGCTTTTATATTGAATAATATAATGGGAAAGATTTAGCGTCTTTGGACTTGACATACACACGTTCTTGCGATTCTAATTTTAGCTCATCGAAGCGATCGCGTGTGAGATGTGCTGTCATAATTTGTCCGTCATCTAGTTTTAGCTCTACTTGAATTTCCCAACCTAAATGAATTACACGACTCACTGTAGCAGGTGCGGTTGTACCGTTAGCCACCCTTTCCAAAATTACATCTTGGGGACGTAAAAACGTTTCTGGGTGGGCTGAATTAAAGCCACTGGCCTGAAAAATTTTCGAGTTGCTGGATAAAACATTCACTGGGCCAATAAAGCTCATGACAAATGCTGAAGCGGGATGGTCATAAATTTCTGCTGGTGTTCCTACCTGTTCTACCTTGCCTTTATTCATCACCACGATTTCGTCTGATACTTCCATTGCTTCTTCTTGGTCGTGGGTGACGAAAACGGTGGTAACGTGAACTTCATCATGGAGACGACGTAACCAAGCCCGTAAGTCTTTACGGACTTTAGCGTCTAATGCGCCAAATGGTTCATCTAGTAATAATACGTTAGGTTCTACAGCTAAGGCTCTGGCTAGGGCTACACGTTGCCTTTGTCCTCCAGAAAGTTGAGAAGGATAGCGATCGCCTAATCCAGCCAATTGCACTAATTCTAACAACTGGTCTACCCTGCCCTTAATCTTCTTTTGGGGTGTTTTGCGAATTTCTAAACCAAAGGCGATATTTTGTCGCACGTTCAGATGCTTAAATAAAGCATAGTGCTGGAACACAAAGCCAATATTTCTTTCTTGCACACTTTGATATGTAGCATCCTTCCCTGTTAGAAAGATTTTGCCGCTATCTGGCATTTCTAAACCAGAAATTAAGCGCAGCAGGGTAGATTTACCAGACCCGGATGGACCTAATAAAGCAACCAGTGAACCACTATTAATTTCTAAACTCACTTGATCAACGGCTTGGAAACTACCAAATTGCTTAGAGACATTCTCAACTACTATGCCCACTGGTTTTATACCTCTGCTATTAATCTACGGTTTACGGGTAGGATTACTGTGATATTATTTATATCATATACAGTAATTTTTGAATAAAAAAAATCACAAAGACTTAAATGTATCAACGGGTACAATCTAAGAAACTATCTCAGTAGCACACTCAACTTAAGAATGGTGTTGAGGGCTGGAATATTGCTGAAAGAGTTTTTGATTTATGTTGTTGATACCCAGTAATTGCGGAAACACCAACTTTTCTAGTAAAAGAATCCCAAACTGAAACTTGCATATTTTGTTAGGTGTGTATGAAATAGTTAATTCTTCTAGTTACCATCCACTAATATCTAGTCATAAATCCTCATGACCGTTTTTAACCTCAGTTTTCATGTCGAAATGTTAAAGAATATTGCATTTATCTCAAAACCTTAAGGGAAAGCGCCAAAACAACCAAAAGTCCGTGATACGATTTTCTGGGTAAATGTGAAGATTGGGAGAAAACCTTTGACACTACGGGTTGCGGTTGTTGGTTCAGGCCCAGCTGGTTCATCTGCCGCTGAGACACTGGCAAAAGCTGGAATTGAAACTTATCTCATTGAGCGCAAGCTTGATAACGCTAAACCATGTGGGGGAGCTATTCCTCTGTGTATGGTGAGTGAATTTGACCTACCACCAGAGATTATCGATCGCCAAGTGCGGAAGATGAAAATGATTTCGCCCTCAAATCGTGAGGTTGATATCAATCTGATAAATGAAGATGAATATATAGGAATGTGCCGTCGTGAAGTCATGGATGGTTTCATGCGCGATCGCGCGGCTAAGTTAGGCGCAATTTTAATTAATGCCACAGTTCACAAACTTGATATCCCCACAAATAACACTGATCCTTATACCATTCATTATGTAGACCATACTGAAACTGGAACCCAAGGAGTTGCCAAAACCCTGAAGGTGGATTTAGTGATTGGGGCTGATGGGGCGAATTCCCGCATTGCGAAGGAAATGGATGCTGGGGATTACAATTATGCGATCGCATTCCAAGAACGCATTCGTCTACCCCAAGACAAAATGGACTACTACAACGACCTCGCCGAAATGTATGTTGGCGATGACGTTTCCACCGACTTCTACGCTTGGGTATTCCCCAAATATGACCACGTAGCGGTAGGTACTGGCACAATGCACATTAACAAAGCCAGAATCAAACAATTCCAAGCTGGTATTCGCGCCCGTGCTTCCGAAAAATTAGCCGGTGGTGAAATCATCAAAGTAGAAGCCCACCCCATCCCTGAACATCCCCGTCCCCGTCGCGTTGTCGGACGCATTGCATTGGTAGGAGATGCAGCAGGTTATGTGACCAAATCCTCTGGTGAAGGCATTTACTTTGCAGCTAAATCTGGTCGGATGTGTGCCGAAGCCATTGTCGAAGCAGCCAACGGTGGTGCGCGGATTCCCACAGAAGGCGATCTCAAGGTATACCTAAAGCGTTGGGATAAGAAATACGGACTCACCTACAAGGTGTTAGACATTCTGCAAAGTGTCTTCTATCGCTCCGATGCTACCCGCGAAGCATTTGTAGAAATGTGTGATGATTTGGATGTACAGAAACTAACATTCGATAGTTATTTGTATAAAACCGTAGTTCCAGCGAACCCCATCACCCAACTAAAAATTACTGCCAAAACCATTGGTAGCTTAATTCGCGGTAACGCCCTCGCGCCCTAAATCTCTTTTTAATCTAAATACGAAAATGTAGAGATGATGCAAAAACTTCTCTACATTTTTTTATTTATGGCTCAATTTATGGTTAGGGTTTCGCAGTCCTTGACTGTATTTCATCTGAGAAATGTTAATCACGCTAAAAAGCTTAAACACGCAATATTGTGTCTCTCAATCGGTTAATCTGGTTCATAGGTTCGATTGTGTAGTAACTTTCTGTGAAACCCTTTCCCTGTCTTATTCGCAAGCTTTTTCTTTATTTTTTCTGCACAGAGTTTTTACTTACTGACTATTGTTGTATTGGATACTTCTAATATCGCCATTTTCAGCGGAATCAGGATTGTTAGATTGCATAAATTTGTGGGTATCTTAATTACAGTAATGAACTTAATGAACTCCCCACTCAATTACTAATTCTCAAGCCAATGACATCCACAACACCTCAATTCCGGGAAATTTCTGGTTACACCATTACTGAACAACTCTATCTAGGTTCTCGGACAGCAGTGTATAGAGCAGTACAAAATAATCGGCAATTGCCCGTAGTAATTAAGGTGTTGCAACGAAAATACCCCACATTTGGGGAATTGGTACAGTTTCGCAATCAGTATGCCATAGCCAAAAACCTACCCATTGGTGGTATTATTCAACCACTTAGCCTGGAAAAATTTGGCAATAGCTATGCCCTGGTGATGGCAGATTGGGGTGGAGTATCCCTAGAAAAATACATTCAGCAACATCAATTAGACTTAACTGATAAATTAGCGATCGCTCTGCAAATAACGGACATTCTCCACGAATTACATTCTTTTCGGGTAATCCACAAAGATATCAAACCCGCCAACATCCTCATTCATCCAGAGTCTAAGCAAGTTAAGTTGATTGACTTTAGCATTGCTTCAGTGCTACCCAAAGAAACCCAGGAAATCCAAAATCCCAACACTTTGGAAGGAACCCTGGCTTATTTAGCACCAGAACAAACGGGACGGATGAATCGCGGTATTGATTACCGTAGTGATTTTTATGCCTTCGGTGTCACCCTATATCAATTATTCACAGGTCGTTTACCCTTCATTACCGAAGACCCCTTGGAATTAGTTCATTGTCACATTGCCAAGATTGCCACACCTGTGCATCAGGTAAATACAGATGTGTCTAAAATGCTGGGGGCAATAGTCGCCAAACTGATGGCGAAAAATGCCGAAGACCGCTATCAAAGTGCTTTGGGACTTAAGCATGATTTGGATGAGTGTTTAAGCCAGTGGAAAAAAACTGGTTCAATAGCCGAGTTTGAATTGGGACAGAGGGATTTGTGCGATCGCTTCCTAATTCCCGAAAAACTCTACGGACGGGAGGAGGAAGTACAAATCCTGCTAGATGCTTTTGAAAGGGTTGCCCAAGGTGCTTCAGAAATGATGCTGGTGGCTGGATTCTCTGGTATTGGTAAAACAGCCGTCGTCAACGAAGTGCATAAGCCCATTCTCAAGCAACGGGGTTACTTCATCAAAGGTAAATTCGACCAGTTTAATCGCAATATTCCCTTCTCAGCTTTTGTGCAAGCCTTCCGGGATTTAATGGGGCAATTGCTCAGTGAAAGTGATACGCAGATACAGGAATGGAAAACTCAGATTTTAGCAGCACTGGGAGAAAATGCCCAAGTGATTGTGGAATTAATTCCCGAACTGGAGCGAATTATTGGAGTACAACCGACCGCACCGGAATTATCGGGAACTGCTGCCCAAAATCGGTTTAATTTGCTGTTCCAAAGGTTCATTCAGGTATTTACCACCCTGGAACATCCTCTAGTAATGTTCCTCGATGATTTGCAATGGGCAGATTCGGCTTCCCTGAATTTGATTCAGGTGTTGATGGCTGAAAAGCAAACGGGTCATTTGTTGCTCTTAGGAGCCTATCGAGATAATGAAGTTTTTGCTGCCCACCCCTTGCTCTTGACCCTCAATGATATCGAGAAAGCGGGAGCAACCATCCAGACCATCACCCTGCAACCCCTGAGTTTTAACAGTCTCAATCACTTGGTGGCGGATACTCTCCATGCTCCGGCAACAGTAGTGCAACCCCTGACAGAACTGGTGATGCAAAAAACAAAAGGTAATCCTTTCTTTGTAACTCAGTTTCTCAAGGTGCTGCATCAGGATGAGCTGATTACTTTTGATCGCAATGCAGGGCATTGGCAATGTGACATTGTGCAAGTTCAAGATGCTGCTTTAACGAATGATGTCGTCGAGTTTATGGCGTTGCAGTTACAAAAGCTGCCGGAATCGACGCAACATATCTTGAAACTGGCGGCTTGTGTTGGCGCGTACTTTGATTTGGAGACGTTGGCGATCTCCTCCGAACAGCCCCAAACAGAAGTCGCAACCTCCCTCTGGAAGGCTTTGCAGGAAGGCTTGATTCTGCCGCAAAGCGATATGTACAAATTTTATTTAGGCGAAGCCCAAGCAGAGGAAGACCAACCGCAGGAAACACTGCATTACAAGTTTTTGCATGATCGCGTTCAACAAGCGGCATATTCCCTGATTCCTGATGAGCAAAAACAGGCAACCCATCTCAAAATAGGACAATTACTGCGGCACAACGCCTCTGGGCAGGAACAAGAAGAGCGGCTATTTGAAACTGTGAACCATTTAAACCTTGGTTTAGCTCTCATCACCGAACGCCAAGCACAGGAAGATTTAGCAGAGTTGAACCTAGCAGCGGGACGCAAGGCGAAACTCTCAACTGCTTACAAAACGGCGATTTCCTATCTCGCTACAGGCATTGATTTATTACCAGATAAAGCTTGGGAGAGTCATTACCCCCTCACCTTGGCGCTCCATCAAGAGATTACGGAAGCGAGCTATCTCAACACCGATTCTGAGCAGATGGAACAATGGGCTGAAACTGTTTTAACCCATGCTCGCTCATTGCTGGACAAAATCACCATCTATGAGGTCAAGATTCAAGCTTGCATGGCTCAAAATCAACAGATAGAAGCTTTGCAGTTAGCGAAGGAGGTGCTGGAACGTTTGGGCGTGCATCTACCAGAACAACCCACCCACGCAGATATCGGACAAGCACTTCAGTATACCCAAGAATTACTCGACGGTAAGTCGATCAACTCCTTGCAAACGCTACCGACAATGACCGCAGCAGAACCAAAAGCGTCAATGGTTATCTTATCCAGTATCATAACCGCCGCTTACCACGCCGCACCAGATCTGTTGCCTTTGGTTATCTTTGCCCAAATCAACCTATCCATGCAATATGGCAATGCCCCAGAATCAACCTATAGCTACATCATGTACGGACTAATGCAAATTGTCATGTTGCAAGACATTGATGCAGGCTATCGCTTCGGGCAATTCGGGATGAATCTTTTGCAGCACTTCCATAACTCTAAACTCACTGCAAAAACTATTTTGGGATTTAATGTTTACCTTAGATATTTCAAAGAACCAGCACAAGATACCCTCAACGGATTTTTGCAAGCGTACTCCTGCGGCTTAGAAACAGGCGATCTGGAGTATGCCAGCCTCAGCCTGCTGTGTTATGACTACACGGCTTATTTTTGCGGGCAGGAACTCTCCTCCCTCAAACAAGCGATGGAAGATCATCGCCAGGTAATGCAGCAATTTGGTCAGGATATCTACTTTAACATTCAAGGTAGCTACTATCACTCTGTCCTGAACCTACTGGAGACTAAACCCGAACCAGATCGCTTGTGTAGTGATCTCTATGATGAGAACGATATGATTCTGCTTCATCGTGAAGCCCATCAATTTCTGGCATTGTTCCAACTTTATTTCAACAAACTAATCCTTTCTTATCTATTCGAGCGATACGAACAGGCACTGGAAAATGCCCGCATCACAGAACAATATTTGCACGCAGCCGCTGGACTGATACATATTCCGCTATTTTCTTTTTACGACGCATTGGTTCAGCTAGCAATCTATCCAACTGTTAGCCAAACTGAGCAGACTAGTATTTTAGAGCAAGTCACTGCCCATCAAAAGCATCTAGATCAGCTAGCTGTTCATGCACCGAGCAACCAATCTCATCGCTGTGCGTTGGTTGCCGCAGAAAAATGTCGAGTCGTAGGAAATACTTCTCAAGTAATAGAAATGTACGATCGCGCTATTGCTGGAGCAAAAGAAAACGGCTTCATTCAGGACGAAGCCCTCGCCAACGAACTTGCAGCCAAGTTTTATCTCAACTGGGGCAAAGAAAAAGTCGCCGCAGGTTATATGCAGGAAGCCTACTACTGCTATTCCCGTTGGGGAGCCAAAGCTAAAACCGATGATCTACAACAACGCTATCCCCATCTACTGCGCCCCATTCTACAGGAAACAGAAGTATCAGCTGGTACTTGGAACACCTTAATGACGATTGCCTCGCCAACCATTTACGGTTCCAGTACTCAAAAAAGCTCCAGCAGTACTAGCATTAATCAAGCCCTCGATTTTGCTGCCATTCTCAAAGCTTCTCAAGCTCTCTCCAGCACTATTGAACTCGATGACCTTCTGCATCAACTGACTCAAATTATCTTGCAAAATTCGGGAGGCGATCGCTGTGCGTTGATACTCCCCAATGAAGTCGGGGAATGGCAAGTGCGAGCTATTGCCTCCCTAGATAAGACACAACTTTGTACTGAACCGCTCACAAATAATCCCAATCTCCCACTCAAATTGATTCAGTATGTCAAAAACACCCAAAAAACTGTGGTTATTGACGAACTGAAAACTGATTTACCCGTGATTGATGACTACCTCATGGAACGCCAACCCAAGAGTGTGCTGTGTTTACCACTATTAAATCAAGGTCAACTCATTGGCATTTTATATCTCAAAAATCACTTTACCGTTGGTGCGTTTACTAGCGATCGCGTGGAAATATTAAACTTCCTCACAACCCAAGCAGCGATTTCTTTGGAAAATGCTCGGCTGTATCAACAGTCCCAGCAGGCTCTTATGCAACTTCGGGACAATGAAACCCGCTTTCAAAATCTGGCGGCTAATATTCCCGGCATGGTTTATCAGTTCTGTCTAGCTCCTGATGGCTCAACCGCAACTCCCTATGTTAGTTTCGGTTGCCTTGATCTCTATGAACTAGATCCCAACGATGTAATGACGGGAAAACGTAGCGTATATGCTATGCACCATCCTGAAGATGAGGCGGCTATCGTCCAAGCCATGATTGAATCGACTCAAAACCTAACTCCGTTTATCGAAGAATGGCGAATCATCACCCCATCCGGGAAAGTGAAATGGCTCCAGGCTGCCGCTCGTCCCGAAAAAAAGACAGATGGCTCGGTTGTCTGGGACGGCATTGTGCTGGATGTGAGCGATCGCAAATGTGCCGAAGCCGCAGTTATTCAGAAATCCCAGGCACTTGAACAGACCATGCAGGAGTTACAGAACGCTCATCTGCAAATGGTGCAAAGCGAGAAAATGGCTTCCCTGGGGAATCTCGTTGCTGGAGTCGCCCACGAAATCAACAACCCCATCGGTTTCCTCAATGGCAGTATCAGCAACGCCAAAGACAATGTACAAGACTTATTGGAGTATCTAGAAGCTTATCATCAACAGCAACCACCCACAGATGAAGTGGAAGAATTAGCCCAAGACATTGACTTAGAATTCCTCCTGGAAGATTTACCCAAGTTGCTTGATGCCATGAAAGGGGCAACAGACCGCATCAAAAATATTAGCACCAGTTTACGTACTTTCTCCCGTGCTGATACTGACTACAAAGTCAGTGCCAACCTCCATGAAGGTCTTGATAGTACCCTATTGATTTTGAAATATCGCCTCAAAGCTAACGAGCATCGTCCAGCAATTCAAATTACTAAAGACTACGGGGATTTATCCACAATTGAATGCTTCCCTGGACAGTTAAACCAGGTATTTATGAATATCCTGGCAAATGCCATCGATGTGTTTGATGAAATGTCACAAACCCAATCTTTCAAAGAAATAGAAGCCAATCCCCAACAAATTACCATCCGTACTCACGTCGAATTAAACCAAATTCATATCCGTATTCGTGATAATGGCAAAGGCATGAGTTCCGATGTGCAAGCTAAAATCTTTGACCATTTGTTTACCACTAAAGACGTAGGTAAGGGTACTGGATTGGGATTGGTGATCGCCCGCCAAATTGTGGTGGAAAAACATGATGGTAGCTTAAATGTATGCTCTGAGCCTGGTCAAGGAACTGAGTTCTGCATTAGTTTACCCATCATTGGTAGTAAGTCAGCAAATTTTCGGTGGTAAATCTTTGGATCTTTGGTTCTATACCTTCAACTAGCGATCGCTTTACCAACTTTGATACCATAGTCAATCAAATTGGCTGTTGCTGCTATCCCTCCCACTACTGTAGCCACAAAAACTATGTCATCTGCACCGAAAACCCGGTTTGGCGACTTCTGCACCTTGATTGAACTTGTAAACAAATCTTCATTGACTTTATAGCCGATATCAAAAAAATAACTCTAAAAAGTCTCCTATTGTCTAGCTTCATGAATTAGTTTACAACTTAAATAGGATATCGCTATCTCAACACAAAGGACAAATAAAATAGATAAAGACGAGGAATAATACCAAGTAGGTGATAAATTTATTCCTCAACACTTTTTAGATACTTGTGTTTTATGTTCTTTGTTACTAACTTAATTTCCGCGCTTGTATAACCTGCAAACTACCACCAGCATATAAACTTGGTTCACCTACCTCAAACCCATACTCTCTTAACAAAGCGGGTAAATCAGTCTTTAATAACTGCCAAGCAGTCTCCGTTTCAAATAACCAGAAAAACACCGACAAACCAGGCCAAAATATAGGATTTGTTGGTGTGTGAAAATCTACCAACGTAAACACACCCCCTGGCTTTAAAACCCGATAAACCTCTTGAATGATTTTTCGTAATTGCTCAGGCTGCATTTCGTGTAAAGCGGCACTTGTATGGATGAGATCAAATAAATTATCTGCAAAGGGCATATTTTCCGCAAAAGCTTCTATATAAGTAGCATTCGGCACATTTCGCCGCGCCCGTTGCAAAGATAATGGGGAAGCATCCAGCCCTGTAACATTTTGTGATAATTTCACTAAAAATTCTGTGGTTTGACCACTACCACAACATAAATCTAGAATTTGAGTATCTGAGTTTATTGTTAAACCTTGTAAAGCGAGTTGGCGGAAACGACCTTCACCACCCACAGTTAAGGCGGCTAAACGCGATATGCCATCATATAACCATTGATAGCGATAACTCCAGTCTCTGAAAATAGTTGCCATTGCATCTTTCCTACCGATAAAGCTTTATATTTAATTAAAGATATATTGTGAACATTAGTAAAAAATCTGAAAGGTTGGGGGAAAGTAACTGCTATGGGTCGTGTAGGCGTATTATTACTCAATCTCGGAGGCCCCGATAAATTAGAAGATGTCGGGCCGTTTTTATACAATCTGTTTTCTGATCCCGAAATTATTCGTCTACCCTTTCGCTGGATGCAAAAACCTTTGGCTTGGTTTATTGCTACAAGACGAACTAAAACATCTCAAGAAAATTATAAGTATATCGGTGGTGGTTCTCCATTACGGCGGATTACAGAAGAACAAGGGGCAGCACTGAAGGCACAATTAGATGCTTTGGGGAAAGAAGCAAATATTTATGTAGGAATGCGTTATTGGCATCCATATACAGAAGAAGCGATCGCACAACTATCTCAGGATAATATTGAAAGTCTGGTAATCTTACCACTTTACCCTCAATTTTCTATCAGTACTAGTGGTTCCAGCTTCCGACTCTTAGATCAACTGTGGCGCGAAAACCCCAAATTACAACCACTGGAATACACCGTTATTCCTTCCTGGTACAAACAACCAGGCTACCTACAAGCAATGGCAGAACTGATCATTCAGCAACTCAATCAATACCCTGATCCTGATCAAGTGCATATCTTTTTTAGTGCCCACGGCGTTCCTAAAAGCTATGTTGTCGAAGCGGGTGATCCTTATCAGCAGGAAATTGAGGAATGTACTCAGCTGATCATGCAAACCCTAAATCGCCCCAATGCCCACACCCTAGCTTATCAAAGCCGTGTTGGTCCTGTGGAATGGCTGCAACCTTATACAGAGGATGCTCTCAAAGAACTAGGTGCAAAAGGTGTTAAAGATTTAGTGGTTGTACCGATCAGTTTTGTCTCAGAACACATCGAGACATTGCAAGAAATCGACATTGAATATCGAGAAATAGCCGAAGAAGCCGGAATTCACAACTTCCGTCGTGCCGCTGCGCCGAATACCCATCCGGTATTTATTAAAGCACTGGCAGACTTGGTAATTGAATCACTAGAAAAACCCAGCCTCAAACTTTCGCAAGTCACCCAAATGAAGAAAAGGGTGAGAATGTACCCTCAAGAACGTTGGGAATGGGGTTTGACAACTAGCGCTGAAGTCTGGAATGGTCGAATTGCCATGCTAGGTTTCATTGCTTTAATTATCGAATTAATAACTGGTAAAGGCTTACTTCATGCGATCGGACTTTTGTAAAAATAGCAGGGTAGAAATTTTAATTATTCACAAAATAGACTAAAAATACCGGATTTAACCCCTAAAAACCCAAAAATTTAGGGGTTAAGTATTTTCAGCGACACTCTCTCTCTTATGCCTTCAGCACGCTATGCCAAAAAGTAAGTGATCCCATTTTACGAAAAGCCTGATACAAATTATTGGTGTTTAATTCTCTCCACTGCACCCTTGCTGCCTATTTGTATCAACTTTCAAAATGAAACGGTATGAGAGGTTTCTTTTTGTTTGAGCTAAAATTGTCTACAGACGACGATTTTGCCAGTACCACTGATACCACTGTTTAGCGCTATGAATTGCAAACCAGAGGAGAATTAAGGCAATTAATCCTCCTTGCCAGGGAGCATCAACGGCAAACAGCACCAGTAGAACACACAACATATCTTGAAGAAAAACTGCCCACAACGGCAAGCCACGCAAGCGATAAAACCAACCTAATTGAACTAGTTGGAGTACCAAAGCCAAGGAACCACCAATACAAGCAATTATCCAGCTTGGCATTGCTGTTGCTGAAGCAACGGCTAATCCCATAATTGCGCCTACGATGGGAGATAAAAATAACTGAATTTGTTGTACTATTCTTTGCCCACTTAGCCTTTTGGAAGCAAATAGCTCAAATAGTGACCAACTAGTGAGTAAACAGATTAATACATAAGGAGAAATACGTGATAACAGCGGAACTTGAGACCAGAGGTTGCTGCCTTGTAACAGCCCAATGATGAGCAAGGGCGTACCTATTCTCAATCCAGCAGCGGCAGCAGCAGAGAGCGTGGCGAGAATTTCAATCATTGGAATATCCCTATTATGAATAAAGGAGCAAAAGAGAGTTGTGAATATTTAGTTTTATTGAAAATAATTTTTGTACAACACTGGGATTAACTAGTCTGTACATAGTAGATGCATTTTTGATGTTATATATACAGTTATAATTCATACTTATCATGTTTGGGTAAATTTTAGGAGCAATTTAAAATTGCTGAGAATAAACTGTAATATTTGTCTAGAATACAGTAATTATATTTTAATATATAGTATGTTATTATACGGTGACTGGTAATTACTTGTTACGTAAGAATTCAGGAGTCAGGAGTCAGGAGGAAGAAGAATATTTTTCTCTTCTGTTCCCTTCTATATCAAATATCCTGAATCCTTACCTCGTTATACAAAAACTCCTGGTGCTGTTTTTTTCAGCAGATTGAAAATTCTGTAATTTATTTTTACAAAAATTTGAATCACTTACATAAATTTTTATATAAGTCCTATTGTTTGCATCAGCATCTTAAGTTTATATTATAATGAGTACGAAATCTTCAAAAGGATATACATGATTTTGAAGATGAAATAATAATATGGATGATAAATTCTGAAAATCCTATAATCCTGGTTATCCTGATTCTGACAATTAAAGATTTGGATGGGCATCTTGCCCATCCAACAAGATGATAGAATTATCTAAACTACAACCTTTTCCAATATCAATTTAGAACGCTTAACTTGTTCAGGAATGGCCACAGGATAATTACCAGTAAAACAAGCTGAACAGAAACTATTAGTATCTTCTCTTGTTTCTTCTAACATTCCTTCCCAACTCAAATAAGCGAGACTATCAACTTCTAATTGCTTGGCTATTTCTGCTACTGATTTAGTAGCTGCAATTAATTGATCCTGTGTATCAGTATCAATACCATAGAAGCAAGGATGAGTCACAGGTGGGGAAGAAATCCGCATATGTACTTCCTCTGCACCAGATTCACGCAAGGTTTTAACGAGTTTACGGCTAGTAGTTCCTCTGACAATGGAATCATCAACAATGATGACTCTTTTACCTGCAAGCACATCTTTGAGGGGATTGAGTTTCATTCGCAAACCTAATTCTCTCATGGTTTGGGTGGGTTGAATGAAGGTGCGTCCGACGTAGCGATTTTTAATTAATCCTTCACCGTAGGGTATGCCAGAAGCTTGGGAAAATCCAATTGCCGCAGGTATGCCAGAATCAGGAACCCCAAAAACTATATCGGCATTTACGGGGGATTCTTTGGCTATTCTGCGTCCTAAGCGCATTCGATAACTGTATAAAGTTTCGTTGTGCATGAGGCTATCAGGACGGGCAAAGTAGATCATTTCAAAGATACACAATTTGCGTTCAGGCTTTTGACTCCAATGGAAGGAGGCTAAACCGGCTTCGGTGATCCAAACTAATTCCCCTGGTTCGACATCACGCAGGTATTCTGCACCGATAATATCTAAACCGCAAGTTTCGGAAGCGAGTACGTAACGGATAGGATCACTATCTAAAGTACCAATTACCAAGGGACGGATGCCGTTGGGGTCACGTACACCCATGATACCATCCGGTGTGCCAATGACTAGACTAAATGCGCCTTCACAACGGTTAAAGGCACGAATAGAACCTTCTAACCAATCTAAACCGGCGTTGACTTCTTGAGCGATCGCATAAGCAATCATTTCTGAATCTGTGGATGTCACTAAGTTAAAATTACTTTTGAGTAATTCTTCTCTTAATTGCACAGTATTGACTAAATTACCATTGTGTGCTAGTGCCAATGAACCTAAACGAGTTTCCACAACAGCGGGTTGGGCGTTAACTTTCCGGCTAGAACCAGTTGTTGAATAGCGAGTATGACCAACAGCTAATTCACCGGGTAATTCTTCTAAAATAGTTTCATTAAAAACTTGAGACACCAAGCCCATATCTTTGTGCAGGTGTACGTGCGTACCTTCAAAGGTAGCAATACCAGCAGACTCTTGACCCCTGTGCTGGAGGGCATACAATCCAAAATAGGTCATTTTAGCAACGTCTTGTTCTGGGGCGTAAATGCCAAAAACACCACAAGCTTCTTCTGGCTTGTCTGGGCGATTTTCATGACTTTCGGTTTGGTTGTTGGCAAGTTGGGGGTATTCATCCGAAGTGACGGAATGGATAGGAATCATGCTGATTTTACTCCTGGTGGGGTGTCGAGTCAGTGGGAACTGGGGGGGATGGAGATTGGGAATTGGGGATTGGGAATTGGGAATAATTAATTTTTCTTCTGACTCCTGACTCCTGAATCCTGACTCCTGCTTCTTAATAAATCTTTAACCATCCATTAAAACAGTATCGTAAATTGGTTAAGAATTACGTATGAATTGTAAATTTTCATGCGTAATCCTTGATTTTTTGATGTTGCTTAAGTATTGGTGTAGATAGCGAGACGTTTAGAGATTGCTAAAGAATAGCGATCGCTCATATCTTCGAGACTAACCTGGAGTAACTTATGGTTATCTGCGGTTAAAATCTCCAAATTACCAGAATTAGCCACTGTTCCCAGCTTTTGCCAATTCTCTGGAATATGCTCCTGTAAATAGGATTCCCATTTTTCTTGGTTTTCTTCACTGACAGAAACTAAAATTCTCGCCCCACCTTCACCAAATAGAATTTCATCAAAGCGGGAATCGTGATTTGCACTAAGTGGGAAATGAATTTCTGCCCCCAAATTTCCAGAAAGACAAGATTCTGCTATGGCAACAGTCACACCACCCTCAGCCGAATCATGGGCAGAATTTACCCAACCAGCGCGAATACCATGACGACAAGCTTTTTGGACAAGACGTTCTAAATCAAAATCAATTCTAGGGGGCTTACCTGCGATCGTATGATGAATCGTTGCCAAATATTCAGAACCTCCCAATTCAATTTTAGATTTTGGACTTTGGATTTTGGATGAAACTGGAATACCCAAAAGATAAATTATGTCCCCTGGATTTTGCCAACCTTGTCCGCAAATTTTACTCAAATCTTCAATCAAACCCACCATACCCACAACCGGAGTCGGGTAAATTGGTTGACGATTACCTTCCGCATCAAAAGTTTCATTGTAAAGAGAGACATTTCCCCCAGTTACCGGCGTTCCCAACTCCCGACAACCCTCACTTAAACCCCGACAAGCAGACGCTAATTGCCAATAACCAATGGGTTTTTCTGGACTACCAAAATTGAGGTTATCCGTCACAGCAATGGGTTCAGCACCCACACAGCTAAGATTCCGGGCAGCTTCCGCCACCACTGCCTTAGCCCCTTCATAAGGGTCAAGATAGACATAACGAGAATTACAATCTACTGTAGCCGCAACACCGGATTTGAGATTGGCAATTGGGGATGTGAGATTGGGGGTTTCTTCTAAAGGACGTAACCGCACCACAGCAGCATCAGCACCACCAGGTAACAAGACTGTATTATTCTGAACTTGATGGTCATATTGGCGATAAACCCAGCTTTTAGAAGCAATGCTGGGAGTATCTAGCAAAGTCAATAAAATCTGATTCCAAGTTTGCAGACTTCCTGCAATTTCAATACCCGCAGCATTGCAAGCAGGTAAACTATCACTTGTCCAAGCCCAAGCTTTTTGGGCATATTCGGGGGCTTCTATTAATAATTCTCTTTCATACAAAGGTGTATTTTCCGCTAAAGCATCAGCCGGAATTTCGGCAGCTATTTTCCCCTCAAACCAAATCCTGACAATAGGTTCTTCAATTACCGTACCTGCAACCACCGCTTGCAGTCCCCAACGGTGGAAAATATCAATTAATTCCTGTTCTCGTCCCTTTTCGGCAACAAACAACATTCGTTCTTGAGATTCCGAAAGCAGGTATTCATAAGGAATCATTCCCGATTCCCGCACCGGAATTTTATCTAAATCGAAATCAATCCCCACACCACCTTTAGCCGCCATTTCCGAAGTTGAACAGGTGATACCCGCAGCCCCCATATCCTGTGCCGCAACTACAGCCCCAGTTTTAAATGCCTCTAAACAAGCTTCAATTAAAGACTTTTCGACAAATGGATCTCCTACTTGCACAGCGGGACGGTTATCCATTGATTCATCCGTTAATTCCGCACTGGCAAAACTTGCCCCACCCATGCCATCCCGTCCGGTGGTTGAACCCACATACAAAACAGGATTTCCGAAGCCTGAAGCCCCAGATTTAACAATTTCTGACGTTTCCATCAAACCCAAAGCCATGACGTTGACAAGGGGATTTCCAGAGTAGGCGGGGTCAAAATACACTTCACCCCCTACAGTCGGTACTCCAACGCAATTACCATAATGTGAAATACCAGATACTACACCTGTAAACAATCTTTGGGTTTTCGGATCATTCAAATCTCCAAAACGGAGAGAATTTAATAAGGCTATGGGACGCGCCCCCATGGTAAAAATATCTCTTAATATCCCACCAACTCCAGTTGCAGCACCTTGGAATGGTTCAACGGCGGAAGGGTGGTTATGGGATTCTATTTTAAACGCTAATTGTAGTCCGTCGCCGATATCCACAACTCCGGCATTTTCACCTGGTCCAACGAGAATGCGGGAACCTGTCGTGGGAAACTGTTTGAGTAAAGGGCGGGAATTTTTATAACAGCAATGTTCTGACCACATCACCCCAAACATACCTAGTTCGGCTTTATTGGGATGACGACCTAAGCGGCGGACAATTTCGGTATATTCTTCTGGTTTTATGCCTTCTGAGGCAATTTCTTGGGGAGAAAAGGGATTTTCGGAGATGGTGGTCATGGAAGTTATGCACCAAGAGGACAGAGGAATATTCTATCTGAGATTCCTCACTTCTTATTTTTATCTTGTCAATAAATTCTGAATTGATGTTCAGAAGTCGGGGATCTAGAGATATAAAGAGATTAAGACTACTGACTTTTTTTTAATCTTGTCACATTTTTTGGCTAGATTGTTATTTCTGCCATGTTGTTCTAAGGTTTTTCTGATTCAAGAGGATGAAAATTCACATCTTCATAAAGTTCTGTCATTGTCCCTGCAAAATTAATACTTTTCAATTGAAATGATGCTTGTTTTTCCACATAAGACTGTAAAATCCAAAGTCCCTCATCATTGCGTCTGAAAGATTCAACTCTCGTTTTTTTTTGTATTAATTAAAACATATTCTTGCAAAATTTCCAACATTTGATAATCAGCAAATTTATCACCTCTATCAAATCCTTCGGTAGAATTAGATAAAACTTCAATTATTAAACAAGGAAATCTTTTATAACCTGGAGTTTCTTGATCTCGTGAATCACAAGTTACCATCACATCAGGATAGTAAAATCTATTTAAAGATTCTATTCTCGCTTTCATATCAGCGATATATACCCGACAACCAGAACCCCGAACGTGATTACGGAGTAAAGAGAATATATTACCAGCTATAGTAACATGAGGATCAAGTGTGCCAGCCATTGCATAAATATATCCATCAATATATTCATGTTTAACCGTGCTTTTTTCTTCCATTGCTAAATATTCTTCTGGTGTGATGTAAAAATCGGAAGAAGCAATCATAATTTCATAACCTCCTAAAACAAACTGCATTAAAATCTTCGTCTTTCTTCAATCATTTCACGAATTAAGTTTTTATCTAAACCTACTTCTTATCTTAGTTGTTGCATTCTACCAATTGCGTCTTGAATTGATTGTTTAGTAGTAATTTTTCTCCAAGCATTATGTTTTATTATGGTAGTTTCTGGATTATCTAATGGTTGGAAAAACTATCAATACTTCTACAGATTTATCTTTGAAATCTGTATGGGGTTGGATTTTTAATATACCATCTGTGCCGATATGTGCTAGCAATTTCATCGGTTCCATTTTTTACTACTATTTTGAGGTACAGGTTTTAAACCAGCACGGAGTAATTCTGGTTCACGTCCTTCTTCTTCTAATTCTAAAAAAGTTTCTAGATAAGCGGTAGAGTGTTCTTCATTTTGAAGAGATGAAATTAGATAATCTTGGTAACTTCTACTTTTACTGGTTGCTGTTTTCACTTCTGTCATAATCTCTCCAGTATTCTTTAGCTGTCAATATATCTTGTTCTTGGGTACTTTTATCTCCGTCACAGAGTCAAAGTATTATTTTTGACTAGATTTGTCCAAAATAGATCCAGTAGGCAGGTCCATAGTTAATTTTAAGTTCACAGACTCCTTCCCTAACTGCGCGGTAGTTTCTTAAATTGCCTAACCTAACTCGTTTTAGTCTTTTTTCTATTGTATACTAAAAACGGGTGGCAACTTTACTTTTAAAATCACTAAGAGTATTGATATA